>NZ_CP070480.1:600000-1200000 GCF_016924835.1 Rothia sp. ZJ932 | reverse complement strand
AACTACGCGCGGCTGGAGTGAATCCCGGAGCTATTCGCCTGGCAATTATGAGCAATCACTATCGTTCTGATTGGTTCTGGACTGACGATGTTCTCACCCGTGCTCAGGAACGCTTTGAACTTTTTACCACTGCCAGCCAGCTTACCGGTGATGATTCAGCGGCACATGAGGCATTGGCAAGCGTCCGTGAGTATCTCGCGGATGACCTCAATGCCCCTGCAGCGCTCGATGTTCTTGAGGCTTGGGCACGGAACGCGGTGGCGAAGGAGGGTATCGGCGGCGGTGCTCTACTGCGCGATATCCTGGACGCTCGTCTTGGCGTAAAACTCTAAAAACATCATTAAAACGGCGGGCACCTCTGACAGTGAGAAGGTGCCCGCCGTTTTATTTATTGTTCGCGGCGTTTGAGGAACTGCTCAAACTCCGCCGCGATGTCTTCGCCTGAGGGTGTGGTGGGGTTCTCGGCGTCGTAGATTGATTCGAGTTGGCGGACGTAGTCGGCGAGTTCGCTTTCTTCTTCTAGCAGTTCAGCGGCACCTCGCTCCCACGCGTCCATCTCATCTTCGAAGGGACGCAGAGGAATCGCTATACCCAACAGTGTTTCTAGGCTGCGTAGCAGCGCGAGGGTTGCTTTGGGGTGCGGTGGGTGACCGACGTAGTGGGGAACTGATACCCAAAGACTGGCTGCCGGCAGATTGTCAGGTGCGGCAAGGGCGGTTACTCCCGTGATGCCTGTTGGGCCTGTGTAAGTGGTGCGTTCGACGAGCGGCAACTGGCGTAGCAGGGGTGACTCGCTGGTTACTTCAACGGGGAAGGGGCGGGTGTGGGGTGTTTCTGCCATGAGAGCGCCGAGAAAGAGCACGGTATCGACGTCCAAGCGCTGAGCGAGCGCGTAGAACTCGTCAATAAATGTTTTCCAGCGTTGTGCGGGTTCTGGGCCGGTGAGTACGATGAGGCGGATGTTTTGGTCGGGCAGGGTTGTTTCGGAGACTGAGAGCTCTGGCCAGTGGATTTCTGCAGGACCATCGGGTTGGGACATCATTAGCGGACGTTGTTGGGTATAGATGAAGTATTCGTCGTCGTTGAAGCCGGTTTGTTCTGTGAAGTCCCAGACGCGGGTGAGGTACTGGAGGGCTTCGCTGGCTGCGCCACCGGCGTCGTTCCACCCTTCAAAGGCGGCAAGGAGAACGGTGGTGTGGTTCTGGGATGATCGGGGGAGGTTGTTGAGAGTGGTGAGCGATTCCATATATGAAGTGTTGCGTCCGTTCTGTGTATAGGTCGTTTTACTCTGGTATTGATTCTACTGCTCGTGTTGAGGAGTGCGTTCACCGGGTGGTGAACCTCTTGGTGCGTTGATGGGGGTGGGCATAAGATGGTGGCTAGTTGTTAGACAGTGTGGGGGAGTGTATGGCACCTTCGGTGCAGGGCGTACAGGTGGGTAGGGTGTTTGGTGCGCCGATTTACTTACGTTCTTCTTGGTTTATTTTTATGGCGGTTGTGGTTGTGGGGTATGCCTACTATCTCAATCGTTCGCCTTTGGTGAGTTTGGGCGATGCTCTAACGGTTTCTGCGACTGTTGCTTTCACTGTGGCGTTTGCTGTTTTTTGTCATGAGTTGGCGCATGCTGCTGTGGGTGTGGCGCGGGGGCAGAGGGTTTCTTTTATTTCGCTGACGCTGTGGGGCGGGCTGACGAAGCTGACCCAGGGCAGCCCGACTACTTCTTTGTTGGTTTCTTTGGCTGGACCGGTGGTGAACCTGATCTTTGCCCTGCTGGGGTACGTTCTTGTGGAGATTTTGCCCGCTTCGCCTTTTCGGTGGGGGTTGCATCTGGCGTCGGATGCCAACCTCGCGATTTTTGTTTTTAACCTCCTACCGTCTTACCCGCTAGACGGTGGGCACGCGGTAGAAGCGTTCGTGCATAGGGTTGGTGGTCTTAAATCAAGAGCGGTGAGGGTAACTGCCTGGTGCGGTGTGGCTTTGATTCCTGCCCTCGCGGGTTTTGCGGTGGTGACAGGTTGGCTTTCTAGTCTGTTCTCCGTGGTGATTTTGATTTATGTGGCGTCTTATCTGTGGCGTAACGCTCAGGCGCACTTGAAGGTTTTGAAACAGCAGGCGGTGGGTCACGACCCTCTGCTAGCGACTAATCTCATGCGTCCTGCCGCTTTTTTTTAGTGGGCAGACTCCGGTGGGAGTGGTGAGGGACGAGGCTGCTCGGGGATTAGCTGTTGTTATTGCTGATTCACCGGTAGCGGGCGGACGCATCTGGTGGGTTCCGCAGGCTTTGCTGGAAGGTGCCGCTGAGTCTACGCCACTGGGGGAGTTGGCTCTAGAACTAGGCGAGCCAGCGATTGCCCACACGGCTTTGCGCTATGACCTCATGGAGTATTTCAACGGGTATATCTGGGATCAGCAGCCGGTTGAAGTGAAAAATGGTTTGGTTCCTGCGGCATGGCCTGTAGTTAATGAGGCGCAAAGGATTTTGGGTGTCATTACCTATGCCGATGCCGGTAGCATTCTGACCCGCGAATCCCGCTACCTGCGCGATGGGTGAGACTGACTTCTCACGGATGGGTTGCTCGAAATCGCTCCTTACCGGCAAATTTGAGACAATAGTTAAAACTCAACATTTTTCAAGACTTTTAGATTGTAAGGAAGCAGATGACCTCTTCAACTCCCACCGGCGCTAACAACCGTCGTGGTCCCTTCCGCCCCGGCGAGCGCGTCCAGATTACTGATGAGCGCGGGCGTATTACCACCATTACCCTTGAGACTGATGGTCAGTACCACTCGCATCGTGGCTACTTCAATCACAATGATTTGATTGGCAGTGATGAGGGCACGGTGATTACTAACTCTGAGGGGTTGATGTACCAGTGCCTGCGTCCGCTATATAAGGATTTTGTGCTGTCTATGCCTCGCGGTGCTGCGGTGGTGTACCCTAAAGATACCGGTCAGATTGTCACTATGGCTGATATTTACCCCGGTGCGCGTGTGATTGAGGCTGGCGTAGGTTCGGGTGCGCTGTCCATTGGTCTGTTGCGGGCTATTGGCGATCAGGGGCACCTGCGTTCTTTTGAGCGTCGTGAGGAGTTTGCTGATATTGCTCGCGGCAACGTGGAAACCATGTTCGGCGGTCCGCACCCCGCGTGGGAGATTACCCTGGGTGATTTGGCGGAGACTTTGGGCGATGTTGAAGAACCCGGCAGCGTTGACCGAGCGGTGCTGGATATGCTTGCCCCCTGGGAGTGTTTGGATGCGGTAGCGACCGTGCTGGCTCCCGGTGGCGTTATTATTTGCTACGTTGCAACTGTTACCCAGCTTTCGCGTACTGCTGAGGCGCTGCGCGCTGATGGTCGTTTTACCGAGCCTGAATCTCACGAGACGATGGTACGTGGCTGGCATGTGGAGGGTCTGGCAGTACGCCCTGACCACCGTATGGTTGCCCACACCGGTTTCTTGATTACCGCCCGCCGACTGGCAGACGGCGCGATTCGTCTAGCTCCTAAGCGTCGCGCGTCCAAGACCGACTTTTCTGAAGAGGATATGAACGCATGGACTCCTGCTGCCTTGGGTGAGCGTAACGTGACAGATCGTAAGCTGCGCCGCGCCGCTCGCGATGCTCAGAACTTAGCATCGCATGCTGCCGAAGCTAACGAGCACCTCAACCACGAGGGCTAGGTCTTCAGCAGTTAGCCCGCAATCACCACCATCCTTCGAACAAAGAAGCATCGTATGAGCGAGAACTCCCAGGTATCAACCGCTGATTATCAGAGGGCTTTGCGTCAGCTCAATCTCACCAACGAGAACCGGCGCAACCTTGACCGGCAGTTGCGTGTTGCCGGTGAGAAGAATCAGAAGCTGGTGCGCGCTTTAGAGATGACCAAGGCTGAGATTGAGCGTATGCGCGTGGCGATGGCTCAGCAGGTTTCACCGCCGCTTAATTCAGCTGTGGTGCTTGAGGTGGGTCGGGGCATGATGACTTATTCTCAGTTGGCGTCAGGTAAAACCCCTGCTGAGGTTGAGCCTTATCTTGATGTGTTGATGGGCGGACGCCTGGTGCGTCTTCCCTTATCACCGCTGCTGAACCCCGATGAGGTTGAACCGGGCATGACCGTTTTGCTCAATGAGCATTCTCAGGCTGTGGTGAGCTTAGGTTATGAGAACTATGGGGACGTGGTGGTGGTTCGGGAGGTTCTTGATGCTTCTCACGTAGTAGTTGAGCTTCCAAACCAGGCTAAGACTGTTGCCCGTTTGGCGGGGAGCGTCAGCGGCTCTGAACTGTCTACCGGGGACGCTGTCATCTTCGATTCCAAGGTTTCGATGGTGCGCGCGGTGGTGCCTTCGACTGATGCCCAGGAACTTATTCTTGAAGAAGTTCCCGATATTACTTACAGCCAAATTGGTGGTCTGAGTTCACAGATTGAGCAGATTCAGGACGCCGTGGAGTTGCCCTTCTTGCATCCTGAGGTTTACCGTGAGTACCACCTGACTCCGCCCAAGGGTATTTTGTTGTATGGTCCTCCGGGTAACGGTAAGACCCTCATTGCCAAGGCGGTGGCTAATTCACTGGCTCACCGGGCTGCTGAGCTGAGCAAGGATGGCTCAACGACCGGTTACTTCCTGAACATTAAGGGCCCGGAACTGCTCGATAAGTTTGTGGGTGAAACTGAGCGTCAGATTCGCGATATCTTCCGTGCAGCCCGCGAAAAAGCAGCCGAGGGTAATCCGGTGGTGGTCTTCTTCGACGAGATGGAATCGCTCTTCCGTACCCGTGGTTCTGGGCGTTCATCCGACGTTGAAACGACCATTGTTCCGCAGCTTCTGGCTGAAATTGACGGTGTGGAAAGGCTCGATAACGTCATTGTTATTGGCGCTACCAACCGCGAGGATATGATTGACCCCGCCGTGCTGCGTCCGGGGCGTCTTGATGTGAAAATCCGCATTAACCGCCCCGATGCCGCTGGTGCGCGCGAAATCTTTGGGCTTTACCTGAACTCAGAGCTACCGGTACACGAGTCTGAGGTTGAGCGTGCAGGTTCGGCGCAGGTGGCACTGGAATCCATTATTGACCGCGCGGTCAATTCTCTCTATTCATTTGATGAGTTCAACCGCTATATCAGCGTGGAGTTCGAGAACGGCATTTCCCGTTGGCTCTACCGGGGTGACTTCCTCTCGGGCGCCGTCATTCGCAATATTGTTGATAACGCTAAGAAGCAGGCTATTAAAGACTTCTTGGCAACCGGTTCACGGGGTTTGAGAGCGGAGCATGTGCTAGAGGCAATCCGCGCTGAGTTTGAGGATCAGGTCGATGTTCCCCAGGCTGCTGAGATTGAGGACGTTCTGGCTCAGAAGAACTTGCGCCTGCGCTTTTTGAGCGCCTCACCGGTTCGTTCCGGGCGGGGGGAGTAACACTATGGGCGTTCAGCGGGTGATGGGGGCAGAGACCGAGTTCGGTGTGATTGCACCAACGACCCCCGAAGCTAACCACACGGTACTTTCTGCAACCATCGTGAATACTTATAATGCGATGGTTTTTAGAACTGCCCAGCGAGCGCAGTGGGAATACGATTCTGAGCAGCCCCTGGAGGACGCGCGCGGTTTCGCTATGCAGCGTGAGCTGGCGCATGAGTCGCAGCTGACCGATGAGGCATATGTGCTCACGAGTGAGGATATTGCTGCTGAGGCTTTGCGTGAATCGGGGATGTATGCTGAGCGGTTGGATTGGGATAAAGTCACCATGAACTCGATTCTTCCCAACGGTGCCCGTCTATATGTGGATCATGCTCACCCCGAGTACTCATCACCTGAGGTGACGAACCCGTTTGATGCTGTACTGTGGGATGCTGCCGGTGACTTTATTGCCGCTGAGACGGTGGATGCTCTGGCGCGTTCAGCGCAGAATACTGGGGTTGAGCCTATTCACCTTTATAAGAACAACACTGATGGCAAAGGTCAGTCTTATGGTTCTCATGAGAATTACCTGGTAGATCGCGGTGTTGATTTCGAGTATCTGACCTTGGTGCTAGCGCCGTTTTTCGCAACCCGCATTATTTATACGGGTGCAGGACGCGTGGGCTTGGGTGCCAGCGGTGAGCAGGCGGGTTTTCAGATATCGTCTCGGGCGGACTTCTTTGAGCGGTTAGTGGGTTTGGAAACTACCATTCGCAGACCTTTGGTGAATACCCGCGATGAGCCGCACGCGGATCGTGAGAAATACCGCCGTTTGCACGTGATTACGGGGGATGCGAACCTTTCGCACACTTCTAATCTTTTGAAGTTTGGTACCGTGGCTTTGGTGTTGGATGCGATTGAGCAGAAGGTGGCTCCGGTGTTTCGCTTGGCTGATCCGGTAGCAGCTATGCACGCGGTGAGCCGTGATCTGTCGATGAAGGCTCCGGTGAAGCTCAGCGATGGTAGCTCTACAACTGCTGTGGAGATTCAAAAAACTTTTCTTGCCGTAGCCCGTCAGGCCAATCCTCACCCCGATGAGATGACTGCCCGCGTCCTGACACTGTGGCAGGAGGTACTGGACGCTCTAGAGCAGAACCCACTGAGCCTTGCAGATACTCTGGATTGGGTAGCGAAGTATAACCTCATGCGAGCCTACGTAAATAAGGGTGTCAGCTGGGATAACCCCAAAATGCGAGCTATCGATATTCAGTACTCTGATGTGCGCCCCGATAAGGGGCTGTATTTCAAACTGATTGCCCTGGGCAAGATGAAAACGCTCTTCACAGAAGAGCAGATTCGTCAGGCAGCGCACCAACCGCCTCATGATACGCGCGCATACCTTCGAGGGAAGATTGTGGAGATCTGGCAGCACGAAGTTGTCTCGGCAAGCTGGGATACGATA
The DNA here is from genome assembly GCF_016924835.1 of Rothia sp. ZJ932. NCBI lineage: Bacteria > Bacillati > Actinomycetota > Actinomycetes > Micrococcales > Micrococcaceae > Rothia > Rothia sp. ZJ932. The sequence continues at coordinate 1,193,147 of NZ_CP070480.1, read as the reverse complement.
GTCACTCGTAACCCTCTAGATATCGTGACCTATCGTTTAACGATGGATGAGCCTTTGAGCCTTACTCGCGCAGAGATCGAACCCTATTTGGCTGATGAAAGCTCCGAAGGGCTGATGCGAGCCTTAGGCGCTCACGCTGTTACTCACTAAAACTACCTGTCTGATATTCAAGAAAAGAGAGAAAAAACCTGTGGAACAGAAAAAAGTTCAAGCACTGTCAGCCCAGCAGAGCCCTCAGGAAACTGAAGACTTTGAGCTGGCGCAAGCCACCGCGGCTGTTGATGAAGACCTGTTGCTTGAGGTTGATGATCTTTTAGCTGAAATCGACGGCGTGCTCGAGGAAAACGCTGAAGAGTTCGTTCGCGGTTTCATTCAAAAGGGTGGTCAGTAACCGACTCGGTTACCGTCTTGACCTCATTACGCACCTAGAGAGAGCACAGCATTCGTGGAACGCAGAATTTTTGGTATCGAAACGGAGTTTGGAATCCGCTACAGCCCCCAGGGGGTCGGTCATTTGGGGCCGGAGGAGGCAGCGCGTAAACTTTTCAAACCTGTAGTCGATTCGTGGCGTTCCACCAATGTTTTTTTGCCCAATGGCTCACGGCTATACCTCGATGTGGGATCTCATCCCGAATACGCCACCGCCGAGTGCGCCAGCATGCGAGATCTGATCGCCCACGATAAGGCAGGCGAGTATCTCTTCAACGATTTGGTCAATCAGGCAGAAGACCACTTACAGGAAGAGGGACTGACCGGGCACCTTTATCTTTTCAAGAACAATGTTGATTCAGCCGATAACTCTTACGGTTCTCACGAAAACTACATGCTCTCACGCAAAGTAGAGTTCGCTAAGCTCGTGCGTTCTCTCATTCCTTTTTTGGTGACCCGCCAAATTCTAGTGGGCGCGGGCAAAACTCACCGCCAGGGCCCGCCTTCATGGGGTACTGCAGAGGCCCTGAGCCAAGACTCCAGCTACTCTTTCTCCCAGCGAGCAGACTACATCTGGGAGGGGTCATCCACTGCTACCACACGCTCGCGTCCACTCATTAATACCCGCGATGAACCTCACGCAGACGCGCAGCTCTACCGCCGATTGCACGTAATCAACGGCGATTCAAACATGTCGCAGACCACCACTCTTCTCAAAATGGGTGCCACCGACATTGTGCTGCGCATGCTAGAAGATCGTTACCCCCTCAACGATTACGAAATCAAAGACACCGCCACAGCGCTACGAACCATCTCCCATGATCTGACGGGTACGGCTTATTTCATGCTGGCTGATGGTTCTCGACGCAGCGCCCTTGAGATGCAGCGTCATTATTTAGCTAGCGCTACTGCCTACATCGAGCAACACGGCGCCCACCATGAGGACGTGCCCTATATTCTAGATTTGTGGCAACGCGCGCTTGACGCCATCGAATCCCAAGATTTTAGCGCTATTGATACCGAAATTGACTGGGCAATTAAGAAAAAACTTCTGGATACCTATATCATCGAGGGTGTAGCACGTGGTTACGGTGACCCCAAGATTGCTCAGCTTGATCTTGCCTACCACGATATTGACCAGACCCGCGGCGTTTTCAATATTTTGGCGAAGAAAGGACGCGTACGTTCAGTAGTGTCTGCTGAGGCAATTGCCCAGGCGGCACTAGAACCGCCACACACTCGCGCACGTATTCGTGGTGAGTTCATCAATGCGGCACGAGCGGCGGGGGAACAGTTCACAGTGGACTGGGTACACCTGAAACTTAATGCTTACCCCCAGTTCACGGCGGTTTGCAAAGATCCCTTTGCCACCGAGTCCACCAGCGTTGATGAGCTCATCAAGGTTCTCAACGATGTGAAACCCACCAGCTCGTGGGCACCGCCCTTTATCTAAATCACCAGAATTTCTAGAGTAAATACTAAGAAAACATCTGTAAGATGAGTGAGCGAACAGTCTTTATCCCTCTAACCGAAAGTAAATTCGTGAAGAAAAAGATGACCTGGGCAGCGACTTCTGCTGCTTTAGCTTTGGCACTAACCGCCTGCGGTGCGGGTACTAGCGACCTCTCAAAGGTTGATTACGATGTGAAGTCAGCAACTGCAGAGCCCTCCGTTAGTTTTAAGACTCCGTTTGCTGCTACCTCGACCCAGATTCACGTGGTTGAAGAGGGTAGCAGTGACGATATCAATGACGGCGATATTCTTGTACTTCAGGGCACTATTTTCTCTGGTGCTGACGGTAGCTCTCAGGGCAGCACCTATGCAGGTGCTCCTTTGCAAATTGTTGAGGTCAACGAGCAGCTGAAAAAAAATGCCCCCGAGCTTTACGATTTGCTCTCATCTAACAAGGTGGGTACTACCTTCTCGTACTCTTCAAACGAATCAGTGGGTAAAGACGGCGCCATGGTGACCGCTAGCCCCGGTACCGCAACCAATGTTGAGGTTTACACCGTTGCTCGAAAAATCCCCAGCATCGTTGAGGGTGAGCAGAAGGACTTGGGTGAGTCAAAGCCCAAATTCAGCTTGGAAGGCAATAACGCTACTATTGCCCTGCCTGAGAACAAGGGTGATGAACCCCTCGAGCTGGTATCTGACGTGCTCATCGAAGGCAACGGTCAGACCGTGAATAAGGGCGATACCCTCTTTGTTCGTTACTTGGGTGTGACCTGGAACAATGGTGAAGTCTTTGACGGCAATTACGCCGAAGGTGCTGCTCCCGCGTCCTTCCCCCTCAACGAGAATCTCATCAAGGGTTGGGTAGACGGTTTACAGGGTCAGAAGGTTGGCTCACGTGTGATGCTGACTATCCCCACCGAGATGGCGTACGGCGCTAATGCCGCTCAGAACAAGGCACCGGAAGGTCCCTTGGTATTCGTGATTGACCTCTTGGGTAGCGTTGAAGGTACAGCACCCGCTGAAACTTCTGCCCCCAGCTCTAGCGCAGCAGCTTCAGAATCACCGGCACCCGCGGAGTCAGCAAACGACATGGCTCCGGCAGGTGATGCACCTCCGAGCGAATCAGCACCCGCTGATGCTCCTGCCGCAGAGCCTAGCCCCTCTGAGTAAATTACTGACCATTTCATAAAGATAAGGAAATTCTCTGATGTCATTTGGCGAACGTAAACTTGATCGTACCAAGCCTGAAATCGACTTTCCTGAGGGCGATGTACCCACAGAACTCGTGATTACTGATCTCATTGAGGGCAAGGGCGCCGAGGTTGAACCCCGCAACTACATTCAGTGCCACTATGTAGGTGTTTCGTGGTCAACCGGTGAGGAGTTCGACTCTTCATGGAACCGTGGCGAGCCCTTAGGATTCACCGCTGGCGTAGGTCAGGTCATTCAAGGCTGGGATCAGGGTCTTCTCGGCATGAAGGTGGGCGGACGCCGTCGCCTCGAGATTCCCTCACATCTCGCCTACGGCGAGCGCGGCGCCGGTGCTGCTATAGGTCCCAACGAAACCCTGATTTTCGTGGTTGATTTGGTAGATGTTCGCAAGTAGCGCATAGCTTATAGCCCCCGATTTTAAGAGGTCGGGGGCTATTCTTGTATCTATGAGTAGAAGCAGTGTTGAGCGGTTGCTGGGCGTTTTGAACGTGCTTGCCGCCAGTGAGGTTGGATTATCGCGCGCACAGATACGTGATACCATCACGTCGTACCGTAACGCACCATCAACGGCCGCCTTCGAACGGACGTTTGAGCGAGATAAGGATTCTCTGCGCAAGCTGGGGTACACCCTGGTGACGTCTAAGGTGGGGGTTGAAACGCTGTATCGCATTGAGCATGCCAAAGGGAGCGCTCACCATTTATCTGTTGTAGATCTTTCGTTGCTATCGCTGGCTGCCGCGAGCTGGCAGGAGGGCGTAGCTCACCGCTCTGTGGAGCGGGCACTTGCCAAACTAGGTGTTGAACAGACCCAGAGTGCCAATGGGCACTCTGAGGTTGTGTTTAAGCAGGCACCTTATTTGGAGCAGGTGATTGAGGCGCTAGCTGAGCAGAAGGTGTTGAGCTTCGATTACACTAACGCTCGTGGTGAGACGCGCAGTCGCAGGACATCCATCTGGGGCATAGGCTTTACCTTCGGCACCTGGTACTGCATGGGGGTTGAAGCGACCGAGCGTCAGCCTCGGGTCTATCGCCTAGACCGCTTCACCAAAGCGGCTTTAACTGCTGGAACCTACCGGTCTGCTGATGGCTCTTTTTCTGCTTACGACTATCTACAAGGCATTGCTTCAATCCCTGTTCCTCGAGTGTGGCTACGTCGTCATGGTGAGCTTTTGAGCATTCCCGCCGTGGTAGCAGATAAAGCGGCAGCACGCATCCTACTGTCGGGGGCTACTGTTGAGCCGAATCGCCCCGCTGATATACCAGCTCAACAGGTTTTCGACGATCACATACAGTTGAGCATGAGGGAGCGTTGCCGCACGATGAAAGCCGCGGTGGCAGGCAGACACCGGGGGAGTGAACCCTGCGATACCTCATCTATGAGATGGGAAGAGCACGGGGCACCGCGTACCCGGGCGGACGCGGCGGAGCTGTTTGTGCGCATCCTTAACTACGCGGAGTTCGCGTTTGAAAACGCCCCCGTGAGCGTGAAGGATATCGCTGAACGTTTCGCAGTCACCCGTGCTGAGGTGGTGCGCGCCCTCAACCTACTGTGGATCTCCGCTGATGAACAGAGCGTAAGTTTAAATCTCACCCACGATCAGGTGCAGCGTATGGAGGCAGTACAGCATTTGCGTACTGCAGCACCATTGTCTACGGAGGAAATTATTTATCTTTTGCTGGCACTGCGCGCATTGGGTGCGGTCATGCCTGAAACGAAAATCCTGCGTCAGCTTGAAGGTAAGTTAGTGCAGCTTTCTGCACAGGGGGAGCGTCTTTCACACCAAATAGCTGTTATCGCCGATGACAGCGCTCCTGCCTGGCTGATTGCCGCTCTGGAGCGGCGTGAGACCGTCGACATCACCTATTCAACGGGTACATCAACCACTTATCGCCGTATCAAACCCCTGGAACTTCGTATGGTTGATGGCGAACTTTACGTTCGCGCCCAGTGCTTACTGCGTGATGCTGAAAGAACTTTCCGACTGAGCGGAATAAGCCTCACTTCTCAGCAAGAACAGCTACCCCCAGCCCATCACATCGAGACTGCACCGGATGCACGCGCGTCCTTCACCGCCATCGTCAAAGCCCACTTACCCGGCACCTACCACCGCCAACTATGTCAGCGCCACAGCAATCAAGTATCAGGCGACTACTTTTCTTTTGATGTGTTTAACCCCAGCTGGTTCATGGAGCTTATCCTTTCATCGTATGGGGAACTTGAAATCATCGAACCGCACTCGTTACGTGCTTACTGTGCAACAGAAAATGGCAACCCCGAGAGCCTTTTTGACCCTCAGATATAAAACGCTGATTAAGAAACGGTAAATTACCTGCTATCTCACAGCGAAACCACACACGTTATAGGGCTGGAGGTTTTATACTTGGTTTTATGCCTTGGTGGTTTTGGATGCTTCTCACAGGAGCACTTGCAGCAGTTTCGTTAGCAGTCGTAGGTTTTTTGCTGTACTCAATAGTGAAAAAAGGGCTGAACGTCATGGGATCTGTTGAACAATGGGCAACCGATTACTCCGAAAAAATGGAGCAAGCGCAGCAGGTTAGCTACCTGACTGTCGAAAAAACTTCCAAGCCTGCAATCTTCACCCCACTCAATGAAGCTGTTTCAGACTATGAGTTGGGTAAAAAAGAACGTAAAATCGATCGTGCAACCAGGCGCTACCAGCGTCGCCAGACGCTCGGTCAGCCCCAACGCGTAGACGATATACGCATTAACGCACAGAAAGGTGCACTCTAATGGCTCGTGGCCTCTTTGACAACCCGGTAATGCTTCTTATTCTCCTGCTCATCATCATTCTTCTCTTTGGTGCGCCGAAGCTCCCCGGCATGGCTCGCAGCTTGGGTCAGTCCATGCGTATTTTCAAGTCAGAAGTTGATGACATGAAGAAGGACGGCAAGAACAAGAACGCGTCGGCTACCACCCCTGTTGAGGGTGAAGTTATCAACAACCCTTCACACGGTTCGGTTTCTTCAACTGATCCCGTCGTTGATAACCACAACAAGTAACTAAAATCTTTGATAGCCCGTATTTGCGTTACCCCGCGAGGTGCGCAGATGCGGGCGTTTCTTAGTGTAAAGATTTCTGACTTTTCGGAGTACCCATGGCGAGTAAAGTGACCAGTCGAAAGAATAACCCCCAAGCGAAAATGGCGTTGGGGGAGCACTTCCGCGAGTTCAGAAACCGTTTGATTAAGGCTGCGATCGCTACTGTCTTGGGTGCTATCGGCGGTTTCTTTCTCTATAACCCCTTCATTGACGCTATCTCCGGTCCTTTACAAGAAATTAACTCGATTGAGGGTCGCGAAGCGGTATTGAACTATGCGACCCCGGCAGCCGCTTTCAACCTTATGATCGTGGTTTCGCTTTACATCGGTTTGGTACTTGCCTCTCCGGTTTGGCTGTACCAGCTGTGGGCGTTTATTACTCCAGCTTTGTACAAGCGCGAAAAACTTTACGCCATTGGTTTTGTTTCCGCGGCTGTTCCCATGTTCTTCCTGGGTCTGGCAGTAGCGTGGTGGTGTATTCCAGCAGCTATCAAGGCGCTGACCATGTTCAACCCTGAGGGTACTTGGAACGTGATGACCGCTGAGGTTTACATTTCCTTCTTCGTGAAGTTTATGGTGATCTTCGGTATTGCTTTCGTTCTTCCCGTTGTTCTGGTGGGTATCAATATGGTGGGTCTGATTCGCGGTCGCACCATTCTCAAAGCATGGCGTTGGGTTGTTGTTGTAGTGGCTACCCTAGCGGCAGCGGTGGCACCGGGTACTGATCCCATGACCATGTTCTACCTCGCGGCGCCCCTGCTTTTCTTCTTCTTCCTTGCTATCGGCATTTGTATTCTCAACGATAAGCGTCGTGATCGTAAGAACGCTAAGCTCGCTGCGGGGCTGACCTCCGAAGAACTGAACCGCGCTACCAGTAAAGAAGAATTGGATCAGCTTGGTCGCGTAGAACAAAACTAAATATCGCCTCAATTTTTCTTCGATAAGCCCAGCCACCGATGACGATGTGCTGGGCTTATCCGCTGAGAGCACAAGTCGGTGGAGGGTACTGATCTCTCTGCCGTAGGATTAGATATATGTCTATCTATGCAGAACGCTACCGTCACGCTAAAGAACGAGCTGCCCATTCTAAAACGCAGCTCGGCATTTTTGAATCCCAGTTGGGTTTTGAGCTTGATACTTTTCAGAAAGAGGCCTGCCGCAGCGTTGAAGCAGGACGCGGGGTGCTGGTAGCTGCCCCCACCGGTGCGGGCAAAACCATCGTGGGTGAATTCGCTATTCACTGCGCCCTTGCCCAGGGAAAAAAGGCTTTTTATACTACCCCCATCAAGGCGCTGAGCAATCAGAAATACAATGACCTGGTAGAGCAGTACGGCGAAGATGCCGTGGGTCTACTGACCGGTGACACCTCCATTAATTCTGAGGCGCCGGTGGTGGTCATGACCACCGAAGTTCTGCGTAATATGCTTTATGCAGACTCTTCAACCCTGAATAACCTCGCTTTTGTGGTTATGGATGAGGTTCATTACCTGGCTGACCGCTTTCGCGGGGCAGTGTGGGAAGAAGTAATTATTCACCTGCCAGAGCACATCTCTATCATTTCTCTCTCGGCGACAGTATCGAACGTTGAGGAGTTCGGTGCCTGGCTTGATACCGTGCGTGGTAGCACCGATGTTATTGTCTCTGAACACCGCCCAGTGCCCCTGTGGCAGCACGTGTTGGCTGGTAAGCGCCTGGTGGACCTCTTCGCTGAAGAAACCACCGTAGGAGAAGCGGCTGATGCTCTCAGCAATAAGTCTGATGATGCACCTGCGGTTAACCCCGAGCTACTTAAGATGCGTACCCATAGAGGGCGGCCCTCACGCGCTCGTCCGCGAGCGCCCCATCAGCGCGGTCGTCGCCGTGGTCCCAGAGACCGTCGAGGTGCAGCTCTCAATACGTCGGTAAGCGGTTTTTCTTCGCCGCCGTCTATGCCAGCTCGTATTTCGCGTCCGGCAATGATTGAAACACTCGACGCGAACGGTCTGCTACCGGCTATTTGCTTTATATTCTCTCGTGCTGGGTGTGATGGCGCAGTATCGCAGTGCATCGACGCTGATATTCGGCTGACTACTGAAGCCCAAGCGCAAACCATCCGCGCCTACATTGCTGAGGCGACCGCGTCCTTGGACGTCCGAGATCTCAAGGTGCTGGGATTCTACGAATGGCGTGAGGGGCTCACTCGCGGTGTAGCTGCTCACCACGCCGGTTTGCTCCCTGTTTTCAAGGAAATTGTTGAGACTCTTTTCTCTGAGGGTCTCATTAAGGTGGTTTTTGCAACGGAGACTCTGGCGCTGGGTATTAACATGCCCGCCCGTTCCGTGGTGCTTGAGAAGCTCACCAAGTTTAATGGCGAAAACCATGTGGACATTACCCCCGGTGAGTACACTCAGCTGACAGGACGCGCGGGACGCCGCGGCATTGATGTCGAGGGGCACGCGGTGGTGATGTGGCGCCCCGGTATGCAGGCTGAACAGGTTGCAGGTTTGGCTTCGCGCCGTACATACCCGCTGAACTCTTCCTTCCGTCCCACCTACAACATGAGCGCGAACCTCATCGCACAGTTTGGGGCCGAGCGTACCCGTAAAATCCTAGAATCCTCTTTCGCCCAGTTTCAAGCTGATAAGTCAGTGGTGGGCATCGCCCAGCGTGTGCGTAAAAACGAGCGTGCTCTTGAAGGGTATACTGCGTCCATGGAATGCCATCTGGGCGATTTTACCGACTACGCGCGTCTTCGCAGGGATATTAAAGAACTTGAAAAATCAGTGGAAAAAAGCCGCAAAAAGCTCTCATTATCGCAGTCCATTGCTTCTTTGCAGCAGCTAGTGCCCGGAGATGTCATCGAAATTCCCCGCGGTAAAAACAGGGGAGAGGCAGTAGTACTAACCCGTGCCGAGTCGAATGATGACCCCCGCCCGTCCATCTTGACGATTGACGCCCACATCCGTCGCCTTGATGTGCGCGATTTGGTGGGACCGATTGTGCCTGTTTCTAAAATCAAGGTACCCAAAAAATGGCAGGGTAAAACCCCCAAGGAACGTCGCGATATGGCTTCTCGTATGCGTGAGGCGCTCTACAAGAACATTCCTCCGCGTGAGCGAGCGCAGAACACCTGGTTCGATCATAAAGAATCTCCTGATTACGCGAAACTTGAGCAGATGCGCCAGGCTCTGCGTCAGCATCCCTGTCACGGCTGCTCTGAGCGTGAGGACCACGCACGCTGGGCTGAGCGCTGGTGGAAGCTGGACCGCGAGACGGATGGTCTGCGTCGGCAGATTTCCCGCCGTACTAATACCATCTCGCAGGTCTTTAACCGCATTACGGATCTGCTGGCATCCTATGGTTATGTAGAGCAGGGTGAAGACGGGTCTGTTTCGCTCACTCCTCAAGGCAGAAGCCTGCGTCGTATCTACGGTGAAAAGGATCTCCTGACCTCACTGTGCCTCGAAAAAGGCTTTATGGACGCGCTAGACTCAGCGTCAGCGGCTGCCGTTGTTTCTGCGGTGGTCTATCAGGGCAAACGAGATGACGGTGGTTTGCTCAGTCGTTACCCGCGTCCTGACATCGAATCATCCATTACCACTCTCATTACGCAGTGGAGCAAGCTTAATGATGCTGAGCAGCGGTTCAAGCTACCGCAGACCCCTGCGCCTGATCTCGGGATGGTGTGGCCGGTATATAAGTGGGCACGCGGGGATTCCCTCTCTAAGGCTTTGGAGGGCACTGATTTGGCTGCTGGTGATTTTGTGCGCTGGATCAAACAGGTTATTGATTCGCTGGATCAGATTGCGCATGTTTCTCAGCAGGATCCCCATCTGAGAACCCTCTGCGAAGCAAGTATAGGTCTCATCAAGCGCGGCGTTGTCGCCGATCAGATGTAAAGAAGTTTGGAGTTATTCGTGAATGCAGTGTACCTTTTGCGAGATGGCAGTGTCTACAGCCCTGCTGATCCTTTTGCCAGCGCAATGCTGACTAACGGCGAGAAAGTGGAATGGGTGGGGTCAGACGCTGGTGCTACGTCAATAGCCGATGACAGCATGAAGCAGACTGGTCTTGACGGTTTATTGGTGACTCCGGGCTTTGTTGCTGGGGGAGTAAGGGTAGATTCCACAGCTCACCTACAGGAGCTTGGAGAGCAGCTGGTTGCCCAGGGGTACGTTGCTGCTACCGTTTTTGCTCCCCTGAACCTTGTGCCCGATTTTTCGGCTTCAGAGCTAGCGTTGCGGATTTTTCCCTATGCAATCATTGAGCACTCAGAAGATGTAAGCCCGGAGTCTTTGACTGCAGCTTACGGTGTGTACTGTGACCCGCTACAAGAGAACGCCGGTGAACTGGTTAACCTGGCAATTGATGCAGGGGTAAAAGTTTCTCTAGCTACCAGCAACACCCGCCAGGTGGATGCTGCACTTGAAATTATCAGGGCGGTGGACGCTCACAGCCCATTGAGACGCCTGCGCGCCGGCTTCAGGCTGGACGGGGTATCAGTAGTTACTGATGAACAGCTCGCCGTCTGCGAAAAACTCAACCTTAGCCTGGGCTTTAACTCCTCCTTGGAAGATAGCAAGAATAGTCTAGTTCGCAGTATCACCGCTGGAATTTCAACCTTTATAGGTTCTGATCCTGAGGGCACGAGTAGACGCTGGGGCTGGCAGCTGGTCAGCGACGCTATCCATCGGGCGGACGCCTCCCACAATATTTCAGCCCGCGCTGCCTTCAACGCGATGACCCGCGGTAACTGGCGTGCTCTCGGCTTTGCCGAACCCACCCAGGGGCAACTAGTACCCGGTGGTAACGCTGACTTTGCAGTGTGGGAGGCACCTGCACTTATGGTGCAAACAGCTGACGATAGGGTAGCTGCGTGGAGCACTGATCCACGGGCTAGAACTCCTATGCTTCCTGAACTCGATGGCATTGTTTTTCCTCGATGCCACGTAACTGTAGTTCGCGGTCAAGAAGTTTTTGCCCTCTAGTTGATGTACCCCTTTCTCACCTACAGAATGGGTGGGGGAGCTGCACCCAAATTTATAGCAGGGAACTCGGTGCCTTATACTGGTAGTTGGTCTACACGTCTTCGCGCAATCGGCCCAGCGCACAAGGAGTAAATGCACATGCGAGTTCTCACGGTTATTCCCACCTACAACGAGAAAGACAACCTGCCGGTTGTTGTAGCTCGTTTGCGCGCAGCCGTTCCTCACAGTGACATCCTTGTGGTCGATGATAGCAGCCCCGACGGCACCGGAGATCTCGCTGACGCTATGGCAGCAGACGACTCGGCGATTAACGTCCTGCATCGTACCGTCAAAGACGGCTTGGGCGGCGCTTACCTGGCAGGTTTTGAGTGGGGCTTAGAGCACGGCTACGATGTCCTAGTTGAAATGGATGCAGACTGCTCCCACCAGCCCGAGCAGCTTCCGCTATTGCTTGAAGCCATCGAGTGCGGGGCTGAGCTGGCTATCGGTTCACGCTACGTACCGGGTGGCAAAACCAAAAACTGGCCTGTTCACCGCCAGATTCTTTCACGCGGAGCTAACCTTTACACCCGCCTGATTCTGGGCACAGGTATCAAAGACATTACCGCTGGCTACCGCGCTTACACTAAAGAAGCCCTTGCTAAGCTAAACCTTGAAGGTATTGATTCAAAGGGTTATGTTTTTCAGGTAGATCTCGCATGGCGTTCCGAGCAGGCTGGCTTACGAATTGTCGAAGTTCCGATCACCTTTGTGGAACGTGAAATCGGCGATTCCAAGATGGACGGCAGTATCATCTTCGACTCGATGGCGAAAGTAACCCAGTGGGGTCTTTCTGCACGAGTACACGGTCTCAAAAAGTTGCTCAAGCGCACATAAAGCACTGCATAAGTACTGAAAAAGGGCGATTTCCACTAAGAAATCGCCCTTTTTCAGCAGAAAAGTGCCTCAGAGGGTAGTTAGCTCTAGAGGGAATGACGCTCGCGGTAAACCTCAAGACGCTTCTGGAGGGTTTCTTCAAGCTCTTCCATAGAACGACGTTCCATGAGCATATCCCAGTGGGTACGGACGGGCTTTTCAGCGGTTTCTTCCTGAGTGGAATCACCATTGACCAGGTACGCTTCTTTACCTGATTTAGCCATCCACGTCGCGGGGATTTCGGCTTCTTGTGCAAAGGTCACAAAAACACGTTCACCATCGGGGGTACGGTACTCAACGCGCTGGCGGGGTGCCGGTTCAACACCAGCTTCGGTTTCCATGGACTGTGCACCGAGGCGCATACCGCGCAAGCTGCGATCGCTCATCGTGTTCCTTTCCTCAAGAGGCTCTCTAGACTCTAAAGATCTCAACTGTTTAGTTCACTGACTAAACACATAACGTACTACTAACATTCCATTATAACGGGGTGTGCAAATCACTGTTTGGGGACGTGAAGTCAACGGGTATAGAAAGCCGATAATCTATATTATGTAAAGTAGTTCTAAAAGTACTACCCTATCTTGCCTACCATCGTTCCTCAGTTGCCCTACCTAGTGCGTCGATCAACTGGTGAGTCAACTGTTGACAGGTTAGAGTTCCTGTATGAACCTTTCAACGCCACACAAGCTCATTGTCCTTGGGATGGATCTACTAGCAATATTGATCTTTGCAGTTATCGGGCGCGCCTCCCACGGTCTCAACCTACTGGGAATTTTTGAAACAGCATTACCTTTTATGGTGGCAGCTCTGGCGGGATTCTTCCTGAGTTCTCTCCTGTTCCACCGCTGGCTACCTGCATGGTTGGTGCAGTGGCTTATTGTCGCGAATCTTGGCATGGCTTTACGAATACTTTTAGGTGGCGGATTCGCAACCTCTTTCTGGGCGGTCACCCTGATCTTTACGGGTATCATCTTAGGCACCTCTCGCTTTATCACCTATAAGCTGTTGAGTATCGAGCACTCCTAAAAATGAAAAAACCCTCAACTCTCTATCAAAGAGTTGAGGGTTTTCTGTGTGGTACTTGTACTTACTGGTTGGTATATGCCACCCACTGATCTAGCACTCTGTGTGCAGCACCTGAGTCGATTGATTCTTCTGCCCGAGCAATCGCCTGTGCGAAGCGGTCCTTGAAATCTGTTGATGAGCCCTGAGGCTCAAAAGCGACAATGGCAGAGGCAACGTTGAGTACAACCGCGGTGCGAATAGCACCTTGCTTTCCAGATAAAGTATCAATCACAACCTGAGCGTTATGCTTTGCATCTCCCCCGCGTAAATCATCCAGACTGCCTTCTTCAAAACCGAAATCAGTCGGACGAATAATATGCTCAACGTATGAGCCGTCCCCGGTCTCCCAGACTTGTGACTCCCCCGTGATAGTAATTTCATCGAGACCATCAGAGCCACGGAAAACAAGGGCGTGGTCGCCGCGGGATGCGAAGACCTGAGCGATTTTTTCTGCCATTTTTGCATCAGCAACACCGATGGCGGATGCGCGGACGCGTGCAGGATTGGTCATGGGGCCAAGGTAGTTGAAGGCGGTGGGAACGCCGAGGCTTCGGCGAACGGGAGCCACAAATTTCATAGAGGGATGGAATACCTGTGCAAAGAGGAAGGTGATGCCGGTTTTATTGACTGCCTCGGCTACCTGGTGGATGGGGAGAGCCAAATTAACGCCAAGAACCTCCAGCACATCAGCTGAACCTGAGGACGAGGTTGAAGAACGGTTACCGTGTTTAATGACGGGAATACCCGCGCCAGCGATGACAAGTGAAGCCATCGTTGAGATATTCACCGTATTTTGAAGATCGCCACCGGTTCCAACAATGTCAACGGCGTTTTGTGTGACCTCAATGGGTTCAGCCTTATCAAGCATGCCCTGAGCCAAGGCGTTGAGTTCATCAGGGGTCTCACCTTTGACGTGGAGGGCGACCAGGAAAGCACCGATGATTGCCTCAGATGTCTGACCGGTCATGATTTCATTCATTGCCCAGTCAATTTGTTGTGGTGTGAGATCTTTACGTGCAACGAGGTCAGCAAGGATCATCGTCCAGGAGTGTTCAGCGTGATAAGTCATATCCCAAATTGTATGTCTCACTCCCCCACGTCTTCACCTTCACGTAGATTGTTTCTTCGCTCCATCCTCTGATGAGTAAAGTAAATGTCACAAAAGCACCAAAAACCGCGAAAAATAAGGGGTCAGATGCAACACACCCCCCTGCCAAACCTCTAACCTGTTGGTTCTGAGAGAGTTTTACAGACATAATGTCTATGTGACAACTGCAACCCATACACCCAGTAAGTCCGCACATGCGACTCTGAACCGACCCAACGCTGTATCAGTAGGCACCGTTGTTTGGTTGGCTTCTGAGCTCATGTTCTTTGCCGGACTATTCGCAATGTACTTTACGCTCCGTGCTGCACGCCCAGACATTTGGGCAGAAAACGTGCATCACCTCGAGGTTCCGCTGGCGCTCGGTAACACTATCGTGCTCGTTTTGAGCTCGGTTACCTGCCAGTTTGGTGTCTTTAAAGCTGAGCAGCTGAAACCTCGCCGCACCGGCTCACTCTTTAACTTCAAAGAGTGGGGCATGATTGAGTGGTTCTTGTTGACCTTCCTCATGGGTGCTTTCTTTGTTTCAGTTCAGGCTTATGAATACTCAAACCTCGTGTCAGAAGGCATGACCATCGCTTCTAGCGCATACGGCTCAGCCTTCTATATCACCACTGGCTTCCACGCACTTCACGTGACCGGTGGTCTTGTGGCCTTCTTGTTCATTATTGGACGCGCTTACGTCGCTAAGCGTTTTGGTCACTACGAAGCAACTTCAGCAATTGTTGTTTCTTACTACTGGCACTTCGTTGATGTGATCTGGATTGTCCTGTTCTACATCGTTTACTTCTTGAAGTAAACCTTGAAGTGAAACTTTAAACTCAGCATATTTAGCACACACTAAAGGAAATCAACGTGAAGGCACTTTCTCAAAAGCGTCGCCATCCGCTGGCTGCTGTTGTGTTGCTTGCAATCGCTCTGCTCCTTACCGGCGGCCTCTACGCAGTGGCATCCGCAACCAACCAGGCGCAGGCTGCTGTTAGCACCGCATACAGCGAGCAGGACGTAACCGAAGGTGAAAAACTCTTCGTTTCAAACTGTGCAACCTGCCACGGTATGAACGCCGAAGGCTCTGCAGATGGCCCCTCCCTCGTAGGTGTGGGTGCAGCTGCAGTTGACTTCCAGGTAGGTACTGGTCGTATGCCCATGCAGATGCAGGGCACCCAGGCACAGCTTAAACCTGCGCAGTTCAACGATGAACAGACTCGTCAGCTTTCAGCTTACGTAGCTTCATTGGGCGCCGGTCCCACCATTCCCGAAGCAGAGTACCTTGATGTTTCAAAGGGCGATGCTGCAAATGGCGCCAAGGTATTCTTGGCTAACTGCGCAATGTGCCACAACGCTGCTGGCGTTGGTGGTGCTTTGACCCGAGGTAAGTGGGCACCCACTTTGATGGGCGTTTCAGAAAAACACATCTACGAAGCGATGGAGACCGGTCCTCAGAACATGCCTGTCTTCAACGATGCAAACATCACCCCCGAAGAGAAGCGTGACGTTATCACCTACTTGAAGTCCCAGGAAGTTAACGCTTCACCCGGTGGCTTTAAACTCGGTTCACTCGGTCCCGTTTCTGAAGGCTTGTTGATCTGGACCTTGGGTCTTGGCATCGTTATTGCTTTCACCATTTGGCTCACCTCGCGTGCAGCCTAATGAATCGCACACACATTATTTGAAATAGTTCTAGGAAGATTGAGGCATCACATGGGAAACCATCGTGACGGCGAACAGGTTAACACCTCAGCCGTAGTTACCTCTAACGAGGCAAGTAAGGAGAAGTTCCATGATCCGGGACTTCCTCCGCACTCCCCGCGTCTCACCGACGTCGATCCTAAGCAGAACAAAAAAGCAGAACGCCAGGTCTCACTTCTCTTCGTAGTTTCGATTCTTGGTGCACTCCTTTTCTGGTTTGCTTATTTTGGCATTCGCGCAGAAGGAAACTTCTACGATGTCACCAACCCCGCAGCGAACAACGCTCTGCGCCTGCAGAACCTGTTCCTGGGTCTCGGTATCGCTCTATCAATGTTCGGCATTGGTATTGGTATCGTTCACTGGGCACGCGCTCTTATGCCCGACCACGAAATGGTCGAAATGCGCCACCCCGTTTCTTCTGAAGAATCCCGTGCAGAAGCACAGGAAATCATGGAAACCATCTTGGACGAGTCAGGCATCAAACGTCGCCCCTTGTTGCGTAACACCCTGATTGGTTCAATCATTCTTGCTCCGCTGACCTTCGTCACCCTCTTCCGTGACCTCGGTCCGGCTGATCCCTCGGTGCTCAAGCACACCCTGTGGGATCAGGGCGTTCGTTTGGTTCGCGACCCCTCAGGTACCCCGATCAAGGCTGCTGATGTCACCATCGGTTCTGCTTACCACGTGCTACCTGAGAACCTTCAGTCATTGACTCACGAGACCGGTTATATCGAAGAAAAGGCTAAGGCCGTAGTTCTTCTGATGCGTATCGATCCTGACGAGCTCAATATCTCTGAGGATCGTAAAGACTGGAACGTAGACGGCATCTTGGCTTTCTCCAAGGTTTGCACCCACGTGGGCTGCCCCATCGCTCTGTACGAGCAGCGTACCCACCACCTGCTGTGCCCCTGCCACCAGTCAACCTTTGACGCCGCTAACGAGTGTGAAGTTATCTTCGGACCGGCTGCACACCCGTTGCCCCAGCTTCCCATCACTGTGGATGAAGAAGGTTACCTGGTTGCTCAGAGTGACTTCCACGAGCCTGTTGGTCCCGGTTACTGGGAGCGTGGCAAGCACGTGAAAGAAATGGCAGGTGAAGCTTAATCATGGCTCAGCATATCGTTGAAACTGAGAATAACTACCAGGCGAAAACTGCTACCGGTAAGATCACTAACTTTGTTGATACCCGCGTGGGTCTGTCAGGCATCGTTCGTGAATTCGGTCGTAAGATCTTCCCCGATCACTGGTCATTCATGTTCGGTGAAGTTGCACTCTACAGCCTGGTTATCCTGATTATCTCGGGTACTTTCCTGACCTTCTGGTTCAACCCCTCAATGGCATCTGTAACTTATGACGGCACCTACCTGCCGCTTAAGGGTGTTCATATGTCTGCAGCTTACGCATCTGCTTTGGATATCTCTTTTGATATCCGCGGTGGTCTTCTGCTGCGTCAGATTCACCACTGGGCAGCACTGCTCTTCATGACTGCTTTGACCATCCACATGCTCCGCGTGTTCTTCACCGGTGCTTTCCGTCGCCCCCGCGAGCTTAACTGGCTCGTAGGCTGCGGTCTGTGGTTGCTCGGTATCTTTGCTGGCTTCACCGGCTACTCACTGCCTGACGATGTTCTCTCCGGTAACGGTCTGCGCATCGTTGACGGTATCATGAAGGCTATTCCTTTGGTAGGTACTTACCTGTCAATGTTCTTCTTCGGCGGTGAGTTCCCCGGAACCCTGCTGATCAGCCGTTTGTACTCACTGCACATTATGGTTATTCCTGCCCTATTGTTGCTGCTCGTAGCAATCCACCTCTTTATGGTGATTGTTCACAAGCACACCCAGTACCCCGGTCCCGGTCGCACCGAAGAGAACGTTGTTGGCTTCCCTGTAGGTCCCGTATACGCTGCTAAGGCTGGCGGCTTCTTCTTCATCGTCTTTGGTATCATCGCGCTTCTTGCTGCGACCTTTACCATCAACGCGATTTGGAACTACGGTCCCTACGACCCCTCACCCGTTCAGGCAGGTACTCAGCCTGACTGGTACGTAGGTTTCGGTGACGGTGCCCTGCGTCTATGGCCCGGTGTTTTCCCCTGGTCATGGTTGATCGACACCCCCATCGGTACCTTTGTACTGGCAGTTCTCTTGCCTTTCATGCTGGCAGGCATCCTCGTGATGTTCCTGTTCGGTTGGCCTTGGATCGAGCGTTGGGTTACCAAGGACAACCGCGTCCATAACATTCTGGATCGTCCCCGTAACGCTCCCTTCCGTACCGCTGCCGGTGCAGCCGGTGTTACCTACTACGCAGTGATGATGATTGCGGCAAGCTCCGACTTGATCGCAACCCACTTCCACGTTTCGTTGAACGATGTTGCATACGTTCTGCGTTTCCTCTGGTTCTTTGGACCTATCATCGCCTTCATCCTGGTACGCCGTATCTGTCTCTCCTTGCAGCGCAAGGACCGCGAACTGGTACTGCACGGTATTGAAACCGGTAACGTTGTTCAGCTCCCCCACGGTGAGTTCATTGAGGTTCACAAGCCCCTCGATGAATACCAGCGTTACAAGCTCGTAGCTTTCGAGTCACCCGAGTATCTTGCCGCTCAGCCTAACGCTAAGGGTAAGATTACTCTCGCTGAGAAGAGCCGAGCACGCGTTTCTAAGTTCTTCTTTGAAGATCGCGTAGCACCTGTTACCCCGGCTGAGCTTGAAGCTGCTCACGGTCATGGTCATCACGACCATGAAGCCGTTGAAGCTGGTCCCAAGCCCACCGGCACCCTCGGTGGTCACTCCAACCACTAAGGTTCACAGGCTATAAAAGATGCCCCGCACAATATGTGCGGGGCATCTTTTGTTAACCGGAAACGCTATTTTGCGGATGCTGGCTGGAGCTAAAGTGCGCTGGGGTAACTCCAAAGAAAGTCTCCTAAACAGCCAGAGACTCCCCTGCCCGAAGGAATTTTCCGGTGCCATGGGAGTTTGAGATGAGCACACAAAGGTGAGTAGCTCTCTCCCCCCCCCTTCCCTTACCTGTATCTGGGGTATGAGGACGTTCCAGTGCCGGCTAGCAGACATTTTTTAAGGCTTTTTAGCGGGTTATTTTCTCCAACGTGCTTCTTATAGAGATTCACCGCAATCACTGCGAAGTCCTCATCTTGGGTTCTGCTTCTAACGGTCTCAGGCTCAGCTCCTGTCATCGGCAGAAAAGTGATCTAAGGATGTTTTTGGCAGTTAGCTTACGATAAGGCACAGAACCAAGCCTTCTTACCGTCTTGGCTCTGCCGCAGACACTCGCCCCTCTATATATACCTTTCTAAGGCATTGGGGTTAGTTCTTACTAAAGAAGGGCTGCTCACCGACATGCTGATGGTTTAGAGGTTCCTTTGCGGTATTAGAGAGATAATTCCTGAAGTACTACCAGCATGTTGAGACAACCTCTAAAACTCGGATGATAATGAGAGCCGCGGATTTTTTGTTGCCTGCTAGATTAATGGCCTCAGCGCTAAAGACTTTTTGCATCAGCGACGCAGTGGGGACGACCAAAACTCCGTACGTATTTCTTATGGCTCTGTGAGGTCAAATATCTCCTCTCAGCAGTACAAGGGCTAGCATCTGTTGGGTCAAATAAATCCACCCACTCTGAACGGCTGTACTCGGCTACAGTCTTGTAGGTGTGGCGTAGAGCTATGAGAAACACACTTGGGGCTGGTAGAACTCATTGAGTAAGACAAAACTCGTCCTCTATAAACGGCACCTCACTCGTGACAGTTTTCGTACGGGGCTGAGCCCACTCATGCAACATGCGCTCACCGCTAGATATAGAAAAATGGTCGGTCTCAGAAAATTCTGAGACCGACCATCTGTCAGTATGCTAGGGCGCTTTCACTTTTAGTGTGAGTGCGCTCCGCGGTTGTATTCGTAGACCCAGCCTACAAGAGCTGCGATTGCTACGGGCAGTGCCAGGAGAAGTACCCACCAGGCAACAGCCAAACCAACGACTGCAATGGTGCATACGATACCGATCACCAAGGGCCACCATGACCACGGTGAGTAGAAACCGTAAGCGCCAGCCTGGTCAGCAATTTCTCCGTCTAGATCCTCGTAAGGCATGTCCGGGTGCTTCTTATCAGTGAAGCTCAGGAACCACCAGAGGAAAAGACACATCACTGCGGTTGCCAGAATTGCAGGGAAACCTGCCCACTCAGTGAAGTCAGTCATAAAGCCGTAGACAACGCCTACAGGAATCAAGAAAACACCGATGATGCCGAAGATATTCGAAAGAAGTTTCATTCGATTAGCTCCTTACGCTGTCAGTTGCTGCGCGGCGTGCCGCTGCTGCAACATCGTGGTTAGTGGACAGCTCGGGGTGGTGCAGATCCAACGCAGGACGCTCGGAGCGGATGCGGGGAAGAGCAGTGAAGTTGTGGCGCGGAGGGGGGCATGAAGTTGCCCATTCCAGTGAGCCACCGAAGCCCCAGGGGTCATCTACTTCAACCTTCTTGCCGTGGCGGCTGGTTGAGTAGACGTTCCAGAACCAAGGAATCATGGAGACTGCCAGGATCATTGAACCCACGGTTGACATCTGGTTCATCCAGGTAAAGCCGTCTTCGCGCAGGTAGTCTGCGTAACGACGGGGCATACCGTCAACGCCCAACCAGTGCTGTACAAGGAAGGTGGTGTGGAAGCCGATGAAGAGCAACCAGAAGTGAATCTTACCGATCTTTTCGTTCAGCATCTTGCCGGTGAACTTGGGCCACCAGAAATAGAGACCCGCGAACATACCGAACACGATGGTGCCGAAGATGACGTAGTGGAAGTGTGCTACCACGAAGTATGAGTCAGACAGGTGAAAGTCCAGCGGCGGGGTTGCCAAGATAATACCGGTCAAACCACCGAAGAGGAAGGTAATCAAGAAGCCGATAACCCAGAGCAAGGGGGTTTCAAAGGTGATTGACCCCTGCCACATGGTGCCGATCCAGTTGAAGAACTTCACACCGGTGGGAACACCAATCATCATGGTCATGAAGGAGAAGAAGGGAAGCATGACCGCACCGGTGACGTACATGTGGTGTGCCCACACGGTAACCGATAGCGCTGCAATCGAAATCGTCGCGAAGATCAGACCCTTGTAACCGAAGATGGGCTTACGTGAGAATACCGGGATAATCTCTGAGACGATGCCGAAGAAGGGCAGTGCCAGAACGTAAACCTCGGGGTGACCGAAGAACCAGAAGAGGTGCTGCCAGAGAACTGCGCCACCGTTTTCGGGGTCAAAGATGTGACCGCCCAGACGACGATCCATACCCAGAGCAAACAAAGCAGATGCCAGCGGCGGGAAAATCATGATGATCAGGATTGCGGTGATCAGGGTGGTCCAGGTAAACACGGGCATACGCCACATGGTCATACCGGGGGCACGCAGGCAGAGGATGGTGGTCAAGAAGTTGACGCCACCCATGATGGTGCCGAAGCCCTGAAGCGCCAGACCGAAGACCCAGAGGTCACCGCCGACTGAGGGGCTATAGGTAGCGCTGTTCAGCGGTGCATACGCGAACCAACCGAAGGATGCTGCACCCTGAGGGGTAATGAAGCCTGCGATTGCTACGAATGAGCCGAAGAGGAAGAACCAGAAAGCCAGTGAGTTCAGACGAGGGAAAGCCACGTCAGGCGCACCAATCTGCAAAGGAACCAGGATGTTAGCGAATGCGGTAAACAAAGGAGTACCGAACATTAGCAACATCAAGGTGCCGTGCATGGTGAAGAGCTGGTTGAACATTTCCTTGGTCTCAAGGAACTGCATGCCGGGAGCAAAGAGCTCCAGGCGCATCAGCAAGGCCATCAGACCGCCAAAGCAGAAGAAGATGAACGCTGAGATGAGGTACATGTAACCGATGGTCTTGTGGTCGGTTGAGGTCAACCAGTTAACGATGATTCGACCTTTTGACTTGGGAACCACGCGAGGGGCTACTGAACCTGTACCTTCGGTTGAATATTCAAAAGTAGACATTTTTTCACCCCTTATTTCTTAATCTCGTTGAGGTTGGGATTGCGGTTGTACTCATCACCGAGTCGACCTACGTTTTCCATGTCCTCAAGCGACTGGATGTAAGCGTCGTAGTCTTCCTGAGAAACGACCTTAACGTTAAAGAGCATTTCTGAGTGGTACTCGCCGCAGAGCTCTGCACACTTACCTGCATAGGTTGCAGGCTCTTCACCGGTGGTGAAGTACATGTGGTTGGTCTGACCGGGCAAGGTGTCGCGCTTTTCCAAGAAAGCGGGAACCCAGAAGGAGTGAATAACGTCGCGGGTCTTAAGCTGCAGATCAACGGTGGAGTTAACAGGGAGGTAAAGAGTGGGAAGGGTTGCTGAAATCCCGTCTTTACCGTAAACCATGTCTTCTTCAGCCATCTGCGGACCTTGGGGGTTATCCTGTGTGCTCAGGCGAGCCTGAACACCGGAGAAGTAAACGCCCTCGTTGATGTAGTTGAAGTCCCATGCCCACTGCTTGCCGTATACCTCTACGGTAACGTCTGCGTTGTCAGCCTTGGGAGCGGTGATTGCGCGTTCTGCGCTATCGGAGAAGCTGAAGAGGCTGACGATCATGATGACCGGCGCAATGGTGTAGAAAATTTCCAGCGGTGCGTGATACGCGAGCTGGCGGGGGTAACCGACTTCATTCTTGCGACGACGGTAGGCGATGAAGCACCAGAGCATCAGACCCCAAGTAATAAGGCCTACTACCAGTGCTGCCACCCATGAACCAATCCAAAGATCCATGATGGTGTCGGCATTGTCGGTCACACCGCGTTTGGTGGGTAGCCAACCCACCTTTGCCTGATCTGAACATGCTGTCAGAAACAAAGCGGAAGCCAGGGTTAATGCTGAAACCTTCAGCCCCTTGTGCTTGCGGCTGCTGGTTCGATGCTGCGAACTCACAGTCGGCCCTTCCTTTTTGGTGTGCGTGAAATCCTTGGATACCGTGTGTGGACAGTGTTTACCCAAGAAAAAACTTTCATACACGAGCTTACCCGTTCTTGGCGTGTTGTGGTGACAACCTGTCACTTATTGCAGTGTGTTGTGCGAAGTATTTCATCTGTGTGTCGTGATGATCTGCATTCCAAGCCCTCGCACTGGTGTCTAGAACCACTGAGGACGGCCTTTGCGACACAAAAAAGCTGGCTACCGGGGTACACAGTAGCCAGCTTTTTGATGGAATGACTCGTGCAGGTGATAACTACCCGTTCAAGGCTTAGTTGAAGGAGTCACCGCAGGCACATGAACCCTGAGCATTGGGGTTATCAATAGAGAACCCCTGCTTCTGGATAGTGTCCTCAAAGTCGATAGTTGAACCATCGAGGTAGGGAACGCTCATGCGGTCAACAATAACTTCAACGCCGTCATAGTCGCGGACGGCATCACCGTCGAGTACGCGCTCATCAAAGTAGAGCTGGTAAATCAGACCTGAGCAGCCACCGGGCTGAACGGCTACGCGCAGACGCAGGTCGGTGCGTCCTTCCTGTTCCAGCAATGCGCGTACCTTACCTGCGGCAACGTCGGTGAGATTAACTCCGTGAGTGGGCATCTCGGCTGCAAGCGCTTCAGTAGTCATGGGATAAACCCTTTCGTAGCTAGACCAGCCGGTGCGGTTGGTCAGAGTTCTCATAGTTTTTCTGTCACCTATAACTCTAAAAGTTATCGGTCTATTCCGCCAGAAATAAAATTTCTTCCGCGGCGCGTCTTTACTGGGCAGATGCGCTGAGTTCTGCCAGCATGAGCGCCTCAGCAAGTATTGCTTTCTCAAAATCGGGGAGGTACAGCGATTCGTTGGCACTATGTGCTCGAGTATCAGGATCTTCGATGCCCGTGATGAGAATATCTGCGCCGGGGAAAACCTCGGTGAGATCGGCAATGAATGGGATTGAGCCTCCCAACCCGGTGGTGACGGGGTCGACCTGCCATGATTCTTTGAAGGCGGCGAGTGCCAGCTGTGCCCCGGCAGAGGATGTGTCGGTGCTAAATGGCTGACCGGAATCGTCTGCGGTGTAAGTAACCTTTGCCCCCATCACGTCAAGATTCTTCAGGTGATTTTCGAGAGCGGCATGAGCTTGCGCAGGGTCTGATCCGGGTGCCAATCGCACGCTGATTTTTGCGCGCGAGGTAGCAGCAATAGTGTTAGAAGCTGTCTCGACGCTGGGTACATCCATACCAATGATTGAAATAGCTGGCTGCGCCCATAGGCGAGATGCAATGCTATCGGTTCCAGCAAGTTCAACCGAGTCTAGAATGCCAGAGTCTGCCCTGAAGTTAGCTTCAAGGTATTCAACCTCAGGTTCAGGTGCATGAATTAAACCTTCAACTGCAACTGAACCTTGAGAGTTGTGAAGTGATGCCAGGGTACGCACCATCACAGTGTGGGCATCAAGGAGGGGGCCTCCAAAGACCCCGGAATGAACATTGTGGTCTGCGACCCTGACAGAAATCGTGCCGCTAGCAACTCCTCGCAGGCTAGTGGTGAGAGCAGGTACGCCCACCTGCCAGTTTGACGAATCAGCAACGATAATGACGTCTGCTGCTAACTTATCGCGGTAAGTGTTCAAAAAATTAGTAAAGCTGGGTGATCCCGCTTCTTCTTCACCCTCGATAAAAAGGGTTACGCCAGCCTTGAAGTCATCACCCAGTACCGTACGGGTAGCTTCAAAAGCTGCAAGGTGGGCTAAGACGCCCGCCTTGTCATCGGCAGCGCCGCGTCCGAACAAGCGATCGCCCTTACGGGTGGCGACGAAGGGGGCGGTTTGCCACTCTTTGAGATTTCCCACCGGTTGAACGTCGTGGTGGGCATAGAGCAAAATGGTGGGATGCCCCGGTGCCGCTTCTTTGCGTGCAACAACGGCAGGCATACCGGCTGTATTTTCAGGACCGT
The DNA here is from genome assembly GCF_016924835.1 of Rothia sp. ZJ932. NCBI lineage: Bacteria > Bacillati > Actinomycetota > Actinomycetes > Micrococcales > Micrococcaceae > Rothia > Rothia sp. ZJ932. Next base: position 1,168,335 of record NZ_CP070480.1, on the reverse strand, counting down.
AGGTAGCGGTCAGGATTTCAACCTGCTCGAAACCCACCGCGAATGCTAGTTCTTTTACTTTTTCAGCGCTACGTTCCACCTGCGATAAATCGTAGGCTTCCCACGCAACTGACGGAATAGCAACTAGCTCTGTCAAACGCTGTAGAGTGTGTTCAAAATTGCTACGGACCTCTGCTTCGAGAGTATCTTTGGCACGAAACTGAAATTCTGGTGAGATATTCATAGAACAAGCCTACTCCCGAATACGCATAGTGCTTGTATCTTCGATATTCTTATAGGGTGTTAGGACGAAATAAAAAGAACGAGAAATCCCCCGCCACTCACGGGTCGGTAGCAACCTCTACTGCAGCTACTGACAACGGTGAGCAGCAGGCAGTCACCGAGAACTCAAAGAAGACAACCCCGCCTAAGGGACGCCCCACCCCCTCACGTAAGCAGCAACAGGCTGCCCGTAAACAGCCACTGGTTCCTGATGACCGCAAAGCAGCAAAAGAAGCGCAACGTCAGCAGGCACGTGAACACCGCCTGCGGGAGCAAGAAGCTCTACGCACGGGCGAAGAACGTTACCTGCCGCTACGTGATCGCGGTCCCCAGCGCCGTTTCATTCGCGATTATGTAGACGCGCGCTGGAACGTTGGCGACTTCGTCATTATCGCTCTGCTCATTTTCTTCTTGGTGTCACTTTTCTTGGGTCAATACCAGCTAGAAACCACCATAATTATGTGGGGTCTTATCTTGCTCTGGGCATTTGATACCTGGTTGGTATGGCGCAAGATTAAGGCACGTCTTGTGGAGAAGTTCGGTGACGTTGAACCGGGCTCAGCAATGTACACGATGAACCGTGTTCTCATGATCCGCCGCATGCGTCTACCCAAACCTCAGGTTGCCCGCGGGCAGTACCCCAAGTAATTCGCTGAGGGATTATAACCTAAAAGGGCTACGACTGATACACAGTGGTAGCCCTTTTATAGTACTCTTACCGTTTAGGAATTACGACGCAAGGCTTTGAGACCGCGGTTGATGCGGTATGCCCACAGCGGCCCCTCATACAGAAAAGCTGTGTAGCCCTGCACCAAGTCCGCGCCCGCGTCCAGGCGATCTTGTATATCTTGAGCGGTGGTTACACCGCCAACCGCGATGAGAGCTAGCTGCTCCCCCACTTCTTCCTTGAGAATGCGCAGAACCTCAAGCGCTCGCGAAGCCAGAGGCTGACCGGAAAGACCACCGGCACCAATCGCATCAATTTTCTCGCGGGAAGAAACCAACCCCATACCGTTCCGGGCGATAGTGGTGTTGGTGGCGATGATTCCATCGAGCTTTAGCTCCAGAGCCATGCGCGCCACATCGATGATGTCTTCATCGGCAAGATCCGGGGCGATCTTCACGGTGAGCGGCACCCTACGATCGGTGACAACGCGGTCAGCTTCAGCGCGCACTGCCTCCAGCAGAGGCTTAAGAGTTTCCACCGCCTGGAGATCGCGCAAGCCAGGGGTGTTGGGTGAGCTAACATTAACCACCAGGTAGTCAGCCTGCGGTGCTAGGGTGCGGGTGCTCATGAGGTAGTCTTCAATTGCGTCCTCAAGTTCAACCACCTTGGTTTTGCCGATATTGACGCCCATGATGGGGCGAACGCTCTGACCGTAGTCGTGGTCAAAATCAGCGCGTGCGGCTGCTAGTCGCGGACCAACCGATGCGGCCCCGTCATTGTTAAAGCCCATGCGGTTGATAACAGCTTTATCGTCAACTAACCGAAAGAGACGAGGCTTGGGATTTCCCGGCTGAGCTTGACCGGTCACGGTACCAATCTCAATATGACCGAAACCCAGGTTGCCCAGAGCATTGATAGCTCCGCCCTTTTTATCAAAACCGGCTGCCACGCCAAAGGGCGAGGGAAAGGTCAGACCCATAACAGTTGTCTGTAGGCTGGGGTGCGGAGCCAGAAAGCGCCGTGCTACTGAGCTCACGCCCACCTGCCGTAAGAAATTAACGCCCCAGTATCCCACCTGGTGGGCTTTTTCTGGGTTCATCGGAGTAAAAAATACTTTGAAAAATATGGGGTAAATGCGCATGGGCTGACCTCGGTTTCTGATTTCGATGCGAATACTGCTACTTTTTAGCTATCTTGTCGACGGCGCCGCCGTATCTGCGGTCGCGTTGGGCATACTGTTCGACTGCTTCCCAGAGCGTTAGACGGTCAACGTCAGGCCATAGAACGTTCATAAAGACCATCTCTGCATAGGCACTTTGCCAGAGCAAAAAGTTTGAGAAACGCTGTTCGCCGCTGGTACGCAGAAAAAGGTCTACATCGGGTAGGTCAGGTTCATCGAGGTAGCGCTGGAAAATCTTTTCGTTAACACTCTTAGGTTTAATTTTGCCGTCTAATACATCTTGAGCGATGGCAGCAGCAGCGTCCGCAATTTCGGCACGTCCGCCATAGTTTACGCACATGGTGAGGGTACAGACCGTATTATTTTTGGTCTCTTCTTCGCACTGCTCAAGCTGGCGAATCACTGATTTCCAGAGTTTAGGACGCCTACCTGCCCAGCGAATGCGAACACCCCAGCTTTTGAGGGTTTCAAGCTGGCGGTCTAATACGTCGGTACAAAAGCGCATGAGGAAGCTGACCTCATCCAATGAGCGCTTCCAGTTTTCTGTGGAAAAAGCGTAAGCAGACACGTGGGGAATGCCCATTTCAATAGCACCTGCCACGACGTCCAGCAAAGCCGCTTCACCAGCCTTATGTCCCTCGTTACGGGGCAAGCCGCGCTCGTTCGCCCAGCGACCGTTGCCGTCCATTACCACCGCAACGTGCTGGGGAATGAACTGGCGCGGAATGGCAGGAGCTGTAGCACCACTGGGGTGAGCATAGGGCTTAACGTGCATTGGTGTCCTTCACTAGAGCGTCCAAAGTTTTTACGGGTTTTTCAAGGTGCCAGCGTACGTAAAGCGATACAAGATACAGTGACCTCGACCGAACGGTATGCTCTGTGAGGGTATCTACGTGTTCCCAGCGTCCTTGAAAAACTGCGCGTATATACAATTTTACGGCATCGCTCAGCGGGTAGAATCGATCAGCCAACGAAGCAGCGCATCCTGCGTCAACAAACCCATATTCCGGGGAAAAATAGTTGGCATTTTCTGCGGCACCGCACACTGAACAGGCATCAAGAACAATACTCCACCCTGCTAACGCCATCGTACGCAAAGCAAAAGCATTAAGTACATCAAGGGGGTGGTGGCTGGCTTGGGCTAGCGAAGATAAAGCACCAGCTAACACATTGAAGAAAGCGACCTGCTGCTCAATATCGTAGGTAGTCAAGGCTTCGGTGAGCTCCGATAGCACGCATGCCACGGTAAAAGCATCGTAGTCCCCCATAATCGCTGCCGTATAGGCTTTGCGAGTTACTACCTGAGAAACAGTATCGAGATTTTTGCCCTTCACCAGCGAAAGGTCAACCACCATAAAGGGCTCAAGACGGGCACCAATTTTAGAGGAGCTACGACGAACTCCCCTAGCCACAGCGTGAACAACCCCGTGCTGCTGGGTCAGGGCAATAATAATACGATCCGCCTCACCCAATTGCTGGGTGCGCAACACAATGGCGATATCTCTGTACGAGCGAGAAGAAAGGGCTGAAGCATGACTCACTTCCCCATTATCTCACGCCTACATTTCTCGAGACACAAGAACAGAAGGGGCGAAAGAAAAAATCCCTCGCCCCTTATTACCTTCACTTCGCTAACAAAGCTGCAGCTTAGGCAGCAACCTCATCGCGCAAAGCACGGTTAACCGCACTAATCATAGCCTTCAAAGACGCGCGAGTTGTCGAATTATCGATGCCGATACCCCACAGCACGCGACTACCCACAGCAGCCTCAATGTAGCTTGCTGCCTGAGCATTAGAGCTGGCACCCATGGTGTGCTCTGAGTAATCCATCAGACGCACATCGACCCCCTCTGCTGAGAGGATCCGCTGCATCGCATCGATAGGACCATTACCGTGACCGGTGCGTTCAAAGCGGTGCCCATCAATGAGCAAACCGATGCGCAAGGCGGTATCGCCGTTCTCTTGCGAGTCGATGTTGATGGTGTCAATACGGTACTTGCCCCAGCGCCCTTCAGCGGTGTGCGCAGGCAGGTACTCGTCGTGGAAAATCTCCCACAGGCTTTCACTACTGAACTCCCCGCCCTGGCTATCGGTACGGCTCTGCACAATCTGTGAGAACTCGACCTGTGCGCGGCGGGGCAACTCGATACCGCGATCACGCTTAAGCAGATAAGCAACGCCACCTTTACCCGACTGGGAATTAACGCGAATAACCGCTTCATAGCTGCGTCCGACGTCCTTAGGATCAATTGGCAGGTAAGGTACTGCCCAGACCAAATCCCCAACCGAGACACCCTGCTCAGCGGCGTCGGCTTCCATGACCTCAAAGCCCTTCTTAATCGCGTCCTGGTGCGAGCCAGAGAAAGCGGTAAAGACCAAATCGCCACCGTAGGGTGAACGTTCATGGACTTTCAGCTGGTTGGCATACTCAACAGTACGGCGAATCTCATCAATATTCGAGAAATCAATCTCTGGGTCGATGCCCTGAGTGTAGAGGTTCAGCCCCAGAGTCACCAAATCTACGTTGCCAGTGCGCTCGCCATTGCCAAAGAGGCACCCCTCAATACGGTCAGCGCCCGCCAAGTAGCCTAGCTCTGCTGCCGCAACACCGGTGCCGCGGTCATTGTGGGGGTGCAAAGAAATAATGATGTGCTCACGATTGGTGAGGTGGCGACCCATCCACTCAATCGAGTCAGCATAAACATTGGGGGTAGCCATTTCAACGGTGGCGGGTAGGTTCACAATAACCTCCCGGCCCTCACCGATTTTGAGTTCATCGGTAACCGCGTTACATACACGTACAGCAAATTCGAGCTCTGTACCGGTGAACGATTCGGGTGAGTACTCGTAGCGCACCTTAGTATTGCTCTGCAACTGCTCCTCGTACTTCATGCACAGGCGGGCACCGTTCAAAGCAATGTCAAGAATACCGTCCTGATCCTGCTTAAAAACAACCTTGCGCTGGAGAATCGAAGTGGAGTTGTAGAAATGGACGATAGCCTGTGGTGCACCGTCAATAGCCTCAAAAGTACGTTGAATGAGGTGTTCCCGTGCCTGAGTCAATACCTGAATGGTGACATCTTCAGGAATGTGACCGTCTTCAATGAGGGTGCGCACAAAGTTGAAGTCTGTCTGTGAGGCTGAGGGGAAGCCAACCTCGATTTCCTTGTAGCCCATCTTCACGAGCAGAGTAAACATCGCCAGCTTGCGCTCGGTATCCATGGGGTCAATCAGTGCCTGATTGCCATCGCGCAAATCTACGGCGCACCAGCGAGGCGCCTTGGTAATGACCTTTTCAGGCCAGGTGCGATCAGGCAGCGAGATATCAATCTGATCTTGGAATGAGCGGTACTTATGAACCGGCATGGGTGAGGGCTTTTGCTGATTTACCACGGTTTTAATCTTCCAGATGTGGGGGTGAATAGTTGAACGGCTAACTCTAAAGCACACAAACACCGCAGCGAGGAAGTCAGTCCTAGTGGGTAAACTCGCTGCGGCTCAGGAGCTCTCGTCGCATGATAACCGTCATCACACTCTCAAAGTAGCAGATGGCAACTACCTATCCCCTACCCCTCTCGCCTTGTCTCAATATTTGGTCTCTGGTGGTGGTAAATAAAACCCCGGAACCGTTCGTGAAGAAGGTGCCCAGGGCGGAGCCTTGGGTGAGATTTAGTAGGAAAATGACTGCTGACAGGTCACCTGGTCAGCGGTCTGACCGGTGGCACCACCTGCGATTTCGGTGGCGCTCTGCCCCAGTACATCCCCTTCTGCAAAATCAGTGCCAATGATGATTTCGATAGCGGTGGCTACACCAGAGGGAGCGACCGCGGTGATACCCAGCTTCTCAGCGATCTGCTGTGCCTCAGCCTCAAAGCCATACGGGTAAGAGATAGAGGATGCAGCGTACTCGATGTCGCTTTCGCTACCGGAAACAGCAGAGTAGTCAAGGGATTCTACGAGCTTGACGATGTGCTCTTCGCGATTATCGGCACCAGAGGCATTGAGTACGTTGACCTCAATGAGGGTCTGGTAAACGATTTCCTCGGTTGCAGGAGTCTCAGCTGACTCCTCCTCACTGGCAGCTTCGGGTTCCGGTGCTGGCTCGATGAGGCTCTCATCAATGCGTAGCTTTTTGAAAACGGTGGAGGCTTCAGTAGAAAGCTGAAGCTTATTGGCATCCAGTTCATAAGGTTCAGTCGGAACAGTAGCGAACACAACCTTACCCAGGTCAACCTGACCAAAAACCGCGCCCATGCCCGCCAGCGTCCGCACGTTGGTCAGCCCTTCATCAACAGTCACGTTTTGAGTAATAGCTTCAGCGATGTTCAAAAGCATACCGGGGTTGGTCAGTGTACCTTCAGCCTGAACCTTACGCAGCAGCGCAGCCATGAAGCCCTGCTGTGCCTGAATGCGACCGGTATCAGAACCATCACCAAAACCGTGGCGTGAGCGCAAGAAAGACAGTGCCTGCTCACCCTCAACAGTTGAGATGCCCGCAGGCAGTTTGAGACCTGAGTATGAGTCATCAATTTCTTGGGTGACACACACCTGCACACCGCCCACAACCTGGCTTAAAGACTTCACAGCGTTAAAATCAACCAGCATAAAGTGATCAATATTGACGCCGGTAATTTTAGAAATGGTGGCTACAGTACAACCGGGACCACCGCGTGATAACGACTCATTGATCTGGGTATCTTCGGTGGCAGGGTAGACGGTGTCAGTTTCAGTATCGGTACACTGCGGAATATCAACCATCAAATCGCGAGGAAAAGACAGTGAGGTAATACGCTTGCGGTCCTTGCTGACCTGAACCAGCATCATGACATCTGAACGTGCCGCTGACTGACGGTCAGACTCATCACCGTAATCAGCGTTAGCGCCAGCACGGGTATCTGAGCCAATCACCAAAATATCAAGGGCGCCGTTTTCAAGCTCAGCGGTTTTCTCGCCAAGGTTGAGGGCAGCGGTTTGAACGTTGTTCTGCAGGCGCAAAAAAACGAAGCCGCCAAGACCCAGCACAAAGACTAAAGAAGCAACTACTGCAAGGGCGAGCCAACGGAATCGGTGGGAACGTTGGGGTTGCTGGCGCATGTGGCGACCAGCAGCTGCATACCCTTTGTCCTGGTGTGAAGCCATCTGAATTGAAAACCTGTTCTATACCTATACTGCTCGGTGCATTGAAGGGCCCCGGAGCATAACCTTTAGTCTAAATACCAGCTTAAGCTGGGAGAACCTGAGGCTAGAAGCCCAGTCTGCCCAGTGCCTTGGGGTCTCGCTGCCAGTCTTTAGCGACCTTGACATGAATATTGAGGTAGACTTTGGTTCCCAGGAGCGCCTCGATATTTTGACGTGAGGTTGCCCCAATTTCTTTCAGACGCGAACCACGTTTACCGATAATAATAGCTTTCTGCGAATCACGCTCCACGTAAAGATTGACGTGAATATCAAGCAGAGGGTTGTGCTCGGGGCGACCTTCGCGCAGAGACATTTCCTCAACGGTGACAGCTACAGAGTGCGGCAGTTCATCGCGCACACCCTCCAAAGATGCCTCACGTACAAGCTCAGCCACCAGAGTTGCCTCAGGCTCATCGGTCAGCTCACCCTCCGGGTACAGCGGGGGCGAATCGGGCATCCGTGATGCCAGCAGCTCAGCGACCTGCTCCACCTGGTAGCCATTGACTGCCGAGACAGGAATAATATCTGCCCAGCCACCCTTGCCATCATTTGCCGGGGTGGACGCGGTTGCACCGGTTTTGCGACGCTGAGCAGCGGGCCCTGAATCCTTACGGAAAGGCAGAGCCAAATCACCCTTTTTGCGTGAAGTCTGCTTGCGTTTGCGCTCGGCACGCACCGCGCGCTCAGCGCTCATGATTTCCTCACCCATACGCGAAACCTCAAGAAGCTGCGCCGCCAGTTCTTCCTGACTCACGGTATCTGCCTTGGTTACAATCGCCACGATAGGCTTGTTACCCGCAGCAGCGAGCTGGGTAGCGATGTAACGATCACCGGGACCAATTTTCTCATTAGCCGGAATGCAAAAACCGATAACATCAACCTCAGCCAGAGTCTGCGCCACCAAATCATTCAGACGCTCACCCAGCAGAGTGCGGGGACGGTGCAAACCGGGAGTGTCTACCAAAACCAGCTGAAATGCGTCCCGGTGTACAATACCGCGAATAGTGTGACGGGTGGTCTGGGGGCGGTTAGAAGTGATTGCTACTTTCTGCCCCACCAGCGCATTCGTCAACGTAGACTTACCTGCGTTGGGGCGTCCGACGAAAACCGCGAAACCTGCCTTGTAATCATCGGGGAAAGAAGCAAAATCCATACCGTCTCCTCATAAAACATCAAAATAAATGAAACCTTTGGGGTTTACTTTACCCCGTGATGGAACCCTGTGGTACCTCACCAAGCAATCACGCACTGTGATTCTTTGCCGAGCACCTCATAATTCATCCAACCAGTAGCTGCCGCCCAACAGGTACCAACAGACACAGAAAAGGGGCTACCTATCAAGAAGATAGACAGCCCCAAAATCCTTACGGAGTCACAGCAGGTTTAGGTTCTGCCCAGACCAACAAGGTTGCAATCTGGTTGCGTCTGCCCTGAGTGCCAATAGCGCGAATATGAAGACCCTCGACCACCACTTCACTACCAATGATTGGCACACGTCCCAGGTGCTTCGATAGCAGACCGCCCACAGTTTCGACCTCTTCATCCTCAAGATCTACATCGAGGGTCTCCCCCAGTTCTTCAATACTCAAACGTGAGCTAATCTTGAAGGTACCATCTTCTTGCCTCACGACCTCGGGTTTATCGTTATCATACTCATCGGCAATTTCACCCACGAGTTCCTCGATGAGATCCTCCAAAGTCACCAGACCTGCGGTTCCACCGTACTCGTCAATCACAATCGCGACATGTGTAGATTCGCTCTGCATCTGCTGTAGCAGCTCCAAAGCTCGCTTAGACTCGGGCTCAAAGCGCGGCTCACGCATGACCTCAGCAACGCTAGGCAAAGTCTCACCATCTGCAGCGTCCACATAGTTCTGGGTAACGTCCTTGAGGTACAACAAACCCTGCACATCGTCAACAGTCTCGCCCAACACAGGCACACGGGAATAGCCCGAACGCAACATCAGATGAAGCGCGTCCTGCAAATCTTCGTCCAGTCCAACTGTCACCATATCGGTGCGGGGCACCATAAGGGAGCGAATAAAGGTTTCATCCATCTCAAAGATAGAGTGAACCATCTGTGCCTCTTCGTCCTCGATAGCGTCTGAGATGGTAGCGCGATCAACGAACTCTCGCAGCTCTTCTTCCGTGAAGTAACCGGCTTTTTCTTCAGCTTCGGTGGGATTTCTACGCTTGGTCCAAGCAATCATCAAATCGGGTAGCGGACCCAAAACGACCCCAAAGAAAGTGATAATCAGACCAAAAAATCTGAACACCATGTAAGAGTTAGCGCGCCCCAACTGACGCGGTGCAGTGCTGAAGAAAACAAAACCCACCGCGCTCATCACCAGCACGGTAATGATGGTCGCTAACCAGGAAACCCCGGCAAAATAAGCAACAAAGAGGAAGAAAAGTACCGTTGCTGCAGTCTCAAAAATAACGCGCCAGAACCTGACGGCAAACATGAACCGTCCAGTTTCTTGCAGCAACGTCAGTGTACGACGCGGAGATTCTTTGATACGCTTTGCATCTGCGCGCGAAAGGTAGACAAAAGCTGACTCCGCAGCTGTCATCACATAGCACAAAAAGACCAGAAGAATACAGCCCAGTATCAGAAGTACAGGTATCACCGCTTAGTGCCTCGTCTCTACGGGAGCTTCACGTCCCAAAAACTCTCTGAGAATATTGCGCTGAATACCGAACATCTCAGCTTCTGCCTCAGCGGTAGCGTGATCGTAACCCAGGCAGTGCAAAATTCCGTGGACTGTCAAAAGGCACAGCTCATCAAGAGTACTGTGACCGGCATCCGCGCCCTGACGAGCAGCAACCGGCGGGCACAGCACAATATCGCCAAGCACTCCCTCACTAGGTTCATCAGGAATTCCCTCGACCATCTCGTCCATGGGAAAAGACATCACATCGGTAGCGCCGGGTAGGTCCATCCACTCCAGGTGAATACGCTCCATCTCGTCCTCACCCACCACATTGACGGAAAGCTCAGTATCGGGTGAAAGGTAAAGACGCTCAAAGGCGAAGCTCACCAAGCGAGTCAGCTCAGCAGTATCAACCTCAGCAAAAGATGCGCGCACCTCAACCGATGCGTTATCGCCGGGTTCTTCGATATCAAATTCAACTGCCACGTTCGCTACTCCCCACGGGGCTTTTCGTCTTTACCGTCAATGCCTGAACGCTCAAGCAACTTCTCAGCCGCCGCTTCGATAGTTGCCCGCTTGACCTTGCGGTTACGCTTGCGTTCCATTGCGGTTTTATCTTCATCCCACTGGTCGTAAGCAGTCACAATGTCCGAGACCAAATTGTGGCGCACTACATCAACAGATTCGAGAATTGAGAAGTGAATATCATCTACATTCTTCAGGATTTCACGTACCTGCTTAAGACCGGATGCCTGCCCATTGGGCAAATCAATCTGCGTCACGTCACCGGTAATAACCATCTTGGAGCCAAAGCCCAAACGGGTTAGGAACATCTTCATCTGCTCCACGGTAGTATTCTGAGCCTCATCGAGAATAATGAAGGCGTCATTGAGCGTACGACCGCGCATGTAAGCAAGCGGAGCAACCTCAATAGTGCCTGCCTCCATCAAACGCGGAATAGACTCAGGATCCATCATGTCGTGCAAAGCATCGTAGAGCGGACGCAAGTAAGGGTCAATCTTGTCGTTCAAAGTACCGGGCAAAAAGCCCAGGCGCTCGCCAGCTTCAACAGCCGGTCGCGTGAGGATAATACGATTGACTTCTTTCGCTTGCAATGCCTGAACAGCCTTTGCCATCGCTAGGTAGGTTTTACCGGTACCAGCCGGACCGATGCCGAAAACTACGGTGTTGGCGTCAATAGCATCAACGTAGGTTTTCTGATTGACCGTTTTAGGGCGGATGCTTTTACCACGCGAACTCAGAATATTCTGGCTCATCGCTGAGGCAGGGTTCGCCATTTCAGCAGCGAGCATAGTCAGCATGCGCTGAATAACGTCCGGGGAGATGATGGTGCCACTACTTGCTAGCACGCGCAGTTCAGAAAGCAAACGGACGGTAGTAGCTACGAGGGCAGCTGGGCCGGTAACCACAATATCGAGGTCTTTGGGTCTGATGGTGATACCCGGGAACTGCTGCTCAATGAGTTTCAGCGATGAATCGTGCGCACCCAAGACCGTCACCATTTCACTGCGTGATGAGAAGGTGAAAGTACGAGCCACATTGATGGGACGGTAGGTATCTGTTGTTGGTGTAGTCATATGTCAAGACGCCAGCGGTAGACAGCTGGCAGTCGAACTCCTTAGAGGGTTGAAAGTGACTGTTATTTTTCAGGTTATATCTAGGGCGGGGTGAGCACCCACCCTCCTCACGTTTTTTAAAAGAACTTTTGGTTACCAGGCTTTGCTCCACAGATTCAGTGCAGAGAGAGCAGCGGCTCCCGCGGTTGAGCTACGCAGAACCTCTGTTCCCAATAATCCGACAGAGGCCCCTGCCGCCACTAGCGCGTCCACCTCGGCATCGCTGATACCACCTTCAGGGCCGACCACCACATAAACCTCGGGTACCTGCGCGACGTCTAGAACGCGCAGGTGGTCAGTAAGACGCTGATTGCCCTGTTCGTGAAGGATGAACACAGCAGCACCCTCAGAGGTAACCTCGGCAACCATCTGGGCAAGCTGCTTGGACGAGTGCAAGTCATAGACAGTGGGAATCAGTGCCCGCCGAGACTGCTTAGCTGCCGCTTGAACAGTTTTCTGCCATTTGGCGTAGGACTTGGACGCGCGTTCACCCTTCCAGCGCACAATGGAGCGGTCAGCTGACCAGGGCACGATACCCACCGCACCTAGCTCTGTAGCCATCTCAATCGCCATTAAATCGCGATCGTTTTTGGCGAGTGCTTGCACCAGATAGATGCCAGTTGCCTTAGCCTCCTGCGTGATCGCCCTAATGCGAACAGCTAGCCCTTCTGGAATAACCTGCGCTACTTCCCCCACCAAGCGGGTACCGCACCCATCAGCTATATCAATAGCTTCACCCACGCTCAATCGCTTGACGTTTTTAGCGTGGTGCCCCTCGTCCCCGGTCAGCGTGACGGTATCGCCCACCGCTAACTCGCCCACATCGAGGTCATCGGGGTAGAAAATGGGTGCGGTCATTTTGGTGTACTCCTACTGAAAGCGTTCTTTGAAGCGCGAGAAGAAGCCGCTATTGTGCTTCTGCTCAACGGTTTCACTCACTGCCAAGTCTTCATTACGCGATGCTGCGAACTGCTGCAACAAATCGCGCTGGTGGTCGGTGAGGTCAGTGGGAATCCGAACTTCAAGGTGTACGCGGAGGTTACCGCGTCCGCCCGCACGTAAACGGTTCACGCCCAATTCCTTGAGGGTGACAACATCACCTGACTGAGTGCCGGGCTTAACCAAAATTTCCTGCGGACCATCATAGGTCTCAAGGGTGATAGTGGTACCCAAAGCTGCTGCCGCCATCGAAATAACCATAGTGGCGTGCAAATCATCGCCCTCACGGGTGAAAGTTGAATCCTGGTTGACGTGCAACTCAACGTACAGGTCACCGTTAGGACCACCTGCCACACCCGCTTCACCCTGACCAGCTAGGCGAATACGAGTACCGTCTGCTACACCCGCAGGAATTTTAATAGTGAGCGGCTTGCGCTCGCGCACGCGTCCCTCACCGTAGCACTCGTTACAGGGGGTCTTGATAACGGTGCCGTAACCGTTACAGCTGGGGCACTGCACCGGCTGAACAACGGTACCCAAGATTGACTGCACCTGACGCTGCATGTACCCCTGACCGGCACAGGTATCACAAGTTTCGGGGTGGGTACCGGGCTCAGCTCCTTCACCCGCACAGTGAGAACACACCACAGCTGTATCAACGGTGATTTCTTTATTGATGCCGAAAACAGCTTCACGTAAATCAATACGGACGTTAATCAGCGCATCCTGACCCTGGCGGGTACGGCTTGCCGGGCCCTGGGGCTGCTGGCTGAAGAAGGTGTTGAAAATATCTTCAAATCCACCGAAGCCACTGAAACCGCCACCGCCGCCAAAGCCCTGGGCGTTGCCGTTTTCGTTGCCCGTACGATCATAGATATCGCGCTTCTGCGGGTCAGAAAGAACCTCATAGGCGTGCGATACCCTCTTGAACTCTTCAGCTGCCTCTTCGCCAGGGTTGATATCGGGGTGCAGCTTGCGAGCTTTCGTGCGGTATGCCTTCTTAATCTCTTCAGCGGTGGCATCGCGTGAAACGCCGAGGGTGTCGTAATGGCTGCTCACTAAATATTCTCTTTCTGTAGATCGCTGTGTATTTTTAGAAAAAATGTGGGAGTTAGTGGTTCAAAGTTTTGGAAAGGTAAGATGCTACCGCTCGTACCAGAGTGATATTGCCGGGGTAGTCCATGCGAATGGGCCCCACGATACCTATTTTCGCGGTGTTGTTAAAGCCGTAACCTGTTGCTACCACGGCGGCGTCGGTGAGTGGGTCAAGCTGACTTTCTGCACCGATTTTAACTGAAAATCCCCGTTGATCGTGGGAAAGTTCCTCTAACAACCTTAAGACTACTACTTGTTCCTCTAGAGCATCGAGAATCGGGGCGATGCTGTGAGGAAAATCTTGGGTTGATTGGGCGAGGTAAGAAGTCCCGGCAAAAGTCATACGGTGAGGTTTCGCTTCATCTGCAAGCTGTTGTAGAGCGTCGTTGAGGGCGACGGGGTATGAAGTTTCTCCTGTGCTCGCCGGGCAGACACGTCCTAGTTGTTCCAGGGGTTGCCCGAGGTAGGTGCTACGTAAGAGAGCTGCGATTGCGGCGCTATTAATGTGCTGCCGTTGGCTCTGCCCATTGTGGTCAGTTGCGTCAAACGTCAAGACCCTCTGCAGAACTTCTGCGTTGCTGAGCACCACCAAGACCATGAGCTGTCTATCAGCCACCTCAATAACGTCGATATGCCTAATGGTGAGCGATTCCTCTACTGGGTGCTGAATCACAGCTACCTGCCGGGTGAGTTGCGAGAGCAACCTGACGGTTCGATCCATCAGCTGGTCAATGTCGGTCGCCCCGTCGAGAAACTGGGCTATGGCTCGACGCTGGGGTTCGTTGAGGGGTCTAACTCCGGCTATTTTGTCGACGAAAAGACGGTAGCCATCGTTGGTAGGGATTCTGCCGGCGCTAGCGTGAGGTGCACTAATCAGCCCCTGCTCTTCAAGATGAGCCATATCGTTACGAACAGTTGCACTTGAAACACCAAGACTATGACGCTCAATGAGGGCTTTGGAGCCAACCGGCTCACGCGAATGAACGTAGTCCTCAATAATTGCTTGTAAAACCTGAAAATGTCGTTCACGGTTCATGCGGGGCATCCTCCCTTCTCTACGCAGCAGTCCGATAAAAATTAGCACTCTTAGGTGCCCAGTGCTAACACCAACTCTAATACTGTAGAGGTAGTGCGCTCCAGTTCGTACGCTCAAGGCTCAAGGGTAGCGCGTAGAATACTGATGTAGATACGTGCGCTAACCACCAAGGAGACACTATGAGCCAGCCCTGGGGTGCCCGAGATTTGGGTGCTTTATCTCAACAACACCGTGGTACGGCATCCCGCGCCCTCTACCTAGCGCCTAGGCTTCTTCTAGAGGATGTTGAGAGCGGCTGGGTAGGGGTCGTTGTCTCTTTTGAGACTATCGGAGGCATGCAGGTGTTCGGTCTAGAGGACGCTGCCGGGCGGGTTAAAAAGTTCCCGTTGGGCGCCGGTTTTCTTCTAGAAGGGCAGCCTGTCACGGTGGTTGCACCCAGGAGTAAAAAACAAGCCCCAGTGCGTAAGATTTCCCGTTCGGGCTCCTTTGAGGTTGCCAATGCGCCTGCGAAGGTGGCGCGCGCGTCCCGTCTGTGGGTTGAAGGTACCCACGATGCAGAATTGATTGAGAAAGTCTGGGGTCACGACCTACGTGTGGAGGGCATTGTCGTAGAGCCCCTGCACGGTGTTGATGACCTTGCCGCTGCTATGAGGAGTTTCGCACCGGGGCCGCAGCGTAAACTCGGTATTTTGGTGGATCACCTCATCAGCGGAACCAAAGAAAGTCGCATCGCTACCGAAGCGCTCGCCGTTCCCGGTGCCCGCGGTAACGTGGAAATTGTTGGTCACCCCTTTGTTGATGTCTGGCAGGCTATCAAACCCCAGGCGCTGGGATTAAGCCGCTGGCCCACCGTGCCCCGCAGCGAAGAATGGAAAAAGGGCATGCTCAAACGGTTAGGGCTCCCCCACGATTCGCAGGAAGACATCGCTCACGCCTGGAAGTTCATGCTCTCAAAAGTTAATTCGTACGCTGATTTAGAACCCAGTATTTTGGGACCGGTAGAATCCCTCATTGATTTTCTCACCGACGATGTGAAGAAAGTGTGATATAAATCTTTCGAAGATTTACCGTAAATGTGGGGTTTGAAACTGCGCCCGTTACCGCTCAGTATCTAAAATATTCAAGAACCCCGTAGCCTGTTGTGGTGACACTAACAGAGCTTCACCCTGCTTGATCTTTACCCTTTTATGAAAACGAGTACATCCTTGAAAACAACCTCACAGGTTCCCGCCGAATCGCAGTTTAATGGCACCGCAGCAGCTGCCGGCAAACTGAGCGTTGCTGAAGACAGAAATATAGCGACGCTCGCCCATTTTGGTGGTGTACTGGGTTGTATTCCCTCAGCAGTTATCTACTACCTGTACAAAGGACGCGCGCCTTTCGCCCAGCAGGAAGCCCGCGAGGCATTGAACTTCACTCTGCTGCCTACCATTATTGCGTTGGCATCATTCTTCTTATCAAGCCTTCCCGGCATTGGATGGATTTTCGGTTTGGTAGCAGCGCTAGTGTGGGTTATACTGGCGAGTATGTCGCTCTATGCAGGTATTCGTGTTAACCGCGGCAACCCCTACCAGTACCCACTGAACACCCGCCTCTTCGATGTGATTCGTGTTCGTCGCTAGGGTTATCTGTTTCACCAACAAGTTTTCATAGATAAACCGCCTCTCTTCATTTCATGAAGAGAGGCGGTTTCTTGATTAAAAGAACTGTTTATAGTTCGGGGAGCAACTCACGAGTAACAGCATCGCCCAGCAGTCTGCCATTGAGGGTGAGAACAAGGCGTCCGTTTTTCAAGGCTTCAGGCTCAACTAAGTCTTGGTTCAGCAACCACTGAAGTTTAGCGTCCAGAGCCTGCCCGTGTACCTGCTGTAGTTTGTTAATTGAATACCCCTCAATGGTTCGCACCATGAGCATGATGTCCTCAAAGTTCTTGGTCTTTTCTCCGAGAACTTCACGGGCTGCCGCCGGGGACTGCCCGAGGCAGACCTTACCGGAGTAAGCCACGGGGTGCTTAACATTCCACCATCGGGTGCCATTCAGATGTGAATGAGCACCGGGCCCAACACCCCACCAATCCTGGTTCTTCCAGTAGGCAAAGTTGTGGGTACTGCGGGTTTCCCGCGATGAAGCATAGTTCGATACCTCGTACCAGCTGTAGCCAGCAGCGGTGAGATGTTTCTCTGCCAGCAAGTACATATCTGCCATCAGATCATCGTCGGGCATCTCATACTCCCCACGACGAATCTGTGCCGCGAGCTTGGTTCCGTCTTCAACAATCAGTGAGTAGGCAGAAATATGATCGGGCGCGTAAGAAATAGCGGCTTTGACAGACTTCTCCCACTGTTCCAGACTCTCCCCCGGCGTGCCGTAAATAAGATCAACAGAGACCTGCAGACCGGCATCTTTAGCCCACTGCACCACCTTGGGAACATTCGCTGGGGTGTGGGTGCGATCAAGCACCTGCAAAACCTCCGGCACCGCCGACTGCATACCAAATGAAACTCTGGTAAACCCACCGGCAGCTAAAATCTGTAGGTCTTCAGCAGTCACAGAATCAGGGTTGGCTTCGGTCGTAACCTCAGCGCCCTCTTCAAGACCAAAAAGCTCAACAGCGCGCTGCAAGATTTTCACCAGGTCTGTAGCCGGTAATTTGGTTGGCGTACCACCACCAAAGAAAACAGTGTGCAGCTTCCGCTCAGGTAGGGCGGAGGAGCGCATCACCTGCTGCGCAAAGTCCAACTCGGCACACGCGTCCTGAGCATAGGTTTCTAACCCCACACCATTACCGAAATCGTCAGTGGCGTAGGTATTGAAATCACAGTACCCACAGCGCACCGAACAAAAAGGAACGTGAACATAGAGACTTAACGTGCGCTGCTCCGCACCGATAGCAGATTCCTGTGGAACCATTCCATCAAGCGGAGCAGGCATGCCCAAAGGCTGAGCAGGGGTCACTTCTTCGACTTGTCCTTTGACTCTTCGCCAGATGATAAAGCAGCAATGAATGCCTCCTGAGGCACCTCCACGCGTCCCACCATCTTCATGCGTTTCTTACCTTCCTTCTGCTTTTCCAGCAGCTTACGCTTACGCGAAATATCGCCGCCGTAGCACTTCGACAGAACGTCCTTGCGGATAGCGCGAATGTTCTCACGGGCAATAATACGTGAGCCAATAGCTGCCTGAATGGGCACCTCAAACTGCTGGCGAGGAATCAGCTCGCGCAGCTTGGCAGTCATCATCACGCCGTAAGAATAAGCCTTGTCCTTGTGGGTGATGGCGCTAAATGCATCCACCTTTTCGCCCTGCAAGAGAATATCGACCTTGACCAAATCTGATTCTTCTTCGCCATCGAGCTTCCAGTCCAAGGACGCATAGCCGCGGGTCTTAGACTTGAGCTGGTCGAAGAAATCAAAAACGATTTCAGCCAGAGGCAGGCGGTAACGCAGCTCCACGCGTTCCTGCGAAAGGTAGTCCATACCACCCATCGTGCCGCGACGCTGCTGGCACAGCTCCATAATCGCACCCACGAACTCGTTGGGGGCAATAATAGTGGTAGCAACCATCGGTTCTTTGATGGTCGCGATTTTACCCTCAGGGAACTCACTGGGGTTGGTCACGCGCTGAGCGGTACCGTCTTCAGCAACCACATCGTAAATAACGTTGGGTGCGGTGGAGATCAGGTCAAGGTTGAACTCGCGCTCCAGGCGCTCACGCACAATCTCAAGGTGCAAAAGACCCAAGAAACCAACACGGAAACCGAAGCCCAAAGCCGCCGAAGTCTCAGGTTCATAAACCAGAGCCGCGTCATTGAGCTTGAGCTTATCAAGGGCATCACGCAACACGGGGTAATCAGAGCCATCAATCGGGAACAAGCCTGAGAACACCATCGGCTTGGGATCCTCATAACCACCGAGAGACTCTTCAGCACCGTTTTGAGCAGAGGTGACAGTATCACCCACACGCGACTGGCGAACATCCTTCACACCGGTAATCAAGTAACCAACCTCGCCCACGCCAAGACCCTTAGTCGGCACAGGCTCAGGCGAAATCACACCGATTTCCAACAAATCGTGCTCAGCACCCGTAGACATCATCTTGATGCGCTGGCGAGGCTTCAAACTGCCATCAACCACACGAACATAAGTCACTACGCCGCGGTAAGAGTCATAAACAGAGTCAAAAATCATCGCTCGGGCAGGTGCGTCCTCTTTACCTTGAGGGGCAGGCAGCAAATCAACGATGCGGTCAAGCAGCTCAGTGACGCCCTCACCAGTTTTACCCGAAACACGCAATACGTCCTCAGGCTCAACACCAATCAAATTCGCTAACTCTTCTGCATACTTATCAGGCTGCGCAGCAGGTAGGTCAATCTTGTTCAGCACCGGAATAATGGTCAAATCATTTTCCATTGCAAGATAAAGGTTCGCCAGAGTCTGCGCCTCAATGCCTTGGGCAGCATCGACCAGCAACAAGGCACCCTCACACGCAGCCAGAGAACGAGACACCTCATAGGTGAAGTCAACGTGACCGGGGGTATCAATCATATTAAGTGCGTAGTTCACGCCATCTTTTTCCCAGGGCATACGAACAGCCTGAGACTTAATGGTGATGCCGCGCTCGCGTTCAATATCCATGCGGTCAAGGTACTGAGCCTTCATCTCGCGGGGGGTCACCACACCGGTTGCCTGCAACATGCGATCAGCAAGAGTGGACTTGCCGTGGTCAATGTGCGCAATGATGCAGAAGTTACGGATGATAGAGGGCTCTGTAGAGGCCGGAACCGGAGGGTTAGTCGCCAAAGGTGACACGTAGGTTGAGTCCTTTCCGCATGCGCGTGGGCGCGAAACCGAAAATAGTGATGAAACGAGTGCACGAAGAAAATCAAAAGTGCATATTTACACCACAGTCTAGCAAAAATTCATATCTGACCCGCTGTGCATGGTATTACAGCCTCTATCAAGTTGGCGAGCCACCGCTAAAGTGAGAGGTATGAAATTTAATATTCGCACCCTGCTTAGTCTCGGTCAGCGTGCCTACAGGGAATACCAAAAGATTCAACGTAAATCTCAGGGGTCAAGTTTCGGCACCGACTCTTCCCCTGCCAACAGCGGCGCATCACGTCCATCTCGGCAGCAGCACTCAACCCCGATACCTCGCTCTGACTCGTCCATCTACCCCGGTGATTTCCGCGGACGTATTCGCCCCCAGTACTCTCCCGCTCCCAATGGCTCCCCTGACCCCGGTGAAGTGGTCTGGACGTGGGTGCCCTACGAAGACGATTACAATCAGGGCAAAGACCGCCCGGTACTACTTATCGGCAAAGACGGTGAATACCTGCTAGCACTGATGCTCACCAGTAAAGACAACACCAACGTCTATAATCGTGACCCTAACTACCTTGATATTGGTTCGGGCCCCTGGGACAAGAAAGGGCGACCCTCAGAAATTAAGCTCAACCGAATTATTCGGGTACGCGAGGACGCCGTGCGGCGAGAAGGTGCCATCATGCCCGAATCAACCTTTAACACGGTTATCAATGCGCTAAATAATCTTGCTTAGCCCCTTACCCTTGCGCCCCGGTCTTTGCCCTATCAACACGGTAAAACTGTGGTACACATCGTAAAGCCCTTTACCTTTATTTCTGGTAAAGTTCATACTTGTGTGTCCGATGGTCATCGGATACAGCTGGTTGATTGCCATAGGCATCCCCACGCCGCTCAGTCGATGATCGATCAGCGTCGCCCTCACCGACCAATTAGACAAACAGAAAGTTTATAAACGTGGCTAACATCAAGTCTCAGAAGAAGCGCATTCTCACCAACGAGAAGGCTCGCCTGCGTAACAACACCATCAAGTCAGACCTCAAGACCAGCATCCGCAAGGTCAACGAGGCTGTTGAGGCAGCGAACGTAGAAGCAGCGAACGAAGCGCTTCGTAACGCAAGCCGCAAGCTCGACAAAGCAGTTTCAAAGGGTGTTCTTCACAAAAAGAACGCTGCAAACAAGAAGTCAGGTTTGGCTGCTCGCGTCAGCAAGCTTTCAGCATAAGTTCTCGCTTATGAACCCGGTACCCCGATAAAGGGTCTGTGGTAAACACATAGGGCTCCACCTTGAGGTGGGGCCCTATGTTTGCAGGTAAGATTATGCGGGACGCAGCCACTGGTATCTAAGATTCACGAACGTCCGGCGCGAGCTATTGCTAACACAGCTTTTTCTAGGGGATAGAGAGAATCCGCAGCTTCTCCTTTGAGAGCTGCATCGGCATCAGCTAGCACGCTAAAGATATGGGCAAGGTCTGCGGCGGAGAACCTTCGAGAGTCACGCTGTGCTTGCTGAGCCTGCCAGGGTGCCATGCCCTCCACGCGTCCTGAAGAACCGTGTACTTTGGCGATATTACGCATTTTTAGGGCGAGAGCCCCGACTAGCGGAATAGGTTCAGCACCTGAATCTAAAGCATTTCGCAGGAGTTTGAGAGCAAGAGCAGGTTGAGCCGAAACGGCTGCATCCGCTACCTTGAAAGCTGTCACTTCTACACGATCACCGTAGTATTTTTCAACAAGTTCAAGGGTTATAGCACCGGCAGAATCATCGATGAGCTGCCTGCAGGCTGAGGCGAGTTCAGCGACATCGCTACCAGCTGCAGCTACAAGGGTGCGTACAGCTTCTGGGGCAATCTGGCGCCCGGCACTTTTTACCGTAAAAAATACAAAGTCTTGTTTATCTTTATCGCTTTTGAGGGGCTTGGTCTCGATAAAAGGAAAAGGGCTCTTTTTGAAGGTGTCGAGCAGTTTTTTACCCTTGTTACCCCCTGCGTGAGAGAAAACTACCACCGACTCAGGATCAGGTGATGCCAAGTAGTTCAACGCATCGGGCAGAAAATCATCATTCATCGAAGCTAACCCATCAACCTCAACAATCTTCGCCCCACCGAAAAGTGAGGGGCTAGTCTCTGCAATGAGCTGACCGCTAGTGTAGGTACTGGCAGAGAGAGAAATGATTTCTACGTCGTCATGGGCGGCACGGAAGTCAGCTCGGATTTTCTCTTTGGCTTTCTGCGTGAAGTACTCTTCAGAGCCATAAAGCATTACTACGGGCGCCGGTGCTATTGTACGCCAAGCGTGGGTTGGTGCTGCGGTGCTACGTGCCATTGAAGACTCCTCGCCTTGAGCTACGTGCCAGATTCTGCTCATCCAAGCATATAGGTCGCACGCAGTTTCGGGCTACTTAGAGGTGTGTAGACGCACTTGGTCAGTATCACGGTAGAGGGCAATGTGCCCATGGTGGGCAGTGTTGTACAGGGCGACACCTCCTGCTGTAAGGTGGTCGGTAATCTCTCGGTGCGGGTGCCCGTAGTCATTATGAGTTCCCGCAGAAATAAGGGCTACTGTAGGTTGAACTTTTCGGTAGAGTGCCGTTCCCGAGCCCTTAGAACCGTGGTGGGGTACTGCCACCACATCAGCCGAAAGATCGCCTGACGTTGCCAGCAGCCGTCTGACGCCTTCTTCTTCGAGATCACCCGGTGCAAGGTAGGTCAGTGGGTCACTGCCAGCGCACATCAGCTCAGTGTGGCTCACGAGTGACGCATTATTTTCGCTGGCAGAATCACCTCTGCCCTCTCTTCGTGCCCGGTAGGGCTGAGAAGACAATCGGTCAGATTGAGCGTTCGCTGCAGGCTCCTGACCTCCAAACGGCGCTAGGATGCGAGTCGTTAGCTGGCAAGCGCTCCCCTGCCAGCTAAGAGTATCTCCCGCTGCCAGGTGAATAGCTGCTCTTGATGATGTGCCAAAAACTTTTGAAGTATAGAGGGGCAGCTCCCTAGGAAGAGCCGAGAGAGCCCCCACATGGTCACTGTGGTTATGGGTCAGTATCACAGCATCAATACGTTCTACCCCGGCATAGCGCAGGCAGTCGGTGAGCGCGTCCGGAGAGTCCCCCGTATCAATGAGCACCGCGCTATTGTCATCGGTGCGTAGTAGCGCTGCGCTCCCCTGCCCTACATCGCACGTTATTACCGCCCATTGAGGAGGTACCAGATGGTGTTTGCCGCCAAAATGCAAGCCAGCGATGATACCTACGACGGCTGCAATCGTCCACAGAATCACAGTGGTTTTGAGGCGGTGGTTCTTTGCACCACCGTTGGTGGATTTCATAGCTGCCCCCGATTACTGCTGAGGTAAACGCGAGCACCAGTTCGCCAATCACTGACTATCACGAGGGCACTCAGAGCAGCCACTGCTGCAAAGATAAGGGCGATGTTCAGGACGCTTGGTTCAACAGAAATGCTGCTAGAAGGTAGCGCTGAAGTAGCGGTAGCGATGTTAATCAGGAGTTGTACCAGCGCTCCCGCTGCGGTTGAGCAACCGTCAACGATAAAGCTAACAGCCGGTGATGCAGCACCGGGAGTAAGCACCACAATTACGATGCCCAGAACTGTCACGGGAGCTACCAGCGGCGTTGCCAGTACATTGGCAAGGACGGTATATGTTTGGATTTCTCCTACCATGAGAACGAGAAGGGGTAGGCACCACAGCCCTGCTGCCACAGGAATTGCTATCACTTCAGCTACCACCAGCGGTAGCACGGTTGCCATGTGCCGAGCCAGAGCCGGTGCCAGCAGAATCAGCGCGGCAGTAGCACTGACAGAAAGAGCAAAACCAAAGTTGAGGGCATAATCAGCACGGGCTACTAAGCTGATGATAACAGCGCTTGATAATAAAGGCAGTGAGTAGCGTCCTGTGCCCAAAAGCATGGCGCTAGCTCCTAAGAGACCCATCGTGAGAGCCCGCAGGGCTGAAGGCTCATGCCCCACCATCAGGACGTAAGCGATAATCACCGTCACGCCGGCAACGATGCAGAAACTTCTGCCAGCTCTTAGCCACTGCAGCAGTCTGTACCCCAATAAGAACATGAGGGTAATATTTGCTCCAGAGACAGCGGTGAGGTGAGTGAGCCCAGCCTGTTGAAAACTGGTCTTGGTTTTCTCGCGCATGCCTGCGTCATCGCCGTACGTCATGCCCAAGACGAGAGCCGTTTGGTCATCGTTAAGAATGCTTGATACCTGATGACGGGTTGTTTCTCGCATTGTGTTACGCCAACGGTCGATGGGATTCTGTACCTGCTTGCCCAGTGCTACACCGCTCCATGAAGCGAGGGGCACAGCCGTTGCAGAGCTTAACCTGAGGTAGGAACCTTGGATCTCTAAGACTCCGGTGAGCTTCACTTTCTGGGCTTGGGGAAGGATCTGTGGGGTGAAGACCGTCAAAGAAATTTCGCGGTGCGGGGCGTGAAGGTGCTGCCCGCGGTGTAAGGCTAGAACTTGCACGGTAGTTCGCGCAGAATGATTGACGTGTTCGCTGGCTGTTACGACACCCTCGATTCGTACCAGCTCGCCGTGTGCCGCCTGAAGGTGGCGTGCATCTGCCACGGTGCCGTTGACGCTCAGAAGGGCAAGCTGCACCAGCGTCAGCAGACCTGCAAACGTAATGGTGACCGGTACACCGTGCGCCATTCCGGCAGCTGCGCTCAGAGCAGTCACAACTACTAGAAAAACAACCAGCTGCGGGCGTGCAAGCACCATTGCAGTTGCCAGCCATACGCTCAGGGCAGCGGGTACCAGCCGTACGTCAATGATTCGCGGTTTAGCGCGGGCATGTTCGTTCTTGCTCCGAGCTTTAGATGGGGCAGATGTGAGGGCGAACATCAGACGGTCACCAGCGGCAGTAGGCGTTCTAGCGTCGCGGGCCCTATGCCGCTAACCTGGTCTAGTTCTTCGGGCAGCTGAAAACTGCCGTTGGCTTGCCGCCAGTCAATAATCTTTTGGGCGGTGGATGGTCCCACGCTGGGCAGGGTTTGCAGCTCTTCACTGGTAGCTGTGTTGATATTAATTTTCTGCCCAACAGCAGCTGAATTGGTGTTCCTTGTTTCGGGCACCTTGGCAGAAACGGGCTGCTCAGGACGCGCCTGCTCACCGATTACCGGAACATAAAGCTGAGTTCCATCGGTCAGCGGAGCAGCCAAATTAACCGTTGAGGTATCAGCCTCAGAGGTTACTCCCCCGGCTTTCTCCACTGCCTCGATAGCACGAGCACCAGCTGGTAGCTCAAAAACCCCCGGAGAGTTCACCGCACCTGTGACGTGTACTAGTAGGGGTTGTTCGCCAGATTGCACAAGCTGGGCAGAGTTTCCCCTCTCGGCGGTGGCAGGGTCAGGTTCCGAAGTAGATCTCATCACATCACCTGTTGAAGGTGGTTGGGTCTCTAATACCTGCTGCGTGAGGGATACCGACTGAGAATCTTCCGGGGTGCTGAGAGTAAAACCAATAATTACCGCACTGATTGCCACCACTGAACCAATGAGCACTTTTGGAAGTGCCGGCGGTCGCCAGCGCACTACGCTACGTCGCAGTGGTTGAGGTTGAATGCCCTCTTCTGAGTCGGCGAGCTGTTCATAGTGGTGGGCGCTGCGAGACCCGGTGAAGTCCGGGCGGACGCGCCCCGCAGCTTGCCGCCGTCTAGCAAGCAGCTGTGCGACCGCGTCCGTGGAGTCGTGAGGTTCTAGGGGTTCTTGGTTCATGCCCCCAGAATAAATCTAGATTCTCGGTGTGCCCAGAGAAAGCTGAAAATCTGTGGATACCCCGCCTCTAAACGGTAGTATCCACACCTGTGGGTGTCCACAATTGCTGTGTGTCCACAATTTTTTACTGTGGAAAATTCACCCCCATTTTCTCTCAAGCTGAAAGATACGCGGCTTAGTAAGTGACCGCAGCAAGCACGCCCACCCCGGTATGTGCCGCCAGAACATCTGGCAGCGGAGTAACGGTTGCCTGGGGCGCGTTAAGTTCTTCGACAAACCGGTGTGCTTCAGCTGTATTTCCGCTGTAGTGAACAGCGACAACTTTGCCTTTTGGTGCTAGTAGACCTTCCTCAGGCATCCAGAAATCTCGGGGACGCTGCGATTCGCGCTGAATATAGTGTACTAAAGAGGCTTTAGCACGGGCGATGGTGCGGGGGCGTTCAAGATAGACCAGCTTGCCGTCGTCCACCGTTGCCACCGGTCTAATTTGGAACATCTGCCCCACGGTCGCGAGAGCGGGGTGTATACGTCCGCCCCGTCGCAGTGCTTCGAGGGTGGGTACGTAAAAGAAGAGACGGGTGTTATCGGCAACGTCCATAGCGTACTCAGCAAGTACGGGTGCCTCTAGCCCCAGGGCGCTGGCGCGCATCAGCTGCTCAACCACCAGCCCCTGAGCCATTGCCACGGTACGAGTATCAATGACGTAGACGGGAATTTTCATGTTGCGTGCAGCTGTGTGGGCAACCTGAACGGTACTCGAAAGCTCGCCCGAAAGATGCACCGAAAAGATGGCATCGAATCCCTGTGCCTCAAAATCTTCATAGATTCGGAGGAGAGCGCCCAGCCCCGGTGCTGAGGTGGTGACAGGTTCCCCCTGAATGTGGGCGAGGGTGATGCGCTCAGAAGTATCAGCCTCCGCAACCGTTGCACCGCCAACACTCACCGGCAAGGGAACCTGTGCAAACCTCCCGCTGGCAGTAAACTCCTGCACAGTCTCAGACGGTAGTGCGCAGGCGGTATCGGTAACAACGGCGATCTTAGGCATAGAACTATTCTAAGATGGTTGCCAGTTACCTGCCTCCCTCACTACCCGTAACCTCGATATGAGCAAGAACCAGCGCCCCAGTACACAGCAGAGGCAGAACCTGCCTTATAGCACAGATTCTGCCCCTCCTTACTGTTTTTGATAGCAGGTGACTAAATCACAATGTTCACGAGCTTGGGTTCACGAACAATCACCTTGCGAATCTCTGCTCCAGCCAGCGCCTTCTGAATCGTCTCAGATCCCAGCGCCAGCTTCTCAAGGTCAGCGGCGGAGATATCTTTAGCAACCTCTAGGCGGTCTTTGACCTTGCCCTTGACCTGCACCACGGCGGTGACAGTATCATCAACCAGCAAAGCGGGGTCAACGGTGGGCCAGCCAGCAGTGAGCACGGGAGCGTCATAGCCTAGAGTATGCCACATATCTTCTGCAACATACGGTGCGTAGAGAGAAAGCAGAATCGCTAGAGCCTCAGCAGCTTCACGTACTGCCGGATCCGCTGCGCCGGCACCCGAGTCGATGGTTTTACGAGTAGCGTTCACCAGTTCCATGGTCTTAGCAACCACCACGTTGAACTTACCGCTTTCAACCAGCTGAGCAGCGTCATTGAGGGTGCGGTGGGTAATGCGACGCAGGGCAACATCACCGGTGGACGCGTCCGCCCCCATCTCGCTAGTGACATCGCTGGCAATGCGCCAGGCACGCGCCAAAAACTTGGACGCACCGCCGGGGGAAACATCTGCCCAGTCGACATCATCTTCGGGCGGGGACGCGAACACCATGGTGGTACGTACCGCATCCACGCCGAAGATATCGAGCTGTTCACCCAAGTCAACACCGTTGCCCAAAGACTTAGACATTGCCTTGCCCTGGTTGAGTACCTGCCCCTGGTTCATCAGTGCCTTGAAGGGTTCACCGTGTTCAATTAGACCCAAATCGCGAATGACCTTGGTGAAGAATCGTGCATAGAGTAGGTGCAAGATAGCGTGTTCTACACCGCCCACGTACATATCGACCTGCCCCCACTTTTTCATCTGCTCGGGATCGAAGGGAGCCTGGTCATAACCGGGTGAAACGTAACGCAAGAAGTACCAGGAGGAATCCACGAAGGTGTCCATGGTGTCCGAGTCGCGCTTGGCTTCGCCGCCGCATTCGGGGCATTCCACATTGTTCCAGTTGGTAGCTGCCGCCAAAGGAGACTGACCCTTGGGCGCCAAATCTTCGCCCTTGAGGTTATCGGGAAGCAACACAGGCAGCTGTTCTTCGGGCACCAGCACTTCGCCGCACTTTTCACAGTGGATTACGGGAATGGGTGTGCCCCAGAAACGCTGGCGTGAGAGCAACCAGTCGCGCAGACGGTAGATGGTTTTACCCTCGCCAGTGCCTGCAGCTTCGATGATTTCAATAGCCTTGGCAATACCCTCAGCCTTTGACAGACCGGTAAGCTCACCAGAGTTGATGAGCGTACCTTCACCGGCAGTAGCAACACCGGTCTCTGCCGGATCGTCTTCACCAGTATCGAGAACACTCATCACCGGAATATCAAACTTCTTCGCGAAATCCAGGTCACGCTGATCGTGGGCGGGCACAGCCATAATAGCGCCGGTACCGTAGTCAGCCAGCACGTAGTCAGAAGCCCAAATCGGCAATTCAGCACCGGTCAGCGGGTTAACGGCGTAACGACCGGTAAAGACACCGGTTTTCTCGCGTTCAGTTGACTGACGCTCAATATCGCTGAGCGCCTTAATCTCTTCGCGATAAGTCTCCAAAGCGTCCTGCTGGTCTTCAGCCACCAAGTCCAGTGCTAGCTGAGAGTCCGCTGCCACCACAAAGAAGGTTGCGCCGTAGAGAGTATCGGGGCGGGTAGTAAACACCGGAATACTGGTTTCTTCTTTGCCACCACCGGCAGCAACCACAAAGTTCACCTCGGCACCGCTTGAGCGACCAATCCAGTTTTTCTGCATAGCAAGGACGCGCTCAGGCCAGTGACCTTCGAGCTCCTTCATATCGTCCAGCAGCTGCTGGGCGTACTCAGTGATCTTGAAATACCACTGGTTCAAATCTTTTTTGGTTACGGCGGTGCCGCAGCGCTCGCACTCGCCGTTAACGACCTGCTCGTTAGCAAGAACGGTCTGGTCTTTGGGGCACCAGTTCACTTTGGAGAACTTACGGTAAGCTAGGCCCTTTTTGTAGAACTGCTGAAAGAGCCACTGCGTCCACTTGTAGTACTCGGGATCTGAGGTGTGCAGGCGGCGGTCCCAGTCAACGGCGATACCGTAGCGTTTGAAGGAGTTAGCTTGGGTCTCAATGTTCTTGTAGGTCCACTCTTTGGGGTGGGTGTTGTTCTTGATTGCCGCGTTTTCTGCGGGCAAACCGAAGGAGTCCCAACCAATGGGGTGCAGAACATCCATGCCCTGCTGACGCCAGAAACGAGCGTTGACGTCGCCAATAACGAATGCCTCAGCGTGCCCCATATGCAGGTCACCCGAGGGATAGGGGAACATATCGAGCACGTAGCGGTTCTCTTTGGCGGGGTCATTGGTGGGTGCGTAGACACCGGTTTCTTCCCAGTAGGGCTGCCACTTCGCTTCAATAGTCTTGAAGTCGTAGGAGGGGCCGTTCATTTCTGTCTCGTGAGACAAGGCAATTCCTTACATATACGTTGTGTGTCATCAAATCCCGTGTTGAAAAATGTAGGACTGACCGTCTATCGAGATAGAAAGCACAGTGCTACCCAACCGGGGCTTTTATGAAGTGGTTATAGTCTATCGTGTTCGGGCGAGCAGGAACTAAATATCTTCTCACGAGGTAGACCACAGATACCTCAGTGCATCAGTACACTAAACGTTTGCGCCCCGCTGCCGGTAGCTCGTGGTTTGCGAGTAAACTGATGCTTTGTACTCGTGCGCAGTTGAGTTCGCTTGCGCCTATTTTTTAGAGACAAGGTTTCTCGCCAAGGAGGCACCCGTGGTTTTCGAACCGGTTATGCAGTCAATAGACCGCGGTAGTCAGCGCAGCGTGCAGGTCTTGGGGTCTGAAACCCACTACTGGGTCTATGGTAGCGAAAAGAACCCGCTGGCGGTGCTGGTACACGGCTTTCGCGGCGATCACCACGGGCTAGAACTCATTGCTCAGAAACTCTCTCAGAGTTTTCACGTTGTGATACCTGATCTGCCCGGTTTTGGGGTGAGTGAGTCCATTCCCAACGCTCAGCATTCTATTTCAACATACGCTAGCTGGTTGGTGGAGTTCATCGCCACTTTGAGCTCACCGCCGCAGGTTTTGGTGGGGCATTCTTTTGGCTCTATCGTGTGTACCTATGCCGCAGCAAGTCGCCCTGGCATCGCCAAGAAACTGAGTCTCATCAACCCGATTTCTGAAC
This sequence comes from Rothia sp. ZJ932, assembly GCF_016924835.1. Classification (NCBI taxonomy): domain Bacteria; kingdom Bacillati; phylum Actinomycetota; class Actinomycetes; order Micrococcales; family Micrococcaceae; genus Rothia; species Rothia sp. ZJ932. Next base: position 1,138,693 of record NZ_CP070480.1, on the reverse strand, counting down.
CTGCGCTCGAAGGGCAACAAAAGGTTGTCTCTGTTCTTGCGTCAAGCTACTACAGCGTAGGCGCGCGTCTTCCCGAAAAACTGGGGTTCGGTTGGCTACGGCTGGCACCTGTAACCCGCGCGTCCAGCCGATTTATGATGCGTACCAAAAACCCCGAGCTACGCGATTTCATTGATGCCCAACACGATGCTCACTTTGGCTCTTTCAGCAGCCGCGCCACAGTCCTAGAGGCGTATCGAGCGTCCATCAGCGAAACCGCTGCCTACTATGCCCCTGCCGTTCCGATGCCCACTCAGATGATTGTCGCAGAAGATGATGATTTAGGTTCGCTTGCGACAGCACTCGCCATGTACACTTCTTTAAACCTTGGCCGCATGGACGTCATTGAACGGGTAGGTCATCTTATTCACTATGAGACCCCCCAACGGGCGGCAACTCTGATTAAAGATTTTGTGAAGGACGCGCTGTGAAGCTCATTATTGACGCCCGCTATACCCGCACTGACTACCATGACGGGATTTCTCGCTATACAGCGTCCCTCATTGATGCGCTCAAGAATCTGGTTGATACAAAACACCCAGAGGTCCCTGCCGGTTTTGAGCTGGTTATGGCGATTTCTGATCCGGCGCAGTTGAAGATGCTCCCTGATGTACCGCACGTTAAAATTTGCTCACCCACCGGCTCTTTAGAGCTTTTAGCGGCGCGTCAGCTTAACAAGTTCTCTCCCGATGTCGTATTTTCCCCCATGCAAACTATTGGTTCTGTGGGGCGTAAATTTAAGCTGCTGCTGACCCTGCACGATTTGATTTACTACGATTACCCGACTCCTCCCAGTTTTCTACCGATGACCGTTCGCTGGGGCTGGCGTGCTTTCCACACTTCTTTTGAACCGCAGCGTAAGCTGCTTAACCGGGCAGATGCGGTGGTAACGGTCAGCCAGACCACGGCAGCTCAGATCGCTGAGCACAAGCTGACAAAGCGACCGGTTCATATTGTGCCTAACGCTCCGCAGCCCGGTTCTATCATCGGTGCTGACACCGCCATCGAACGGGCTGAACGACGCACTAAGCACCTGCTCTACATGGGGTCTTTTATGCCCTATAAGGGGGTAGAAACTTTGGTGGAAGCAATGAAGTTGCTGCCGGACTATCAGCTGCATTTGCTCTCGAAGATTAATAGCGCAGACCATATGCATCTGAGTGCTCTGGCTGGCACCAACGTCACCTTTCATAACGGTGTGGATGAGAGCGATTACCGGTATATGCTATCGTCTGCGGCAGCCCTGCTCACCGCCTCCCATGCCGAGGGCTACGGTCTGCCGGTGGTAGAAGCCCTGGCGGCTGGTTGCCCTGTCGTTATTTCTGATATTCCCATTTTCAGGGAAATAGCTCCGCACGCTTTCTTCGCTGCCGCCGATCAGCCCGAAGATTTTGCCCAGCATGTGCGCTGGCTAGAAGACACCGATATTCAAAGCACGCAGGTTCTTAATGGTTTAGAGGACGCAGCGGCTTATTCCTGGCAGAATTCAGCGCTGACGCTATTGCGAGTTATCAAAGATCTCTAACCCTAAGGACTAGAGAATATCTAGCCCATCGCAGCGAATTTGCACCGGTGGGTGTAGCCTCAGAGCTGAGGCGGACGCGCGTGCTGACCTGAGCATGGGGGTCACCATGGTCGCCGTGCTGTAGGAGAAGAAGAGAATGGCGCGTACCAGCGTAGTCTCTGGTTCTTCCTCGTAGAACCCTCGTGGATCGTCTAAAGGGGTGGGTCCCACAACTCTCACACCTTCAGGAATGTTCAAGGACTGCATGAAAGCGTGTACCGCAGCTGGCTCACCCGTGACCGCCGCCGTCCGCATGGCAGGTGGCAGTCCCAGCTCCCCGCGTTGGTTAAGTTCATCCAGCGCAAAGCCCACCGGGTCCCACCGCACCAGTGCTTGCAAAGCCACCGAATCGCTGGCGGTAGACACCACGCGTCCGCCTTCAGAAAAAGGACGCACCAGGGCAGCAGCGTTGAACCAGCGTCGCAGGGCTTCTTCGGGTGCTCGCAGAGAGTCTCGCTGAATCATGCGATCAGCGTCCAACAAGAGGGCGGCCGCATAACCTTTTGGTGCCACTGGCTCGGCACCGGGGGTGGCGATCACGAGGGCTGGCTCGTCATCGATTTCAGCTTTGATGTGTTCTCCTGCTGAAGAAATCACGGGTACTTGAGGAAATGCCCTGCCTAGCTCTTCGGCGGTACGCAATGCCCCCACTGAGCTCATGCGCCACTGGGTGAACCCGCACTCGTTACAAGCCCATGTGTGAACTCCACGACCGCACCACGAGCACTCGGGTGCTCCCCCGCGCTTGCCCACGGCAACCGGCCCGTAACAGTGGGTACAGCGCACCGGCATTCTGCAGCGCTGGCAGGCCAGATTGGGAACGTACCCAGAGCGCGCCACCTGCACCAGCACCGGGCCCGTCTCAAGGGCGGAACGAGCCAAATTATAGGCAAGTTGCGGAATGCGGGCAATAGCGGCAAGAGGATCTTTTGCCAGTTGGTAATCATCGCCCACAGTAAGGACGCGAGGGGTTGCCTCACGCACGGCAGGACGCTCAGCACCCACATAGGTTGCCCAGCGGGTGCGTACCAACCGTGCGCTTTCGCTGCTCAGGGAGTAGCTCATAAATAAGGCGGCTGCATCAGTGGCTGCAGCACGCAGTAAAAGTACGTCGCGGGCATGGCAGTAGGGCGCACGCGGCTCAATAAAGTTAGCGTCGGCGTCATCCCAGCATGCCACAAAGCCCAGGTTATGAACCGGTGCATAGGCGGCAGAGCGAGTGCCCACCACTAACCGCACCTCCCCGGTGAGCACTTTCAAGAAGTTCTCGTAGCGTTGAGAGGGCTTATCTGCTGCGGTCAGGCGGACAAAGTGCTCAGAGGCACCCAAACTATCGAGCGCATCTTCTAAGCGGGCGAGTGTTTTTTGGTCGGGCACCACGCCAATAGCACCGCGTCCTGTTGCTCGAACAGTGAGCAGAGCTTGTGCCATAGCATATTCCCAACGATATTCACCGGTGGCAGGTAAAAGGGTCATCACCGCCCGGGCTGAAGCACCCGCAGCGAGATCTTCTATAAACTCAGTGCCGTGAGTGTAAGCATCAAAAGCTGAGGTAGCAGGGGCTGTTACTTCTGCTGGCTCGCGCCAGAGCGAATCTAGGTCAAACACCGTAGCGGGCGGCGCTGTCTCAGCTTCAGAATCGCTCTCAGCTTCTTGGCTCTCGTGAGTTTCAGGGGTTGTCTGCGCGGTAGCAATCAAGCAATCTTCGACCCTCGCTACCCGTGGCGGCACAGCCAAACGCAGAACATCGGCAACCGTACCGCTGCAACGTTGAGCCACCGCGTCCGCCAAGTCAAAAATTTCGGGACCGACTACCGGCACCGGTGAAATAACCGTGCGCAAGGGTAGGATGCGGGTGGGGACGGAAGACTCAGCCACACGCTCTCGAATGAAACCCTGCATCTCACGCCCAGAGAACTTAACTTTGACGCGCGCGCCCACCGTGGCGCTGGCATCTAGGTGTTCGGGCACCTCGTAATCGAAAAGCCGGTCGAGGTGGGGTATATGCGAATCCAGCTGGACGCGCGCCACCGGCAACTCAACCTCGGTGTCAAGTGCTGGTGCTTTAAGTTCAGGAAATCCCTGCAACAGATCTGTTTGCAGGGATCCTGAATTTTTCTGTGAACCCATGGGTTCTATTTTATGCGCCGACTGCCTGAGTGAGAGCATCTACGCGGTTTGTGCGCTCCCAGGTGAACTCTGGCTCTGTGCGCCCAAAGTGACCGTGCGCTGCCGTCTTAGCGTAGATGGGGCGGCGCAAATCGAGCTCGTTGATAATCGCCAGCGGACGCAGGTCAAAGACCTCGCGGATTGCCTTCTCAATTTTCACCGGATCAACTTTTTCGGTATCGAAGGTTTCAACGTAAAGACCCACCGGTGCGGCCTGACCGATAGCGTAGGCAACCTGTACCTCAGCGCGGTCAGCGAGACCTGCTGCAACTACGTTTTTGGCAACCCAACGCATAGCGTAGGCAGCTGAACGGTCAACCTTCGAGGGGTCTTTACCCGAGAAAGCACCGCCGCCGTGACGTGCCATACCGCCGTAGGTATCAACGATGATTTTGCGACCGGTCAAGCCGGCATCGCCTACGGGACCGCCCTGCACAAACTGACCGGCAGGGTTAATGATGAACTTTGCCTGTGAGCTATCGAGGTCAATGCCTGCAAGAACCGGTGAGATGACCTGCTCACGCACGTCGTTTTCAAGGTCTTTGAGGTCGTAGTCGGCAGCGTGCTGGGTTGAAACCACCACAGTGTCAATAGCAACGGGTACGTGATTGGAGTCGTAAGCCAACGTGACCTGGGTTTTACCATCAGGACGCAGACCCTCAAGAGTACCGTTTTTACGCACCTTGGTCAGCTGTTCCGAAAGGCGGTGAGCTGCCCAAATGGGGGCTGGCATCAAGACATCAGTTTCATTCGATGCGTAACCGAACATGATGCCCTGGTCACCAGCGCCCTGGGTATCGTAGTCATCCTTCGCCGTGTTCTGGCGCACCTCAAGGGAGTTGTAGACGCCAGAGTTGATATCTAGGGACTGCTCGCCAATAGAGACGGAGACACCGCAAAACTGGCCGTCAAAACCGTGGGTTGAGGAGTTATAGCCGATATCTAGGATTGTCTTGCGCACAATCGAGGGAATATCAACGTAACCTTTAGTGGTTACCTCACCGGCAACCATAACCTGGCCAGTGGTCACCATCGTCTCAACGGCGACGTTTGATGTGGGGTCTACTGTCAGCAGACCGTCAAGAACGGCGTCTGAAATCTGATCACAAATTTTATCGGGGTGGCCTTCAGTGACTGACTCACTGGTAAAGAGGCGCAAATGCTGATTATTACTCACGTTCACCACTGTACATTCCGTACCCGTCAAGCGGGCAATGATTAATTATTATTGAGTTGTTGCGCAATACTACGCATGAGAGTCACCGCTACGTCATACTTACTGCCAGAGGCATTGACAACGTCATCTGTGCGGCGGTTCAAAATGAAAATCTCGTTGGTATCTTGCCCGAAGCCTTTAGTCTCGCCTACCTCATTAACCACGAGTAAATCGCAGCCCTTGCGTTGAAGTTTCGCTCGTCCAAATTCGAGGGCTGACGTCGTAGCATCCCCTGTTTCAGCGGCAAAACCCACAATAGTGGCAGGCAGAGAACCTGTGCCGCGCTGTGCCACCGCGTCTTTGAGGATATCGGGGTTACGCACCAGCTCTATGGTCGGTACCTGGTGAGGATCATCAGTTTTCTTGATTTTGAAAGCCTCAAACTGGGCGGGCTTAAAATCAGCAACCGCCGCTGCCATGACCAGCACATCGTAGGTATTGAGTTCTCCCAGCACCTCGCGATGCAGTTCATCGGCGGTAGACACCTTGATGACGCGCACATCAGCTGGAGGCTCAACCTCCATATGGGCGGCAATCAGGGTGACGTGCGCACCGGCCGCCACCGCAGCTTGTGCAATAGCAACCCCCTGTTTGCCAGAAGAACGATTACCCAAGAACCTCACGGGATCGAGCGGCTCACGGGTTCCTCCTGCGGTGACTAGGACGCGCCGTCCTGCCAGGTCACCGGCTTGAGGCTGAGCGGGGGCAGCGGCATCGAGCACTCCTCCGTCAGAACTAATAATCTCCAGCGCCTGAGCGAAAATATCTTCGGGTTCGGGCATTCTGCCCACACCCGAATCGGGGCCCGTCAAACGCCCCACGGCGGGGTCAATCACGTGATAGCCAAAATACCTCAGCGTCTCAACGTTCTTGACTGTTGCCGGGTGCTCCCACATCTGCGTGTGCATCGCTGGAGCAAGAATCACCGGGGCGTGAGTGGTTAGCACGGTGGCACTGAGCAGGTCATCCGCGCGTCCGATCGCCAACCGAGCCATGAGATCAGCGGTTGCAGGGGCAATCACTACCGCATCGCACTGCTCAGCCTGAGCAACGTGATTAACCTGGGGCACCCGCTCAAAAACAGAGACCGACACCTCATTGCTGCTGAGTGCCTCAAGCGTAGGCTTACCCACGAACTCAAGGGCGGCAGCGGTAGGCATCGCAATAACCTCATGCCCCGCCTTAGAAAATAGACGAAGGAGCATTGTTGCCTTATACGCAGCAATGCCCCCTCCGATACCAACGACAATACGCATAAAAGTAATGTCTCTAGCAGAAAATTATTCTGATTCCGGTGCGTCTACGAACTCAACCACCGGTGCGTCAACAAATTCTTCACCGTATACATCACCGGGGAAGAAGTCAGCGCTCATAGCTTCGTGAATAATCTGACCGTTCTCATCAAACTTTGAATCAGTCACGTGGTTAGCTTCAATCAAACCCTCGTTGATTTCGCGCATTGCAACAGACAGCGCCTTCTCGTTAGGCTCACTATCCACCAAGGGACCTACAAAATCGTAGAGATTGTCGTGAAGCTGCGAGTAGTAGGCGTTGATCTGGCGAGCACGACGCGCACCAAAAATCACCAAACCGTACTTTGATTCAGCCTTCTCAATCAGGGCATCAGCACTGGGGTTGATGATTCCTTCTTCGTTGTGAGCAGTAGCCACGAAAACTCCAAAAATTGTCGGTAAAAATGCGGTGAGTACCGCTTCTTTCAAGAACTCCATAAGCGGAGCCAAAACTAAATATCAACTATAGCCTGTTCGCAGGATTTTGGCACGCAAAAGCCCTGTGAGCCGCACCAAGAACACGTGCCTTGAGCAATTCACAGGGCATATCGGCATGAGAAAACCCTATTTTTTGTTCAGACCCATCAGGGCGATGATTTCCTCTGCGGCGCGCTCAACCTCATCATTGATAACGGTTTCATCGAACTCGACCTCAGCAGCTAGCTCGTCTTTAGCGGTCTCCAAGCGAGCTGCCTGCTCTTCTTTAGTTTCGGTGTTACGACCAACCAAACGGTTCACCAGCTCTTCCCAACTCGGAGGAGCCAAGAAAATGAACTGGGCGTCGGGCATGTTGTTACGAATCTGACGAGCACCCTGAATATCGATTTCCAAGAAAACGTGCTTGCCTGCCTCTAACGCATCCTCAACCATGGTGCGCATGGTGCCGTACTTGTAAGAGTTGTGAACAACAGCCCACTCCAGCATCTGACGGTTATCAACCATCGCATCGAATGCTTCTTCAGAAGTAAAATAGTAGTGCTCGCCGTCAACCTCACCCGGGCGAGGGTCGCGAGTAGTAGCAGATACAGAAAACCACACCTGCGGGTAGTTCTTACGAATGTAAGCAGAAACGGTACCCTTGCCCACAGCCGTAGGGCCTGCAAGTACTGTTAGTTTGGGTGCTGTTTTCTCTGCCATCTGTTACCACCTTGTGTGTTAGCGATTAAGGTAATCAATGAGCGCCTGACGCTGGTGAATGCCTAATCCACGCAGTCGCCGCGAAGACGCAATATTGAGTTCTGCCATGATAGCCTCAGCCTTTATCTCGCCAATGCTGGGGATAGAGCGAAGCAAATCCACTACTTTCAGTCTACTCAGCGCTTCGTCAGATTTCGACCGCTCAAGAACTTCTTCAACAGTTATTTTGCGCTGTTTTAAATCTTCTTTGACGGCAGCTCGTGCTGCACGTGAAATATTAGCCTTCGCTCTTGCTTCGGCTCGCTGCTCATTGGTGAGTGGCTTAATAATCATCTTTACCCCAAGTAAAAAATATCTCTATCGCGAAAGCGTCCCTGTTCCCCATTCACCGATTGATATCGGCTCATCAGGGACACTTTCGCACAAGATAGGTTATGCAATAGTTTTAGGCGGCGTTCAAAACCGTCAAGAGATCTTCGCGCGACGCTTCGGCAGCTTCGCGCAAAGAATCGGTGTTTGGACCGTGCGCCAAAACGCCACGGCTCGAATTCACCAGTACCTGTTTCTCAATTCCTGAGAATACAGAATACAGGTCAGCAGCTGTTGCACCTTGCGCACCGTAACCGGGTGCCAAAATGGGCCCGTTGAAGCTGGAGAGGTCAATCTCCAAATCTACAAGCGCCTGCCCCACAGTAGCACCCACCACCAGACCACATGAGCCCATATGGTACCAGCTGCTACGCTCGTTCTCAGCATGAGCTTGCTCGATGATAGAACGGGCTACGGACGCTGTGCCTCCGACATGCTGTACCGAGCGTCCTTCAGGGTTTGAGGTGAGCGCCAATACAAAGGTGCCACGCTGATGCTTATCAGCTGCATCTAGTGCCGGACGCAAAGACTCAAAACCCAGATAGGGGCTCAACGTCACAGAGTCAGTAGCTAACGGTGAACTACCCAACCATGAATCAGCATAGGCCTTCATCGTTGAGCCAATATCACCGCGCTTGGCATCAGCAATAATCAGAATATTTCGTACACGCGCCTCGGTGAACAACTCTTCAAGCACCTGAAAGCCAGCGGCTCCATGGCGCTCAAAGAAAGCTACCTGCGGCTTGAAGGCTGCAACGTGGTCACCGCACCCCTCAACCACAGCCTCAGTAAAAGCTCGCAGACCCTCAGCGTTATCGGGCAGTCCCCACTGCTCCAACAACTGGGCGTGCGGGTCAATACCCACGCACAGAGAACCGCGCTCGCTGATGGCTGTTGCCAGCCGATCGCCGAAAGGCATCTTTTCTACTGACGGATTGCTCATGCTCGTGCCTCGACTGAGTCAAGAAGCTGAGCTTCATGCTCCTGCAAACTCATGACGTCCCAGCTGTACTCGCGCAGAGCGTTAATTGCCTGAACCGCCGCACCAAATTCAGAGATAGTGGTGACGATGGGGCAACCGATACTGGTTGCCGCCGCGCGAATCTGGTAGCCATCACCGCGAGCCTGACCACCTGAAGGCGTATTGAAAATCAGGTTGATCTCGCCCTCGCGAATCATATCGACAATTGAGGGCTCACCCTCAGCTTCTTCACCGATCTTAGGTACAACCTGCGAAATAACGCCGTTGCGGCGGAGCACAGCAGCGGTGCCGCCGGTGGAAACAATGTCAAAGCCCAGCTGCTCTAGCATCTTCACATAGATGATGGTGCTGCGCTTATCGCGGTTAGCCACTGACACAAAGACCTTGCCTTCGGTGGGTAGCTTGGCCCCCACTGCTGTTTGGGCCTTGGCGAAAGCGGTATCGAGGTAGCGGTCAAGACCCATGACCTCACCGGTTGAACGCATTTCCGGGCCCAGCAGTGAATCAACCACAATACCCTCGGGGGTGCGGAAACGGTTGAAGGGTAGTACAACCTCTTTGACCGCAATAGCAGTCTCATCGGGTAAGGATGCGCCGTCCATCTTGCTCGGCAAAACACCGTCAGCCTTCAGATCAGCAATGGTCTTACCCACGCCAATCAGTGCCGCTGCCTTCGCCAGCTGCACACCGGTTGCTTTAGAAACGAAAGGAACGGTACGCGATGCACGGGGGTTAGCTTCAATGACATAGAGAATATCTGAAGCAACCGCGAACTGCATGTTAATCAGACCCTTGACACCCACGCCCTGAGCAATCTTGAAGGTTGCTTCTTTGACTCGTTCAAGGATGTCGGTGCCCAAGGTAATCGGGGGCAGCGTACACGCTGAGTCACCGGAGTGAATACCTGCCTCTTCGATGTGCTCCATGATGCCTCCGAGGTACATGTCTTCTCCGTCGTAGAGAGCATCCACGTCGATTTCGATGGCGTCCTCAAGGAACTTATCAATGAGAGCGGGCTGTGAGGGCGAAACCTCAGTAGCGTTTTCAAGGTAACGTGCCAACTGAGCTTCGTCATACACGATTTCCATGCCGCGTCCACCCAGCACATAGGAGGGGCGTACCAGCACGGGGTAACCGATTTCATCGGCAATCTTCTTGGACGATTCGAAGGTGAAGGCTGTGCCGTTCTTCGGTGAAATCAGCTGAGCTTCTTCAAGGACGCGCGCGAATTCCCCGCGGTCTTCGGCAAGATCGATTGCTTCGGGGGTGGTACCCAGAATTGGAATGCCAGCCTCTTTAAGAGCCTTAGCAAGTTTCAGCGGGGTTTGACCACCCAACTGTACAAACACGCCCATCAAACCACCGGTGCGGCGTTCTGATTCAACAACCTCGAGTACATCTTCGAGGGTGAGCGGTTCAAAGTAGAGACGGGTTGACACATCGTAATCCGTTGAGACAGTTTCGGGGTTGCAGTTAACCATGACGGTCTCGTAGCCCGCCTCGCGCAGAACCAGTGAGGCATGCACACAGGAGTAATCGAACTCAATGCCCTGACCAATGCGGTTGGGGCCCGAACCCAGAATCATAATGGAAGGCTTTTCGTGGGGTACTACCTCGTCCTCAGCATCATAGGAGGAATAGTGGTAGGGGGTGAATGCCTCGAACTCAGCTGCGCAAGTATCAACGGTCTTAAAGACCGGGCGAATACCCAGAGCGTGGCGAACACCGCGTACCACGGCTTCTGAGTTGAGGGTCAGTTCTGCAATCTGAGCGTCAGAGAAACCGTGACGCTTAGCAAGACGCAGGGTGTCAGCATCCAGATGCCCAGCCTTAGAAGAAACCTCTTCGGCAACCTCATTGAGCAGTACCAGCTGGTCCAAGAACCAGGGGTCGATGGCAGTTGCTTCGTACATCTGCTCAATGGTTGCACCGGCAAGCAAAGCCTGCTGCACCTGGTAGATACGCTCGGTAGTGGGAGTCTTCGTCTTTTCAATCAGCTCGGTAAGTTCAGCTTCGGTCAGCTTAGGCTTGACGAAAGAGAAGGACGAGTTCTTCTGCTCCATCGAGCGCATCGCCTTCTGCAGTGCTTCGGTGAAGTTACGGCCCAGTGCCATAGCCTCGCCCACTGACTTCATGGTGGTGGTCAGGGTCGGGTCAGCTGCGGGAAACTTCTCAAAGGCGAAACGGGGAACCTTAACCACGACGTAGTCGAGGGTAGGTTCGAAGGACGCCGGGGTCTTCTGGGTGATATCGTTAGGGATTTCATCCAGGGTGTAGCCCAGCGAAAGTTTGGTTGCGATCTTAGCAATCGGGAAGCCGGTTGCTTTGGAGGCGAGAGCTGATGAACGTGAGACGCGGGGGTTCATCTCGATAACGACCACGCGACCGGTGTTGGGCTCAATCGCGAACTGAATGTTGCAACCACCAGTGTCGACGCCAACTTCGCGAATCACGTTGATTGCGATATCGCGCAGCTTCTGGAATTCGCGGTCGGTGAGGGTCAGCGCGGGGGCTACGGTGATGGAATCACCGGTGTGTACGCCTACGGGGTCAAAGTTTTCGATCGAGCAAACGACCACCACGTTGTCGTTGGTGTCGCGCATCATCTCTAGCTCGTATTCTTTCCAGCCTAGGATTGATTCTTCGAGCAGAACCTCGCTGGTGGGGCTGTACTGAATACCTGCACCTGCGATGCGGTAGAGGTCTTCTTCGTTGTAGGCAAGGCCTGAGCCCAAACCGCCCATGGTGAATGAAGGACGCACCACCATGGGGTATCCGAGTTCTTTGGCTGCTTCCAGCGCTTCTTCCATGGTGTGAACAATTACCGAGCGCGCTGACTCGCCACCAGCGCGCTCTACAACGCCCTTGAACGCCTCGCGGTCTTCACCCAGGTTGATTGCCTCGATGTTCGCACCAATCAGCTCAACCTTATACTTATCGAGAATTCCCGCTTCATCCAATGAAATCGCGGCGTTGAGCGCGGTCTGACCGCCCAGGGTCGGCAAAATCGCGTCCGGCTTTTCCTTAGCGATAATCTTCTCAATCACCTCAGGGGTAATCGGCTCAATATAAGTGGCATCAGCAAACTCAGGGTCAGTCATAATGGTAGCCGGGTTGGAGTTCACCAGGATGACGCGCACGCCCTCTTCTTTGAGCACGCGCAGTGCCTGGGTACCCGAGTAGTCGAACTCAGCTGCCTGACCAATAACAATGGGGCCAGAACCAATAACAAGAATACTGTTCAAATCTTTTCTGCGTGGCATAGTGTGAGGTTCTCTCTTAGTTCTTCTTCTCGAGCATCAGGTCAATAAAACGGTCAAAGAGGTAGGCAGAGTCGTGAGGACCTGCCGCCGCTTCGGGGTGGTACTGCACACTAAAGGCAGGAATGTCTAGGCAGCGCAAGCCCTCAACCACCTGATCGTTCAGACCAACGTGTGAGACCTCAACGGTGCCGAATTCAGCTTCGGGTGCCTGTACGGTGCCTTCAACCGGCGCGTCCACAGCAAAACCGTGGTTCTGGGCGGTGATTTCTACCTTGCCGGTGAGCTTATCGAGCACGGGCTGGTTGATGCCGCGGTGACCGAAAGGCAACTTGTAGGTGCCAAAGCCAAGGGCACGACCCAGTAGCTGGTTACCAAAGCAGATGCCAAAGAAGGGAGTGCCCTGCTTGAGAACGCTCTGCAGAAGCTGCACCTGGGTATCGGCGGTAGCGGGGTCGCCAGGACCGTTCGAGAAGAATACGCCGTCAGGGTTGTAGCCGTTGATATCTTCAAGAGTTGAAGAAGCAGGCACCACGTGAACACGCACACCGCGCTCAGCAAAACGCTCGGGGGTCATTGACTTGATGCCCAGATCGACAGCAACGAGGGTTGCCTGGGGCTCTGAATCCCAGCCGAAGTTCTTGGGTTCAACGGTGTACGCCTCATCGATTGATACTGAATCAGCGAGGGCGCGACCAGCCATCGGTACAGAGTTTTTGACCTCGTCGAGCAGTTCTGCTTCAGGACGCTGCGCAGCGTCTGCGCTAAAAATACCGGCACGCATCGAACCAGCTGAGCGCAGGTGACGGGTGAGGGCGCGGGTATCAATACCCTGAATGCCCACGATGCCCTGCTCAATAAGTTCTTCATCGAGGGTGCGCTCGCTACGCCAGTTGGAGGCACGGCGGGCGGCATCGCGTACCACATAACCAGCAACCCAAATCTTGCGAGATTCCGCGTCTTCCTCGTTAACACCGGTATTGCCGATGTGCGGTGCGGTTTGTACAACAATCTGACCGGCGTAGGAGGGGTCTGTCAGGGTTTCCTGGTAGCCGGTCATGCCGGTGGAGAACACAGCCTCACCGAGAGTTGAACCGGTTGCACCGTAGGCGGCGCCACGGAATACAGTTCCGTCTTCAAGGATTAGAAGCGCCAGCTTCTGTGCTGAATTTGTAGCCATGAATCCTTTTCTTTCTGTGTCAAAAATGAGTATAAGTGTGTGGTTTATAGGGAGGGCAGTTCTTGGGCCGCGTGCGGTGCGATAGTGCAAATCTCTTGCAGCAGCATGGGCTTATGCTCAGCGAACTGGGTTCGGAACCCGGTATCGAGCTTTGCCTGACCGTGCTGCCAAGAGACCATCACGAGCCCGTCTTTCTCAACGAACTTTCCACTCATGCCAGCCTCAGTACGTACCGCAATGATATCGGTGACGGGTATGAAAAGATCATGAGCACCCTCGCGAGAAATAATCAGCGCGTCCTCGTAGACCAACACGGTAGCTTTAGCTTTAACACCTAAGCTGTGTACCGCCACTCGGTCAAGCCAGTCTCCCATGACGGTGGTGGCAACGTAGGTGCCAGGTACGCCAATCGTTGAAGCACGTTGGTCATAGCCGGCGGGCACCACCGCAAGAGTAGGTAGGTTTTCTTGGCGGCGTTGGCGGTTTCTCCATCCCAGCCACATCAGTGAGAACACCGCAATCACAATTCCGATGCAGATGAGGGTGAGTATAAGCCTAGTTTCCACGACGACGGTCTCCCCTGGTCTTAGCGGTTGGGTGTAGCAAGTTTTCCGTCGAGCACGGTGGGATGACCCTTATAGAAAGTCGCCTGAACCTTGCCGGGTACCTCCATGCCGCGATAAGGGTTGTTCTTGCCCTTGGTTGCCTGAGCATGTGGGTCAATGACGCGCTTGGCTGCGGGGTCTACCAGCACAAGGTTGGCGGGCTCTCCCTCTGCCAGCGGACGTCCCTGCTCATGTGCCAAACCAATTTCGGCGGGCTTGGTGCTCATAATACGAGCTGCATCAGCCCAGGTAATCTTGCCGGTATCAACCAGGGTCATCTGAATGACAGAGAGCGCCTGTTCCAGACCTGTCATGCCGTTAGCCGCACACGCCCACTCCACCTCTTTAGCTTCGGTGGGGTGCGGGGCGTGGTCAGTACCGATGACATCGATAGTGCCATCGGCAATTGCATCGCGCAGAGCCATGACGTCTTCTTCGGTGCGCAGGGGCGGGTTGACCTTGTAGACCGGGTCATAGGTTCGTACCATTTCTTCGGTCAGAATCAGGTGGTGAGGGGTCGCTTCGGCAGTGACATTGATGCCACGCTGCTTTGCCCAGCGAATAATATCGACGCTGCCTTTGGTGGAGAGGTGGCAGATGTGGACGCGTGATCCCACGTGCTCAGCCAAAAGTACGTCACGAGCGATGATAGCTTCTTCAGCTACTGCGGGCCAGCCTGCCAGACCCAGCTCAGCTGAGACGGTACCCTCGTTCATCTGGGCGCCTTCGGTGAGGCGGGGCTCCTGGGCATGCTGGGCAATAACACCGTCAAAGGTCTTGACATATTCAAGGGCGCGGCGCATCAAGGCAGGATCCCACACACACATACCGTCATCTGAGAAAACGCGAACTTGAGCACGGGAGTTAGCCATAGCCCCGATTTCAGACAGACGCTCACCCTTGAGACCAACAGTGACAGCGCCCACCGGGTTAACATCAACCCAGCCAGATGCCTTGCCTAAGGCGTGAACCTGCTCCACCACGCCTGCGGTATCAGCCACCGGGTTAGAGTTAGCCATCGCGAATACAGCGGTGTAACCACCCAAAGCTGCAGCCTGAGTACCGGTCTCTACTGTCTCGGCGTCTTCCTGACCGGGTTCACGCAGGTGGGTGTGAATGTCCACTAAACCGGGCAAAGCAATCAGGCCCTCGGCGTCAATAACAGTGGCACCATCAGCGTCAAGATTCTCACGCACACGGGCAATTACACCGTTTTCAATCAGCAAATCGGCGGTGGTTTCGCCCAAGAGGGAAGCACCCTTAATTAAAAATTTCTCGCTCATAGTCATCTTCCTTAGTGTGATGCGTGAGGGTAAAAGTCGTCGGCGCTACCGCCGGTCATCAGAAGGTATAGCACCGCCATGCGCACCGACACGCCATTAGATACCTGGCGCAGCACCCACGAACGCTCAGAGTCAGCGGCAACAGCACTAATCTCAAGACCGCGGTTCATGGGGCCGGGGTGCAGAACGGCGGTTTCATGTTCCATCGCGTCCAGCTGAGCAAAACGCTCGGGGGTCAAACCCCACAGACGGGAATATTCTTCAGCGGAAGGAAAGAAAGCAGCATGCATACGCTCGCTCTGAATACGCAGCAACATAACCGCGTCCAGACGGGTTTCAAGAGCATCATCAAAGTTGTAAAAAACTTCACAGGGCCAGTTCTCTACACCCACCGGTAACAGGGTGGGCGGCGCGACGAAAATAACCTCAGCGCCCAAGGTATTGAGCAACCACAGGTTTGAACGTGCCACGCGAGAGTGCAAGATATCGCCCACAATGGCTACACGCATACCGCTTAGATCCATACCGCGGGTTGGCTCACCGGTGACCTGAGACTTAAACTGGCGCAAAGTCATGGCATCTAGGAGTGCCTGGGTAGGATGGGCGTGAGTGCCATCGCCCGCGTTGAGCACAGGAGCGTCAATCCACCCTGCCTCTGCCAAACGCTGAGGAGCACCCGATGCTGAGTGGCGAATAACCACAGCATCAGCGTTAATAGCAGCTAAGGTCTGGGCTGTGTCCTTGAGTGATTCGCCCTTAGACACCGATGAGCCCTTGGCTGAGAAATTGATAACGTCTGCTGAGAGACGCTTCTCTGCTGCCTCAAAAGAGAGTCGAGTGCGGGTGGAATCCTCAAAGAACAGATTGACCACAGTGCGACCGCGAAGCGCGGGGAGCTTCTTGACCTCTCGTGTTCCGACCTCAGCCATGTAATCAGCTGTATCGAGAATATTCAGTGCCTCGTCTTTGGTGAGGTCTTTAGTATCAAGAAGGTGACGCATATGCCCTACTCCCCCTGTGAGATTTCTACGCGGTCATTGTCACCGTCAATATCAGTGAGAACTACTCGCACCTTTTCATCGGACGAGGTGGGCAGGTTCTTACCCACGTGGTCGGCACGAATCGGTAGCTGACGGTGCCCTCGATCAACGAGCACAGCCAAGCGCACAAGTGCCGGTCTACCGAAATCGTTGAGAGCGTCAAGAGCCGCACGAATCGTACGACCCGAGTAGAGCACATCGTCTACAAGAATTACTTTTTTACCGTCAACGCCACCGGTAGGAAGTCGCGTGGGCTCGGGAGATTTGCCGGGGTGAGAACGCAAATCGTCACGGTACATGGTGATATCTAACTGTCCTAAAGAAGATCTGATATCAAAAGAAGAATCGTTAGCAGCTATTTTTTCTGCCAGGCGCTGGGCAATCGGAAACCCCCGACGGGGGATGCCCAAGAGAACGACATCTTGGGTTCCCTTATTCGTTTCAATAATCTCAAATGAGATTCGAGTCAATGCTCGATCAATGTCGGCTGCTGTGAGAATCACTCGGGGCTCAGTTGATACACCGGTGTCAGTCATAGTGCCGGCCTCCTTCCCCGCCTCTCAGGACGGACTTAAAGGTTGCTTGCTTGATGCCTAACTTACCATGTCAGCCACCTTTTCGCGTCCGTATGACACCTGTGAGCTACAAAAATCGCTTACACCTCGCGCTATCATTCTTGGGCACACGGTGTTCTTCTTCATCAAGCACCCTAGGTAGCACAAAGGAGCCGGATTATTCATCACAATGCAATGAATAACCCGACCCCTCAATGTTTTTGCGCTCTTAGAACCCCAAGGACGAACGCACACTCAGCAATGCTGTGTTCGCGGTGAGGTATAGGTGCCGTTTAGGCAAGCAGGGTGGGTTTAACCTGACGTAGTCGATCCAGCAAACCGTTGACAAACTTTGGCGAGTCGTTAGTCGAGAGAACTCGAGCTAAACCGGCTGCCTCAGAAATTGCTACGGCATCAGGAACATCGTCGTTGAAGAGTAGTTCCCATGCGCCAATACGCAAAATAGTGCGGTCTACATCGGGCATGCGATCAACGCTCCAGCCCTTGGAGTAGGTTTCAATGTACTCACGAATTTCTTCGTCGTGTTCCACTACTCCACGAACGATTTGTTCTGAGTAAGTAGAAATTTGCGCAGAGGTGTGCGCGCGGCGTCGCACGAGGGTATCGAGTACAGTATCGCCCCGTTGCTCCGCTTCGAAGAGCACTTCGAGTGCTCGCAGGCGTGCTTTAGTTCGTGAATTCATATGAAAAACTACCCTTAGTCGTTGACGCGACCGAGGTAGTCACCGGTGCGGGTATCAACCTTGATTTTGGTGCCCTGTTCAACGAAGAGGGGAACCTGAATCTCAGCGCCGGTCTCAACGGTCGCGGGCTTGGTGCCTGCTGATGAGCGGTCGCCTTGAAGACCAGGCTCGGTGTAGGTGATTTCGAGTACAACTGAGGCGGGAAGCTCGATGTAGAGCGGTGAACCGTCGTGCATAGCGATAGTTGCGTTCTGGTTTTCGAGCATGTAGTTAGCTGCATCGCCCACTACAAGACCGGGTACATAAATCTGATCGTATGTCTTCAGATCCATGAAAACGTAGTCATCGCCATCCTGGTAGAGGTACTGGTAATCTGAGCGGTCAACGGTTGCGGTCTCGACCTTTGCGCCAGCGTTGTAAGTACGGTCTACAACCTTGCCGGAGGTAACATTACGCAGCTTGGTGCGCACAAAAGCGCCACCTTTACCGGGCTTGACGTGCTGGAATTCGAGGACTGACCACAGCTGGCCGTCAATCTTGAGAACAACGCCGTTCTTGATGTCACTGGTAGTTGCCAACCGACTCTCCTTTAGTATGGGGTTTTCAAAAAACAAATGAACGTAAGCAATTCTAACGGGTGGAGCACTAGAAGTAAGCCCTTGGCTGACGTGTTCTGCGCCAACTTATTGAGTGATGTCACCAGCTGTAATATACAGGGCAGGAGACACCACTCTTGGTGTACCGTGTTTATATCTCAGACGCGATTTCTTGGTAGGTGGCAAAAAGAATCGAGTCGTCTGGAACCTCCATAATGCGCGGTTTGCCCGGTGCGTCAAGAACTACAAAGCGCAGCAGGGATCCGCGGGATTTTTTATCGCGACGCATAGCTTCAAGCAGTTTCTTCCACTGGTCACCACGGTAGCTAGTGGGTAGTCCCAGAAGCTCGCAGATGCGGCGAGTTCGATCAACGGTAGCTTCATCCAGGCGTCCTGCGGCAAGGGCAAGTTCGGCAGCAAAGACCATGCCAACAGCCACGGCTGCACCGTGACGCCACTGATAGCGCTCATTGAACTCAATAGCATGCCCAAAAGTATGACCGTAGTTCAAGAACTCACGTTTACCCGATTCTTTGAGGTCCTCAGAGACCACGGCAGCTTTGACTCGAATAGCTCGCTCAATCAGATCGCGCACCACATCAGACTGTGAGTCTTTGAGCTTTTCGGGGTTAGCTTCGATGATGTCAAGAATCTCAGTATCTGCGATAAAACCGCACTTGATGACCTCTGCCATCCCAGTGAGTAGCTCGTTTTCGGGCAGGGTACGCAGGGTACCCAACTCGCACAGCACAGCAGCGGGCGGGTGGAAAGCACCCACCAGGTTCTTACCCTCAGCAGTGTTAATACCGGTTTTTCCGCCCACTGCCGCATCCACCATACCCAGCAAAGTGGTAGGTATGTGTACAACACGCACGCCGCGCAACCAGGTAGCAGCTACAAAGCCGGCAAGGTCGCTGACAGCACCGCCACCGACGGAGATAATCGCATCCGTGCGGGTGAAATCATTCTGCCCCAGTACCTGCCAGCAAAAAGCGGCAACCTGAACATGTTTGCCCTCTTCAGCATCGGGAATTTCGGCGCTAAAGGTCTCAAACCCGACCTTACGTAAGTCGGTCATCACGAGTTCACCGGTTGATCGCAAGGCACGCGGGTGAATCACCAGAATACGCTGGGTACGCTGACCCAAAATCTCGGGGATTCGAGCCAGTAGATTATGCCCCACCAACACGTCGTAGTTTTCTGAGGGCTGGTTACCCGTGACCGAAATAGTCGTTATCTCGTGTTCGGCACTCATGAGTTTGCCTTTCGTGTACTCAGAACAAACTGCTGAATCTGCGCAGTCATGTCTGTGATGGTCTGTGAACCGCTAGCGTTGAGGGTAAACGACGCTAACGATTCGTAGCGTCCGCGGCGGGCGGCAAAGATTTCTTGCCATTTTTCAACCGGGTTGGGTTGCAATAGCGGACGGTTTTTGTTTCCTACAATGCGCGGAGCTACGGTCGCTACGTCAATAGAGATATAAATAACCGTCTCATGCGCCAAGAGCTCAGCTACGGCTGGGGTCATGACAGCTCCCCCACCCAATGAGAGAACGGTGTTACGGTGGGCAGGATTTTCCAAGATTTCACGAATAATCTCTGCCTCGCGTTGCCTGAAACCAGCTTCGCCGTACTTCTTAAAAATGTCGGGAACAGCCCCGTAGCGTTCCACCAGTACCTGGTCGCTGTCAATAAACTCGTAGCCGTAAAAGCGCGCTAAATGCATACCGATGTACGACTTACCGGCAGCCATCGGCCCAATAATAACGATGGGGCGATGCCTGTCAGCAAATTCTTCTTGAAGTTCGCGAACCTGTTGCGGATCAATAAAGTCCGCGCGAGATCTTCGCGCAGGTGACGTCATTTTCTATGCATCCCCACCGGCAACGTTTGATTCCCAGGCCAACGACTCGGGAATTGCCGCCAGGTAAGCATCGAGGTTGCGACGTGTCTCGGTGATAGAGTCACCACCGAACTTTTCCATGTAAGCATCAGCCAGCACCAGGGCGGTCATTGCCTCTGCGACTACACCGGCAGCCGGTACCGCACACACATCGGAACGCTGATGGTGAGCCTTAGCAGGTTCACCGGTGGTCGTGTCAATGGTAGAAAGCGCTTTAGGCACAGTAGCAATGGGCTTCATCGCGGCGCGTACTCTCAGCAAATCACCGATGGACATGCCACCTTCGATGCCGCCTGCACGGTTAGTAACGCGCTTGATACCGTTTTCGCCAATTTCGATTTCATCGTGTGCCTGGGTTCCGGGGCGATCTGCGGTCAGAAAACCATCGCCAACTTCAACGCCCTTGATTGCCTGAATGCCCATGAGGGCAGCTGCAAGCCGAGCGTCCAAACGGCGGTCCCAGTGAACGAAAGAACCCAGCCCCGGTGCCAGACCATAGGCGAGAACTTCTACAAGACCACCGAGAGTTTCGCCGTCTTTCTTTGCCTCTTCAACCCTGACCACCATTGCCTTACTGGTGGTCTCGTCGAAACAACGCAAGGGGTCAGTATCCAAAACAGGGACGTCGCCGGGAGCAGGCTTGGGCGCATCGATCGGGGTGTTAACTCCCCCAACGCCTACGGTATGGCTCACCAATGAAACACCCAGTGCTTTGAGAATCTGAGCTGCTACAACACCGAGCGCTACACGGGTAGCAGTTTCACGGGCGGACGCACGTTCTAGCGCCGGGCGGGCTTCATCGTAGCCGTACTTCTGCATACCGGTGAAATCCGCGTGGCCTGGACGCGGACGCGTCAGCGCTGCGTTGCGCGCACGACCTTCAAGAAGCGCCGGGTCCACTGGATCTGAGCTCATCACGTCTTTCCACTTAGGCCACTCGGTATTTCCAATCTCAATGGCAACAGGGCCGCCCATGGTCTTGCCGTGGCGCACACCGCCCAAGATGCGAACGGCGTCCTGCTCAAACTTCATGCGGGCACCGCGCCCGTGGCCCAGACGGCGGCGAGCCAGCGCGTCCTGAACCATCGACGAGGTAAGTTCAACCCCGGCAGGCACGCCTTCGATAACGCCGATGAGGGCTTCACCGTGCGATTCACCGGCTGTTAGCCAACGCAACATATTATTTTCTCGCAATCTTTATGTGTACTACCGGGCAGGGCACGGCAATATATCAGTCTTCAGCTGTTCTCAATAGTTCAAGAGTTCCAAAAAAACTAGGGGACTTCAAGCTGACGCCATGATATGAAAGTTATTAAGCGTCCACTTGCCCTAGAGCCGAACCGTCGTACACCTGCACAGCAGGCAGCTGACGCTGGGGTAAACCGACCGCCCGGCACATGGCATTAATGACGTCTTCCTCGCGCGGCAGGCGCTCATTCAGAGTGTGCCCGGTAAACAGTTTGACCTGATCCACCGCCTGATACATGAGCATCTCTAACCCAGAGACAGCGGTACCGCCAGCGCTTTCAAAAGCCGAAGCAATGGGTGAAGGCCAGGGGTGGTAGCTAACATCAAGCAGCACAGCATCATCAAGGGGCATCACAATATCGTCAGCGAAAACGTCAGCGGCTCCGGCAGGCAGGGTTGAGACAACCGTGGGATAACGCAGATAAGCGGTCGCAAAACTCTCTAGGGGTTTGAAACTAGTTTTCACGCCCAGACGTTGTGCAACCTCTGACACCGCACTGGCGCGGGTTTCATCACGGACGAAAATATCGATGCTCTCAGTACCCATGAAGCGTAGGGCCGCTACAGCGGCAGTGGCAGTACCTCCCCCACCCAAGATAGCGGGAACGCTCTCTCGGTGAACCAGCGCCTTTGCATAGTTGAGAGCATTCACAATGCCTGATACATCCGTATTGTGTCCCCATGCTTTGCCATCACGCCAAAAAACCGTATTGACAACGCCCACAGCACGCGCAAAGTTGGTGAGTTCATCGAGGTGGTCGGTGATCGCAGATTTAAGGGGCATCGTGACAGAAAAACCGCGTACATCGTAAGCACCAGTGAGCTGTTGCCACACCGAAGGAAGGCTCACGGCATCTGTCTCTTGGCGCTCGTACTCAAGCTGCTCCCCCAGTACCCGGTAGGCTGCCCTGTGCAGATCAGGTGATTTGGAATGGGAAATAGGATGCCCCAAGACATAAGCCTTGGGGCAGTTGTGAATAGTCATATTCAATATTTTAGACGCACTTACCGGGGTTATCTGAACACCATTGCTCGTAAACTTCTACGTTCTTAAGGTGCTCTTCATAGGTCTCAGCGAAGAGAGTCTTACCGGTGTTCAAATCAACGGTAACCCAGAAGTAGTAGTCATTATCTTCGGGGTTCGATGCCGCCTCAATTGAAAGGCTACCGGGAGAGCCAATGGGACCTACCGGCAAACCCTTGTGGTAGAAGGTGTTGTAGCGGTTAGATTCATCGTTCTTTTCAGCTGTGGTGATGTGGTAAGTCTTCTTACCCAAGCCGTAGGCAACGGTAGCATCAGACTGCAGGTAACCGCTGGTTTCACCCTCTGGGTTATCCAAACGATTTTCAATGGCACCGGCAACAGCTTTGTAGTCCTGTTCCAGAGCCTCAAACTCAAGAATGGAGGCTACGGTAAGTACGTGGAAGATTTCCTCATCGCCAGTGATGCCCGCTTTTTCTAGCTCACTGCGAGTACGATCCACCAGGCTCTGAAGGATTTCCTCAACGGTGGTGCCTTCTTCAAAGCGGTACTCGCCCGGGTGAATCCACCCTTCTAAGGAGGGAAACTTCTCTGGAATACCGAAGCGTGACCTTTCTTTGTCGTAGCGGCTAACCTCAGAAACATCAACACCGGCAGCATCCGCAATCACCTGATACGCCTCGTCAGCTCGCAGGTTGCGTTGCAGCGCGATATAGACGGAATTTGCGTTCTGCTCCCCCACCAGTTCAGAAATAGCAGCTGAAGAACTCATCTCCTGCTGCATCTCATACTCGCCGGGCTGAATGAACTTCTTGGCAGCCTCTTTTGAGTAGGTCTCCACGAAGCGTCCAGCATCCGCAATCACACCCGCCTCTTCAAGGTTGGCGGCAATAACACCAATGGGGTCACCCTCGTTGACGGTGAAGCTCACGGACGTGCCGTTACCCTCACCGGCGAAGTCCTTGCGCTTGAACCAGCCGTACTGCGGTGCCAGGGTAGCAATGACCAAGACGATAGCAACACCGAAAACCAGCATGGCCGTAATCATGAAGTTACGGCTGCGTGCCCTGCGGCGGCGACGTTCGTCATCGCGGCGCTCACTGTGTTCAATGAGCGGGCTGACGATTCCTTCCTGTTCTTCAGCGTCGGTTGGTGCCAGAAGATCAGAGAGGCTGTCTGGCTCGTTGTCAGCACCGTAAGAACTCGGATTCTTAGTCACTCGGGTTCTCCGTTTCGTTCGCGAGTAGGGTGGGGGGAATCTTCGGCTGATACTTCGCGTGGTTCTACCAAGTATCCAGGTAAAGAGCGATCCGCTTTGAGAGTATCAAGACTGAACTGCAAAATATTGACGGCTGCAACCTGATCCACCACAGCCTTAAAGTTTCGTGATGAAACTCCTGCTTCGTGGAGAGATCGGTGGGCGCTCACCGTGGTCAGGCGTTCATCAACGAGATAGATAGGCAGGGGGTTACCTTCGGCAGCTAGCTCATTCGCCAGAGCCTGAGCGTATGTTTCTGCCATCTCGGTGGATGCGCTAGAACCACCTGACATGGTTTTGGGCAGACCCACAAAAATTTCGGTTGCCTCATGCACCTCAATCAGTTTGCGCAGCACCCGTCGATCTGAGTTCTTCTTCAGGTCTCTGCGCAGGGTCTTGAGGGGGGTTGCTAGGATTCCGTCTGGGTCGCACGCAGCGACGCCGACCCGGGCATTGCCCACGTCGATACCGATGCGTACCCCGCGTGTGAAGCTCACGCTTTAGGCACCTGCCGCCGTGATGGCATCGCGCAAAGCCGCAAATGCTGCGTCAATCTTAGTGGCGTCCTGCCCACCACCCTGAGCAAGGTCGTCCTTGCCACCACCGCCGCCACCGAGGACGCCGGTTGCAACGCGCACGAGTGCGCCTGCCTTGATACCTGCATCGCGGGCTGCCTGGTTGGTAGCAATGATGATGACGGGGCGTCCATTGCTGACGCCGGTGACAGCAACAGTTGCTGCGTCTTCGCCCAAGCGTGAACGCAGGTCAATAGCCAAATCTCGTACTTCGTTGGCTGAGAGTTCACCCGCCTTATGCAGCAGGGTGCGCACGGAGCCAATCATTTCTGCCTTTTCGGTCAGCTTGCCGGCTTCAGCCTGCAGTTTCTCCTTACGCAGTTTTTCGAGTTCCTTTTCAGCCTGCTTGAGTTTGTCGAGAGTCTCGGTGAGCTTAGCGGGCAGGTCAGCTGATTTCTGAACCTTCATCAGACCGGTGAGCTGGTTGACCAGGGTGCGCTCAGCAGCCAAGTGGTTGAAGGAATCCAAACCAACGAGTGCCTCAACACGACGGTTACCTGAACCAACGGACTGCTCGGTGAGCAGGGTCAGCGAACCAATCTGAGCTGACGAATCAACGTGGGTACCACCACAGAGTTCACGGGAGAATTCGCCACCAATTTCGACCATACGCACGGTGTCGCCGTACTTCTCGCCGAAGAGACTCATAGCGCCCATGGCCTTTGCTTCATCAAGTGACATCTCACGGGTAACAGTCTGCAGGTTGTCGCGAATAGCGAGGTTTGAAAGTTCTTCGACTTCCTGCTTCGCTGACTCTGACAAACCTTCGTTCCATGCGAAGTCGAAACGCAGGTAGCCTTCTTTGTTGAAGGAGCCACGCTGGGTTGCTTCGTTACCCAGAATCTGGTGCAGGGCTGCGTGAACGATGTGTGTTGCCGAGTGGGCTTTTTCGCCATCGCGGCGACGCTGCACATCAACCTGAGCAGTCACAGAAGTACCCGCAGCGACTTCGCCGTCAAGCACAGTTGCGCGGTGAACGCTCAGACCCTTGACAGGCTGCTGAACGTCGTGAACCTCAATGGTGAAACCGTCGCCGGTAATTTTGCCGGTGTCTGCTGCCTGACCGCCTGCCTCAGCGTAGAAGGGGGTCTCGTCAAGAACAACCTCGACCTTATCCCCTGCTTTAGCAGCGGGTACGGTGGCACCATCTACCAGCAGGGCACGCAGCACAGTCTCGGTGTGTAGTTCGTCATAGCCGGTGAAGACTGAGCCACGCTCGTCTGCCAACTGGCGCAGGGCAGAAAGATCAGCGTGTGAGCCCTTCTTTGCCTTGGCATCTGCCTGAGCACGTTCGCGCTGTTCCAGCATAAGAGCACGGAACTGCTTCTCATCGACCTTCACGCCAGCTTCTTCAGCCATTTCGAGGGTCAAGTCAATGGGGAAACCGTAGGTGTCGTGCAGGGCGAATGCTTCTTCACCTGAGACAACAGCGTTGCCGCTCTTGGCCGCCTTCACGGCAGTTTCAAGGCGCTCAGTACCAGATTCAATGGTGCGCAAGAAAGCGAGTTCTTCTGCGTAGGCAATGCGTGAAATACGCTCGAAGTCATCTGCAACGTAAGGGAAAGCGCCCTTCATCGCATCGCGGGAGGCAGGGAAGAGAACGGGCAGGCAGGGCTCGGTAACGCCCAGCAGACGCATAGCGCGAATAGCACGACGCATCAGACGGCGCAGAATATAGCCGCGTCCTTCATTTGACGGTGAAACACCGTCGGCAATGAGCATGAGTGAGGAACGAATGTGGTCAGCTACCACGCGCATGCGCACGTCGTCCTCATAACCCTCATCAGCGGATGACTCTGAGCCGTGGTACTTCTTGCCCGAGAGCTTGGACGCCGCATCGAGGACGGGGCGCACTTGGTCGGTCTCGTAGAAGTTCTCAACCCCCTGCAAGAGCATAGCTAGACGCTCAACGCCCAAGCCGGTATCGATGTTCTTCTTGGGCAGTTCGCCCAGAATCTCAAAGCTGTCTTTGCCGGTACCCTCGCCACGCTGGTACTGCATGAACACGAGGTTCCAGATTTCAATGTAGCGGTCATCGTCCGCTGCGGGGCCGCCCTCTTTGCCGTACTCGGGGCCGCGGTCGTAAAAGATTTCGGAGTCGGGGCCGGCAGGACCGGGCTGGCCGGTTGACCAGTAGTTCTCTTTCATGCCCATGCGCTGAATACGTTCGGCGGGGAATCCTACGCTC
This sequence comes from Rothia sp. ZJ932, assembly GCF_016924835.1. Classification (NCBI taxonomy): domain Bacteria; kingdom Bacillati; phylum Actinomycetota; class Actinomycetes; order Micrococcales; family Micrococcaceae; genus Rothia; species Rothia sp. ZJ932. The sequence continues at coordinate 1,112,550 of NZ_CP070480.1, read as the reverse complement.
TTAGTCCAGATATCGTAGGCCTCATCGTCACCCTCGTAAATGGTGACCCACAGGCGGTTAGCGTCCAGACCAAAGCCGCCGTCTTCAACGGATGAGGTCAGCAGCTCATAGGCCCAGGGAATAACTTCTTTTTTGAAGTAGTCACCGAACGAAAAGTTACCCGCCATCTGAAAGAAGGTACCGTGGCGGGCAGTCTTACCGACCTCTTCAATATCTAAGGTACGAATACACTTCTGCACCGAAACAGCACGCGAATAGGGTGCAGTTTCACGGCCCAAGAAATAGGGAATGAAAGGCACCATACCGGCGATAGTGAACATAGCGCCGGGCTCGTGTGAGACCAACGATGCTGAGGGAACAGAGGTGTGCCCGCGAGCTTCAAAGAACTCAGTCCAGCGCTTGGAGATTTCCTGTGAAAGCATGAAGAAGTTTTTCCTTACCTTCGATCATCAAAACTTATGTGTACTCAAGACTATTACGCGAAGAAGTCTTTGCCTAATTGCGTATCTCGCGCCATTCTTTGGCGGATGCCCTCTGCTGAATCGACTTCAACCACTTCAGATTCGAGGTAGTCGCCGGGTTCGGCTGACTCTAACGGACGGTTGCCGGGTTCTTCCTCCCAGCCATCGAGAGAGCCGGGGCGCACGTCTTCAACGTGAGCATCAAACTTGGTTTTTAGCTGCTCCTCGCGTTCGTTCATTCCCTGCTTGACCGTAGCCGCGAACTTTACAGCTTTCAGTGCATAGGGCTGCAGGGGCTTACCCAGGGGCGAGTCGAAGAACTTTGCCATGTTCGCCTGCCTTTGCGTCAGAAGTTCTTGAGCGGAGTGCTCTTGACGCTCAAGCTCTGTAGATGTTTCGTGTTTTCTGCGCTCTTGAGTTTGGGAGGCCAAGTAGCCTGCGATAGCGCCCCCGGCTAGCAGCGCCGCTGTTCTGAGAAATCCCATTAGATACTGCCGCCCTGACCAGGGGCTTGGGTAAAGCCAGCTGATTCACCGGTGGGGCGAGCAGACGCGCCAGCTGCGGTACTGCCTGTAGCGGTGGGGTTGGAGCCTGCATCATCGCCCTTGACTGCCTTACGCAGACCGTAAGAGAAAGAAGCGACTTTAATCAGTGGCTGACCCACCGTTGAAGCAACCAGCGAAGAAAGCGCTGAAACATTAGCTGAAGCATCAGAGACGTTAGAGGTGATGCCGTCAACCTTCTCAAGCTGTGAGTTGGTGGTAGCAACAGTGCGGGTCACCTCGTCGATAAGCGGGGTGGTGTTCGCATTGAGGTCTTTGACAGTATGGGTGAGTTCATCAAAGAGTTTGCCGAGCTTCCACAGGGGAATAGCTAGGGCAACGGTTAGCGCCACTGAGATAAACGCTAGGACTATAACTGCTGCCTCGGGAGCACTCACAATGAACCTCATAACGACTAAAAGATAACGAACTGATAACAGTCTACTGTAAGGGCTTTGAGTTTCGTAGTTAAGAGTCCTTCGTGGTGGCACACACCATTTAGCGCCGACCGTGAAGAATATCGTCTCTTAAATAACTAGCGACCCGAACCCATCTGTTGCCAGAGGGGCGCGGGCCACTAGGTTAGCGATTACGCCAGGCGTGAGTAGTATTCAACCACGAGCTGCTCTTCACAGATCACGGGAATCTCTTCGCGCTTGGGTGAACGCTCAAGCTTAGCGTGCAGCTTCTCAATTTCAACGTTCAGGTAAGCGGGAGTGTCAGGCAGCACGTCCTGGTGTGCACCGGTTGCTGCAACCTGGAAGGGAGCCATCTTCTCTGACTTGGGGTGAACGTGAATGAGCTGACCGGGCTTCACACGGAATGAGGGGCAGTCAACGCGTACGCCGTCTACCATGATGTGACGGTGTACAACGAGCTGACGTGCCGCTGCAATGGTGCGTGCGAAACCTGAGCGCAGTACAAGTGCGTCGAGGCGGGTTTCGAGGATTTCGACCATGTTCTTACCGGTCTGACCTTCGATACGCTTCGCTTCGAGGTATGCGCGACGCATCTGTGCTTCGCGGATGTTGTACTGTGCGCGCAGACGCTGCTTCTCTTTCAGCTGGGTAGCGTAGTTTGAGTCAGCTTTCCTACGCGCGCGACCGTGCTGACCGGGGCCATACGGGCGACGCTCCAGGTACTTTTCAGCCTTGGGGGTCAGTGCGATGCCGAGCGCACGCGAGTGACGTACGGTACGGCGGGTGCGATTCTGCTTAGCCATAATTGCCTTTCAAGCGGTTAACGCCTCACAAATCGGTGCGTGAGGCATTATTTGTCTTGTAATCTGGCCTCCTCTTGTGCCGCACACGTGTTCGTGCGGTGGAGAGTCTTGGCAGCCGCAGCCAAAAACTACAACGCATCGGTGATCACGAGCCCTCCCACGCCTCTTTTATAAAGAAACATTTGAGTGGACGCGCGCGTTTTGGTGCGCTTGCCAGTTACGAGAATTAACTTTACAGGGCAGTTCTCGCTTCTAGGAAGAAGACATCAGCACCCAATCGGGTGGGATTGCTAACATTCACATCAAAAATATACAAACATGGCTCCCTGCACTTCAAGCAGGGAACCATCTTCGTCATTTTTCGATTAACCAAAATATTTTTAGAAAATGCCGTCACGTAGACGAATTTCGTAAGCTGTACCATCGCGCCAAGATACGCCACGATATGTACTCTCGAAGAAATCAAGAGCGTTGTTGTAAGCACCGTTTATCGCAAATGCACGACCAGTACGCTCAGGGTTTAGAGTGAAGTAAAAATTACCAATCTCGTTCGACCACACAAAAGCATCACCCGAGTAAGTTAAATTCTGAATCAAGCCGTTATTAGGAGTGTTCCAACCGGTGAAGAGAACCGTCAATCCTCTTAGGCCCTCCTTGGTAACTTTCCAGCGAGCAACACGCTTGAGGTAAGCATTTTGTAGACAAGTTTCATCTACATTTGAAAATTGGGGAGCGTTCTTAATATCTACATAAGTAGGGGGACGGAAACCTATGGGGCGCAGACCTAAAGCGGTATACACACGTCCACCATCCTGTCCACCACCGCGCCAATGAGAATTCAATATATCCTGTGGTTTTCCACCAACTAGCAGATTATTATAGTAAGCAGTATCCGGTTCAACGGCCAATGTCCACGTTAGGGCATCACCCACACATATACCGGTTTCTTCTCCCGCAGCTACACCTTCCGGCTTATAAAAGCCATCAGAGGAGTAGAACTTCACAAAGGAAGAAGAGTGTGAAACATCACGCTGACGAGCGTTTTTGGCGCCAGAGCAGTCTCCTACCATGCGGGCTTCTGCACCCTCGGGAGCACCATTGTTAATATTCCATTCACCTGAAGCAGGGTAGATACTTGGGACAGTAATTCCAGAGAAGTTGCCAAGACCAGTACGACCACCAAGTATATTATTTACAACAGGTGAGGTGTCTACGTTCTTCTGCGCAAACTCGAAAACAAATGGATTTGCAGCAAAGTCGATGGCATCACCCTCATACTGACCTGAGATTGTTGTCTGATGTAGGAAACCATTTGAAGGAGCTGCGTCAGTCCACCAGAAGCGCCATCTTGAATTTGAAAGATCAGGCAACGTTGATGCGTACACCTGGAAGTATTTATCGACCTCAACATCTATATTGGGGGGGCATTTTGAAGCCGCATATGCAGGAATGGTAGAGGTTGCAGCTACCACAGGAGCCGCCCATGCGGCACCCTTCGCCAAGCTACGGCGTGAAATATTCTGAGTCATAGTTCCTCAAAGTGTATGGTGGGGTATAAAAACTTGTGGAACTCAACAGCTAAAGATCCATGAATTTCACTTCATGCTGAATTCAGTCCCAAACACTCATATTATCCTAATCCCCCGCAATCTATAGGCATATCCGCAGAAAAAAGTTAAAATATTACTCACCATCAAGAGCACAAACCTGCCTAACCCAACTTTGACTAGGCATTATAGTCTCCAAATCAGCCCCTTCAAACTATTGAATGATATATTTCATACACCTAACGCATCTTCCAAGGGATAAATTATTGCCCACTATATGAGCTGCACTCCCGACCGCAAGAAACCCTCCAGCCTCTCCAGCCGCTCTGCCAATATTTTCTCAGCTCCGTAGCGGGAAGGAACGTAATATACAGTACCCATCAGCTCATCGGGTAGGTACTGTTGGGCGGCTACCGCTGCCGGTTCATCGTGCGGGTAGATGTAGCCGCGACCGTGCCCCAGCGCGTCCGCACCCTGATAATGAGCGTCCCTCAGATGCAGCGGGACGGAACCAGCTCCCCCAGCTTTCACATCGGCAATCGCCGCATCGATAGCCCGATACACCGCATTAGATTTGGGTGCAGTCGCCAGATGCACAGTTGCCTGGGCAAGATTCAACCGCGCCTCAGGCATACCGATCAGCTGTACCGCCTGCGCCGCGCTCACCGCCGCCGTCAGTGCCGTAGGATCAGCCATACCGATATCTTCACTCGCATGCACCACCAAGCGGCGGGCAATAAACCGTGGATCCTCCCCCGCCACTATCATGCGCGCCAAATAGTGCAAGGCAGCGTTCACATCAGAGCCACGAATAGATTTAATAAAGGCACTCGTGATGTCATAGTGCTGGTCTCCCGCACGGTCATAGCGCACCGCCGCCTGGTTCAAAGCCTCCAAAGCGTGCTCCAGAGTAATCTCAGGAACACTCTCCTGCTGTACCTCAGAGCTTTGATGGTCGGAGCTTTCTTCGAGCGCAACCGCAGCGGCAGCTTCCAACGAAGTGAGCGCGCGCCTAGCGTCCCCCATTGAAGCTCGCACCAGATGTTCCCGAGCAGAATCACTCAATGATACCGACCGGTAGAGTCCGCGTCTATCGGTCACAGCTCGCTGCAAAAGGTCAGCAATATCATCATCTTCTAAAGCGGTGAGAGTTAACAACACAGAGCGCGAGAGCAAAGGTGAAATCACCGAAAAAGAAGGATTCTCCGTGGTTGCCGCAATCAGCACCACCCACCCGTTCTCAACCCCCGGCAGCAAGGCATCCTGCTGGGCTTTCGTAAAACGGTGAATCTCATCAAGAAACAGCACGGTAGAAATACCGTGAAAATCTCTGTCTTGCAGCGCCTGCTCCATCACCGCGCGCACATCTTTCACACCGGCGGTAATAGCAGAAAGCTCCACAAATTTGCGCCCACCAGAGCGGGCAATCACGTTGGCGAGAGTTGTTTTACCGATACCGGGCGGGCCCCACAAAATTACCGACTGGGCAGCGGTGGCACGCCCCTTCTCCCCCGCCAATACTCGCAAGGGAGAACCGGGGCGTAAAAGATGCTTTTGCCCCACAATCTCATCAAGCACCCGCGGACGCATACGCACAGCCAAAGGCGCACGCACCCTGCGAACCTCAGATTCAGTCGAATCATCGTCTACCGCATCGAACAGATCAGCCATTAGAGCAAATCCTCAGAATCCAGCAGAAGGGTCACCGGACCATCATTCACCAAACTCACCTGCATGTCGGCACCAAAGACTCCAGTTTCAACCTGCGCCCCGGCATCGCGGAGCGCCTGAACGTAGGCCTCATATATCGGCTCAGACACAGCCCCCGGAGCCGCCTGTGACCAGGACGGGCGGCGCCCCTTCTTCATATCTGCATAGAGGGTGAACTGACTAACCACCAAAAGAGGAGCACCGATATCAGCAGCCGACTTCTCACCGGCAAAAATGCGTTGATTGAGGGTTTTCTCGGTAAGTTTAGCGACCTCACGCTGCCCATCAGCGTGGGTAATACCCACTAAAGCCAGCAAGCCGGCTCCTTCAATAGAGCCCACTACCGCACCATCCACCTCAACGCTAGCGTTAGAAACCCGCTGCAGAACAACCTTCATCTCTACCTCACCCTCGCAACAATAAAAACAATCTTTAAACAACTCTAGCGCCGCTACACATCAGCGACGCTAGAGTTACGCAATGAGAAGACTACTTCTTGTCTTCATCCTTCTTCGGCTTGAAGTCAACGCCAGCTTCCTTGCGCTGAGCCGGGGTAATCGGCGCGGGCGCTGCGGTCAGCGGGTCGAAGCCGCCACCGGTCTTGGGGAAGGCGATGACGTCACGGATAGAGTCGGTGCCGCCAATCAGCTGCAGGACGCGGTCCCAACCGAAAGCGATACCGCCCATGGGAGGCGCGCCGAAGGAGAAAGCGTCCAGCAAGAAGCCGAACTTCTCCTGAGCTTCTTCTTCAGAGATGCCCATAACCTTGAAGACACGCTCCTGAACGTCCTTACGGTGAATACGGATTGAACCGCCACCAATTTCGTTGCCGTTGCACACAATGTCGTAGGCGTAAGCAAGTGCTTCACCGGGCTCAGAGTCGAACGAATCCATGAACTCGGGCTTGGGCGAAGTGAAAGCATGGTGAACAGCAGTCCAAGCTGAGTTACCCAAGGCAACATCGCCGGAGGCAGTAGCATCAGCAGCAGGTTCGAACATGGGCGCATCTACTACCCACACAAATGACCAGTTGCCGTCCTTGATAAGACCGGTACGGTGACCGATTTCAACACGAGCCGCACCCAGCAGAGCACGGGAGGACTTGGCATCGCCGGCTGCAAAGAAGATGCAGTCGCCGGGCTTTGCACCGGTTGCGGCAGCCAAACCTTCACGCTCAGTTTCAGTAATGTTCTTTGCGACAGGACCGGTCAGTTCGCCATCTTCCTGAATCAAAACATACGCCAAACCCTTAGCACCGCGCTGCTTAGCCCATTCCTGCCAAGCATCGAGGGTGCGACGTGCCTGAGATGCGCCACCGGGCATCACTACAGCACCCACGTAAGGAGCCTTGAATACACGGAAGGTGGTGTCTTTGAAGTAGTCAGTCAGCTCGGTCAGTTCAAGACCAAAGCGAAGGTCAGGCTTGTCAGAGCCGTACTTCTCCATCGCGTCCTTGTAGGTAATACGCTCAATGGGGCGGGGAACCTTCACATCAATCAGGTTCCATACAGCCTCAACAATGCGCTCACCGAGATCGATGATGTCTTCTTGATCAACGAAAGACGCCTCGATATCAAGCTGGGTGAATTCAGGCTGACGGTCAGCGCGGAAATCCTCATCTCGGTAGCAGCGAGCAATCTGGTAGTACTTCTCGATACCGCCCACCTGCAACAGCTGCTTGAAGAGCTGGGGTGACTGGGGTAATGCGTACCAAGAACCGGGCGCCAAACGGGCGGGCACCAAGAAGTCACGCGCACCCTCAGGGGTTGAACGGGTCAGGGTGGGAGTCTCAACTTCAGTGAACTGATCCCCCGCCAGAACCTCGCGAGCAGCGCGGTTAGCATCCGAACGCAAACGCATCAGACGCGCAGGCTCCGGGCGGCGTAAATCGAGGTAACGGTACTTCAGGCGAGCCTCTTCACCCACCTCAACGTGCTCATCAATCTGAAAGGGCAGGGGCGCTGCGGTGTTCAGCACCTCAACCTCTTTGACCATAACCTCAATCTCACCGGTAGTCAGGTTGGGGTTCTCATTGCCCTCGGGGCGCTTAGCAACCTCACCGGTTACCTTCAGCACGTACTCATTACGCAGGTGCTCAAAGTCAGCTTCATTGTGGAAGACAACCTGGGTGACACCTTCACGGTCGCGCAGATCGACGAAAGCCACACCACCGTGGTCGCGGCGGCGAGCTACCCAACCAGCTAGGGTCACGGTCTCACCAATGTTCTCGGCAGTTAGTTCACCGAGGGTATGTGTGCGTAGCACTCATAGTCCTTTCGTTAGCGCCACCGATTCTTTGTCGGAGGCGGCACGTTCAATAATGTATAAAACTTCTAGTGAAAGCTGGTGTTATTCAGCAACAACCGGGCGGACGCGCACCTGCAAGTCCTCTGCCGGGGGCATCCAAGCAGTGGGATCAGCTTCTACCTGCTCACCGGTACGAATGTCTTTGACCTCGTGAACCAGCTGACCTTCCTTCTCGTTGATAAACCACACGAAAGGAATACCACGCTTTTCAGCGTACTTAATCTGCTTGCCGAACTTCGCTGCGGTTGCAGAAACCTCACAGGCAATCTTGCGTGTACGCAGGGCATCAGCAACGTCCTGGGCTGCTGACCACATCTCATCGTTAGTCAAAGCAATAAAGACTGCCGAAGGCACACCGCGAGATGCTTCTGCTAGGTTTTGCGAAAGGATGCGTGCTACCACGCGGGTAACACCAATCGACAACCCCACACCGGGGTAGGTGCGCTTGCCGTTAGAGGCCAAAGACTCGTAGCGACCGCCGGAACAAATGGAACCCAGCTGCTCGTGACCCACCAGCACCGTCTCGTAGACAGTGCCGGTGTAGTAATCAAGGCCGCGAGCAATTGACAGATCAGCCCGCACTCGACCGGGGGCACGCTTAGCAGTCTCAGAAATAACCTCGCTCAGCTCGGTCAGGCCCTCCTCTAACAGCTCATGGTTCACACCCAAAGCGCGCACCTGCTCAACAAAAGAGGTGTCCTCGGTTTTGATCTGCGCCAGCTTAATAGCAGCCTGTGCCTGCTCATCACTTGCACCCAGCTCGTCCTTGAGAAGCTGAGCAACTGCGTCCGACCCAATCTTGTCAATCTTGTCAATCGAACGCAGAACACCGGCAGTATCTTCAAGCCCAATGCCCTTATAAAACCCCTCAGAGAGCTTACGGTTATTAATACGCAGCTTGAACTCAGGAATAGGCAGTTTCGAGAGGGCATCAACCATTACCAGCGCCAGCTCAACGTCATAGCGGAAAGGCAGGACGCCATCGCCCACTACATCAACATCAGCCTGAGTGAACTCACGCGCACGACCCTCCTGCGGACGCTCACCGCGCCACACCTTCTGAATCTGATAACGCATAAACGGGAAGTTCAAGTACCCGGCGTTCTCCACCACATAACGAGCAAAAGGCACCGTCAAATCAAAGTGCAACGCCAGCTTTTCCTTCTTGCCACGCTCACTCTCGTCCTCTTGCAAACGTGAAACAGCGTACACCTCTTTATCAATCTCGCCCTTACGCAGCAACTGCTCAACAGTCTCAACGCTGCGAGTCTCAATCGACGAAAATCCGTGAAGCTCAAAGGTCTCACGCAAAGTATCTAGCACAAAGTTTTCGACCAGACGTTCAGCCGGTAAGTGCTCGGGAAAGCCAGACAGTGAAGCCTTACGCGCCATGAGTCATCTCCTCATAAAAAAGGTGGTACACCAGTAAAAATCTCGCGCCAGCCACCAGAGACCAACGCACACTTACACCTAACATTACTGGAAACAGCGCACCGCACCCAACCTGCACACCTCCTACGCGCGCAAGTTCAACACTTGGAATTGGTCACAATAACCCTCAGCCCTTCTCACCGCCTTTCCAAGCGCACACTTGTTTAACAGTGTCAAAGATGCACACCTGCCCCTCGCTTCAGTACACTAAAATCAATTGCCGGTTTAACCTCAACCCATCGATGGTGACCGGCAGTCTAAGTTTTTGCAGATAAACAACCACAAACCTGCAACTTATTTTCCAGTTCACTCAAGCAAGAAAGTTATAGCGGTGACTACTAAATCCGACGACACTGTAAACCTCGAAGAAGCCCGCAAGTTCGGCCGCGTCTCTGACGACAACCACGTTTTCGTCATTGTTGAAGGCGAAGACTTCGTGGTCGGTCAGGTTCCCGAAGCGCAGAGCGCAGACGAAGCACTGACTTACTTCGCCCGCAAGTTCCAGAACGTAGAGGCGCAGGTTGCTCTACTTGAAGCTCGCGTCGAAAATAAAGCTCCCGCAGCTGACACCCAGAAAGCGGTTGAGCACCTTGCAACCCAGGTTGCCAAGCGTGACATGGTAGGTGACTACACCAAGCTCACTGAGCGCCTGACCAACCTGACCGCTAAGATTGCAGCACGCGCAGAAGAAGAAAAAGCTGAGTCAGAAGCCAAGCGCGCTAAGGCTATTGAAGCCCGTGAAACCATCGTTGCCGAAGCTGAAACCATCGCAGCTCAGGACGAAGCCAGCATCCACTGGAAGAACTCCTCCAACCGCATGAACGAGCTCTTTGAAGAGTGGAAGCAGGTTCAGCGCACCCTTCACCTGGCGAAGTCAGTAGAGGACGATTTGTGGAAACGATTCCGCGCCGCCCGCACCTCTTTCGACAAAGCACGACGCGCTCATTTCTCGCAGCTTGACACCCAAAACGCTAAGGCGAAGAAAGCCAAGCAAGCACTGATTGAAGAAGCTGAAGTGCTCTCCAGCTCCACCGATTGGGCTGAAACCGCTACCAAGTACCGCGATCTGATGGATCGTTGGAAAGCAGCTCCCCGCGCATCACGTCGAGAGGACGACGCACTGTGGGCACGATTCCGCGCCGCTCAGGACAAGTTCTTCGACGCGCGCACCGCAGCTAACGCTGAACTCGACAAAGAGTTCGAAGCTAACCTCGCCGTCAAGGAAGGTCTGCTCGAAGAAGCACGCGCTATTCTGCCCGTCACCGACATCAAGGCAGCAAAAGCAGCGCTTGAACCCATTCTTGACCGCTGGGACGCAGCAGGTAAGGTACCCCGCAACGCAGTACGTCGCGTTGAGGGTGAGCTGCGTAAGATTCAGGACGAAATCAACGGCGCTGAGCAGGCTAAATGGTCAAAGACCGACCCCGAGAAGAAAGCACGCGCTAACTCCATGCTGACTCAGCTTGAAGAAGCCATCGCAGGTCTTGAAGCTGACCTTGAAAAGGCGCGCGCCACCGGCAACGCCAACAAAATCAAGAAAGCTGAAGAAGCACTTGAAGCTCGCCGTCAGTGGCTGGCAACCTTGCAGGCATCATCATCTGACTTCAATGCCTAAACGCTAAAAACATAGCTGACTAGGCTTTATCTCGCACTGTTACAGAGTTATCCACAGGCTCTGAGGCAGTGCGAGATTTTTTATGCCCGTCTGTTGTAGATTGAACACCATGAACCACACACGAACTTCTCTACTGACCGCACTGCCCTACCCCCTGCTAGCAGGCACCCATAGCGCACAAGCCCAGGTTGCCCACTGGCGTCCGCCCTCAACACCCAGCACTATTGCCACCAACCACAGCACCTTTGAAAGTTCTCTTGGTCAGCTGTGCCTCGACGATTTAGTCAATCTAGCAAGTGCCGGAATAGCAGTTGAAGAACATGACGTCTTTGCCCGAGAGCTAGGGCTGGTTCATCTGCACGGAAGCATCTACGTGGAACAAAACACCACCGTTACTGCCCGCCACAGGGCCCTTGCGGTCTCTCTGCAATTTCCTGAGGTTTTTAGTCTCTATGATGGGCGCATCTCGCGCTCAACAGCCAGCTGGGTATGGGGGTTCACCACCGCCTGCCCAGTAGTACACATTGACTTCAACCGCCACCGCCGCGCCAACATAGGAATGCTCGAACGCAAAGGAATCATTGCCCACCAAATCAACTTTCATCTCTACGACGATCTGACTTTCAACGGCATACGATGCGCCACTCCCCTGCGTACCGTGGCAGATATGCTCATCTACGACCCCGATGCCAGTGAGGCTGTTGTGCCGTATATCCTCGCACACGGAGTTCTCGGCTGTACGGTTGAAAAAGTGCGATTTTATCTGCGACAGACGCCCTACCTCAAATATAAGAAGCAAGGTCTAGCACGCCTACTCATTGCCGAAAAAATTGCCTCTACCCTAGACACGAGATAGGTGGCAATCATCGACAACGCCCAACCTACGTGTCTCTGAGCAATCAGAAAAGCCCCCGCCACCGGCGAGGTAGCCAATAGTGGGGGCCTCTTTAATGAGAGTGAACAACACGCAGCTTTTAGGATGCCACAAACCTAAGCATGAACATGCTCAGGACGCGTGCCGGTGAGGCGGTAGGCGCTGTAAACACCCTTGACATTCAACAACACGTTAATGAGGTGCTCCACCATGAACCTATCGCTGATATCCAACTGATACGTTGAGATAGCAACACGGTCACGGGTAGTAGCAGTTCGCATATCAACCACGTTTACTCGCTGCTCCGCAAAAACCTTGGTGATATCAGCAATCAAACCGCGACGATCAAGCGCCTCAATTTGAAGACGTACCTGGTAGGTTGTGTTGCTGTTGGGCGCCCACTTGACCTCGACCGAACGAGCAGCACTCTCCTCACTCGCAACGTTGGTGCAATCTTTGCAGTGAACAGAAATACCCTGCATCTTAGTCACCACACCAACAATTTCATCGGGCGGAATAGGGCTACAACAACGAGCAATACGGGTCATCACAGAATCCGCGCCCGCTACCATCACACCGTTGTTACTGTTCTCCAGTGTGGTTGGGCTACCAAACATGACCTCGTCGAACTCGTCTACCTCAGGTTCAGGTGTACCCTGATGACCGTAGTAGAGAGACACCAAGTGATCGATGACGTCCTGGGTAGAGACAGTCCCCTCGCCTACAGAGTGGTAGAGAGTCGCCATATCGTTCTTGTTCAGCTTATGAGCAACCTGCGTCATGAGGCTCTGAGTCATCATCTTCTGTAAAGGCAACTCATGGTGACGCATAGCCTTCGTCAGCTGTTCTTTACCCTTATCAATCGCCTCCAGACGACGCCCCTTAGCAAAGTACTGGCGAATCTTCGTGCGAGCACGAGAGGACTTAACAAACTTTAGCCAATCCTCACTCGGCTCGGCAGTTGGTGACTTACTGGTTGTAATCTCCACCGTGCTACCTGACACCAACTGAGCGTGCAGGGGCACCATCTTGCCATTGACATGGGCACTCACCGTCTTCTCCCCCACCTCAGTATGCACAGCGTAAGCAAAATCCACCGGTGTAGAACCGGCAGGCAAAGCAATAGGCTTACCCTGAGGTGTCAGCACCACAATCTCATCGGTATCCAGAGTGTCAGCCAACATCTCATAGAACTTCTCAGAATCCGGGTTAGAACTCGAAATCTCAGCAATACTCTGCAAAATACCGATGTTAATCGACTGCGTATGAGTGTCCGGCTCCTTCTTCGCCTCAAGCGACTCACCGCGCGAAGCAGCCTTATACCGCCAATGCGCCGCAAGGCCGTACTCAGCCTCTTCATGCATCTTATAGGTGCGAATCTGCACCTCCAGCGGAAAACCGCCAGGACCAATCAAGGTAATATGCAAAGACTGATAATGATTATTCTTCGGAGTACGAATATAATCCTTAAACCGCCCCGGAACAATCGGCCAAATACTCATCGCCTGCCCCAGCGCGCTGTAGCATGCGTCCTCGTCCTCCACCAGAATACGAACAGCCAAAATATCATTGATATCATCAAAGTTCTTATTCTGGGTCACCATCTTCTGGTGAATCGAATAGAAGTGCTTGGGTCTTCCAGTAACCTGAGCCTCAATACCCGTATCCGTCAGACGGTTCGCAATCGTGATGCGCGCGTCCGCTAAATGCTTTTCCATCTGCGGGGTGCGCTCACCTACCATCTCTACCAGCTCGGCATAAACATCAGGTGACATCGCCGCAAAAGAAAGATCCTCAAGCTCCCACTTAATAGTGTTCAGTCCCAGCCGATGCGCCAGCGGAGCATAAAACTTCAGGGTTTCCTCTGCCTTCTTTGCCGCAGAACCGGGCGAGACGAAACGCCAGGTACGGGCATTGTGCAGACGATCCGCCAGCTTAATGAGCAGCACACGCACGTCCTGGGTCATGGCAATAATCAGCTTGCGAATAGTCTCAATCGGCGCATTCACACCGTAATCAACCTTATCGAGCTTAGTCACACCGTTAACCAGCAGTGCAATTTCCTCACCAAAGTCAGCCGTCAGTTGCTCTTTAGTGTACTCAGTATCTTCAACGGTATCGTGCAGCAATCCAGCCACCAGCAGCGGGCCGGTAGCACCAAGCTCCGCCAAAATAGTGGTTACCGCAACCGGGTGAGTAATATAAGGATCCCCGCTCTTACGCTTCTGCCCGCGGTGGTACTTATCAGCAACCTCAAAGGCACGCTGAATAACATCCAAGTCCTCGTTCGGGTGGTATTTCTTCACCGTACGGATCACCGGCGCCAACACCGGCGAATAGTGACGCGCGGACGCATTCTGTGGGTTTACTCGCGGGAAAACAAGGCGGGTGGGGACGCGCTCTCCTGCCGACATCACTCGATGGGAGCCGCGGGTAGGCTTCTTTGCCCTACCCAAATTTTGACTCGAGTTCTCTTGAACAGACACGGTCAACTCCTTTCGATGGCATGGTGTGTAGATTTATTCTAAGCAATCGCGCGAACGAATGTGTCAAAGTGCCCCGCTCTAGCCAAGAAAGTCTGAACCTTTTGTGTAAGGTCTTCGATCAATAGCTGCTGTTGTGCCTCTATTCCCCACAAAGTCGCGTTTTTAAACGGTATATCCCGCCGAACCCTCATTGATGGGTCGGCGGGATATACCGCTACGTTAAAGTCACCGCGACGTAATGCCGCGTTCCTCACCTTTGACTTTTACAGATTGATGTTGTTTACCTCGATGCGTTGCATGGTTGCTTCAGGTCGAGTAACCGGCTGCTCATTGTGTTCTTCTGTGATCTCGCCGCGGCGGTGCTTTTCAACCAGCGCGTCGTGTTCGACAATAGCCTTCTCTCCCAGGCGCAGCCACGCATAAACCGGTGCAGCAACAAAAAGAGTACCTAAGGTACCCACGATGATACCGATGAAAAGAGCCAACGAGAGGTCTTTGAGAGTACCCGCTCCGAGCATCAGCGAACCAATGAAAAGAATCGACCCCACCGGCAGCAAACCAACAATCGAGGTGTTGATGGAACGTACCAGGGTCTGGTTGATAGCCAGGTTAATCTGCTCACCAAAGGTCTTGTCTTTACCTTCAAACGCGCGGGCTGTGTTTTCACGAATTTTATCGAAGACCACCACCGTGTCGTACAACGAGTAACTGAGAATCGTCAGGAACCCAATAATTGCACTAGGGGTAATCTCCAAACCAATCAGTGCGTAAAGACCGACGGTGGTAACCACAGTGAAAATAAGACCGGCAATGGCTGAGACTGCCATCTTCCAGGTGCGGAAGTAAAGCGCCATACCAGCCATGACCAGGGTAACGAACCAGACCAAACCCCACAGCGCCTGACGGGTTACATCAGCACCCCAGGTTGGGCCAACAAAGGATGAGGTCACCTCAGCATCACTCACCGCATAGGCATCGCGTAGGGATGACGCAACAGCAAGCGTCTGATCGTCAGTCAGCTCGCTCATCTGGGCACGCATAGTACCGGGGGCGATGTTCGTAACACGTACATCTGACGCTTCGGGTGCAGCTGTAAAGATGGCATTTTCACCGATGGCAGGGGCAGTCTGCTGAACGGAGGAAACAGTGAACTCTGAACCCCCGCGGAACTCAATACCAAGGTTGAAGCCACCGCGCAGTACCGGCACCAAAGCAGCCGCCACCACAATCAGTAGAGCCAGCACAGCCCATTTTTTACGGTTGGCAACAAACCCAAAAGACTTTTGCCCCGAATGTAGATCATTACCAAATTGAGCTAGTTTATTCGCCACGGTTGCCACCTGCCTTCATCTTGTCAGCTTCTAGAGCTTCTTGTTCAGCTGCCAAACGTGCAGCCCGGCGACGCTCTGCCGCGCTTTCTAGCGGCGCTTCATCGGGCGTGCGGACGCGTCCGGCACCTCGGTACAACGGAGTAGCGCCCAGCGCCACCGGATCCATACCTGAGAAACGCCCACCGTTCTTGAAATAGCTGGTGTTGCCCAGAAGAACAATCAGCGGGTGAATCAGCAGGTAGGTCACTACCAGGTCAGAAATCGCGGTCAATCCCAGAGTAAAGGCAAAACCACGAACGTTACCCACCGACGCCAGGTACAGCACAACCGCAGCCAGTAGGTTCACTGCCTTCGACGCCAAAATAGTGCGCTGGGCACGTTGCCAACCGTGATCAATCGCTGCGGCAATAGTTCTGCCACTACGAATCTCATCGCGAATACGTTCAAAGTAGACGATGAAGGAGTCAGCCATCAAGCCAATCGACACAATCAAACCGGCAACACCCGCCAATGACAGACGGTAGTTCATCAGGTTGCCCAGCAAAACAATCAAAGCCAGCGAAAAAATAGCCGCGACAATGATGGAGAAGATATTAACCAGACCCACCAGGCGGTACTGGAAAATTGAGTAAATGAAGACCAACACCAGACCAATCAGACCCGCTAACAGACCCCACTTCAACTGGTCGGTACCCAGGGTTGCTGAAATCTGCTGCTCAGACTGAATAGCAAAGCTAATGGGCAAAGCACCATACTTAAGCTGCTCGCTCAGCGCCTTAGCGCTCTCTTCAGTAAAGTTACCGGTAATCTGCGCGCGACCGTCGGCAATAATAGCCTTAGATGAAGGTGAAGAAAGCACCTTGCCATCAAGCAAAATCGCAAAACGAGAACGGGGGCTACCGGGGGTAGTAGCACCAATACCAACCATACGAGTGGTGATATCGCGGAACACTTCACGAGCAGTATCGGTGAATTCAATATTCACACCCCACTGACCGGTCGCAAAACCCTGAGCAGACTGTACCTGACCGTAGGATGCGTTCTTAATATCGGTACCGTTAAGCTCCACCGGGCCCAGAATGTACTTCTCAGTGCCATCGGTTGCACAGGCAACAATCGCGTTTTCAGGGTTTTGTGCTTCGGCGTCCTCGTTAGCAACAGCGGCACAATCCAAAGCCTCAAACTGACGGTACAAATCAGCGCTGATCCAGTTAGGGTCTGAACCGTTCTCAGGCTCCCCCGCAGGCTGAGGCAACTGATCCTCCGACAAACGACTTTCCTCAGCAACAGCCGTAGGTGCCCCCGCCTGCAATACCGAACGGAAAGACATCTGCGCGGATGCCTGAATCAAATCACGGGTCTGCTTATCAAGCGCACCCGGCAAAGACACCACAACGTTCTGCCCCGACTGAGTAGTAACCTCAGCTTCAGCAACACCTGAGCCATCCACACGCTGACGAATAATATCAACCGCTTGCTCAAGCTGCTCCTCTGTCACCTCTTGAGAATCAGAACCTGAAACCTGCGGTGCAAGAATCAACTGGGTGCCCCCGGAAAGGTCCAGCGCCAACTTGGGCGACCAGGAGCCACCCGATGCTGTGGTAGCAAAAATTCCGCCCACCACAGCGGCGATTACTAAAAACATACCCACCAGAGTGTTTCTAGCATGAGAGAGTTTACGGGTCATACCCCCACTACTCCTTCTTGTGTGCTCACAATACTAAAGCACGCAAGCAGCACCGGATGTGCTACTTGCGTGCGAGAAAAATCTTTACTGTTGCGGACGCTCGTTATCGGCTACGCGCGAGCTCTCAGATGCACCCGATGCCGGGTACTCCACAGCTGATGCGGGCTGCTCGGAAGAAATCTGAACGGCAGACTGAACATGGGGAGCGCCGGTCTCAACGATTTCAGCAATAGCCGCCAAACGTATCTTGACCACAGTGCCGGGTGCAATCTCAACCAAAGCAAACTGAGAATCCCTATTAACCTCTTGGATCACTCCAAAAATGCCCGCCACGGTTACAATCTGGGTACCCGCCTGCAAACTGTCGTGCATCTGCTGAATCTGTGCCCGCAGAGCCTTCGCACGGCGAGCCGGCAGGATAAAGAGAAAGACCACCATCAGCACCAGCATGAGAATATAGAAAACTGCGCTGGATGAAGAACCCGAATTCATAGAAACCTAACGTCAAAAAACAATTAATCCCATACTAGTAGACGTACCGGTCTAGCCCAGAACAAACGCGCCACTAAGGTAAACCTCAGTAAAGTCACGGCTTGAAGCTGTCTATTGAGAAAGTGGTGCCCCTAGGCTAGGGTAAATCGGGTGCCTCTAAGCCCAAATGCTCCCAGGCAGCAGGTAGAGCCACGCGTCCGCGCGGTGTACGACCAATCAACCCCTCACGCACCAAGTAGGGCTCAGCCACCGTTTCAACAGTTTCAGTTTCTTCGCCCACCGCAATAGCAAGAGTAGAAAGACCTACAGGGCCACCACCGAATTTGTGAATCAGGGCTTCGAGCACCTCGCGGTCAAGGCGATCAAGACCGCGCGCATCCACTTCATACATATCAAGAGCGGCAGCAGCATCGTGGGCGTTGATGTAATCAATGCCGTTAACCAGCGCCCAATCTCGCACACGACGCAAGAGGCGGTTGGCAATACGCGGGGTGCCACGGGAACGTCCGGCAATTTCGGCGAACCCTTCAGAAGAAATCTGCATATCCATAAGCCCCGCTGAACGGCGCAAGACCAGCTGTAGCTCGTCCACCGAATAGAACTCAAGGTGACCGGTAAAACCAAAGCGGTCACGCAAGGGACCGGGTAACAAACCTGCACGGGTGGTAGCGCCCACCAGGGTAAAAGGAGGCAACTTTAGAGGAATAGAGGTGGCACCGGCACCCTTACCCACCACAATATCTACACGGAAATCCTCCATCGCCATATAGAGCATTTCTTCGGCTGGGCGGCTCATGCGGTGAATTTCATCGAGAAAGAGAACTTCGCCGGGGGTCAAGGACGAAAGAATAGCCGCCAAATCACCCGAATGTTGAATGGCAGGTCCGGACGTAATACGCAACGGTGCCTCCATCTCAGCGGCGATAATCATCGACAGAGTTGTTTTACCCAGACCGGGAGGCCCCGACAGCAAAACATGGTCGGCGGAGCGTCCGCGCATTTTTGACGCCTCAAGCACCAGAGAAAGCTGCTGACGCACCCGCTTCTGCCCCACAAAATCGTCCAGCGACTTGGGGCGAAGCGCCGCCTCAATCATCTTCTCTTCTGGCTCTTCCTCCATGGCAACAAGACGCTGACCGGGAATCTCAGCTGCGGAATCAAAACTCATAGAAACTGGTGATCTTTCGTAAAAGGCTGAAAAAAATTAGTGACGTCCCAGCGAATGCTGAGAGCCTAAAGTCGCAAGCACTGCTTTTAGTGCCTGGGCAACGGTCATGGTCTCAGCCTGCGGTTCATGCTGAATGAAGGTATCGACGGACGCGGTGGCGTCCTTCTCGCTCCACCCCAACCCCATGAGGGCATCAATAACCTGAGGCTTCCAGACGATACCGGTATTCAGCGGTAGTCGATCGGCAGACTGGTCTTCGCCCGAAAGAATCAGCTTACCCGCGAGTTCCAAAACAATGCGGCGGGCACCCTTAGGACCAATGCCGGGCACCTTAGTAAAAGCTTTATCATCACCCATTGTTACCGCCCGCTCAATATCTTGAGCAGTGTGAATGCCTAGCGCAGCTAAAGCGATACGCGGCCCCACACCTGAGACTGAGAGTAAGAGGTCAAAAACTGCCCGCTCAGCAGGTTCAGAAAAACCGTAAAGAGTCATGGAATCTTCACGCACAATCATGGTGGTGAGAACCGTTGCCGTTTCACCGGTACGCAAAGAAGCAAGCACTCGGGCAGGGGCATTCACCAGCATGCCAAAGCCATTGACATCAATTACGGCAGAATCAAGACCAACGTGTACCACGCGGCCGGTCAAAGAAGCAATCATAGAACCCATACTATTAGAAAATATGTTCGAAAATCCACTCAGCCACACACAGCGCAGCTACCCGTTTGCTCACCTGTTCCGCGCCCATCTACTGCCCCGCACGGCGGGCTTTGGCTTCAGCGTCAGCCCACGCCTGCTGGGCAGGAGTAAGGTTCTGTATGCGACGCACCCGCGCAGCAGATGGACGCGAGCCCTGGTGAGTCTGAGTAGTTGCCGCCATGTTGATGCCAGAACCGATGCCACCACCACGCCAGCCATGACAGATAGCAAGCGCCAGCGCGTCCGCCGCGTCCGCAGGTTTAGGCAGAGTCTCCAGACCCAGAATGCGCGCCACCATGCGCTGCACCGACGGCTTATCGGCGCGTCCAGAACCCGTCACAGCAGCTTTCACCTCAGACGGAGTGTGAAAGAAAACCGGGATACCCCGCGAAGCAGCCGCAGCAATCACCACACCCGAAGCGTGGGCGGTACCAATCACAGTATTCACCTGCTCCTGAGCAAAGATACGTTCAATTGCCAAGGCATCGGGCTTATAGGCATCAAGCCACTGCCCAGCAGCCTCAAAAATAGTGTGGACGCGGGTATCAAGAGGCTGGGCGGCAGCGGTTCCAGCAACCCCCACATCCACAAAATACGCCTTGCGGTTGGCAGTCATATCAACCACCCCAAAACCGCACCGCGTCAAACCGGGGTCAACCCCTAAGATACGGGCGGCGCCCGGAACGCGAGCTTCATGCTCACCCACCGGGCGCCTGAAAACATGGGAAGAAGGCAAGCCTTCACATCCTTTACATTTTATTCAGCGTCGAGTTCTGCAGCTACTTCGTCTGAAATATCAGCGTTGGAGTAGACGTTCTGAACATCGTCAAGCTCTTCGAGAGCGTCCGCCAGCTTGAGGAACTTCTTAGCGCCTTCAGCGTCCAAATCAACGTTCATAGTGGGGCGGAATACGGGATCATCATTGTTGTATTCCAGCTCAGCTTCTTCAAGAGCCTTACGGATTTCGGGCAAATCTGAGGGACCAGAAACCACAGTGAATACATCGCCATCGTCGATAACTTCTTCAGCACCGGCGTCCAGCACTGCCATTAAGACGTCATCCTCGGTCAGACCGTCAATCTTGGTAACCTCAGCAACGCCCTTACGCTCGAACATGAAAGCAACAGAACCTGAGTCAGCCAGGGTGCCACCGTTGCGGGTCACCGCGGTGCGAACCTCTGCCGCTGCACGGTTGCGGTTATCAGTCAGACACTCAACGTAGAGAGCGGTACCCTGCGGGCCGCGTACCTCGTACATAATTTCGGTGTAGTCAATGGTTTCACCGGTCAGACCAGCACCACGCTTGATAGCGCGGTCAATGTTGTCGTTAGGAACAGAGTTCTTCTTAGCCTTTGACACTGCCAAGTCAAGCGCGGGGTTAGCTGAGGTATCAGCGCCGCCCATGCGTGCGGCAACTTCAATACCCTTAATGTACTTAGCGAAAGCCTTAGCGCGCTTAGCGTCGATGGCTGCTTTCTTGTGCTTGGTAGTAGCCCATTTGGAGTGACCCGACATGGAATCTCCTTTTATCTCAGTCTTTCACCCGCTAGAAGCGAGTCTTTTTCACAGTTATCTATTGTACCGAACCGCTAGCGGGGGCGTTCCATGGCGGACGCACGCGCCCTCTCAATCACAGAATCATCAAGTGTGGCAGGAGTAAACTCGCCGTACTTGTTCAAGACCGCCTTTTCAATCAAAAAGTCAGAAATGCGAGGGTTTTTAGGAAGCAACGAACCGTGCAGGTAGGAGCCTACAACATTATGGACGCGCGCGCCCTCTCCTGAGTCTTCGGTATTGTTGCCCTCGCCCTTAGTGACGTGTGCCAGCGGTTTGACGTTTTCGCCCAGGTAGGTCAGCCCTGAGTGGTTTTCGTAGCCCACAATGGTGCCGAATTCCTCTGATTCCTCAACGATATTGCCAATCAGGCGCTCTTCACCGCCGACGGTGTGCAGGTCGAAGATGCCGATACCCTTGAGATTTTCGCCGCCAATGGTGCGAAACTCTTTGCCGAAGAGCTGGTAGAGACCACAAATCACCAGCATGGGTGTACCCGCCTCTGCTTGAGCTTTGAGGGTATTGCCCAGGGCAAGCAGGTCATCCTGAATAATGGTCTGACCTGAATCTTGACCGCCGCCGCCCACAATAATGTCAGCGTCTTCGGGGAAGGTATCACCGGGGTTGTAATCAACAATCTCGGTCTCAAAGCCGTGCGCCTGCGCGCGACGAGAGAGCGAAAGAGTATTGCCCCAGTCCCCATAAATATTCATGTCTTGGGGGTACAGCTGAAGAATTTTCAGAGATTTTCGAGCCTGAGTCATTTAGGAAATCTCCTCAACATCGGTAATCTTCGCAAGCTCTTTACGCAGGGCAAGCATGGCGGTGTAGGTGCAGAAAATACGCATGGGCTTACCCGCAGAGTTCTTGATAAAGGTCGCCAAGGCTGATTCTAAGTTCTCGTCGATGTGGGCAACGGTAACGTCATCGTGCTCCAAGCGCAGCGCCATATCGTAGGCACGCACACCGGTCACCATATCAACCCCGCCGTTTTCGAGGGAGTGGAAATCAACATCCCACAACCACGAAACATCGCGACCATCAGCGTAAGCATCGTTAATGGCAATCATAGTGGCGTAATCCTTGGCATCTGCTGAAGCCAAGGAGAGGCGGAAACCCGAAGGATTCTTCACCAGCAGCAACTGCAGGGTCTGCCCCTCTACATTGAGGGTCTCACCGCGACCAAAAGCCGGGGCAATCTTTGCCAACTCAGCAATCAGAGCCGAACGGTTCGCGTCCGCACCCATCACTTCGAGGGTCAGCGCCATCGCCGCAGCTGCATTAAAGATGTTGTACACACCATAGAGGTTGACCTCGCCTATGACCTCTTCACCCTCAATATCAAAGGTTGAACAGGTGCCCGCAAAATCGGCCAGAGCGACCTTAGCCTCGGGGAGATTCTGCTCGCTGGCAGTAACTCCCGAACGCATCTCATCATCAGAGGGGAACATCGCCCGTAACTTGGGGCTCAGACCGAAATACTCAATATTGGTACCGGTGGCAACGTCATCAGCAATACGATGAATGCGCGGATCCTCGCGGTTGAGCACCACCGTGCCAGTAGTTGCCGCAGCAACGGTTGAGAGCATACGGCGGGTTGTGTCAATCTCACCAAAACGATCTAACTGATCGCGCAAAACGTTCAACAACAGCGCATAATCAGGCTTGACCATCTTCACAAAATGAACAGCATGCGCTTCATCAAGCTCAAGAACAGCGATATCAGCATCCAGCTTGCCGGTCAGACTCATCTCACCCAACAAAGCAGCCGCCACGCCGCGCACAAAGTTAGAACCCGTACGGTTGGTAAAAACCTTCAACCCTTGAGACTCCAGCAACTGCACCACCATTTTGGTAGTGGTCGTCTTACCGTTAGTACCCGAGACCACCACAACGCCGCGCGGCAAAGTCGCCAACGCCTCAGCTACAAAACCGGGGTGAAATTTTTCCATCACAAGACCGGGGAAAGCAGAACCTCCACCACGCAACCTACTCGCGTAACGAACACCCTGACCCACAAGTCGAATAAGAGGTCTAGACATGCACACCAGTTTACAGGGTGAAGAAAAATCGTGCTGAGGTTCTCCCTCCCCTACACCCTCCGGCTATGTTCCTGGCAGGTGCTCATCCCTGACCGTGGATTAGACTTAATCGGTGCATAACCTACTTTTTACTGACAACGCTACCCCGGTAATTTTTCGCGACCTCAAATGGGTCGACCGAGCGCCCACCCTCGTCCTTGAAACCACTCAGGACGTGCGCCCCACCGGCGCCCTTACCCAGGTACCGCTAACGCCTGGCGCTTTTCTGGGCTTCTCAACCATAAAAACCGACCTTCAAGCAACCGGTCTGAGCACCAACCGCTATTGCGCCGGTTACGCACAAGCATCCCACCAATACGTCGGCTTCGAACATCGCCCCTGCCCCAACACAGCACCCATCACCACCGGCAAACAATGCTCCCGCTGCATAGCTCTCGACGAGTTCTCAGCCATGCACGGCATCCACCGCGGGGCACGCCTGCTCCCGGCAGCCCAAGCCTACGCATCCTTAGACCACTGGCTCTACATCGCAACCTTTCCCGACGGAACCTCAAAAATCGGCACTGCCAGCGCCCACTCCAACCCCCGCCGACTCGACGAACAAGCCGTGGCATTTGCCACCTTCATCGGTCACGCCAATGACGGGGCACAAGTACGCATCTGGGAAGACTTCATCAGCAAAGAAACAGGGCTAGTACAGGCAAAACAAGCGCGAGCCAAATACAAGGCATGGTGCTCACCGCTACCCCACGACCGAGTGGAAAAAGCTCACTCACAAGCCGTCGCGCTCGCCCGTTGGAGCCTGCAAGAAGCCGCTCTCTTTGAAGACTTCATCACTGAGGATCAGATTATTGACCAACCGTGGCAGCCCTCCTCGGCGATGGAAAGCACCTATTCAGCTCTCAAAGCCGGATGGCTCAATGCGCTACCTACGCTGGTAGATCGTGAGTGTGGTTTCTACGTCAGCGGTGCCACGGGGAAATTCTTGACCGTTCATCACGGTGACCCGGCTCTGCCCTTTTTAGTTAACCTCACAGAGCTCAGCAACCGGGCACTTCTACCCCACCACCAACCGAGCGAACAGCCGCTGAGCCAATCCTCACTCTTTTAAAAACTAAGACTCGTCAGCCCAGCCCTCAGCAAGCAGGGTACGGATCTCATCCAGAGTCTGGGTCATGGTTTTGGTACCCGCAATGATGGGCAAGAAGTTGGTGTCACCAGACCACCTAGGCAAAACATGCTGATGCAGGTGGGCTGCGACTCCAGCGCCGCCAACCTTGCCCTGATTCATGCCGATATTAAAACCGTCAGCTTTAGAGACCCCGCGCATGACCTTCATGGCGCGCTGGGTGAGAGCCGCGATCTCGGCAGTCTCCTCAGCGCTGGCATTGTCATAGTTTGGAATGTGGCGATACGGGCACACCAACAAATGCCCTGGGTTATAGGGGTAAAGATTCAAAACCACGTAGGCGTGCTCGCCGCGGTACACAATGAGCGATTCTTCATCGGTACGCTCTGGGGCAGCACAAAACGGGCAGGAATGTACCGTGTAATCCTGCTGACCGGTTTTCACGTAGGCACGACGGTGTGGGGTCCACAAACGCTGAAAGGCGTCAGGAACACCGGGCAACTCGAAATCATCAACAGTAACGGCAGCGTTTTCACCAGCGAGGTTTTCAGACATACCAACAGTCTAAAGCAAGCGCAGCCAACTGCCCGTTCAAGAGTCTATACGTGGTGGTAAGGGCGGTTATGAGCGATCTCGCCTGCCCGGTAAATCTGCTCCGTCAGAATCAGACGCACCAACTGATGCGGGAAAACCAGCTTCGACAGGCTCCACACCGTGTTAGCGCGCTGGCGCACAGAGTCATCAACACCGTAAGCGCCACCGATCACGATGATAATCTGTTTGAAACCCAAGTAACTGTTGAGCAGAGCTGATAATTCTGGTGAGCTCAAATTTTTACCCCGCTCGTCTAAGAGAATGAGGTAGTCACCGTTGCTGACCTTATCGAGAATACGTTTCGACTCTTCAGCCCGCGCCTGCTCTTCGGCAAGTGAAGAATGCGGTAGGTAGGTCCAGGTGATATCCCACGGCTTGCGCAAACGGCTCTCATAGCGGTCAATCCCCTCGCTCACCCACTTCTCGTGCTTCTTGCCAATAGCAATAATCTTGATAGTCACAAAAAAGGGTTCCTCTCGAAAAGTATTGAAGTGAAGAGCCATTAAAAGAAAGGCAAAAGTAGTGTTCACAATGGGAGTGCCCACCATTTTCACTTTTCACAATCATCTTTGCCTGTAAGCAACATGCCCTCAACAGAAGACCGCTGAATCAGCGGTAACCGTTATTCCCCATGTCTTGCGACTCACCTGAGCGTTACTCTGTGCCACCGGTTCTTCTGTTGTTTCATGCCAACCGCAAGGTTTCTTCAATAAAAAATCACAGCGGGTGAAAAAATATTCTATCCCCTGCAAGACTGAAAACTTTACACATCCACTATGAAAAAATAAATGAAAGTCACAGTAATCTTTTTTCATCATCTTATCTTGATTACCGAGAATGCAAAAGGTGACATGTTTTAGGTGAAATATGCCACTTTTTGCACTCTCGGTGCTGGGTTAGAGGCTAGCGCCGAGTATTCCAGGCACGGGCATACTGACCGGGTGCGTAGTCAACGTTTTCTTTCATTTCCCGCGCCCATTCCAAGGCGAAGGACGCGTTACGCAGGGCCTCGCGTCCGACCAATACAACATCAGCCTGTTCAGAGCCGACCAGATACTCAGCTAGTCTCGGTGAGTTAATCATGCCAACAGCAGCGACGGGAATCTGAGCATTGTGCTTGACCTGGGCTGCAAAGTGCGACTGGTAACCAGCGAAAACGCGGATCTCAGCCGGGTAGTTGCCCGAGGTTGAAATATCTGCCATATCAACACCGTCTTCTTTCAACCAGCTGGCAACCTGGGCGGTTTCTTCAACGGTAATGCCGCCCTCTAGGTATTCGGTAGCTGACAGGCGCACCAGCAGGGGCATCTCTTCAGGCATGGACGCACGCATGGCACGTGCTACGCGGCGGATCATGCGGGCACGGTTTTCCAGCGAGCCACCGTATTCGTCAGCGCGCTTGTTTGACAGCGGTGACAGGAACTGGGTGAGCAAGTAACCGTGAGCGCCGTGAATTTCGAGGAAGTCATAACCGGCTTCAACAGCGCGCGCCGCAGCCGCACCGTAGGCTTCAACCAGTTCGTCAATACGCTCGATAGTCAGTGCGGTTGGCTGCTTAAGACCGGGGTAAGCAAGAGCCGAAGGAGCAAAGGTTTCCCAACCCCCTCGTCCTCCTTCAAAGAACCGCCGTCACGCGAAACACGCTCTGGAACGCTTGATGCCTTACGACCGGCATG
The DNA here is from genome assembly GCF_016924835.1 of Rothia sp. ZJ932. Classification (NCBI taxonomy): domain Bacteria; kingdom Bacillati; phylum Actinomycetota; class Actinomycetes; order Micrococcales; family Micrococcaceae; genus Rothia; species Rothia sp. ZJ932. Next base: position 1,085,980 of record NZ_CP070480.1, on the reverse strand, counting down.
GGCAATCTGAACGCCCGCCTTAGCGCCACCGGCGTGAATAGCGTCCACAATGTTTTTGTGCACCTCAGTGTGCTCGTCGCTCCACAGACCCAAGCAGTTGGGGCTAATACGTGCTGCAGGTTCAATGCCCGTCATCTCAACAATAATTGCACCTGCGCCACCGCGCGATAATGCGTTGTAATGGTGGGTGTGGTAGCTGGTGGGAATACCGTCTTCTTTATCAACGGAGTACTGGCACATCGGCGGCACCCACAGGCGGTTACGAGTGGTCATTGAGCGAACGGTGAACGGTTCAAAAAGGGGTGATCCCACGAAAATAGCCTCGTTAGGTCGGTATGTATGTCGCAGGTACAGCAACCTAAGCAGGCAGTTTATTCCCAGGTACCCGCCTCTACTGCGCTGCACACCGAAAGTGCCTGCCCTAGACCCTGCTGTGTGTAGGGGCGCATTTTGGATGTACGGCAGCTATGACGGTGGCGGTATTTAGCTGAATTCGAGTCTTCCCTGTTGCGCTAAATCGGTGCGCACCTTCCCTGTTTTTGCGAAAGTTGCCCAGATGTTGCGTAGTGCGCGGGCTTGATCTTCGCGTTCGCACGGGTAGAGGCCACCAAAGAGATCAGAACCTTTCCATGACGGGTTATCAAAGAGCAGCCCCAGTTCAGCACAGTGTACGGACGCCATGCGGTGGCTGGGAAAACCCGTTCGCAGGTAGTAGCGGGTGGCTTCTCCCCCTGATTCCCGGTGACGGCGCACAAAACGCTGGGCAGCGACCGCGTACATGCGCCAGGAGAAGTTTCTAATAACAGGCTCAGTGACAACGAAAGCCCAGCGGGGTACTTTCCGGGGAAGAAAGTAGGCTGATTCTCGCTCGTTCGAACCGATGAGCACACGGACGCGCGCCGCAACCTTCTCGTAGGCAGCGTCAAGATCATGGGCGGCAGGTAGCGGGTAGTGCCCCAGCTGAGTGCCGAACGCCATCATTGACCTTTCCAGACCAAAACGGAAGGGATTTTGAACCTGCATCTTATAAGCCAGCGCACCGTATTCCTCGTGGGGCGCGTCCACCGGTAGTTTCTGGCTCACAGCGGTGAGCATGGCACCTGCCATCTTCTCTTTGCCGATGATGAGGTCAATGGGTGCGCTTTGAATAATTGCCCGGTGTATCAGTTCTTCGTCAATAACTCCTTCAGCGATGAGGAGTCGAGAGACCAAATCACCACCTGCTGACTGACCGAAGGCTGTAATGTTGTCGGGATCTCCGCCAAAGAGGGAGATGTTCTTTTTGATCCAGCGTAGGGCTTCGCGCGCGTCAAGCAGACCCAGGTTGGCGGGACGCTCGGGGGTGCCGCCGAGGAAACCCAAAATACCGAGGCGGTAGGTCACGCGCACCATAATGACGCGGTGTTCATTGATGAGTTTGTCGGGGTTATAACGGGCACCGTCACCACTGCCGACTACATAGGAACCGCCGTGAAAGTACACCATGACCGGCAGTTGCTCGCCGGGGTTGAGGTCATCGGGCATAATGACAGAGAGGTTTTGGCAGTCTTCACTGATGAGCACCGACTGACGGATATCGGGTTGCCCTCCGCCACGCACATACTGTGGCGCAGCCGGTGCAGGCTGAGATGGATCAAAAGTGCTCTCTAAACTCTCGAAAGCAACAGGTTGCGGGTACTCAAAACGCTGTGCCCTGGCGTAAGGAATACCGAGCACTTCAAGGACACTTCCGCGTCGGTGCGGATGAATAGTGGTGGTTCCAGCGGAAATAGTGAAGAACATAGTGACAAGTGTAGCCGTGCCGAGTAGACAGCTAGAGCCGCTCCATGCGGTTATAGGGCATCCGTTACGAGACTTTATGAATAGTGGTACCGCACTGAGCTACCCACAATTTTATAGACAAGCCTGTGTTCATCCGTGATTCTCCTTGACCAATATCCCGAAAGGTTATTGCGTAGAGCCTCTGGCTTGCCGATACCTTCATTGCCGTTTCTCTGGATATCTTTGAGTAGGGCGTTGATTCGTTTGAGGGTTTTCCGGTCTTGCACCTGCCACCATAGGTAATCTTCCCAGGCATTTTCGCTCCAGATGAGTTCCATGGTTTGCAGCTAGTTCTCAATCAGTGAATGCGCTGACCCGCTACCGCTTTCTAGCTCGTCGATAGAATCAAGGAGGCGACGAGCGTTCGCCGGGCTTCTGAGTAGGTAGGCGGTCTCTTTGAGGGACTCGTATTCTGCCAGCGAGATAATAACAGCGGGTTCACGCCCTGCTCGGGTAATAACGACTTCTTCAAAATCATCAACATCGAGGCTTATTCATAAGGGGGTTAGGACACAAACCCCCACCAACTAGACAACGACCCCACCAGAAGGCAACCATGAGGATAAACCATCACAAATACTCTCAAAGCCAAACCAGAAAAGACCATCGCCCCACAAGCCCCACAACAGACCTAACCCACCAGCAATTCACCACCCTATTCGATACACTCCACACCCACCTCGCCTAGAGAAAACCCAACAAAAACCCAGAAAACTCACCCTAACCCAAGCTCTCACCCTGACACTGATCTACCACCGACAACGACCTCACCGTCAACTCTTAGCAGAGTTCTTCAACGTCTCTCAGCCAACAGTTTCAAGGACTATCAACAGAAGAGAAAAAGCACTGGTGAAGATTCATGAGGCTGCTGATCCAGTCACTGAAACAAGCACTAGATGCACCAGGTTCACTGGTAAGCCACGGAACACTCGTTCCCGCTTGGAATTGGCGTATCCCTTGCGAAAAAATAAACTTCTCAGGTAAACACAAACGAGCTGGCTTCAATCACCGGATCATCTGTACCCTCGATGGAAAGCTTCTTGCTATCACTGATCCGGTGCCTGGGGCTAGGCATGATGCTTATGCTTTCAAAGCTCACGGAGCTGGGGAAGTATCTGGATGAGACGACTTTGGCGGATAAGGGTTATGAAGTGCCCCGGGTTTTGTTCCTAGGCATTTGCCTTGATTTCTATTCTCTCGTGATTTGGATTGCCAGTCCAAAACCCTGCTTCTACCTCTATCGGCGTACGGTAACCGAGACTTTGGTGAAGCCGTGATTCGTTCCACCACAAGACCCACTCAAACGTCGCAATCTCAACATCAACCACGTCAGTCCACGACCGCCTATGAATAAGCTCATTTTTGTAAGAACCGTTGACGTTCTCAGCCAAAGCATTGTCGTAGGAGTCACCGACTGTCCCAGTAGAGGCAGTGATTCCATGCTCAGCAAGGCGCTCATTATAGACAATGCTCACATACTGCGAGCCGTGGTCTGAATGGTGAATCAGTCCCGTTGTTTCCTTTGCGCATACAATCGCCTGGTTGAGTGCTTGTAGTGGCAACGCTTCCGTGCGCATCGTATCTGATAATGCCCATCCGACAATTTTGCGGGAGTACACATCGGTGACAAAAGCGGTGTAGACGAACCCATTACCGGTACGGACGTAGGTAATGTCAGCCACCCATAACCGATTCGGCCCAGGGGCACGAAAATCACGGCCTACCAAGTCAGGGCGATTATCCGAGTCCTTGGACCTGCGAGTTGTCACAGGCAACCGGCCTTTACCTTTCCCACTGACTCCAGCAAGGCGCATCAGGCGAGCGGTTTGCTCACGGCCGATGTCGATTCCTTCACGGCGTAGAGCATGCCACATCTTGCGGATACCATAGACTGCGTAGTTTTCTTCATGAACCTCGGCAATACGCCTTGTCAATGCGGCCTCGCGAAGGCTGCGGGCACTTAATCCCCGGGCTTTTGACTGACGGTATCCGCGTGAGGAAATGAAGCCACCTTGCCGATTGCTCTTCAACCTCTGACAGATGAACTCGACTGTGAAACGATCCCGGTGTTCATCGATGAACTGGATCATTTCCGACGTTTGGGGTCGAGTTCTGAGGCGAAAAAAGCTGACGCGGCCTTCAACAACTCGTTAGTGTCGCGAAGCTCCTGATTCTCACGACGCAGCTTGGCCACCTCTGCAACGAGATCTTCAGGTAAAGGATCAATTGCCCTGCCTTCGCGACGGGCCGCCTGAGCCCACTGCCGGGCAGTATGCCACGAGACACCCAGTTTCGGGGCCACGATCTTGCACGCTTCCTGCATGGAGATCCCCTCCGCCAGGATGCGGTCCTCAACAAGGCGGAGCACCCGATCCTTGGCATCCTGATCAAATTTCTTCGGCATGTTCCAGATTTTCCCATCTACTCAAACGGAACAAAACCTGGGACACTTCATTATGTGGGTCTGGGGCTGGTCACTTCGGCTAAGCGTTTACCTAGGGGTCAGGCTTAGTGCTGAGTGCAGGCGTAATAATAGGGTGCTGAATCGGCTGCAGTCGGTGATGGAGCGTGTGGGTGCGTAGGTGAAGATGTGGCGTGTTTTGGATTCTGGTTTCAGGCAGCTGCTTGGGGTGTATGGGTGGGTGTTTTCTTTTGGTGCGGGGGTTGGTGTTTTTGGTTGCGAGTACCCATTATGAATAACCCTCAATGCTCTGGCTGAGAGCGTGGATGGTGCGTAAAGGGGGCTGAGTTGGTGCGTGGCCGGTTCTTTGAATCTGTTCGGCAGTTGGAGGCACAGATGGCAGAGTGGGCTGGTTGGTGGATTCTTTGCTGGTGTCAAGGGCTGCGTTGTTGTGCCAGTGGTGCAGGGTGTTGGTGGAGATGCCGAGTGTGGTGGTTGTGTCTTTTGATAGTTCGGGTTCTGGTGTTGGTCATGCCGGTGCTTGTTGTTTGAATTTGGATGGGTGGGTGTGGACCAAACCCAGTGGTAAGAAAACCAAAAAGTACTCAGCTTTAGCGGGAAATACACATTTTCAGTGTATTTCCCGCTAAAGCTGAGTACTTTTTATACCACAGAAAAACCTAGTAGCCTTCTATCAAGAAGAGATATAACTCATACTAAAGTTAATTATTTACTTCTTCTACCAAGATTTCCATAAAGTAACCTTGGAATAATTTGTCAACCATGAAGGTTAGCCTCACAGCCCAAAAATCAGCATATGACACGAAGTCCTGCGAGTAGTTTACTTACCTGATAAACCAGCACCAACAAAGCAAATCAGGCAACGCTCAGCCAGCTCATATTTCCACTACATAAATTCTACCTTGTATGCCTTTATAAATAAGAACCACAACACAAATAAGAATATTTATTAGAGTGCAGAAACAAACGAATATATTCTAATGTCTTATTTAATAAGTTTTTTAGAAAATAACCTAATATCAAAATCCAACATATTTTTATAGAACACTGTAACTTTATCGCTAGAACATGAGAAAACGTACCCTGAATCTATTCCAGATTGAAAATTATCTGAACTATTCTTTTTAACTTTCTGGATACGTAAGCAATCATCACAGGCCGACTTTAAATCTTCATAATTTTTAAATAAGTAAAATACATAATATCTAAGCAACCAGTGTGCTCTTGTCATATACTTTAAATTATTTTCCGAATATACTTTATCAACCTTTTCGAAAATATTATATATTAGATTTACCAGCTGATCCTCTTTATAATCTTTAGATTTTCGATACAAGGCAATTAACATTATCAAATTAAAGTCGTCAAGATCGGATGCAGAAATTACATCCAAATCTATTTCTGGAAACGGGAATTTAATCTTGAATTCAACAAAGAACGTAAGCAACTGCAATAGTTCATGGCTATATTTATTAAATATTAAGAATTTTAGCTGCTGTGTTATTGCAGTAGCATTCTTTTTAAAATATTTTTTTGAAACTTTTTTTATTGTTTTTTTGCTTACCCCATGCTCCTTAAGACTGTTTGTAAAATACATCATCCTTGTTGCTTGTTCCGGGTTTTTAACGGAAAGGTCTAATAGCCTTTCAAATATTGATTCAGGGTTATAATTTGCTGCATAAAAAAATATTTTTTCTGCCTTCTCCCATCCAGATTTTTTAGAAATCAATTTTAAGCACGAAAATAAGTATTTTAATGTACCCTTATTGCCCTTTCCCTGTTCATAAACTGCAATATCTATAATATTATTTATTGCAATTCTTAGTTTTTTATTCGATTTAGTACATTCCAGATCATTTATAAGCTTAAAAATTTCGCTTTTACTATTAATTTCTATTTCATCAAAATTATACTCTTGAGTTTTTTGGCTGTTGACAAAAATTCCATGTTCATTACATATTTTATGGAAATCCACCAGAAATTTTTCTTTTTCTGCTTCACTATTAAAAGCAAATTTAAAATCATCCACATATCTTGAGAAATAGTTGTTACCTAAACTTCTCATCTTCTGATCAAATTTTGCCATATACGCTTCAGAGATAACCTGAGATACCATAGTACCGGTAGGCAAACCATGTGTTTCTTTATACTGACAATTTTGAATTAATATATCCAAATATTTTCCAACAGTTACCTTAGACTCAATATCCGATTTCTTATGTGAACGGTTAGCTTTTGCAATAGATTTTTCATGCAGCATCCACTCAATGCTGTGCGTATAGAGCGTATGATAGAAATTTGATAAATCTAAACTTAGTATTTTTTTACCAATCTGCAGATTGCTTTGTTCAATGTTTTTACTTTGATTAAATGTAATACCGGAATTAAAATATTTAGAAGTTGAGTTTACATCTTCTATAAATAATTCACTAAAATATTCCTTTTTAATCTCTATATATTTAGCTAGATTTACATAACTATATAAATTAGGATATTTGTAAAGCCTGCGTGTAAACTCTGATTTGGCTATGGTGAATTCAATAGCTTCTGTATGCAATTTGAGACTACTTTCAACGTCCTTGAGATTTCTTGGACCATTCTCAATCCCCTCAAGCTCAAGCTCAATCCATTTATAGAATTCATTTAGGTTAAACAGTGGAGAGTAAATAGCATCTAAGCTACCATAAGAATCCTTTTTTGGTTTGTTTCTGGGTATTTGATAATAACCATATTTAACTAAATTTTTTGTATTTAAAATTGATGAGTACATTGGATTTTCCAGCCTTATTTTTATTTTTTTAGAAATCAGTTCTTATAAGTAATAATTCAGTATGGGTAAAATGCATCAAATAAACGGGACCGCACTCACCGTGCAGCCCTGCCGTCATGTTGTGCTATCCAATTATAAGTGATGAAGCCTACGCTTTCTCGGAAATTTCAATTAATGAAGTCTTCGGCTCCTCATTATTCCTTGACTCGATGTGCTCCATAATCCTCTTCACCGCTTCGTCCACGGGCACGCCGTTTTCCTGTGAGCCGTCGCGGAAGCGGAATGAGACTGCACCGTTTTCTGCGTCCTCGCCACCGGCAATAAGGATGAAGGGTACCTTCTCCTTGGACGCGGTGCGGATCTTCTTCGGGAAGCGGTCAGTACCGTAGTCCACCTCAACGCGTACACCGTAACCCTGCAACTTCGCCGCGACCTCACCCATGTAATCGTTAAAGGCCTCAGCCACAGGAACACCCACAACCTGCACCGGAGCCAACCACGCCGGGAAGGCACCCGCATAGTGCTCAGTCAGCACACCAAAGAAACGCTCCAGCGAACCGAACTTCGCCGAGTGAATCATGACCGGCTCCTGGCGGGATCCGTCAGATGCCTGGTACTCCAAGCCGAAGCGCTTGGGCTGGTTGAAGTCGTACTGAACGGTAGACATCTGCCAGGTGCGGCCAATCGCGTCCTTGGCCTGAACAGAAATCTTGGGGCCGTAGAAAGCAGCACCACCCGGGTCAGCAACCAGCTCAAGACCGGTCTCTGCCGCAACCTTCTCAAGAACAGCAGTTGCTTCTTCCCACTGCTCGTCGGTGCCGATGAACTTGTCCTTCTTATCGCCCTCGGTGTCGCGGGTTGAAAGCTCCAGGTAGAAGTCGGTCATGCCGAAGTCCTCTAGCAGAGACAGCATGAACTTCAGCAGGTGACGGACTTCGTCCGGTGCCTGCTCCTTGGTAACATAGGAATGTGAATCGTCCTGGGTAATCATGCGAACGCGGGTCAGACCCTGCAGCACCCCGGACTTCTCGTCACGATAAACAGTGCCGAACTCAAACAAACGCAGGGGCAACTCGCGGTAGGAACGGCCGCGTGAACGGAAGATTTCGTTGTGCATGGGGCAGTTCATTGCCTTGAGGCGGTATGCCTGGCCCTCGTCCTCCATGGCGGGGAACATGCCGTCCGCGTAGTAGGGCAGGTGACCGGAGGTGTAGAAGAGATCTTCCTTGGAGATGTGCGGGGTCTTCACGTACTGGAAGCCCTCTTCAATGTGGCGGGTGCGCACGTAGTTTTCCATCTCGCGCAGAATGATACCGCCCTTAGGGTGGAAGACCGGCAAACCGGGGCCAATGGTCTTGGGGAAAGAGAACAGATCAAGCTCTTCGCCCAGACGGCGGTGGTCACGACGCTCAGCCTCAGCAATGCGCTCCTTGTAGGCAACCAGTTCGTCCTTGGTGGGCCAAGCGGTACCATAGATGCGCTGCAGCATGGGGTTCTTCTCTGAACCGCGCCAGTAAGCGCCACCGGCACGCATCAACGCGTAGCCGTTAGCAATCAGTTTGGTGTTGGGCAGGTGCGGGCCGCGGCAGAGATCCTTCCAAATAATCTCACCGGTCTTAGCGTTCACATTGTCATAGATAGTGATGTCGCCTTCGCCTACCTCAACGGACGCGCCCTCAGCAGCGTTCGCGCCAGAACCGGGGCCCTGGGTGAGCGCCAAGAGTTCAAGCTTGTAGGGTTCATCTGCCATTTCGGCGACAGCCTCATCGTGGGTGACAACGCGGCGCTGAAAACGCTGACCGCTCTTAATAATCTTCACCATGTTCTTTTCGATCTTTTTCAGATCTTCGGGGGTGAAGGGCTCGTCAACGTCAAAGTCGAAGTAGAAACCGTCGGTGATGTAGGGACCGATGCCGAGCTTGGCGTCCTTGCGGTATTCCTGTACAGCCTGCGCCATCACGTGCGCAGCGGAGTGGCGCAGCACGTTGAGACCCTCCGGCTCATTGATGCTTACCGGAACAACGGTGTCGCCAGCTGTCAGTTCGTGGGAAAGGTCAACTAGCACGTCGTTCACACGCGCCACAACAATTTCGCGGTCTTCAGCGAAAAGCTCAGCGGCGGTGGTGCCAGCTTCAACCGAACGTGATTCGCCAGCAACGGTAATTTCAATAGACACAGTGTCTCCTCAAGTGTGTGGTGTTCACCCGTACAAAGGGCAAACCTTCGTTTGATCTGCTCGGTGCAGATTTTCCGTGCGATACGAGGGCACAGAACAGTGACTATTCTACTAGTTTTTAGTATCGGACGGGCGGACGCGCCCCCGCAGGATTACATGCCGGTGGCGCAGGTAGTGCGGAGCGTGTCCTTTTGCTAGCTAGGTGAGAACTGTTGCCGCTAGCACAATAATGATTCCTGGCGCAGTCAGAGCTAGCAGAACTGCCCACGCCCATTTGTTGCCGAAGTTTAGGCTCCAGCCGTAACCGATTGCTTTGGGTACGAAGATCGATGGGTCTTCTTTGTTGATGTAGATAAAGCCCCACTTGTAGTGCTCGGTGGTGTCAGGTAGCTCCAGCTGGGTAATGTCGATTCTTCTGCGGTCTGCAAGCTCCTGCACAGAACGCTCAATGCGCTCGGGGCTTAGACCCTCTGCTAGTCCAAGTGCAATTACCTGCTGCAGTTTTTCTTCCCAGCTTCCCATCATCTTGGGGGCAGGGCTGTTTTCCTTGGAGGCAACCACTGTTTTCCCCCGCGGGCGGCTTTCGATAATGCTTTCCTCTTTCAGGAGGTTATATGCCTTCACGATGGTTGCCGGATTGACCGCCAGCTGTTTAGCCAGTGCCCGTACCGACAGTAGCGGTTGCCCCGGCTGTAGTTCTCCCCTGGCTACCGCGTCCGCCACCTGATGGTGGAGTTGCTGGTAAACGGGCAGAGACGAGTTGTTGTGGATTGTAATTTTCATGGCCACCCCAAAATCTGTATCACTTAAAACAATCACAGATGCACAAGTTGCCCTACAAGAGAAAACGCAACTCATTCTCATAAAGAATTTTTTATACAAAATCCCCTCAAAGCCTTGTGTATAAAGATTTCTTTATATAAAGTTCTATTTATGGAACAACAGGGCGAAAAAAACGATTGGGAAACCAAATACGAAGCATCAGTGGCAATCTTTGCAGCACTGGCGCATCCAATTCGAATTTCAATCGCGCACTGCCTTGTCAATAAACCGCATACCGTCAGTGAGCTCACCGAACACCTAGAGGTCTCACAACCGCTCGTCTCACATCACCTGAAAATCCTCAGAGAAGCTCATGTGATTACCAGAGAAGTGCAGGGGCGAACCTCCCTCTACGAACTCACCGACCACCACATCAGCCACATTGTGACCGATGTACACGAACACACCAAGGAGATGCAATGAGCACCGCAACCCTAGAACACATCCACTCAGAAGAGCACGCACACACCCACGGCCCCTCATGCGGCCACGAAGCTGTAATCCATCTGGATCACGTTGATTACCTGCACGACGGTCACGCACACCGCGAACACGACGGTCACTACGATGAGTGCGCCACCTGCGAATGTGGCGACTGCAACGATCTGTGTGCAACCTGCGACTGCGCGAACTGCACCTGCACTACCTGCAACCACGCAACCTGCGAATGTGGCGACTGCAACGACGCTTGCGCTAACTGCATCTGCAACAACTGCGCTTGCTCAACCTGCGAACACGCAGCCTAAATACCTCTAACACCTTCCTTGGTTAAACACACAGACAACCATTGAGGTCATGAGCATAAGGGCGACACCCCTTACCTTGATAAGCAAGGTGGGTGTCGCCCTTTTACATATTCAGGTGCCTGAGACGAAAGTTTAGGTTGCGTTACTGACCGGCGATGCAACGATTAACGAGCTTGCCGATGCCCTCAATTTCGGTTTCAACAACCTGCCCCGGTGCCAACCAAGCCCGCGGGCGCAATGACACCCCCACGCCGGCAGGAGTTCCCGTGAGAATGATATCGCCGGGTTCAAGGGTCATAAACTGACTGATATAGGCAAGCACTTGCGCGGGCGAGAACACCATACTTCTGGTGCTGCCGTCCTGCCGCGCTACCCCATCCACGGTACACCGCATCGCAAGACCGCCCTCAACATCTAGCTGCTGCGCCGGAACGATAACAGGACCCAGCGGAGTCGAACGATCCCAGTTCTTACCCTGAAACCACTCGCTCGTACGCCCTTGCCAGTCACGCACAGAAATATCGTTTGCCACGGTGTAACCAAAGATAGCCTCTCGCGCCTGCGCTTCATTGACTCGGCGGACGCGCCGACCCACCACCACGGCAAGCTCTACCTCCCAGTCACTGCGAGTAGAGAGGTCAGCAGCAGGTAACTCAATATCATCATTTACGCCAATCAGCGCGTTATCAAACTTCGTGAAAATGGTGGGGTGAGTGGGCAACTCTTGACCGACTTCTTGCGCGTGATCACTGAAGTTCAAACCGATGCAAAGAGTTTTACCAGGACGCACCGGCAAGGTTAGCTCGCTAGATTCAAGAGGCTTGCGCTGCTGCCCTCCGGCGGCACAGGCAGTAGCCGCGTCCACAATACCCTGAGCCACACCCGCTAGCAGCAAATCTTTTAGGGAATCTTCAAACACAAAGCTAGAACCTTCGGTAGAAAAAACAGCGCGCTCGCTGCCTTCATCGGTCATTTGCGCCCAGTTCATAACAACCCTTTCAACGATGGCGTTAGATTCTTTTAGACTAACATTTCGATCACTAGCATGTGACACGCTGCATAAATATTTGGTAAAGATTGCGTGAAACCGCTTGTACATCTGTACAAAACCAGTAATCTTAGGTGAAAGCCATCTCACTGATGCGAAGGAGAACACCATGACCGGAAGGATCACCTTAGTAGGTGACACCCAAATCAGTCCTCGCGAGCAGACTATCGTCACGCGCCCGGCACAAGTAGAAGACGCGCCCAGCCTCGCGCGACTCTACTTCGCATCCTACGAATCAAACGACCTGTGGAGTCAAGAGCAGGCACAAGAAAAAATCGAAAAAATCATCGCCGGTGAATTCGGTGAATTCTATGCTGAAGCCTCCCCCGTTGTCGTCGATGACAACGGGCAGATCGTAGCAGCAGCGCTCACCCTCAAAAACCGCAACGACATGGTGGGTCCCGACAACACCCCCACCATCTACGAACTCTTCACCGCCTCATCACGCCGCCGCGAAGGCCTCGCGGAACAGCTCATTGCAGCCACCAGCGAAGTGCTGAACAAAAGCGGTCACGAAGAATTCTTCGTACACATCGACGAAGGCAACGCCGCAGCGCTCGCCCTCTACCTCACCCTAGATTTCAGACGCTGGTTCCCCACAGAAGAGGATCCTTTCTAAAGCGCTTTAACAGAACCACCCCGCCACCCTGTAATCAAAAAGTGGCGGGGCGGTTTTCATTCTGCAGGTTTTCGGAGAAGCATAGACGGGGCGTAGGTAAAAGTCAGAGCCCACTCAATAAATCTTCGACCGGCTCAATAAGATGGGGCGCGTTGTTGGCTACATTGCCCACTTCCATTGAGACCGGATGCATACGCCAGTTCCGGGCCTGACGGTAGGCATCTTGAAGAACCTGCGCCAAGGCGTCCACCGCCGAAGATTGAACGGTGACCCCCTCCAAAGCAGTCTCGCCCTCAAGCCCCAATACCTTTCCGGAACGTAGCCATACCCCCAAAGACTTCTCACTCAAGGGCACTGGCAACCTGTCATGCAGATTTCCAAGATCCATAAGAGCAAGGGCCTCAGTATCATTATCAGCTGCCTCGGTGGCGTCCAGCTCATCGGGGCTAGGTATGGTGATCATTGAACAGCTCAAGAGCCACTGCCCCGCCTGGCCAGCAAAACGAGAATTTGGTCTCTGCGCTTCAGCATCGGTGATTTTCCACCACTCGTAGAGACCGGCGAAGTAAATAGGCTCGCGGTCTGCGCGGTGAATAAAATAGGGCGTTTTCTGGGTTTTACCGGCGGTTGTGGTTTCAGTTTTCCACTCAAAGTACCCGCTGACCGGAATAGCACAGTGCCCACGCACAGCCGCCGCACGAAAAGTCGGTTTACTCAGCACTGTCTCTGAGCGAGCGTTGAAAGCCCTCGCCGCGAAACTCGCGTCCTTCGCCCAACTTGGTAGTAAACCCCACCTGGCAAAGTGAATTTCACGCACTGTTTCTTGTGCAGAATCGTCCAGGCGGACGCGCTCCCCCACCTGAGCGCTGTCGTCAGCAAATAACTCAGGAGGAGCCAAACGCTCCACAATAACCGGCACAGTATGAGTGGGTGCAACGTTAAAATTGCGAATCTCGTGTTCTAAGGGCACGCCCGCAAGATAAACGCCGTGGTCAAAGTTCAGAGCATAACGACCGCACATCTAAAACCCCTCACCGGCAAAAGCCTCAAGCACCGCATCCTCAATATCCTCAATGGCAACCAGCGGGTTAATATCGGTAACAGCCCCCACGGTTGCGGGATTCAGCTCAAGACCCAAAGCGCTATAAACATCAGTGGTAACAGCTCGCAGCTGCGCCGCGCCCTCTACCACGATGCCCGCACTAAACCACCAAGCACCCGCCACCACTCGTTGCGCGGTGCCCACCAGTTTAGTCTTGCGCCCATCAAAGTGAATACCGTACACCGAGTACTCACCGGGGCAGTACTCCCCCGGAATCTCACCCACAGCCGCGGGCACGTCCACACTTGCCAGCGCGTCCGCGTACATCTGACCAAAAATACTAAACCGCTCATTATTGCCGGTAATCGCATCGCGCGTGGGGTGAAAATGATCGATCACTAAACACCCCTGATGATAGGCGGCGGCGTGACCGCCTACTTTACGAACGATGGGCTCAAAACTGTGATCACGACAGGCATCAGCGGCTTGAGCAAAATTTGGATTCAGCTCATCGCGGCGCCCGAAAGCAACCACCGGTTGCGGCTGATATAGACGCACCGTCGCACCGCGTTCGCCCGCTCCCACTTCGCGCAGAAGCTGAAAGCTGCGGGCGTAGGCATCTACCTGCTCACCGGGTGCGATAAAGTCTCTGAGAACATCAAGACTCATGCCTGCCTACCCTCCGGACCGTCAGCAGGGTCATCGGTGTGAACCTCCAACAGGCTGGTTGACACGTATTCATACCAGCCAGGCTCAAAACCCGCGTTGAGAGCTACTTTTTGCGAAAGAATGTGTGAGGGCGAAGTGCCGTAGAAAGGCACAAAACCGGCGGTAAGAACCTCCCTCGCCAAACGTTCAACGAGATATGAGGCAAGACCTTTGCCGCGGTGTTGAGGGAGCACATCAATACCGATTTGCCGTGCAAGCTGAGAGTCAGCGCTGGCACCGGCAATAGCAACCGGTGTGCCCCCGTGAAAAGCTGCGAGCACTTGGGTATCTGGACGGTCTTTGCTGAAACCTAGCGCGTTGGCGAAACGCGCATCCCCTCGGAATGTTTCAATCAGGGGCGCGGTCAGCCAAGTAAAAGTGTACCCCGCTGGTTCTTGCCGGGCGGGTGCATCAAAAAGTGCGCGTCCTGCGGTGAAAAAGAGCGCCGTGCCCGAGCTTTGCAGGGCGTAGGGGCTCAGAAAGTCGTTGACGCGGTGGAGCTTTGAGTAGTCCCCCACCCAGTTGCCGGCATCCCCGCTCAACAGCTGGGTGACTTCTTGCAAGACGCGCGGATGCGTGGCGCACAGCAAAGTCACGCCCCGGTAGTTGCCCAAGCGCATTTCGAAGTGACTGCGCGTCCACCAACGACGATGCCGAGCCATTTTCTCTAGGTCGAGGCGTGGCGCGGTGAGCAACTCCTTGCCCCTCTCAAATGCTGAGGCAATAGCGCCCGCGGGCAAACAAAAATCAGCCTCAAGCTGCGCGTCAAGGACGCGGCGAACCTGCTGATAAGAGGTAATAGCGGACGGGGTGGGTAAAGTCATGAGGTCAATTTTACCTACCCGCGGGACCGGGTGAAAATGCCACCCGGTGCAAGTGGGTGAGCATGGAAGAGATGCACTAAAAAAAATTACCCCTCACCACTCCCCTAGACTGGGGTGTGGTGAGGGGCCTTTTTGTGTTTCTAGACGCCTAGATTAACTGTGGTCAGCTATGAAGTTTGACCATAGTTTTGACCACAGTTAAGAACAAAACAGGATAAACCCCAACACCGAAACCGAGCCAAAAACCCCGGAATCACCGGCTAGAATCAACCAGGAAAACCCAAGCTGACTAGGGAATTTAGAAGTCCCAGTCTTCGTCCTCAGTATTAACTGCTTTGCCAATCACATAGGATGAGCCGGAGCCTGAGAAGAAGTCGTGGTTTTCGTCCGCATTCGGTGAGAGCGCCGAGAGGATCGCGGGTGAAACGTTGGTGACTGTTGCGGGGAACATCGCCTCGTAGCCTAGGTTCATCAGAGCCTTATTAGCGTTGTAGTGCAGGAATTTCTTGACGTCCTCGCTCAATCCCACGGAATCGTAGAGAGAGTGAGTGTACTGCACTTCGTTTTCATACAGTTCGTAGAGCAGGTCAAAGGTGTAGTCCTTGAGCTCCTGCTGACGCTCAGGGCTTTCCTTCTCAAGACCACGCTGGAATTTGTAGCCAATGTAGTAACCATGCACAGCCTCATCGCGAATAATCAGACGAATCAAATCGGCAGTGTTTGTAAGTTTAGCGCGTGATGCCCAGTGCATGGGCAGGTAGAAACCTGAGTAGAACAAGAAAGATTCCAGCAGGGTTGATGCGACCTTCTTTTTCAGCGGATCATTACCCTGGTAATACTTCATCACAATCTGCGCCTTCTTTTGAAGGTGCGGGTTCTCAGAAGCCCAGCGGAAAACCTCATCGATTTCCTTAGTCGAGCACAGGGTCGAGAAAATCGAAGAATACGACTTAGCGTGAACTGACTCCATGAACGCAATGTTGGTGTACACAGCCTCTTCGTGAGCGGTGACCGCATCCGGCAACAAAGAAACCGCACCAACGGTACCCTGAATCGTGTCAAGCAGAGTCAGACCGGTGAAGACGCGCATGGTCAGCTGCTTCTCTTCTTCAGTCAGAGTCTTCCATGACTGCACGTCGTTAGACAGCGGCACCTTCTCGGGTAGCCAGAAATTCGAAGTCAAGCGGTCCCAAACTTCAAGATCTTTTTCATCCTCAATACGGTTCCAGTTGATTGCTTCAACGTGGTCAACTAGCTTGACCTTTTCGCTCATCATCAGCGGTAAAACTCCTTGACGTTTGGGGGTGTTCTAGCAAATGTAGAACGCTGGCATCATCTTACTATTGTGTCACTTTGCCGTTGCTTTTCCCACCTCAGAGAGCTAGTAAAACCTCACTTAAATTTCGGTCTCAAGAGGTGGCGCAACCGGAATAAATTTGTGCTGTTGCATCTGCTTTTTATCACTCAGACGATGCAGCAAAGGCAGGACGCGCGCGAGCTGCTGGGCTTCTTCCGGCTCGAACTCCTGCCCCACGGTTGCAGCCAACCACAACGCTCGTTGTTGGGCGACCGACTCAGCGAGTTCCCTCCCCTGCCCCGTGAGCAGAAGCTCTTTACGGCGCTTATCATGAACGTTCTTCTGAGATTCCAGCACTCCGTGTTTGAGCATAGCTGCTGTAATTTTATTCATCGACTGCGGAGTAATGTGCTCGTGCCGCGCAAGCTCAGCGTTGGTTAGCCCCGGCGTGTAGTGCAGTGCCATCAGCACGTTTTCTTCGTGTTCACTGAGCTGGGTGATGGTTGCTGTTTCAGCCCGCAACCGTCGATGTAATTTAAACACCGCCACATGGAGGTTTGCCGCGTCCTTTTGTGAAAAATTTTTCATCAGCCCCACCCAAAGATAATCAGTTTGCCTGATAAGTTTTTTTATATAAAAATAGCACGGGGCATCCGCAGAACTCAACCGCACCCCGCCACAGGCAAGCAAAAAGGCACCCACCCTCCCCCATCGCAGGAGAAAGCAGGTGCCTGTACATCAGCGGGGCGGACGCGTCCGCTCAGCCTATACTTAATCGCTTAGAGCATGCAGCTGACGCAACCCTCGACCTCTGTACCTTCAAGCGCCATCTGGCGAATACGTGAATAGTAGATGGTCTTGATGCCCTTACGCCACGCGTAAATCTGTGCGCGGTTAACATCGCGAGTGGTCGCAGTGTCACGGAAGAACAGAGTCAAAGACAGACCCTGGTCAACGTGCTGGGTTGCCACAGCGTAGGTGTCGATAATCTTTTCGTAACCGATTTCGTAGGCGTCCTCGTAGAACTCAAGGTTATCGTTGGTGAGGTAGGGTGCGGGGTAGTAAACACGCCCGAGCTTGCCCTCTTTACGAATCTCAATCTTTGAGGCAATCGGGTGAATCGATGAGGTTGAGCCGTTAATATACGAGATTGAACCGGTCGGCGGAACAGCCTGCAGGTTCTGGTTGTACATGCCGTACTGAGCTACATCTGCAGCTAGCTGCTTCCAATCCTCAACACCGGGTACAAAGTGGCCAGCGAACAGTTCACGGGCACGCTCGGTGGTGAATTCCCAGCTACCTTCAATGTACTTTTCGAAGTACTTGCCTGATGCGTAATCAGACTTCTCAAAGTTGACGAAGGTTTCCCCGCGTTCCTTAGCGATTTCCATGGATGCACGAATCGCATGGTAGGTCACGGTGTAGAAGTACATGTTGGTGAAATCCAACGCTTCTTCTGAACCGTAGCGAATGTGCTCGCGACCGAGATAACCGTGCAGGTTCATCTGCCCCAAGCCCACAGCGTGAGACATCTTGTTGCCGCGCTCAATAGAGGGCACAGTGCGAATATCTGACTGATCTGACACAGCGGTCAGCGCACGGATGGAGGTGCCAACGGTCTTCGCAAGGTCTCCCCCGTCCATCGCCAGCGCAATGTTCAGTGAACCCAGGTTGCAGGAAATATCCTTACCCACGGTCTCATATGAAAGGTCATCGTTGAACTTTGAGGGCTCTGAAACCTGCAGAATCTCTGAGCAGAGGTTCGACATAATGATCTTACCGTCGATGGGGTTAGCGTTATTGACGGTGTCTTCGAACATGACGTAGGGGTAGCCCGATTCGAACTGCACCTCAGCCAGGGTCTGGAAGAACTCGCGAGCGTTAATCTTCTGCTTGCGGATGCGCGCATCATCAACCATCTCGTAGTACTTCTCAGAAACGTTAATATCTGAGAAAGGCACACCGTAGACGCGCTCAACATCGTAGGGCGAGAAGAGGTACATATCTTCGTTGCGCTTAGCCAGTTCGAAAGTGATATCGGGGATCACAACACCAAGCGAGAGGGTCTTAATGCGAATCTTCTCATCAGCGTTCTCACGCTTGGTATCCAAGAAGGAGTAAATATCGGGGTGGTGAGCGTGCAGGTAAACAGCACCTGCGCCCTGACGTGCGCCCAGCTGGTTCGCGTAGGAGAAGGAATCCTCAAGAAGTTTCATCACGGGAATAACACCTGAAGACTGGTTCTCAATCTTCTTGATGGGCGCGCCCGATTCGCGCAGGTTGGTGAGCGCAAAAGCTACGCCGCCGCCACGCTTAGAAAGCTGCAACGCCGAGTTGATGTTACGACCGATGGACTCCATGTTGTCTTCAAAGCGCAGCAAGAAGCAAGAAACCAGTTCACCGCGCTGCTTTTTGCCCGCATTCAGGAAGGTCGGGGTAGCCGGCTGAAAGCGTCCTGAGATAATTTCTTCAACCAGTTCCTGAGCCAGAGTCTCGTTGCCTTCAGCGAGCAGCAGAGCAACCATGACCACTCGGTCTTCGAAACGCTCCAAGTAACGCTGACCGTCAAAGGTCTTCAGCGCATAGGAGGTGTAGAACTTGAACGCGCCCAAAAAGGTCGGAAAACGAAACTTCTTGGCGTACGCCTGCTTTGACAATGACTTCACAAAGTCAAAGCTGTACTGCTCGAAAACTTCTTTCTCGTAGTACTGGTTCTTGATGAGAAAGTCGATTTTTTCTTCCAGGTCGTGAAAGAAAACGGTGTTGTTGTTAACGTGCTGCAAGAAGTACTGGCGAGCTGCCTGACGGTCAGCGTCAAACTGAATCTGACCGTTCTCGTCGTAGAGGTTGAGCATAGCGTTCAGCTCGTGGTATCCCAATCCCTGGAACTTTTCGGGGGTTGAGAGGTCTTCGTGCCCTAGCTCTGTGCTAACGACGTGTGAAAGGAGTTTTTCGTCCAAAATTCTTTCAATCCTTCTTGTACTTTGGTGACATCTTCGGTGGTGCCCATCAACTCGAATTTATAGAGTATCGGCACCTGACATTTAGCGGCGACTATATCTGCTGCTACGCAGTAGAGATCGCCAAAGTTTGTGTTTCCTGCTCCCATAACGCCGGTGAGATGTTTTCTATTCTCTGCGTTATTCAAAAATTTCACTGCCTGAGGTGGCACTGATCCGCTGCCGTTAGGACGCCCGTAGCTGGGTATGCACAGCACGTAAGGTTCGTTAACCTGCGGAATTTCGTCCTTGGCTGTAAGCGGTAGGCGCAGGTTCCTCACTCCGGTTTTCTGCACGAACTTGTGCGTGTTTTCTGAGACCGAGGAGAAGTACACCACCAGGGGTTCGGCGGGATCTTGTGGGGCCTGAACTGCACGCTGTATCACAGCAAACACAACTCTTTCCGTGAATTTTCGAGATATTTGAGGTAATTGATAAAAAGCAGGAGTCAAAGCTCGCCGTAGCCAGACAATGGCGATGACTGCGGCGCTTTGCTTTAGGCAGCTAACGCGTTGATCTTATCGGGCTGAAAACCTGACCAGTGGTCTTCACCGGCAACAACGACGGGTGCCTGCATGTAGCCCAAATCTTTGATGTACGCCAGAGCCGCGGCGTCTTCAGTCACGTCAACGACCTTGTACTCAATGCCGTTTTTGTCCAGGGTACGGTAAGTCATGTTGCACTGAACGCATGCGGGCTTGGTGTACACCGTAACTGACATTGTTATCTCCCTTAGAGTTGGCACACTGTGATAGGTGTGCCGGCTTATTCGTAGTCAAAATCTTGTGGGTAAGCTGCGAGGCTTAGTGGCTACCATCAGCGGTGCAGAGCCGAGTCTGCGCCGTTTCATGGCGCTGGTGCGCTACCACCGGGTGGAGGGTACGCAACAGGTATCAATACTACATCTAGTGGCTAATCTTTGGCAGACCCCCTAGATAGTGTGGTTGAGTCGTTTTCTGGGCAGTATCCACAAGGTGAGATCCAGTCTCTGGGGCGAGTTTGCACGGGTTAAGCCCCGCAATCGGCAAGTTATCCACATGCCTGTTGTATCGGTTCGCCCCACGCGAGGTATCTATGACCTGTTAATCACACAAGATTTGCTTGCTTTTAAGACCCCCATTTACCCTGTGAATTTCCCGCAGAATTTCGGGCTTTTGACCTTAAAGCATCTCTTGAGGTTGAGGTATTTAACCTCCGTTGACCCTTAAATTTTCTCGTTTTATCCCCTCGGTGTGTCTGAAATTCGTGGGAGTCTCAGTACACCAAACACAAAACGCTCACAGGCGCGTCCGCCACATACACCGCGACCGAAAACCAGCGTTTTTGACAACGGTGAGAGTGAAATCAGAAAGCGCCTACGAACACTGTGGGGTGTGTGGTGGGGTTTAAAGTAGGTCTTTTTCTTTGAGTGCTTGTGAGAAGGTCGCGCCGTCGTTGGCTTCTTCCCAGAGGTCGCCGTGGGTGATTTCTTTGGCGCGGTTGTCTGCCCAGACGCGGGTGGTTTTGGAGAGGATGGTTTCGCCGGTGGTGAGGTTGCGGATGAGAATTGCGGCGACATTTTGGGGGTAGCGGACGGCGAAGCCGTTGTAGATGTCGGGGTCGCGTTGACCGTCGTCGCCGATGAGGATCCATTTCATCTGGGGGAATTCTTGGGCGAGGCGGGTGAGTTCGCGGACTTTGTGGTCTGCGCCTGAGCGGAACCAGCGGGTGGGGGTGGGGCCCCAGTCGGTGAGGAGGAAGGTGCCTTTGGGGTAGCCGTTGCGTGAGAGGAAGCGAGTGAGGGTGGGTGAGACGTTCCAGGCGCCGGTGGAGAGGTACATGATGGGGGCGGTGGGGTGTGCTTTGGTGAGGCGTTCCATGAGTACTGCCATGCCGGGGGTGGGGATGCGGGCGTGTTCGTCGACGACGAAGGAGTTCCAGGCGGCGAGCATGGGGCGGGGTAGGGCGGTGACCATGACGGTGTCGTCGACGTCTGAGAGGATTCCGATTTTTTGGTTGTCAGGGACGATGAAGACTTCAGTTTCGGCGGGTTGGGAGCGTTGGGTTTGTAGGGTGATGGTGTGGATGCCGGGTTCGAGTTGTACAGCGATTTTTTCGTCGAGGACTCCCCCTTTGTTGGTGGTGAGGTAGTAGATCGTGTTGCCGTCGATGGTGACGGTGACTGGTGCGTGGGAGATGGCGATGGATGAGAAGGAGCGCCATCCGCGGATGGCGCCTTGGGCGGTGTCGTTATGCACCATTGAGTCGATAATTTCTTCGAATCCGTCTGTTTTGTAGAGTGCCCTGCCGATGATGCGGATCCATGAGGTTGAGCCGTATCCGGGGTTAGCTACCATGACCTCTTCCAATCCTTTATCGCGAGCGCGGTTTTCGCGCCACCGGTGGATGCGAGTGCCGATGCGGTAGGCGATGTTGTCTGCTTTGTGGGCAGCGGTTTGGATGGGGTGGGTGTTCATGGGTTTCCTTGTGGGCGGTGGGTGGTGTAGTAAAGCCGCCGGGCTAGTGGGCTCGGCGGCTGTGGTGGTGGGTTTTGTTTAGTTGTGGACGAGGCGGCAGGTTGCGCTGCCGGTTCCGTGTGATTCTGAGACGTGGGTGGGGTGGGTGATGCCGGTGTCTTTGATGAAGCATTCTACTTCTGCTTCGGGGTCTTCGGCTTGTACGGTGACCCAGTAGGTTTTGCCGTGGAGGTCGGCGGTGTTGTTGGCGGTGAGTTTGTAGAAGGCTTGTTTGCCGTTGAAGGTTTCTTCGTTGCCTTCGAAGGTTTCGCCTTCTACGGTGACGCGGATGTTGCCAGGTGCTGTTTTGCCGTTTTCGGTGTGGATGGCGCCGGAGACTATGATGTCGTCGCGGTGGTCGAAGGAGTCGGTTTCTTCGAGGGCGATGCCGGTGGGTAGTGTGTGGGCGCAGCCGGTGAGGAGTGCGCCGAGGGCTAGGGTTGAGGTTGTGAGTGTGATTTTGTTTGACATGTATATGAATATATCGTGTTCGGCTTGGTTTTGGGTAAATGTGGGGGTGGTTTTTGTGAGGTGGTGGGGTGGTTGTTCCGGGGCGTGGGGTTGGTGGGTTAGAGGGCGTTTTTGTTGGTGGTGACGAGGATGAGGTTGTTGACGTGGATTTTGTCGGTGCTGGGGGGGTGAGGTCGATTTTGCCTGATTCGACGAGTTTGATGGTGTCGGGGTGGGCTGTTGATGTAGGCGATGGTGCGGGAGTTTTTGAGGTCTTTAAGTTTGCGGTGGGTGGTGGTAACTGGACTACCAGCTTGATGTGCCATATTGGTGGCAGAGGCGCGAGCCTTGGCCTGGAGCTGTTCTAGCAGTGAGTGAGTAATGCTGTTCTATATAAAAGATTCTTCCACGCCCTCGGTGAGAGAGTGGAAGAATCTTTCACTAAATTATGTCTTTATCAAGAGGGAGGGTTTTCCGTCTTCTTTGACCCCTACCGTGGTGATGACAGGGAATCTTGGAACAGGATGAAGACTGGGACTTCTCACACGTGATGATTTGATTAGTTGCTATTAGCCTGCCTTCTTTGCAGTTCGCCGGTGGCATCTTGAATGAGATCGAGTAGTTCTGTCTCGCTCATTTCGTTCAGGGGTTTACCAGCGTCGAGGGTGATTGAAGATGTGCTTTGCTCCTCTGCCTCCTGTGAACGCTGCCCGGTTTCGGAATTTACGACAGTTACGCGTCCGTCAGGGGCAATATCAGCGCGGTAAGACACAGCCTGACCCTGACCGATGGATGCTGCCCAGTGGCCGTCACGAGCGGGCAGAATTTCGTAGGTGGTCATGCCGGCTGACCAGCGGGTAGTCCAGGCGTTATCGCCAGCAACACTGGATTCCTTGATGGCGGTCACCAGCGTTGAAGTAGCGGGCAGGTCTGTGGAGGTGTTGATGGTCAAAGGTGCGCGGGTAGTGCTCTCTTGCTGGGCGGGCACGCTGGAGATCGCGGTGATGGATTGTGAGGAACCGCGCGGGGTCAGCGGGGAGACATATTCAAGTGCCCTATCGGTCGGTGAGATCATGGTGAACTCGGCAGGGTTGCCGGCGTTCGCGTCTTCGTCATCAGTATCGGTCAGATCGTAACCGTATTTGGAACCCAGCCACTGCATTAGGGTGCCACCGGCGTTGATTGATTTGCGCTGAGTTTCAGCCAGCGAGCGCGGGTAGGTGGGACCTTCGATGCCGTGTTCGGTGAGCTGTTCGGGGGTGAGTATTTCTACGCCGTCTTTGCTGTAGAGGGCGGCTCCGTTGGGGGCGGTGGTGGTGTTCCAGAAGCCCTGGTAGGAGTAGAGGGGCACGATAATGAGGGGCTGGTTGTCGTCGGTGCAGTAGCCGTAGGCATCGTCTTCGTCGAAGTGGGCGAGAGGTGCCTTGGCGTGGATTGACCAGCGTAGGGAGTGCCAGGGCCATACAGTATTGAGGCGTTTGGTCATGCTATCGGGAATGGGGCAGAAGGTGGAGGCATCGGCGGGGATGGTGCCGGTGGTGGGCATGGTCAGGGTTTGCACGGCTTCGTAACCGCCGGTGCCTAGTATTCCGCGTTCTTTGACCAAGACGGTGTAGCGGGAGGTTCCTTTGCCGGTGCCGTTGCCAGCGGTTGCTGAGGCGTCTTGGTCGGCGGGTACGTAGTGAACGTCTTCGCGATCACCGATGATTTCGCCCTGGTCACGCTGGGCGTAGTTGTTGGCGACAATCCAGGGCGCGCGATCGGCGTAGCTGGTGGTCTCTTCGGTGGTGATGGTGTCTGATGTGTATTTTTGAGCGACGAGATAGGGGTGTACGGCGTAGGTGTAGGCGCCGCCGAGAACGGTAATCACCGCAGATGCCAGAGTAAGAGACGAGAACTTTTTCAGGAGGCGGTCGTTTCCGCGGTCTTTGGTAGCTACTTTCTTTTTACGGTTTTCGATGCGGTTCCATCCGTACAGCCCAATGATAAGGGGCAGGGCTATCAGAAGCAGGACGTGGGTCCATTCGCGCAGGATAGTTTCGGTGAAAGCCAGGACGCCCAAACCCCGAAACCAGATGACCGGTACAAGGCAGAGAAAGATGAGAACAGCCAGGGTACCTATCCAGCTGGCAGCTCCTACAGAGTCAGTGGTTTTCTGCGTGCCTTGCGGTGAGAGTTTTGAGTTCTTAGGGTTTATTTGGGCGGCAGTTTCTTTTTCTTTACTGCCCTGAGGGCGGGGTTTGCCGGTGGGTTGAGCGGACGCGCGGGGTTCGGGTGTGGTTTCTGTGGTCGGTTTCTGGGGGTCTTGCATGCTATTACTCCTTAACGTGAAGGGGTGGGTGCCTTGGCTTCCATAGTATCAAGAGCACTATGAACCTGTAGCTTGCATCACGAGCCACCAAGATTCCACTCATTTCTAGGTAATACTTCCTCTCAAGAGCGTAGACAACTCGAAAAAGGCACCGCCCCACCATCTTGCATCGAGCATTCGTAAGATATTTCACCCCGTTTACCAGAGGGGACTACCCATGGACTGCCCATGAACACTAAAATTTTTGTGTAGAGTTGGAAATATCAAATTGTTTTCTTTAGAAAGTAAATCTCATGATTTTGTCACAGTTAGCATCCCGCACTGCTCTTGCCAGCATCTTTCTCCTCGGCGGTAAAAGCCAGGTAGAAAACGCCGAGTATATTGGCGGAGCAGTCTCATCAGTAGCCAAAAAGTACAACCTGCTCGTAGAAGGCACCCAGGTTGCAAAACTTTCAGGCATCACCATGGCGACCTTGGGTACCACCCTCGCCCTCGGCCTTGCCCCTCGCACCTCAGCCGTAGTGCTGGCAGGCATGCTGGTTCCCACCACCGTCATCGGTCACCCCTTCTGGTCAATGGAAGACGGCGCTGAAAAGACCAACCACACCATTTCGGCTATCAAGAACCTCTCCATCATCGGCGGTCTGCTACACCTAGCAACCAAGAAGTAAAACTTCTCACTAAAAATGGGGGGGGTGGCTTAGTGCCGAACCCCCATTTTTATGCCCTCAATTCCTAAAGTGAACCCTCCGCCGTGCAAAGAAAGATGAGCTAGCGGGTTGCCCTCACCACGGTAAAGGTTTTATCGCGCATCACCTGCGTGCTTGCGCCGAATAAATCTTCAATCACGCCACGATAGCGGGCATGAGAGTTGTACACCACCAACAAAGTTCCACCGGGCACCAGCAACCGATGAGACGCTGCCAGCAGGGGGCGAACCAGCGTCATATCAACCGCCGTACCATCATGGAAGGGCGGGTTCAACAACACCAGGTCAAAAGCCGCATCGGGTAAGCGGGCAGCCGCGTCATCCCACGTAACACTCACGCGAGAATCCCCGCCCACATTAGCAATAGCACTGCGAACAGCATCACTATCAATATCTGTTGCGGTAACACTCTGCAGCTGGGAAGAGTGTTCCAGCAGCTGCACTGTTACCGAACCGTTGCCGCACCCGAAATCAAGCACGCTCGCGCTCCCCCGCCACGCATCCAGCACATCGCAGGCTACCTGCGCCAACAGCTGCCCACCGCAATCAGCCTTAGCACCAGAGAAAACCCCACCAAAACCCCGCAAAGAGATACTCTGCTGCTTCACCCCCTGTGAGCTTTCAGCACACGGCAGTGGCTCACTTGCCTCTAAACAGCGATTCTTTCCTTTGCCGCGTAGGCCCCGCACCTGAGCAAAGAACCTGCCCAGGGTCTCATTAAAAGTAATGCTCATATGCTTGGTGTTGCCACCCAGCACTAGACGGGCAGAAGGCACCGCACCACCGCTGGCAAGAAGATACTGCGAAAAAGCCTGCGCCATATCAGCGAGCGCACCGTGCGACTTGGGTAGTTTGCCCATCGCAAGGGTGCCGTGAAAGTTGTGGTAGTTCAGAAAATCTACGGGGGCGAGCGTCTCAACGGAAATCTTCCCCTGCGCGTCGATACCCGAAATGGCAACGCTATCTCGGCAGCCCACTTCTTGTAGCAGCTCGTGCAGGGCGAGGCTCGTAGCATAGGAGCGGTTGCGAACGAACACTTTTGGGCTTCTACCCTCGAATGAAGTGGACGCGCTGATCTCGGTATCCTGATGAGCGTCAAGTACCCGGGCAACAGCCCACAGGGTCAGGGCGAAACTCGCGTCCTCCAGAATAAGAACGTCGGCATCTGCCGCGTAGGCGGCGTCCGCATTAATCAGACGATCCAGGGAACTGGCGAGAGTCTCAGCTCGCGCTCGCAGGTTTTCAACAGTTGATGTATGCACTCCCCTATTATCTCACGCGCTGAACATCGCCTCAGTTTCTCCCCTGGGTGTACGGGGTGAAAGGCTAAGCTAGAAAACAGCACTTGGGGTTGTAGATGCTACTAGCAAAAACCGGGGACGCGGCCTCTGGACGTCCCACTCAGGGGCATGCGTGTCCGCCTCGGCACGTGCCCCTGCCACAGCGAGGGTTTTGATGATAAAGAATGACCTCTTTCTGTTCAACTAGTGGGATCACACCAGTCGGAAACCGAATCTCTGCTCTTCGAAATCGGTGAGGAGCTCACTCAGCGCTGATTTATTTCGGCGTCCGTAGAATTTTCTCCATCGCCTTGCCTTTGGCGAGTTCGTCAATGAGCTTATCCAAATAGCGGATTTTCTGCATGAGGGGGTCTTCAACCTCCTGTACCTTAACCCCGCACACGCTACCGGTAATCAAGGCTGCGTTGGGGTTGAGATCTACCTCGGCGAAGAAGTCCTCAAAGCTCTTCTTCTCATCAAGTGTAGTCTGCAGCTGAGCATCGGTCAGTCCGGTCAGCCAGCAAAAAATCTCGCGAACCTCCGCTTCACTCCTACCCTTACGCTCCGCTTTTGCCACATAGTTAGGGTAAACATCAGCTACTGCCGTAGAAAAAATACGGTGACTCATAGTCCCATTTTAAGACAGGACGCCGCGTCCCAGCCAGTATCCCAGGTACGCTGTCCGCAGAAAGCAGGTATTTTTTCACTGCTTCAAATCGTGGGTAAGTCAGCTACAACCTGCTTGAAAGCAACCTTGAAATCAGCAGAGTCATCAGGGCTTGTCAGCTTTAACCTCGACCGCGACACCTCACAGTGTCACAATGCTAGCTGACTCCGCCGGCGTACCCAATCTATTCAGGGGATCTTCACTGAGCGCTCTTTTGGGGACTAAAAAGGGCAAACGTATCAACGAAATATCAACATCGTGAACGTTTGCCCTTATCAGAAAGTGGAGGTAAGGGGATTCGAACCCCTGACCTTCTGCATGCCATGCAGACGCGCTACCAACTGCGCCATACCCCCCTATGAATGGCTACAAACCTTTTGGGGGTCGTAACCGACTCATCTATAATAAACGCATCATTGTGCGTTTTGCAAATCGAGACTTAGCGCCCCTCCTCACCCACCACATCATCATCAGTAATAATCTTGGTGGCCTCAGCTTCGGTCTCTACCTCAGCCACAGCAGCTTCGCTCTCCACACCGAGTTCAATACGAGCAGCCTCAGCCCACAAACGGTCCAAAGCATAGAAAGCGCGATCCTCTTCATGCTGCACATGCACCACAATGTCAGCGAAATCAAGCAGAATCCAGCGTCCGGACGCACGACCTTCACGGTGAACAGGCTTCAAACCCAGTTCTTCGCGCAAGGCGTCCTCAACCTTGTCAGCAACAGCGTTGACCAAGCGCTCATTGTGCGCGCTCGCCACCAAAAAGCCGTCAATGAGACCCATCTGCTCTGAGGCATCGACCGCCAAAAGGTTAGTTGCCTGTGCATCTTCTGCCGCGCGGGCAGCTACCTTCAGGGCTTCAATTGATTCTTTAGCCGCAGCCATGTGTTCCTTTCAAAAAACCTATTCGCTCATGTGCTGGTTCGAAAACCAAAAACAAGGCTCTTAGCCATTATTCATGAAAAAGTAAGCGCCAACCATCAACAGCACGATGACAATGAGCACAACCCACAGCCACAGCATGGAACCTTTTTGCTCACCGGGGTAAATATAGGGTTGCTGTTCTGAGGCATTGTAATCATCAGCGAAAGCGATATTACGGGGTTTCGCTCCCCTGGTGGTCTGCGCCAATGCGCTCACCGAAAATTCAGAGGGAGTCTTCTCATCCGTATCTTGCGCAGAGGTTGTTTGCTCTAACTGAATCTCATCGTCAGAATCTTCCTCAAGCTCAGGCTCGGCAGAGGGCTCTGGTTCTTCATCAGCCGCTGAAAGCTGGGCTAGCTCATCGTCAGTGAACTCGGTGATTTCCTTATCAGACGCATCAGCAGAAGGCTCTCCAGCTGGGGATTCAAACGCAGCGGAGTCTTCACCGTCAGGGGCGGGCGCGTCCTGCTCACGGGTCATTACCGCATTAGCTACTGCCACAGGTTCTTGAACGCTTTGCGCCTCTGCATCGGTTTCTGCTTCTAGGTCTCCGTCTGTCTCAAGCAGAGAGCTCTGAATCTCAGCACCCGCATTAGTATCGAGGCTATCATTACTGTCGGCGACGGTATCAGCACTGTCGTGAGCCAAGTTGTTGACAGCAGCTTCATCAGTAGTTTCTGCAGCTGATGCTACGTGTGCAGCCCACGGGGTGGTCACATTCAGCGGCTGGTACTCTACAGCAAGCTCTGCGGGGGCTTGCTCAACCATAAAGTCAGACTCCCCCGATATTGCGATTGGGGAGCTTTCTACCGCCAATTTCGCCTTAGGAGATGAATCATCCGCGGCAGCTTCACTCGATCTTTCAGTCATCGACCCCTGAGCCGCAAACTCAGCAAAGCGCTGTTTGATCTCTTCTGAGGTGTCAGCGACAACCGGTGCCTGCGACAGATCGTCCAGACTACCCATAAAAGCTACGGGTTCATCGGGCAAAGGGTCACCGTTTTTCACCGCACGCAGATACTCAGCGGCATCATCACGGTAGCGCGCTAAACGACGCGGTCCCATCGGACGCGTGGGCGGCGGCACCACAGTACCGTCTTCGGCAATAAACGGTTCGTACAGGTAGGCGTCAGCCCCCTAGTTCATTCTCAGGCACAGTGTTCCTCTAATCGCTGGATTACACTCTTGGAAAATTTTATCTCACACGCCCCATGCTGACAGTGGGCATACTTTTTCTTTAACGTCCATCTTGCAGAGGCAAGCCCGAAAGATAACGGTGGTCATCATCGCTATCAGCGGTGTACAGCTCGTACTTGTTGATGTACTGCACCACGCCGTCGGGCACCAGATACCACACCGGCATGCCGGCTGCCGCGCGATCGCGCACATCCGTGGAGGAGATAGCGAGCGCAGGCACCTCAAGCAGTGCTGCTTTGCTGGTGTCTTGGAGAGCAGGTAGCTGCAGTTCATGACCGGGGCGGGTGACCCCTACAAAGTAGGCGAGGTCCCACATGTCCTCGGCATCTTTCCAGGTCATGATATGGTTCATGGCGTCTGCGCCGGTGATGAAGAAGAGGTCTGCGTTGGGGCGTTGGGCTTTGAGGTCGCGCAGGGTGTCGATGGTGTAGGTGAAGCCACCGCGGTCAATATCAACGCGAGAGACGGTGAACTGGGGGTTAGCTGCGGTAGCAACAACCGTCATGAGATAACGGTGTTCAGCGTCGGTTACGGTGCGTGAGCCCTCTTTTTGCCAGGGTTTGCCGGTGGGTACAAAGACGACTTCGTCAAGTTCCAGTACTGCGGCGGCTTCGCTGGCAGCGACCAGGTGACCGTGGTGAATGGGGTCGAAGGTTCCGCCCATGATGCCCAGGCGGATGCGTCCCTCAGTTTTTTCAAGAAGGGTAAGTGAGCCAATGGTTGAGCGCGGTTGGGGGTTCACTGTGTGGGTGCCTTTGTTGTGTGGGGTATGAAAAAGGCGGCGCGCCTTGTGTGTGGTTCAGGTGCGCCGCCGTGAGCTTGAGGTGGGTAGCTCTTAGCGAGTGTGTGAGTACTTGCCCTTGTATTCGTTCAGGGCGTGGCGCTCATCGGCATCGAGGTGGTTCTGGGCGTGGTGTGAACGGACGACGCCGCGACCTGAGAATGAGATGGTAATGAGGAACATCGCCAGGAATGCGATGCCGAAAGCAATGCCAAACCAGTAGGTGGGCACGCCGTAGAGGACGCGTTCGTGGTGACCTTCGGTTGCTGCTTCGCCTGCAGCCAGAATGAGTGTGTTAACCATGTCAGTTTTCCTGTCAGGGGTTGTTGATATAAAGTGTGTGTACCCCGGTGTGGGGTGTTTTTAACAGTTGTATCTAATGCTACCGGTTTTGTAAGGGCTTTGCCCGTTGGGTGCCGGTTGCTGCTGTTGCTGTGTCTTGTTCTGTTCGTGCTGTGTCTTGTTCTGTTCGTGCTGTGTCTTGTTCTGTTCGTGCTGTGGCGGAGTTAGGGGCGGGTATGGCCATCACCGCGCACAACCCATTTGGTGGTGGTGAGCTGTTCGAGTCCCATGGGACCGCGGGCGTGCAGTTTTTGGGTGGAGATACCCACTTCTGCGCCCAGACCGAACTGACCGCCATCGGTGAAACGGGTAGAGGCGTTCACGTAAACTGCCGCTGAGTCTACCTCACGAATAAAGGTTTCGGCGTTGCTCACGGAGTCAGTGAGAATCGCCTCTGAATGGCCGGTGGAGTACTGGCGAATGTGGTGGATAGCGTCGTCAAGGTTCGCTACAGTTTTGACGGCGAGATCCAGTGAACCGTATTCGGTTGCCCAGTCCTCCTCAGTTGCGGCAACCGCGTCCGCGTCTTCGGGCAGCAGCAGACGGCTTGCATCATCAACGTGCAGGCGCACACCGGCTTTCACCAGAGCATCCAGGACGCTGGTGGCGGCGTTAGCGCCTTTGGCAAGAAGCAGAGTTTCAACGGCGTTGCAGGTGCCGGGGCGCTGAGCCTTGGCATTGACCAGAATCTTAGCTGCCGCATCGCTATCTGCTGAGACATCAACAAAGATGTGGCAGTTGCCTTCCCCTGTTTCAATAACGGGCACCTGGGCGTTACGCACTACGGTCTGAATCAGGTCGCGTCCACCGCGAGGAATCAGCACGTCAATGGCACCGCGAGCCATCATAAGGGCTTGGGCGCCGTCGCGACCAAATTCATCAACGCTCTGCACACAGTCCATAGGCAGGGAGGTTTTATCAAGGGCATTGCGAATGAGGTTCACCAGAGTCTCATTAGTGCGAGCAGCAGCAGAACCACCACGCAGCATCACGGCATTACCCGATTTGATAGCAAGACCGGCGATATCCACCGTGACGTTAGGGCGCGCCTCGTAAATAGCTCCCACCACGCCCATCGGTACGCGGGACTGCACCATGCGCAAACCGTTGGGCAGGGTTGAACCGCGCACTACCTCGCCTACGGGATCAGGCAGCGTCTTCAACTCGCGCATCGCATCAGCTAGCTGCTGTACACGGTGCACATCGAGTTTAAGACGATCGAGCATAGCATCACTCATGCCCACCTTCTTTTCGCGCTCTAGATCCTCAGCGTTTGACCGAACAATAACATCGCTCTTCTTCTCCAGCTGACGGGCAATGGCTTCAAGCGCCATATTCTTCCAGTCCGTGTCAGCTTTTGCGAGCACCCGCGAAGCCACCCGCGCGTCATACGCCATATCGGTCACTGCCTTGAGCGTGTCAAGGGGAAGGGTGGTGTTGGGCTGTTCGGTCATGGCTTGCGCTCCTTTGCACGTTCAAATAATCCTCTGTGGTTCACAGTACAAGAAAGGGATGGTTTTCTCTAGCTTGTGACCAGGGCAATATTGTCGGCATGAACCACCGTGCCATCAAATTCATCCCCAAGCTGATCGATAATCTCCCGGCTGTGCAACCCCACCATAGAACGCATAGAAGCTGCATCGTAGGCTGCTAACCCACGGGCAATAACGGTACCCTGCATATCTATCAGGTTCACCGGCTCGGTCGCCTCAAAGGCACCCTCCACCCCGGTGATGCCAGCCGCCAGCAAAGAATTACGACGCTTTACCGCCGCCACCGCACCAGCATCCAACATA
Source organism: Rothia sp. ZJ932 (assembly GCF_016924835.1). NCBI lineage: Bacteria > Bacillati > Actinomycetota > Actinomycetes > Micrococcales > Micrococcaceae > Rothia > Rothia sp. ZJ932. Next base: position 1,053,730 of record NZ_CP070480.1, on the reverse strand, counting down.
ATAGCCCCGCGGGCATCAGCGAGGTGTTCCAGCCACAGCATACGGGTAGAACGACGTGTACCGGTAGCGTAAAACCAGGTGCCAACGTCCTGCCCCGCCAGAGCTTCTCGCGCCTTAGAGGCGCTGGTGACTAAGGCGGGAATGCCGGAGGCAGCAGCCAGAGAAGCCGCCATGACTTTGGTTGCCATTCCCCCTGAACCCACAGCAGAACCCGCAGCCCCGATGCTCAACCCCTCAAGAGCATCGGGAGACGATACTGTGTGCACACGGACGCCCCCCTCATCCGGATGCTTGTCATAGAGCGCATCAACATCAGAAAGCAGCACCAAGGCATCAGCCTTGACAGTGTGAGCCACCAGGGCTGCGATGCGGTCATTATCGCCAAATTTAAGCTCAGCCGTTGCCACCGCGTCATTTTCATTCACAATGGGCATAACCCCCAAATCCAGCAGACGCTCTAACTGGCGGTGTACATTGGTGTAACGATCTTGGGCAATGAGATCTTCAACGGTCAGCAGAACCTGCGAGACGGTCACTCCGTAGCGGGCAAAAATATCGGTGTAGCGGGTCATCAACAAAGACTGCCCCACAGACGCAGCAGCCTGCTGGGTTGCTAAATCCTTAGGGCGTCGTTTCAGCCCCAAAGGCGCAAGACCTGCGGCAATAGCGCCGGAGGACACAAAAACCAGCTCAACATGAGGGTTAGAGCGCTTGAGCTTTGCTAACACATCAGAAATAGTGGCAATCGCTAACTCATCTAAAGAGTTCTCCACCGATGTCAGCGATGATGACCCGACCTTGACCACAATGCGCTGTGCGCGCGGCATGTGCTCCCGCTCCATCACCGGTGAAACCCCGTGAGTTTTACGGGCGCTTTTATCTACTTGCTGCTTTTCCTCTGCCACAACTTCTCTCCTCCACCCACAAAAAAACTACCGCCCCACCTCTTATCAAGAAGAGGGGGACGGTAGTCATTCTACTGTCTAGTGATCGCAGATACCGCCGCTAAATTAGTTCTTTTCTTGGCGCTTAGCGTCAACAGACTCTGTCCAGATACCCGCCTTACGCTCAGCCTCCAGTTCATCACGAGCCGCAGTCTTCGCGTCCATACGCTCCTTGTACTCCACTCGCTTCTCAGCGCGGGTGGGGCGAATGAGCTCTTCCAGACGAGCGTCAGTACCACGCGGTGAACTCAATAGCTCAGCGCCGCCCACCATCGTGGGCTCCCAGTCGAAGACTACAGCGTCCGTCTGCTCACCAATCACTACAGCGTCACCGGCACGAGCACCCATCTTGAAGAGCTGATCTTCAATGCCCAAACGTGCCAGGCGGTCAGCTAGGTAACCCACGGCTTCATCGTTATTGAAGTCGGTCTGCTGAATCCAACGCTCGGGCTTTTCACCAATGACGCGGAACAAAGGCTCAAGGTTGCGCTCTTCACGGCGAATGGTGAATTCCTGCTTCTTCTTGCCGCGCATGCTCTTGGGCTTGATAACCTCAACCTCAACAACGGGTGCAGCAGCTTCACGCTTAGCCTGCTCAGCGCGGTCTTCAGCAACCAACTGAGCCATCGCAAAGCTCAGCTGACGCAGACCCTCGTGTGAAGCGGTCGAGATTTCAAAAACCCGTAGCCCGCGCTCTTCAAACATGGGGCGAACAAACTCAGCTAACTCGCGTGCCTCGGGCACGTCAATCTTGTTCAATACAATCAGCTGCGGACGCTCGTGCAGGGGCACAGGAACACCGGCAGTGGGATCAACCTCGTAGTTGGCAAGCTCATTAGCAATGACCTCATAGTCGGTGATGGGGTCGCGGTTAGGCTCCAAGGTAGCACAGTCAATGACGTGCGCCAGCGCCGATGAGCGCTCCACATGGCGCAAGAAGCGGTGACCTAAGCCCTTACCCTCAGACGCACCCTCAATCAGACCGGGGACGTCCGCCACGGTAAAGCGGGTATCGCCAGCCTCAACAACGCCTAGGTTAGGAATCAAGGTGGTGAAGGGGTAATCAGCAATCTTGGGGCGGGCCGCACTCATTGCCGCAATCAGCGAAGACTTACCAGCTGAGGGGTAACCCACCAGGGCAACATCAGCAATTGATTTAACCTCAAGCACAACATCACGCTCATCGCCGGGGGTGCCCAAGAGAGCAAAACCCGGTGCCTTACGCTTATTTGAAGCAAGAGCCGCATTGCCCAAGCCACCGTAGCCACCCTGGGCAGCTAGGTACTCGTCACCGATCTTGACCAGATCGGCAAGAACATTGCCTTCTTTATCTTTAACAACGGTTCCCTCAGGCACCGGCAAAACCAAGGTTTCACCGTTAAAACCGTGGTGCATGTCGCCGCGTCCAATATCGCCATTGGGGGCATGCTGGTGGGGGCTGTGGTGGTACTCCAACAAGGTAGTAGTCTGACCGTCCACGCGCAAGATTACATCTCCGCCGTTGCCACCGTTACCACCGTTGGGGCCACCCAGCGGCTTAAACTTTTCACGGCGTACAGACACGCAACCGTGACCACCGTGCCCACCAGAAACGTGCAAAACAACGCGATCTACAAAGTTTGCCATACTGGGCGCATTCTCCTTATAAAACAAAAAAACTTTTCTCTACAAACCTTACGATACTCACAAGTAGGTATCAGGGAAGATTCAGCCCCTCACCGCTGCCCGCACTGCATCGCTGCCAGAACGAATCAGAGGTTTCTGTTAAAACGAAAGAGGGCTCGCACATCTTTCATGTGCTCACCCTCTTTAGCGTGCCGCTAGAATAAATTATTCAGCTGCTGCAAGAATGTTGACAACCTTGCGTCCCTTACGGGTACCAAATTCAACGGTGCCTGCTGCCAAAGCGAACAGGGTATCGTCGCCACCACGGCCTACGTTAGCGCCGGGGTGAAAGTGGGTGCCACGCTGACGAACGAGAATCTCGCCTGCGTTAACAGTCTGACCGCCGTAGCGCTTAACACCGAGGTACTGAGGGTTTGAGTCACGGCCGTTGCGGGTGGAGCTTGCGCCCTTCTTATGTGCCATTAGTGCCTACCTTACAAGTAAAAGATTGAATAAAACCGATTGTACAGAAAATTATGCGTTGATCGCAGTGATCTTGACGTTGGTAAGATCTGCACGGAAGCCCTGACGCTTCTTGTAGCCGGTCTTGTTCTTGTACTTCTGAATAACGATCTTCGGACCACGGAGGTCCTCAATCTTTTCAGCGGTTACCTTGGCTGATGCCAGGGTCTTAGCATCTGCGGTTACCTTGCCGCCATCAACGAGCAGAAGAACGGGCAGCTCAATGGTGCTACCAGCTTCGCCAGCGATGCGATCAAGGGTAATGATGTCTCCAACGGAGACCTTTTCCTGGCGGCCACCAGCGCGAACAATTGCGTATGACACTTGGGAACTCAATTCTCTTGACGTCTTTTTTAACAATGACCGTAAGTTCTGATACCTCGTACCAAAAACGTGTACTTACCGCACGCACTTGCAAGAAGTAGGTGAGGTAGATGAGAAACCGAAACTCACGGAAATGGCTGAACCTTTGTGATTTGAAAACAAGTCTTTCGAGGTTCCACTGCCTTCACGCTAACGTTTGCTTGTGAAAACAGCACCAGCACTCAAGGTTACGTTAAGACAGCCTTCAGAGCAAGCAAACCCGGCAGTGAACTGGGGCACTCCCCCATCTTTTGATAAAAGATTCCCCCGTGGTTCGTGAACCACGGGGGGGGAATCTTATTAGTGCTTACTTGCCTTCGCGTTTGATCTCGTCAGCGGCAACACCAACACCAAGCATAACCGGCGCATCTGCCTCGGTGGCAGGCGCAAACTCGACCTTCTCAGTAATCACTGAGACGCCCTGCGCCTGAGCTACAACGTCAGTCTTAACCTGGCTACCTGCGCCAGCGCTCACAGCACGACGACTGCGACGCTTAGGCTTGGTAGCGGTCGGTGCAATCTCAGCCTGAACTGCCGCCTGCGTTGAGGTTTCAACAAGGGGTTCGGCAACCTCACCGGCAGCACCCGGAGTAGCTACACCGGTTACACCGGTTACACCGGTCACTACCGGGGCGTCCTGCGGCTGCACGTATTTGACGGCATCTGAGGACGCGCGACGGTTACGACGCTTGCGTCCCTCGCCCCGGTTGCTATTACCCTCGCGCTCTGAGCGGTCGGGGCGACCGCCCTCACGGGCGTTATCGGCAAGACGACCTGCCTTCTGCGATGCACGCGCACGTGCCTCACCTGCGCGAATAGCCTCGAAACGTTCGGAGTTCTGCGTGAAACGATCATCAAGATCAACGTCAGCTGACGCATCTGAATTCTCGTTCAGCTTCTCAGCATCAACCTCGCGGCGCTCCTTCTTACGAGGCTTTTCACCCTTGCCCTCAAAAACCTGAGCCAAGGATTCCAGGGTGAAGGCACCCTGCTCGCCCTCCACCTCGTCATCATCGTTCTTGTGACCCTGGGGCAGCTCAATAACTTCGTCCCCAAGGGTTACCACAATCTCATTCTCAGATGCCGGTGCATCTGAATCGGTGCGACGGTTGTTCTTACGGCGCTTACGCTTACGCACTGACTTTGACTCTTGCTCAGCATTTTCTTCTTCGTGAGCCAGTGACGCTGCCGCGATCGTAGCCAAAGCAGCCTTACGGGACTGTGAACGCTGCTGATCCTGGGGATCACCGTGCTCTTGCTCAGTCTCGTGATTCTGACGGTGCTGCTGTGCTTTCTGGTTACGGAAGCGCTTGCGATCTTCGCGATCGAAGCGATCGTAACGGTGCATGAAATCTGAGGCTCCACCCACGCGTCCTTTCAGGGGCTGGTCGTGAACCAGCAGACCGCGACCGGCGCATGCCTCACAGGATTCCGAGAAAACCTCAAGCAAACCGGTGCCCATGCGCTTACGGGTCATCTGCACAAGCCCCAGTGAAGTTACTTCAGCAACCTGGTGCTTGGTGCGGTCACGCCCCAAGCACTCCACCAGACGGCGCAGTACCAAGTCGCGGTTAGATTCAAGAACCATGTCAATGAAGTCGATGACGATGATGCCACCGATGTCACGCAGACGCAGCTGGCGCACGATTTCTTCGGCTGCTTCAAGGTTGTTCTTGGTGACGGTTTCTTCAAGGTTGCCACCACTACCGGTGAATTTACCGGTGTTCACGTCAACAACGGTCATCGCCTCGGTGCGGTCAATTACTAAGGAACCGCCTGAGGGCAGGTAAACCTTGCGGTCCAGTGCCTTGTGCAGCTGTTCTTCAACGCGGTAGTGGTCAAAGAGGTCTTTTTCGTTATCCCAGCGCTGCAAACGATCCAAAAGATCGGGAGCAACGTAGGTAACGTAGGCTTCGATGGAATCCCAAGCGTGATCGCCCTGAACCACCATCGAGGTGAAGTCTTCATTGAACACATCGCGTACGGTCTTGATGGTCAAATCAGGCTCCTGGTAGAGCATCTCCGGGGCAAGCACCTTGTTAGAGGTTGATTTGCTCTGGATTTCTTCCCACTGCACGCGCAGACGGTTAATATCGTTAGTTAGCTCTTCTTCAGAAGCTCCCTCAGCGGCGGTACGTACAATGACGCCAGCACCATCGGGCAGCTTGTCCTTGAGGATTTTCTTCAGGCGAGCACGCTCAACATCGGGCAGCTTACGGGAGATGCCGGTCATAGAGCCACCGGGTACGTAGACCAGGTAGCGGCCGGGTAGTGAGACCTGGCTGGTCAGGCGAGCGCCCTTGTGACCAACGGGGTCTTTAGTGACCTGCACGAGAACGGAGTCGCCGGCTTTCAGCGCGTTTTCGATTTTGCGCGGTGCACCGTCAAGACCTGAGACGTCCCAGTTGACCTCACCGGCGTAGAGTACGGCGTTGCGCCCTCGTCCGATATCAACGAAGGCGGCTTCCATGGAGGGCAGAACGTTCTGTACCTTGCCCAGGTAGACGTTACCGATCAAGGAGTCCTGCTGGGTTTTAGACACGAAGTGCTCGGCGAGGACGCCGTCTTCGAGCACGCCAATCTGAATGCGATCATCTTTCTGGCGAACAATCATCTGGCGGTCGACTGATTCGCGACGTGCCAAAAACTCTGCTTCGGTGATGATGTGACGGCGGCGACCGGTGGCGCGTGATTCGCGGCGGCGCTGACGCTTGGCTTCAAGGCGGGTGGAGCCGCGCACACCGGCAACACGGTTACCGCCGGTGTGAGAGTCAGCAACGCGGGGTGCGCGTACCTTGGTGACAGTGTTCTCGGGATCATCGGTGGAGCCACCGTCGATTTCCATGTCTTCTTCACCGCGACGACGGCGACGGCGACGGCGTGAGGTTACTTCTGCCTCGCCGGCGAGCTCCTGGGCACGGCGAGCACGGCGCTCAGCTTCCAGCTTTTCCTGGCGGGCTTTGCGTTCTGCACGGGCTTTTTCGAGTACCTCGTCGATTTCAGGTTCGTGGAAAAGCAGGGAGCTAGCCGCTGCGCGGGTCAGCTCAGCAAGTTTTTCAGCCTGAATTTCGCGCTGGGTTTTCTCGGCCTGAGTCTCAGCGGCTTCGGTCTCGTTAATGAGTTCAGCAAGCTCTGAGGCGTGGGCGTTCTCAGGGTTTGAGGCATCAACCACGAGTTTGGGGGCAGGTTTCTGCTCTGCTTTTTCCTGCTGGGTTGCTTTCTCTTCGCCCTGATCAGCGGTCTTCTCGGCGACATCGGGGGTAGCATCAGCCTGTGAGCCTTCGGCTTTTGATTCTTCTGTATCTTCAGCAACCTCTTGGACGCGGAAAGTAGAGGGAGCCTCGTCCACCTTGTTCTCGGCGGTCTGGTTCAGCGGAGCTTCTTTCTGCTCGGTGGCGGTGTTAGCTGAATCAGTATTTGATGCCTCGGTTACCGGCTGCGCCTCTGAATTTTTGCGGGTACGGCGACGGGTGCGCTTAGCCGGTGCGTCCTCAGAGGCTACAGCAGACTCAGCTACATCAGATTCGGTGCTCTGAGCATGCTTGCCGCTCTTTTTGCGCTCAGCACCCTGATTCGCTTCATCGCTCGATACGGGGTTGATGCCGCCAGTAATCTGCTCATCGGCAGAGTCTTCCGCAGCAGTGGCATTATCAACAACCTCAAAGTTGTTTTCACTCATCTATGTTTCTCCCGCGGCACTCGCCGCCACCTACAGCAACTGCCGCATTGAAGAACGCTTTCGCGTCTTCACTCGCTAAAAACCTATGTTGCTTTGCGCAGAGGTAAGCTCAAGCCACCAGCTACTGGTGACGCGCCTACCTCTTATATAGCTTCAACCGCACGCTGGCGATCTACATTAAGGCAAAGCCAGCGTGCTACTGCCGAGCCCTTCACCTCGTGTGAGGGACTTTGTCTCTGCAGCCTTCGCGCACCTTAGAAAATAGTGAAGGTGGCGGCGCGTTGCAGCATCGGGTGAGCTATCGCTGGGGAACTACTATGTACAGGTGGGTATATAGAGCTACCGCTAGCCATTATCTCATACGATATAGCGCATACAACCCAGGTCAGCTACTTGCCCCGCCATTTTGTGTTGCGCACCGGTAAGTTCCCAGTATCCGTGAAGGTTACACCCTTCGGATCCAATGAGCGTCATTGAAGCGAGTAGGATAAGAAAACAGAGTAAAAAGCCTCCGCCACTTGCGCTACAGACGTAGAAACCGGTGCTGAGCGCATTAAGCCCCTAACAAGGTTAAGAGACCCCCGTGAACTTAGACGTCAGTACAGAACCAGAAACAATCATTGCCGAGGAATCGCTGCAAGAATTGGGCGATCGGGCAGATCGCACCCTCGGACCGCTCTTACTCATCGCAAGCATCATCGCCTGGGCGGGTTCAGCTACCCTAGTGTGGGAGCGCCTGCAAATCTATATGGACGCCAACCACCAATCAGTATGCGATTTGAACGCCCTGCTCAACTGCGGCACCGTCATGCGAACCGACCAGGCAGCGGTGTTCGGCTTTCCCAACCCCTTTATCGGCATCGTAGGCTTCGCCATCGTTACAACCATCGGCGCGGGTCTGCTAGCGGGTGGACGCTTTCGCCCCTGGTTCTGGTGGAGCACCCAGCTGGGCGTCACCTTCGCCATGGGCTTCATACTGTGGCTCTGGTACAACACCACCTTCATCATCAACGCCCTCTGCCTCTTCTGCATGCTGGTGTGGCTGATGACCGTTCCCATCTTCATCTTTGTCACTGCCCGCAACCTCACCAACGGACTGATTCCCGCGCCCGAGCGCGTCCGCAGAATTGCCGGTGCATGGTCATGGTTCACCACGGCACTCATCTACCTTTTGCTCTTTGGAATCATTGTGATTCGCTTCTTCGAGCAGATTGTTAACCTCTTCTAAGAGATACCCAAGACCTCCACGAAGAACACAAGACCCCGCATCCTTGAGCGATTTACTCATCGAGTAGAACCTCTCAAGGACGCGGGGCACTTCTATTTCTAAAAAATCCGCCCAGTTTAGCCGAACCAGATACCAATTTCTCGCTGCGCAGATTCAGGTGAGTCAGAACCGTGTACCAGATTCTTCTGTACGTCCTCACCCCAGTCGCGTCCGAGGTCGCCACGAATGGTTCCTGCCGGTGCCACGGTGGGATCCGAGGGACCCATAATCGTGCGAGCACCCTCAATGACGCGCTCGCCCTCAAAGACTGCTGCAACTACGGGACCAGAACTCATGAAGTCAATCAGAGGCTGGTAAAAGGGCTTACCCTCGTGCTCAGCGTAGTGCTCAGCTAGCAACTCCGTACTGGGGGTCAGCATCTTCAGCTCCACCAGTGTGTAGCCCTTAGCTTCAAAACGAGAAAGCACCTGACCGGTCAAAGAACGCTCGGTGCCATCGGGCTTTACTAAAATGAGGGTACGTTCAGTCATATTTTCACCTACCGTTGATCCATTAATATGTCACACACTACTCTAACCGGTAGAGCACAGAAAAACCCGCTTGCTGGCGAACAACCTTTGTAAATGAAAGACACCACCGGCAAACGGGTTTTGCTGAGCTTTTAGCAGCAACTAGGCGGGATTATTGCGTTCCCACTCAGCCTGAGCGCGAGCGCGTTCTGCGTTTTCGCGGTCTATCTGTTCACCTTTAGAAACGGCGTACCAGTAGCACAGGGCGAAGCAGACCGAGATGAAGAGCATCATAGATACCACTAGCGATGAGAGAATCAGCAGCACCTGCAGCACCCACCCAACGGTGTAGCCCCACTTTTTGCTCAAAAAGGCGGGGGCGGCAATAAAGGCACCTACCAGGGCTAACCCAACGATCCACACGATGACCTTAACCCAGGTTTCGCTGTTGTAGAAGGTGCCAAAAGCTGCCAGGGTAGCAAAGAACGCAACCAGTGCCTCTAGGGTGAGAACGGTGGATGCGAACATGACCTTGACAGAGCGCGGCGCCCTTTTCATTCCTGGGTACCATTCACGCTGTTTTTTGGTAAGTCTTGCCATTAGGCACCCTCCCCTAGCAACACAATGGTGTCGCCCACTACCGTGATGGAACCGGTTACCAACACCGCTGAACTGTTATCTTCAGCGCCGGCTGATTCCATGGCTTCACCCACGGCATCGGGTAGCTTCTCAAAAACAGTGATATCGTTCCCGTCAAAACCCGCATCCAACGCGATTTCGCCCAGGCGCGTCGCTTCAATAGCGCGCGCTGACGCTGAAGCAGTCACAAAGATTTTGACCGCAAAGTCGGTGGAGTCGCGGTATTCTTCACGCAGTGCCTCAAAGATGCCCAGCGCGTCCTTCTCCCCTAACACACCCACTACGAGGTAGACGTTAGAGAAGTTGAAGGACTCCTTGAAGGCGGTAGCCGAGGCGCGAATACCGTGGGGGTTATGCGCGGCGTCAACTACCACGGTGGGTTTGGTGGCGATGGTTTCAAGGCGACCGGGTGAGGTCACCGCTTCAAATCCGTCACGCACCACATCAATGTTCAGGGGCTTTTCTCCCCCGCCCAAAAACGCTTCCACCGCAGCCAGAGCAAGTGCGGCGTTATCTGCCTGGTAGTCACCAAAGAGGGGCAGGGCAATATTTTCATACTCGCCTGCCAAACCGCGCAGAGAAATCATCTGACCGCCCACGCCGGGTTTACGGTCGGTGGGGGCGAATTCGACTCCCTCAAAACGGTAGGACGCGCCCACCTCCTGCGCGCGTTCCAGCAAAACCTCTGCGGTTTCGGGCTTCTGGGCAGCTGAGATGAGGAACCCACCGGGTTTGATGATGCCCGATTTTTCGGTAGCAATCTCAGCAAGAGTTTCCCCGAGCATATCGGTGTGGTCATAGCTGATGGGGGCGATGACCGAGACCTGAGCATCTGCCACGTTGGTAGCGTCCCAGAACCCGCCAATGCCTACTTCAAGCACCATGACGTCCACCGGCTCGTCCGCGAAGATGGCGAACGCCAAGAGGGTGAGTGCTTCAAAATAGGTGATGCGCGGTGCGCCTTCAGACTCTAATTCAGCATCAACAATAGCCAGGTAGGGGGAAATTTCGTCCCAGATACGCACGAACGTATCGTCAGCAACCGGCTCACCGTTAATGCTGATGCGCTCGGTTACTTTAGAAATATGCGGTGAAGTGTAGCGCCCCACACGAATATCGTGCGCCATCAGCAGACGCTCAATCATGCGAGCGGTCGAGGTTTTACCGTTGGTGCCGGTGATGTGAATAGCCGGGGCAGCCTTTTCGGGCGAACCCAAAATTTCAACGGCGCGTTGCATGGCATCTAATCGCGGTGCCATTTTGTTTTCGGGTGCGCGAGCCAGCAGATCAGCGTAGACGGCTTCTACACCAGAATCGGCTGAGCTCCCGGCGCTGAGACCGGTGCCGGGAGCCTGAGACTCAAACACACCGGTGTTTGATTCTGACAAAGTTATGCCTTCTTTACCTCGATAGCGGTTTCGGATGCTTCAACGTAGTCCAGCGCATTCGCCAGGGTTTCCCCGGCCACGAGTTCTTCGTGGGCGCGGAGGGCATCAAGCTCAGCAGCAGGTGCCTTGACGGTGACAACAATGCGGTCAGAAACGTTGAAATCTGCGTCTTTACGAGCCTGCTGGATAGCGCGAATCATATCGCGGGCGGTCCCCTCAGCCACCAGCTCATCGGTCAGAGCGGTATCGAGCACCAAGAAGCCGCCACCGGGCAGCACTGAAACTGCGCGTTCGGCAGTGCCTTCACTCTCAGCGACAACGGTTTCGAGTTCGTACTCGCCCTCAACCAGGGCGAAGTTATCACCGGAGTTGATACCGACAACGACGGCACCGTCCTCAGCGACCTTCCAGTCACCTGACTTCGATGCCTTGATGGCAACCTGCACCTGCTTGCCCAGACGCGGACCAGCAGCGCGGGCATTGACCTTGAGCTGCTGGGAAATACCGAAGTCGGCGGGGCTCACGTCGGCAGCGTCCAACAATTCAACCTGCTTGATATTCAGCTCGGAGGCAATAATGCCTTCAAAGATTCCTGCCAGCTTCTTACCACCGGCAACCGCTACGGTCAGGGTATTCAGGGGCTGACGCACGCGAATTTTCACTGACTTACGCAAAGCAGAACCCGCCGAGGCGATGGAACGGGTGGTTTCCATCAGTTCAATGAGTTCAGATTCGTCGGTGAACTGTTCGGTGGAAGGCCAGTCAACTAAGTGAACGGAGCGCTCACCGGTAAGACCTCGGTAGATTTCTTCGCTCATCAGCGGCAGCAGGGGCGCTGCTACCTGGGCGACGGTAGTCAGTGCGGTGTACAGAACATCGAACGCTACGATGTCTTCATCAAAGAAACGCTCGCGTGAACGACGCACGTACCAGTTGGTCAGGGTGTCGGCGTAGGTACGCAGGGCTTCACAAGCGTTCCACACGTCGTAGTCATCCATAGCGGCAGTAACATCTGCGACCAGCTCGCGGGTCTTGCCCAAGATAAAGCGATCCATCACGTTCTCTGAAGTGAAACGCAGCTGAGCCTCGTAACCGGCACCGTTGTTGGCACTATTGGTGTAGAGAGCGAAGAAGTGGTAGACGTTCCACAGGGGCAGCATCACCTGGCGGACGCCCTCACGGATGCCCTGCTCGGTCACAATCAAGTTGCCGCCGCGCAGAATGGGTGATGACATGAGGAACCAGCGCATCGCATCCGAACCATCGCGATCCAGAACCTCAGAAACATCAGGGTAGTTACGCAGGGACTTCGACATCTTCTGACCATCTGAACCCAGCACAATACCGTGAGAAATCACATTTTTGAAAGCGGGGCGGTCAAAGAGGGCGGTCGAGAGAATGTGCAGGGTGTAGAACCATCCGCGAGTCTGACCGATGTACTCCACGATGAAGTCAGCCGGATTGTGAGTTTCGAACCAGTCCTTGTTTTCAAAGGGGTAGTGAACCTGGGCAAACGGCATGGAACCCGAATCAAACCAGACATCCAGCACATCCTCCACACGGCGCATGGTGGATTTACCGGTGGGGTCATCGGGGTTAGGGCGGGTCAGTTCATCAATGAAGGGACGGTGCAGATCGGGCTCCCCCGCGTCATTGAGCGGCAGACGCCCAAAATCAGCCTCAAGCTCAGCCAAGGAACCGTAGACATCGATGCGCGGGTAGTTGGGATCGTCGGAGACCCACACCGGAATAGGCGAGCCCCAGAAACGGTTACGGGAAATCGACCAGTCGCGGGCGTTAGCAACCCACTTACCAAACTGACCGTGCTTAACGTTTTCGGGAATCCAGTTGATATCTTCGTTCAGCTCACCCATGCGGTCTTTGAAGTCGGTAACCTTGACATACCAGGAGGTAACCGCCCTGTAGACCAGGGGGGTGCGACAACGCCAGCAGTGGGGGTAGGAGTGAACGTAGGACTTCTCGCGGATCAGCGCTGAGTCGTTCTTGAGCACGTTGATAATAGTGCGGTTAGCGTCGAAAATCTGGGCACCAGCAATCTCTGCCAGCGGAACACCTGCTGCCAGGGATTCGTCCTTGAACAGGTCAAGGAACTTAGCGCCCTCGTCGATGGAGAGAATAACCGGGATGCCGTAGCCTTCACAGACCTTTTGGTCGTCTTCACCGTAGGCAGGTGCCTGGTGAACCAGACCAGTACCGTCGGTGGTGGTCACGTAGTCTGCCACCAGAATCTGCCATGCCTTCTCGGTGCAGAACTTCTCGGTGTCGGTGAAGTAGTCCCACAAGGGCGCGTAGCGCACGCCCTCCAGCTGGGCACCGGTGAAGGTTGCGGTGATGGCTTCAGCCGCAGCGGCTGCGTCCTCAAAACCGAGATCCTTGGCGTAGCTACCGAGCAAATCACGGGCAATCAAGAACTTACGTCCGGCAAAATCGCCCTCAGCAGCTACCAGAACGTACTCGACCTCAGGTCCAACAGCCAGTGCCTGATTGGTCGGCAAAGTCCAGGGGGTGGTCGTCCATGCCAGCGCCTCTGCACCCTCAAGAGCCTGAACTACCTCGGGGTTCTTGGCAAAAGAAGTATCAGCGGTGATGGTGAAAGCTACAGTGACTGAGGGATCCTGACGGTCTTTGTAGACGTCATCATCCATACGCAGTTCGTGGTTTGACAGCGGGGTTTCATCTTTCCAGCAGTAAGGCAGCACACGGAACCCCTGGTAGGTCAGCCCCTTCTCGTGCAGCTGCTTGAACGCCCAAATCACTGATTCCATGTACTCGACGTTCAGAGTTTTGTAGTCGTTCTCAAAATCGACCCAGCGTGCCTGGCGGGTCACGTACTTTTCCCACTCATTGGTGTACTTGAGCACCGATTCGCGAGCCGCAGCGTTGAAACTATCAATGCCCATCTCAAGAATCTGCTGCTTATCGGTCATACCCAGCTGCTTCATTGCCTCAAGCTCAGCGGGCAGACCGTGGGTGTCCCAACCGAAGCGACGCTCAACGCGACTGCCGCGCTGGGTCTGGTAGCGTGCCACCAAATCTTTAACGTAGCCGGTCAGCAGGTGACCGTAGTGGGGCAAACCATTAGCAAAGGGAGGGCCGTCGTAGAACACGAACTCGCCGTCTTTTTCGGCATCGCGGTTGTCAATAGAAGCCTGGAAGGTTGAATCCTTCTTCCAGTACTCAAGAACAGCTTCTTCAAGCTGCGGGAACTTCGGCGACGCAACAACGTCGCCCGCGCCGGTAGCGCTTGCCTTGGGATAGATAGGCTGAATGGTCACTTTACGCCCTTAGTCTCGTAACTATTTCATCAAAGGGAGTGCAAGGACGCGTGGTGTCAACGGACCAACCAGGTAGGTTGGGTTGACCGCACGGCGCGGTACCACCTTGCTTACTGATAATTCGCTCTTAGGTGCGCAAACCCCCTCAAGGCACGTGAGAGTTTCCTTGAGGGGTGCGCGCACAAAGCATTATCAGTCGCTTCATGACTGCTGTTTCGGGCTTACCCGTTCGGTTCTACTCAGACTGTATCTATTCCGCTAAGACTCACCCTCGTCGCAACGATTCGTGGGCGAGAAGCAGGTACGGCCTTTTCTTCCGAATTGCTCGCCGGTGATAGCCGGGTCTTTGCAACTGCTTTCTATTTTAGGGGGCAAAGAGGGGCGTGTCTAACGCTTTGTACCCTGTATTTGCACTGGTCTTGAACTCACCGAGGTAATTACAGGGGTGTGAGTACTATATCTTGTGCCCGCGCCCTATTCCCCACCCCATATAGGGGTGAAACCGCCGGGTAGGCGATGATGAGATTCACCTAAATTACAGATAAATTTTTTAGCGTGTTGAACTTTTCGATGCTTTGATATGCCGGGCTAAGTTCTCGACTGTTTCTTGAGCGCGGCGCGGGTTACCGCCTGCGCTCACGGCAACCGTGAGCCCATCTAACAGCCGGTGAGCCATAAACCACAGGGTCGAGGAACGAGGGTGACCACCCACCAGGCACAGGGTCGAAGCTATCTCGCAGGCTCTGCGCACCGCCTCTTGCACCGCTGGGTTATCAGTCAGGGCAAGCACTAGAACGTTGCCCGCAACATCGCCTGGTTCAAAACCTCTTTGCTCCCACACGATCTGCCCGCTGTCAGCGTGTTGAGCCAGCTCCTCACTAACCTGCGGGGCAATTACTGTTACCCGCGCGTCCTGAGCCAACAAGACCCCCACGCGCCGGGTAGCCACCATACCGCCGCCAACCACCAGCACTGGGCGTCCACTCAGATTCAGCATGACGGGTAACACTAATACACCCTTACCTTTCGCACTGCTACCATGAAGCACAACAACACTCGCACTCTGGGAGCCAACTCATGCCACTAATCAACGTCAATTACGCCTCTAGCCTAGACCAAGCCACCAAAACCGCCTGATTACTGAACTCACCATCACTTATGCCCGTATAACCGGCACCAAGGAATCTTCAGTGTGGGTCATGCTCAACGAAATACCCCGCGATAACTGGGGTGTGGGCGGTCAATCGCTGACAGCTCTCGATGAAGCGCGTACACAAGAAAACCGCATCCCGGACGCAGACCTCCCAGCACCGGCGGAGGAACACGAGCCAACATTGGAACTGCGTCAGGCAGCTGACACCGACATTGACCGCCTAGCTGAAATTGAAGCGGAATGTTTCCCCGCCGCCGAAGCAGCCTCTCTAGAGATCCTCACCTCGCGCTTCAACGTCTTCGGAAACCACTTTTGGGTACTCGAAGCAGACGGGGAAATCATCGGTTTCATTGACGGCATGGTCACCAACTCCCCCATAATTTTTGATGAGCTGTTTACCAACCCCGCCGCCCACACCCGCCACGGTGCCTACCAAACTATTTTGGGTCTCAACGTTATACCGGCGATGCGCTCGCATGGCTATGCCGCTATTCTGCTTTCACGCCTGATTGAACAGGCACGCGCAGAAAAGCGCACCGGCGTCATTCTGACCTGCAAGAAAGAACTCATCGACTACTACAAGAACTTCGGGTTCAAGCTTGACGGGGTATCAGATTCCGCGCACGGCGGCGCTCGCTGGTATGACATGACGCTGACCTTCTAAGACCCCATCACGATCCCCCTCAAAACCACAGATTCCCACGCATCACCACACTTCATCGCATGAATTGGGTGCCCGTAACCCTATGACAGATTGTTAAGCACTGGGTCAGACACACCTCAAGTAAATTTAGAACCGTTTTGACGCAGACAAAAGCCCCGACAGGTGAAGACCACCCGCCGAGGCTTTGCATCAAAGAGCTTTACGCATCAAGCAATACGAAGATTTCGCCGTCCTTGTTTTCAACCTCATACACCGGCAAAACATAATCAGCACCCGAGAGGCACTCACCGGTTTCAAGATCATA
Source organism: Rothia sp. ZJ932 (assembly GCF_016924835.1). Classification (NCBI taxonomy): domain Bacteria; kingdom Bacillati; phylum Actinomycetota; class Actinomycetes; order Micrococcales; family Micrococcaceae; genus Rothia; species Rothia sp. ZJ932. Next base: position 1,037,436 of record NZ_CP070480.1, on the reverse strand, counting down.
AATCTCTTTGTACAGCGGTGAGGTAACGGTGCGTTTACCGTCCTTCTCCCCTACAATTCCGCGGGCAATCACCAAAGAACCGCTGTTGGGGTCTTGGTGGTCAGTGACGTAAACACGGTCATCGTGAGTGCGAAAAATTGCGTACTGGTGATCACCGATCAAAGCCACTTCACCCCAGTTCTCTTCAAGATCATTCAGCGAGCAAATGCGGTGGGTTACCTTGTGGGACATGGTTATTTTTCCTTCACGTGTGAGATGCTTTCACCCACCAGTATGACTGATACCTACAGGCAGACTTGGTATTATCGCCTTATTGATACTAAATAAATGATGTGCCCACAGAATCCCACATTTTTTATCGGGCACTTACACGCAAGGGCTAAACACACATGGTTAATACTCAGGTGAAAGAACCTCACTCCGGTCGAAAGATTCTCGTAGTGGGCGGCGGCCCCGCTGCTTGGCGTTTTGTACGTACCATCAACGAGCAGGGCCTGGGACAAGATACCGTCACAGTTCTCATGGATGAACCCTACGTGCCCTACGACCGCGTAGCACTTGAACAGATTTTTAATGACGTTGATAAAAACCTCACCTTAGGCGACACCGAGCTGTGGAACACACCCGGCATTGAGCTAAAGCTCAACACCCGCGCGTCCACCCTCGACCGTGAGGCACGCACCGTCACCACCACTACCGGTGAAATTTTTGAATACGACGAACTGATTATGGCTACCGGTTCACGCGCAGTGAAAATCCCCATTCCCGGTTCTGAGGCAGCTCACGTTTTCCGCACTATTGACGATGTACGCACCGTAGTGTCTGAGGTTGCTCGCCTGACTGAAAAGTTGGGACGCGCCCCCAAGGGCATCGTTGTAGGTGGCGGTCTGCTCGGTCTTGAAGCGGCAGAGGGGCTCAAACACCTGGGCGCTGAACCCACCATTTTGGACGTCGCCCCCTGGCTGCTTTCTCTAGAGATGGATCAGGGCGGTGGTCACGCTGTTAACGCCCAGATTGAGGCAACCGGCATTGGTGTTGAGACCGGCGCGTTCATTTCTACCATCAACCGCACCGGTGGCGAGGTCACCTCGGTGTCAGTAGCAAACGGTATGGGCGATGAAGCAGATGTTCGCGTAATCGACGCTGACATCGTCATGTTCGCAGCGGGTATTCGCCCCAACGATGAGCTAGTACGCGAAGCAGAGATGAGCGTCGGCGAGCGCGGCGGTCTGCTGGTCACCCCCGATTGTCGTTCTGAAGAGGACGAGCACATTTGGGCAATCGGTGAAGTCGCCTGCATCCTGGGTCGCACCTGGGGTCTGGTGGCGCCGGCTAACCAGATGGCTGAGGTTGTTGCAAAGAACCTGATGGGCGGTAATGAGACTGTTTCTGAGTTTGATGTTGCGACCAAGCTGAAGTTTGATGGCGTGCAGGTTGCTGGGTTCGGTGACCGCCGTGCGACCACTCCCGGTGCGCTTGAGGTTCTGTTTGCTGACCCGGCTCGCGGTATGTACCAGAAGATTGTGACCAGCTCTGACGCTAAGACTTTGCTCGGTGGCGTTTTTGTGGGCGATACTGATCCCTTTGATTCGCTCAAGCCCCTGCTGGGACGCGAGTTGCCCGCTGAGCCGGCAGCTTTCTTGACTGCTGCCGGTGGCGGCGACGGTGTGCCCGATACTGAGTTGCCCGATGACGCTATCTTGTGTTCTTGTAACAACATCGATTTTGGCACTGTGCGTCAGGCAATTATTGACGGTCACCAGGATGTAGGTTCCATTAAGTCCTCGACCTCTGCTGGTACCCAGTGTGGTTCATGTGTTCCGATGATTCAGAAGACCATCAATCAGCAGATGAAGAAGATGGGTCTGACCGTTTCTAATGCTCTGTGTGAGCACTTCGGTTTCTCCCGCGCTGAGCTGTTTGAGGCTGTGCGTATTGTGGGCGATCTGGATGATTTCTATTCCGTCCTTGAGCGCTTTGGTCAGGGTGAGGACGGCTGCGCGATCTGTAAGCCCACCGTCGCGTCCATTCTTGCCTCAACCCGTAAGTCCTACGCGCTGGATGGCGGACGCGGCACCTTGCAGGACACCAATGACCGCAACCTGGCGAACATGCAGAAGGACGGCACCTACGGTGTGATTCCGCGTATACCCGGTGGTGAAATTACCCCCGCTAAGCTGGCTGTTATTGCTCAGGTTGCCGGTGATTTCGGTCTGTACACCAAGATTAACGGTGCCCAGCGCATCGGTATGTACGGCGCTCGCCTGGAGCAGCTGCCTGAGATTTGGAAGCGTCTGGTAGATGCTGGTTTCGAGTCGGGTCAGGCATATGGTAAGTCCCTGCGTAACGTGAAGTCCTGCATTGGTAGCGCCTGGTGCCGTTTCGGTGTTCAGGATTCTGTGCAGATGGCTATTGATACTGAGAACCGTTACAAGGGCTTGCGCTCCCCGCACAAGTTCAAGATGGGTGTTTCGGGTTGTAACCGTGAGTGTGCTGAGGCTCAGGGCAAGGACGTCGGTTTGATTGCAACCACCAACGGTTGGAACCTTTATCTTGCCGGTAACGGTGGCGCTAACCCTGCCCACGGTCGTCTCTTTGCCAAAGACCTGGATCAGGAAACCGCTTACAAGTACATCGACCGTTACCTCATGTACTACATTCGCACCGCCGATAAGTTGCAGCGTACCGCTCGCTGGGCCGAGGATCTGGATGAAAAGTTCGGCGACGCTATGGAACACCTGCGTGCTGTGATTATTGATGACTCGCTGGGTATCTGCGCTGATTTGGACGCTGACATGCAATACCATATCGACCACTACGAGGACGAGTGGGTTGCGACCCTCAACGACCCCGAGCGTATGCGCCGCTTCCGTTCCTTTGTGAACCAGCCCGAGGTCGCTGACGATGCCTCACGTCTCTATGTGTTAGAGCGCGATCAGATTCGCCCGGCAACCGCCGAAGAACTGGCTGCCGCTGAGGCTGAAGAAGAAAACGCACCGGTACTGATTACCGGCGCAAAAATTCCGGTAGGCGCACCCGTCTAAGCGGCACGCGCATACTGTGATGTATCTGTCCCGTTCTAGATAAAGTGTATGCCCCACCTCATCACCTCTTTAACTAAGAGGGTGGGGTGGGCGTGCGCTTTTGCTGTGAGACCTATGTGTATTCCCGTCAAAGGGAAGATAGAGAGATTTTCGTGTACCTTCATCTTGAAACCTCAGGAGCTGTGGTGCTGCTTGCCGGCGATGCTGAGCGAACCGCCCGCGTAGCCCACAAGTATAAAGATGCGGCTTCTATTATTCAGTGCCCCACGCCCCAGGCGCTGGTGCCCGCCGCTGCCCTGCGCCCCGTACTCGCCGTTATCTGCGTAGCTGAGAATGATCAGGACGCGTTCCCCTCCTGGCGCACAGCCCTAGCAAAGACCCTGCCCGGTACGCTGATTACCGTTGATACTGAAGATCCCATTGGCACCGTTGGCACCGTCTTTTTGATAGGTGCGGGTCCCGGTCTCGCCGGGTACATGACGGTCGCAGCCCACCGGGCGCTGGCGTCCTCAGATGTGGTGCTCATTGACCACCTGGCACCGGTGACTGACATTGAGCTGTGGGCACCGGGAGCTGAAATCATTGATGTGGGCAAGGTGCCCGGTGAACATAAGGTGCCGCAGCGTCAGATTGATCAGATGATGGTTAATTACGCGCTAGCAGGTAAGAACGTGGCACGTGTTAAGGGCGGTGACCCTTACGTCTTCGGACGTGGTACCGAAGAACTGTACGCATGCGAGCGCGCAGGGGTGCCGGTTGAGGTGATCTCGGGTGTAACCTCATCGATTGCTGTGCCAGCATCTGCTGGGGTGCCTATGACCCTGCGCAAGGTCTCGCACATGTTTACGGTGGTCTCGGGGCACGCCGAACTCACCGATGCTGAGTTGGATTTGTTGGCTGGCTTTGTGACGTCGGGCGGTACCATTTCGTTGTTGATGGGTGTTCGCACGCTCCCCCACACCGTTGCCGGTTTGCTAGAACGCGGCGTTGAAGCTCGTACCCCGGTAGGTACTTTTGAGAACGTCTACCGCGAGGGTGAGCGGGTACGTTACTCCACGCTGGAGCGGGCTGCCGAGGATTTGGCAGATCTGCGTCCGCCTGCGATTACTGTCATCGGGCGCGTTGTGGACGCCGGTTACGCCAGTGGCACGGACGAATCCGCCCGCCGCGACGCCCTACTGCAGCTGGCGCTGAGTGAGGGGCGGGACGCTAAGGCATAATTCTGCGCTACCCGCCGGGTGTGCGCGTCATTCACCTTTAGATGCATGATTCACCTCTAGCCCAGGGGTAAATCATGCATTTAAAGGTGACTCGTCCCTGCTCAGGGTCAGGACGCGCGGCGCGGCTAGCAGGCAGCACAGTTTTAGTGCAGATCCTTAGATGCGATGCGATCTCTGCATAAGTGAACTGGGCTGTATATTCGCCTAAGCGGTAGCGGTAGCTGATGTAGTCAATAATTTTTTGAGCTGTTTTTGCTTTGGTCGCAGAAAGATTAGCTAGGTACTTTTGAGCCGTATATCTGCGCCAGGGTAGAGCGTTATCAGGAGAAATGGGTACCCGATGGGACGGGACTGTGATGAGATCAAAAAGTGTGGCGTTAGCCCGGGCTCTTGCGCTATTCCTACTTTGCACTGGTACACTAGGCATTAGAGAAACCTCTTGTGTATATGCAACATGGTTGTTTTCTCACCGATGACCAGCAACTTGGCGGAAGATGGTCATCAATGTTCTTACGGAAAGCCCCTCTTGGCGGAGGGACTTTCGTTATTTAAAAATTCTGTTGCTACCTACTGTACTGCATCTGTTTTCTTCTTACCCTTTACTGACGGGCATCACGGCGGGATATTTTGGAGAGATATTGTTGCGACCTGGTGCAAAACTACCGTAGAGACGTTTTTGATACAGCCAGTTTGCCCATAACAGCTTCCATCTGAGGTATAAAAATCACTGTACGAGTAACCATCGCAGTGAGATGCACACAGAACTTTAGCTTGTTACAGGACAGGGGAGGAATACCCTCTTTTCATACACCTGAACAAATATTCCAGTATCCAGGGTGCTGCACAGGTTCGGCACAATAGGGTTAGAAGAACCCTTTGAACAAAGAACCTACAGAAGATGACTAAGAATGATCGAACAACTCAAGAATCTTTTAGTCGAAATCCCCAGTGGTGTTACTCACTTCTTGCTACTCCCATACCACTCTTTGGAGCTGTCCTACTCCACAACAAAAAAGTGAAGGCCTTACAGGAGATTGCAGAGAAAAATATAGAGATGTTCAAAGAGGTTCCCGCTATGAGCAAAGCACACGCAATTTTTTGAAGAAATCGTTATCCGAGATGCAGAGAAAATAAGGCGCGAAGGAGAAAAGAAGAAGGACCCAAGCTCAATAGTTATTGCAGTGGTGTTCTTGATAGTTGCTTATTTTCTGGGTGTCTTTGCTGTCTATCTAGGAAGTCTTGGCGGCTGGAGCATTCTTGGTTCGGTAGTGACGTGGTGTGTAGTGGTTGCTTTCGGACTTTTAGGCTTAGTAGGTCTTTCACAGGGGCTAGGTTGGATGGAGAAGAAACAAGGCAATCAGAAGTCATAGGTTTCTTCCCTAAATAGTGTGGGAAACCTCTAGGAACAGTAATTGCCCAGTACATTTATGATTTCCTTCTACTGCTCTAGGCTCTGCCCCACCCTGTTACCGCTACCTATTGTTCATTCTTTACCTTTCACCGGGAACAGGCAGCGCCCTAGCCTTAGCGCTTATAAGTTGTCCAAGGGTGAGCGGTACGCGAATCGCCTCAGCGACGCCACCGGCACCCTTGACAGCCTACAAGAGCGCTAAGGCTATAAGTTGCCTTGCCTACCAGGTGGAAAGACAAAATACACGACTAGTATGATCGACCCCGCCCGCTATCGTCCTAAAGAGGGACCTTCTCTACTTGGCTCCCGGGTAGCTCTTTGCTCTTCTCTGCCCATACGCTCTCGGCTTCTACTAGCAGTCTCTATGATCTTATGCATCCGAGCATGATAAGACCATACTGCAGCTACCTTCCCAGGAACTTGAAGCTTCCTCAAGGTCTGCACCGCTTCCTGTTGCTGAGCAGTAGCTTGGGCTGTGATTTGCTCATAGTTGGGTTCATGAATGATGCCGCGCTCATCAAGCACTGCAGGAGAAACACCAGCTAATACAGGAGCATCCCCTAAGGTACTTCTAGCCTGATGGGTTCGTTCTTGAGCTACCGCTACTTGATCTTCTACTTTTTGCACGTAGTTACTAGCTTCTTGAACCTCAGCTTTACTTGGAGCTTGGGCCTCTATCTGCGCTAAGGCACGTTCTGCTTGCCGTAGGGGAACGTTAGACCTCACCAACTTTTGGAAGAAGCCGCCTTGGTTCATCTCTCGCTTCACTTACTGCAGGCGGTAATAAGCTCTATCTTCTTTGCTCCCGTGTCTGTCTGTTGTTTTTCTCTTGTTTTCTAGTTTAGTGGTGGTGGGTGTTCTTGGGTAGTGCTCTGGTTCTTTCTTAGTGGCTTGTGGTCTGTATGTGGCTTGCTTGGTTGTGCTTGTTCTTTGCTTTTGGGTGGTGGTGTTGTTTGGTTGCTTAGTCTTCTTCGTGCTCTAGGGTCATGAGTCCTTTGATAGCTGGGGGTAGCTTCTTGAGGTGCTCTTGGCGTTTGCGTTCTGCTTGGGCTTTGGCGTGGCTTTGGAACTTGATGAATCGCTTGTGTCGGGTGTAGTCGTGCTCGTCCCATTCGCGATGGGGTTTGTGGTTGTAGTACCAGCGGGCGAAGTGCATGTAATCAGAGATGAGGGCGCCTGGTGCTCCTAGCGATGTTTGGGGGTTAGCAGATGAGTTGGCCAGCATTTTTGCCCAGCACGTAGACACTAAAACAGACAGCAGCGGTTCCGCTGTAGGTTATTGAGCGAAGAGAGCAGACACAGAGCTCAAAGTCATAGCCCCCAGACATCTTCTTTTTCCAGGCACCTCACCACTGTCGATACTCCCACCCCAAAGAAAGCTGCGAGCTCCCGCAGACTCCACACTCTGCCAGTCTGGGGATTCACCTCCGAACGCATCCGCACCAACTGCCCCCGTTGAGCAACCGATAACTTCAAAGGCCGACCGGGACCCGCGCCATTACCTGCATTCTTAGCTTTCATTGCAGCAAGTCCTGCCCGGGTGCGTTCAGAGATCAGGTTGGATTCCACCTCGGCTAGTGGATTGTTTTAGGTTGGTCCACTACCAGTAGAACGGTTCCTTGGGCTGATAGTTTTTCAAGGAATTCTCGGATTTTGGGTTCCGATTGGGTAGGGGTTTGTCCCAGTTTTTCTTTCCTGTGGTGGTCAGGGCTGTAGCGTGGTGGGTGGTTTTGCCGACGTCTAGTCCGAGGTAAATTTCGGTCATTACTTCGCACCTTTGTGTTTTGCGGGTTATGGTGCGGTAGTAACCGGTGGTTCACGAATCTCGCAGTCCGTCTTCCTTTGGCTTTGGATCGTGCTTCTATTAGCGATGGTTTGTGAGCCGGTTCCCGCCTCGGTGGCGACGCACCCTGACCATTGTTGTGTTGGCTGGGGGCATTGAAGCCGTGTGTGGGGCAGACCGGTTACTTACGCTTCTAGTTTCACCTGGTTTGGGGTGGCTGGTTGGGTTGCTGTGACGGATTCTGTGGTAGTTAATCGTGGTGAACAGCCAACGCGCGTGTTGGAGATGCCCTCGGAGCGGAAGCAGCGTGTGGAGGTGGAGGCTGAGCAGAGGTTTCAGGAGCGGAGGCGTCTTCAGCGAGTTGGGTGGGGTGTTGGTATTTCGAGAGGGCCAGATACGGGGCCGTAGCTTTTATCTTCCTTCCTCCTTAAAAACCAGGACGAGCCCTTGAACTTCTGAGACACAGCCCATAAAATAGATGAAAATCACATAAGATTTTTGTAACTATCACAGAAAAGAGATACACATGAGCAAGGTAGCATTGCTATTCTCCGGAGGCCCCGATTCGACTAGCCTTCTATACGATTTGCTAGACTAGGGGCATGAGGTGATCACCTTTACCTTTAATGCAGGTGAATTTGAAGCTGAAGCGGAACGACACTACGCACAGGAAACCGCTGCAAAACTTGGGGTTGAGAACCATTTTGTGAATATTTTGCCCGCTCTACAAGCACTGTATGGAGACCCGGCTCCTGTAGTTATGCGAAAAGTAATCTTTAATACCGTGAAGCCATTTGGTTCTGGAATCGCTATAGCGCTAGCGGCTTCTGCCGCCATCTGCCAGGGAGCGGAAAAGCTTTATTATGCTGTCCACAAAGGGGATGCATACCCTGATAACAATACTGAATATTTCAATTTGCTTTCTGAAGCAATCACGATGGAACAAGGTGGAAAAAATTTGAAGTTGTTGCTCCTTACCTAGAGATGACTAAAGCGGAAGTTATGCAGCGTGGTGTCAACCTTGGTATGGACATCGATGCCACATGGAGCTGTGCTGTAAGCTCAACTAGCGAATGTTGTGTTTGTGAGCCCTGCAAAGATCGAATCGAAGCCAAAAAATTAATTAAGATTCCTGCGTAAATACTAATATACCAGGTGGGGCAGATTAATATCATGCCCCACCCTTTTTAAAAAATGAATCATAAAAATAAATCAATATTATCATGGTTTGGCGAGTCTTCAGGTAAAGAGCTATTTACCGTAGCTTCCTTGTTTACAGTAATTCATTCTATTGAAGTTACCACGGTAGAATTCTCGATATTGAGAATAATACCTGAAATCATAATGTTCTTAACTGCACTGGTTTTTACCAAATTATCGCACTCAAAAAACGTAGAATCTACTTTATTTCAAGGATACGCATTAACCGGCGCTTCTTACATACTAATTTTTATATTATATATTTTCGGTTTTCTCAGTTTCTATAGCTATATTTTACTATTAATTTTTGCAGTTGCAGGTAGAGCTTTTGTTAATTTCTCACGAGAGTCATATATCCAAAAGGTCATTCCTTCTGAAGGAATCGGTAAGCATTACTCTTTATTGTATAGAGTTTCCACTATTTGTGAAATATTTGTCCCGTTGCTGGCCGGATACATCGTTGAAAAGACTTCAGGACCCTTTGGGCTAGGACTTTCTGGAGTAATTATATTTTTATTTGGAACATTCCCTTTCCTGTACCAGAAATCAGTTATAACCGAGAAAATAGAAACAGAAATCCACAGCAAAGCCTCTCTTAAAAACGGACTCCAAGAAATCAAGAAAAACACCCCTTTGCTGTTTTTAACTTTTACCACGCTAGCTTTCTCTTCAATAACGGCAGCATATGGAACTGGATACTATATCTTAATTGCAGATATTTATAATCTACCCGCAGAACTAATAGGGTTATTGATTTCACTGGGTGCTCTATCCACCCTAGCCTTTACCTACTTAGTTGAAAATAGAATTAATAAAATATACAATATTTCTATTTTTATATCATGCTTATTGTTGCCGCCCACATTATTAGTGACCCTATTACCAAATATTTTAAATAGCGGCCATCTTTTTTTTGTTGTTATTCACGAGATTTTACTAGGCGCAATATTTGTCGCAATATCTATTTCAGGTTACACCTTGCGATCAAAAATCATCAAACCTGAAAAAATGCAAAGTGTAACCGTAGCCCGCTCTTTTCTTGGATCTCTGACCATTCCAACCACGACCTTATTCTATGGGTTTTTGTCATTTTGGATAGGCGTTATAAATTCTTTAGTACTAATATCTGTGTTATCATTCTTAATAATCCCAATTGCAGCATACGGCTACAGGAGGTCCACTGGTGCGATTGCATGACGCAGTTTCTCTTCTTTATATTTTCGAATCTTTTCGATTAACATTTTGTAAAAAACAAGGTGGCCTTTTAATCCTTACAATATGTATGCTGAACCTAATGGACAAACATTAGGTATTATTATGGGATTATGGACATTTTCCCTCACGATGGTAATTGCTGATTACTTCGTTTTCAAATTTATAAATAAAGAAACTAGGTGTTGATACACTATGGTATACAAGCTTTCATCCGTTCAACTTCTTTATCGCATTTCAGGAGTGCTAATTATACTTATTCCCGCAGCATTCTACACTATACATTTGGCGCAAGGCAATGAACCATCTTTGTTGATAAATTTATTTATCTTTCTATCTATTACTTCCTTTTATCTATACTGGAAAGCGGGTGTGTATGTCAAAGTTTATGACAAATACATTGATTCTCGTCTTTTCCCTTTCCCCAAAGTACGAATACCAAATGACTCTGTTGTCTCTGTTAGCATAAAGGATGCTACTCCGCTCGGCAGGGAGTGGGGCAATCGAGGAAAAAAGGGAAGAGGGAACACTCTTTTTCTCGATGCTGGACAAAATAAAAAATGCCTTGAGATTAGTACTAAAGATAATTTTACTCTTCAATTAGGAATCAACGAAAATAGTGACCTATCATGGATGGATGACTACAAATTGATTATAGAGGAGATGCGCAACGGAAAAGCAGAGGGTAGAAGATAAAGGTGGGAATTAAAGGCAAAAATATATGAGGGGCTTATTCATAAGGGTAGGTGCAGTAGACTCACAGTAAAACTACTGGCTTGGCAATAGCGCGAATCTCCTAATGAGCGACGTACACCAGGCGAGAGGGTCGGCAGCAAACGTGAGCCTGCGGAACTCCTAATGAATAAGCCTCATAATCTTGTCAAATCGAAATTTTTCAGGTTACGTCCGTTTATCTGTATAAGCAGATAAACAGCTTTCTATACATACAGAACTACAGGCTATCGATAAACCCGCTCACCACCTCAGTAATCGTCATCCCACGCTCACTCGCATACACCTTCAACTTCCGATGCCGAACCTCATCCAACTTAACAGTCAACTGCTTCTTCGGCCCAGAATCCCCTGCCGCAAAAGACTTCTTAAAATCAGCCTTAGCCACCGATGCAGGCACAGCCGCACGGGTCATTAAATTCTTCTTCTCACTCATATGTTTTACTCTCCAACTAGGTTCAGTAGTTCAGCAGCGACCTGCTCATAACCTGCCAGGTCTTTAGGGTAGGTATTAGCGTTGTTCTTAATAGCCTCTAGGGTCTTGATAGGGGTATCGAAAACAGCGATCTTAGCCTCATTCAAGGCTTCTAGGGCCTGGTGGTAGCTAATTGTTCTGGGGTTGGCGTGGGTCAGCAGTACGATAGCTGGCAAGGTGGGCGGGATGGAATCAAGGGTGGTCCAAACTCGTGCCATATCAAGACTTGCTGGTTTGGTGGGGATGATGAGCATAGTGCTGCGGTTAGCTGCCGCGTCAAGGACTTGGCTGTTTCCCGGTGGGGTGTCGATGAGAACGAAGTCGGCGGTGCTTGTTTTGCGGGTGATTTCGCGGTGGTTTACTGAGGTGACACTAAACGGTAGCGGGCCCCGTTTTCTTCGGTGGTATAGGCCCAGTCGGTTGCTGATCCTTGAGGATCAGCGTCCCAAAGCTCTACTGAGTGTTGAGGGGCTAGGGCTTGAGCTAGGTGTATGGCTGTGGTTGTTTTCCCCACGCCGCCTTTGCTGTTAAGTATGCCAATGTAGTAGGTCATGTATATCAGTATAGCTGTTTTTGCAGTTTACTGTAAGTACAGCTATACAGATTTATGTTTATATATTTTTGCATTTGCGCTTGTCCAAGGCATTATAGGAACTACTTTGCACACGATGAGCAGCATGCCACTGCTCCTTAGAGCATCAAACCCAGGTAGCCTAACTACCCTCTACTAGTTGAGCTTGCTCAGGGTACAACCGTGCAGCCTCCACAGCCCCCTTAAACCTCTTCACCTTCAAATACTCACGCATCAACCGCACCTGGCTCAGACCCCGTACAGGCACAACCTTCGGCCTATTCATCTCCTCAAGAATCTGCTTCTGCTGCGCAATCAGACGCTCACGCTCAGCCTCAGCCTGCTTGCGCCGAATATGAGTAGGAGAAGGAGGCAAAGTACCATCATCGTGCTTCCAGGCATTGACCCTAATATGCAGCCAAGCCAAGATTGAGCGCATACCACCGGCACCCCGTGTTTGGTAAACAATCCCCTCAGGATCCTGTTCTAAAGCTCGAATGACATCTTGTACACACCATCCAGCGGCAAAAATCTTACCTAGGTGCTTCATAAGAAGTACAGTAGGTACCTTCCGTAGATCCAAAACCTCTTTCTTGAGACGCTCGGTAGCTGCCCAACGGTCAGCAGTAGACTCAACCACCGCTGTTAGAGGAAAATTTTTGGTGTTGTCCTTTAAGGATTTAACAGATTTCTTAAAAGTTCTTAAGAGGTGGACATTTTTACCCCCTGACACCAGAAGGGTGTAGATAGGAGCCTCATTAGCTTCAGTCTCAGAGAACGCCGCGGACTTCCCTGCCCGCGCCACAGACAGTAACCGGTTTTTGATGAGTTCGTGGATATAGCGCTGCACAGTTTTAGTGCAGATCCTTAGATGCGATGCATCTCATACCGTAACCACTGTTACCGGGGGCGCGGTGGTGCATGGCACAATAGCACTATGCGTATTCTTTCTATTCAGTCAGCTGTTGCCTACGGTCACGTGGGCAACTCGGCAGCCGTGTTCCCCCTGCAGCGCATGGGTCACGAAGTCATGCCCGTCAACACCGTTCTCTTCTCAAACCACACCGGCTACGGCACCTGGCGCGGGCCGCTCGTCTCAGGCGATGACGTGCGCGAAATCGTCACAGGCATTGAAGAACGCGGTGGTTTGGACGATACCGCACTGGTTATCTCCGGCTACCAAGGCGGCTCATCTATCGGCGACGCTATCTTGGACGCCGTCGCTAAGGCACGCGCGAAAAATCCCAAGGTTCTCTATTCCTGCGACCCGGTGCTGGGCAATGCTACCAGCGGCTGCTTCGTCTCCCCCGAGGTTCAGGAACTCATTCGTGACCGCGTCATTCAGCACGCAGACATCATCACCCCCAACCAGTTCGAGCTGGGCTTCATCACCAACACCTCACCCGAAACTCTCGATGATGTTTTCGAATCCGTAGCTAAGGCACAGGAAATCGGACCGAAAACCGTACTGGTCACCTCAGTACAGACCCCCGATACCCCCGAAAACTTCATTCAGATGCTGGCTGTTTCAGGTGACGAAGCCTGGCTCATCACCACCGACCGTCTGCCCCTCAAGGCAAACGGCTCCGGTGATGTTACCCAAGCACTCTTCGCCTCGCACTTCGCCTCAGGTAAGTCCCTGCAAGAAGCCCTAGAGCTGACCACAGCGTCCGTCTACGAACTGCTCAGAAATACCCTGGCATCCGGACAGCGCGAACTTCAGCTCATCGAATCGCAAGAATCCTACGTAGCCCCCTCTCAAAAGTTCACCGCCGAGCGCGTGCGCTAATGGAGGGCATCCGCCCGTGATTCACCTTTAGTTGCATGATTCACCTCTACTACAGAGGTGAATCATGCATCTAAAGGCAACCCGTCGTGTTCCTGTGAATACTGCGTCATGTGTACAAAAATCCTGTGGATAACTTTTAAAACCCCGGAGTTATCCACAGATTTCAAGGTTTTACCCCATGAAAGTTGCATCTGTTTCACACTTGAACCATGAACAGAATCACGGCCATACAAAACGCTGTGCTCACCGCGGCAGAACTTGACCAGCGCGGTATCGGCAGAAGCGCACTCGACATAAGAGTCAAAAACGGTCAGGTCATAAAAATTAGGCGTAGCGCCTACGCCCCGCGTCTCTGGTGGGACTCGCTCAAACCTTCAGAAGGTTACCTAGCCGAGATTACCGCCTACAGCAAAACAGCGAAAATTACACCAGTCTTTTCTCATGACTCCGCGGTGGCATTCCACGGACTGGTGAATATCCGAGTTGCCCAGCAGGTTAACATCATCGGCACCAGCAAAAGCCCCTCAAAAGCGCTGAATGTGATTCGCCATTACCGACAAAAGATCGCGTCCGTCGACGCCAACGGTCTACAGCTCACACCTATTCTTGAAACGGTCGTAGACTGCGCCAGAATATGGCCATTTCGAGAATCAGTGACGCTCGCAGACAGCGCCTTATACACTGGAACCGACCAGGACGCGCTCGCCCACGCGCTGACTAGCGTTCAAGGAGCAGGTGCAGCCCGCGCACGAGCCGTATCTGTTGCCATGAGCAAACACAGCGAATCCGCAGGTGAGAGCATCACCCGACTCTTACTCAAAGAATCAGGATTGCCCACTCCCTCAGAACAGGTCACGCTCACGGTCATGGGGCGAAACTACCGCCCTGTTTTTCTCTGGTGGGATTTCATGGTCATTTTAGAGTTCGATGGGAACATTAAATACGGGCAGATCTTTGGTGAACGTGAAGAAATTTTCCGTGCCCAGAATGAGCGCGAAGAGCGCCTCAGAGCGCAAGGTTTTACGGTGGTACGCACAGATTGGGACGAGGTGATGAACCATCCCTACCGCCTCATCGTTAAGCTCAAAAAGGCTTTCGGTCAGCGGTGAAGTGGGCAAAAACCTGGCACCGTTCACCTTCAAATGCATGATTCACCCCAAGGGCAGAGGTGAATCGTGCATTTAAAGGTGAATAGTCTCAGCGTAAGATTTAGGACGCGAGTGCCTCCTGCAAACGCTGGGCGGCAACGCCTGCCACAATAGCGGCAGCGTCAGTATCACCTGGAACCACCAGCGGCTCAGCCACCGAGAAGTCCTCTGATGCACCATCGAGTTTGTGCAGAAGATTCTGAAAAAAGCCCGGTGCCATCAGGTAGGAGGAGATGAATTCGGGGGCATGTTCAGCGACTACATCCCCAATTTTTGGGTCAATCTTGGCAACAAAACCGTGCGGGGTAAAGTTCGAGAGCAGAGTGCTCAGTACCTCAGACTGTAGGGCTACTGCCTCGCGTCCATCGGGGCGAGATGACCCGGCTGCTGCCATGACAAGGGGCTCTCCCCCGAGGTAGCCCACCTCTTCAAGGCGGGTGCGCTGCAATTTAGCCAGGGCAGCTGAAGGTCCCAAAGCTGCCGCGATACGAACCGTTGCCGGGCATGCGTCCGCAGCTTTTTGCATATCAACCTGAGTATGAAAACCGGTAGACAGTAGCAAGGGTACGATGATGACCTCATCATTTGAGCTGAACTCGGTCACTACATCGTCAAGGGCAGGGGCTTGAACATCGACGTATGCCTCATGTATCTGATACCTACCGGGGAACTCAGATTCTAAGGCTTCAGCCAGCTGACCGCGAATCAGATCAATAGACTCACGCCCCTGAACATTATCGGTGCCGTGCGAAGTTGCGATAACGTGAATCATCTTAGATGCCCTTTCGAATCACCTTGTACTGGGCTGCTTGAGCAACCGGGCGCATGGTGATGTGATCGAGGTTGATGTGGTGGGGAACGTTGAGGGCGAAAACGACAGTCTGCGCTACGTCTTCTGCAAGCAGGGGCTTTTCAACGCCCGCGTAGACTTTAGCGGCTGCCTCATCAGATCCCAAACGCAGCTTTGAAAACTCGGGGGTGTGTACCATACCGGGGCGGATTTCAATCACGCGCACGTTGTTCTCAGCTTCTTCCAGACGCAAGGCTTCGGTGAGAGCGCGTTCACCGAACTTCGAGGCGTTGTATCCGCCACCGCCCTCATAGCCAGCTTCGGCTGCTGTGGAGGTCAAGTTCAGCACCGTACCCTCGCTGTTATCGCGCAGTGCCGGTAAGAAAGCCTGCACCATGTTGAGGGTGCCCAGAACGTTCACCTCGTACATCTTCTGCCAGTCTTCGGCGCTGCCCGTTGCCACCGTATCAGCACCGCGAGCGCCGCCGGCGATATTCACCAGTGCGTCCAGGCGTCCGCCCGTTTCTTGTAAAACACGCTGGGCTGTCTCACGTACGGCGTCCGTGTCGGTGGTGTCAAGGGTTAGGGCAATAGCGCCGGTTTCTTGTGCGAGGGTTTCGAGGCGGTCGGCTCGGCGGGCTGCGGCGTAGACCGTCCAGCCGGTGGCGCGCATCTGCTCAACGGTTGCGCGGCCGATACCTGAGGATGCGCCGGTCACGACCGCTATTTTGCCACGAGAGTTTTCGGGGGTGAAGGGATTTTCCGGAATCATGTGAGCGCTCCTTGTTGCTGTTTTTGGTGTCTGTATTCAGTCTATGCCTTCTGCCCCTGTTTGAGCACGTGCTCGTATGACCGTCTGAGGTTCACTGGTGACCACGTTCTGCTCAAAACTCCTCTTATTCATGGGAGAAAATGGCAGAACCTGGTCACACCGTTGCTGGTTCAGGTTGAGAGGGACGCCGGGGGCAATTCTTTAGCGTCTGGTGCTAATACATGAGAGAATGGCAGACATGGCTGATAATACTTTGGGCACAGACACGCCCGTAACCATCAATGTTCCGACCAAGCCCGGTCTTGAGGGTCTTGAAGAGAAACTCACTGCGCGTTGGGAGGCTGAGAATACCTACGCATTTGATGAGAACACCACGCGTGAGCAGGTGTACTCTATCGATACTCCCCCGCCGACCGCATCTGGTTCTTTGCATGTGGGTCACATGTTTTCCTACACCCAGACTGACGTGCTGGCACGCTATAAGCGTATGAGCGGCAAGAACGTCTTTTATCCCCTAGGTTGGGACGATAACGGTTTGCCCACCGAGCGTCGTGTGCAGAACTACTACGGTGTTTTGTGTGACCCTGCGGTTGCTTACGATCCTGATTTCACCGCTCCCGAGAAGCCCGCGAAGAACCAGCGCGACTGGCCGCGTATTTCTCGCGGTAATTTCATTGAGTTGTGTGAAGAGCTTGCCACCGAAGATGAGAAGGTTTTTGAGAAGCTCTTTACTACCCTCGGTCTTTCGGTTGATTGGTCACGCACCTACCGCACTATTGACGCGCATTCTCGCAAGGTTTCGCAGCTCGCTTTTTTGAAAGATCTTGAGGCGGGCAATGCTTACATGGCGGAAGCTCCGACGATGTGGGATATTACTTTCCGCACCGCTGTAGCTCAGGCTGAGCTTGAAGATAAGGAGCGCGAGGGCGCCTATCACCGCATTTCCTTCCACCGCCCTAACGGTGAAAAGGTGTGGATTGAGACCACTCGCCCCGAGCTTCTGCCCGCCTGTGTTGCCCTGGTTGCTCACCCCGATGACGAGCGCTACCAGCCTCTGTTTGGCACCACCGTCACCTCCCCTCTCTTTGGAGTTGAGGTTGAGGTTAAGGCTCACCCCCTGGCGCAGCCCGATAAGGGCGCCGGTATCGCAATGGTCTGTACCTTCGGTGACACCACCGACGTGACCTGGTGGCGTGAACTGCAGCTGGAGACCCGCGCCCTCATTGGTCGCGACGGTCGCTTCTCGTCTGAAACCCCCGAGTGGATCACTGATGAGGCTGGACGCGCCCGCTACGAACGTATGGCAGGTGCAACCGTTTTCTCAGCGCAGAAAGCTGTTGTTGAGATGCTCGTTGAAGAAAACGAGATGGAGGGCGAACCCAAGAAGATCACCCACCCCGTCAAGTTCTACGAAAAGGGCGATAAGCCCCTTGAAATCGTTGCTTCACGTCAGTGGTACATTCGCAACGGCGGACGCGACGCCGACCGCCGCGAAAAGCTCATTGAGCGCGGTCGCGAGATGGTTTGGCACCCGACCTTCATGCGTTCACGCTACGAAAACTGGGTTGAGGGCCTCAACGGTGACTGGCTGATTTCACGCCAGCGTTTCTTCGGTGTTCCCTTCCCCGTCTGGTACGCGCTTGATGCTGAGGGCGAGCCCGATTACGAGAACCCGATTCTGCCCGATGCCGCCAATTTGCCGGTAGACCCCGCGTCCGAAGTTCCCGCAGGTTACACCGAAGATCAGCGTGGTGTGCCTGGTGGTTTCGTCGCAGACCCCGATGTTCTTGATACCTGGGCAACCTCTTCACTGACCCCGCAGATTGCTACCGGTTGGGGCGTGAACGAAGACTTGCACACCAAGACCTTCCCCATGGATCTTCGCCCGCAGGGTCACGATATTATTCGTACTTGGCTCTTTTCGACCGTGGTACGCGCCGAGACTCTGGCTGGTTCGGTGCCCTGGCACAACACCGCCCTTTCTGGCTGGATTCTTGACCCCGACCGCAAGAAAATGTCAAAGTCTAAGGGCAACGTGGTAGTACCGAACGAAGTGCTCGAGAAGTACGGTTCGGATGCAGTGCGTTACTGGGCAGCGTCCGCTCGTCTGGGTGCAGACACCGCTTACGACGAAGGTCAGATGAAGATCGGCCGGCGCCTGGCGATTAAGCTGCTCAACGCGTCGAAGTTCGTGCTGAACCTGGGCGCAACCCAGGATTCGATTCTCACCGCTGACTCAGCGGCTAAGGTCACCAATGAGCTTGACCGTTCGCTGCTGGCTCGCCTGGAAGCTCTGGTTGAAGAAGCAACAACCGCTTTTGAAAACTACGAGTACGCCAAGGTTCTGCAGATCACCGAGACCTTCTTCTGGTCCTTCACTGACGACTACGTTGAGCTCATTAAAGACCGCGCCTACGGTGCTCACGGTGAGGCTGAACAGGCATCTGTTTTGGCTACCCTGGCAACCACGCTGGACGCCCTGCTGCGCCTGTTCGCGCCCTTCATGCCCTTCACTACCGATGAGGTCTGGAGCTGGTGGCGTGCGGGTTCTGTACACCGGGCGTCCTGGCCAACCACTGAGGGCTACGTGGCTCTTACCGAGGGTGCAGACGCAGAAATTCTGCGCACTGTCGCTGAAGCGTTGGGCGGTCTGCGTAAGTCTAAGTCTGAGGCTAAGGTCAAGCAGCGTACCAAGGTCAAGGTTGCAACCATTACTGCACCTGCGGACGCGATTGCCCGCATTAAAGCTGGCGAAAGCGATCTGAAGGCAGCGGGCAACGTGACCGAGCTGGTACTCGTTGAAGCTGATGGCACCGAACTCACGGTGAGCGATGTTGAACTGGTGGTTGAGCCTGAAGAGGCGTAAACCTCATACTTGTCGGCGCTGACCGGCGGTACAGTAACTGACTTGGTGCCCCCTGCACACTGCAGGGGGCACCAAGTATCTTTGGTAAAGGAACACTTATGGCTGAACGGTTTGATATTCGCCAGGTGGAGGGGTACCCCGTCTACCGCGGCAATACCCATCAACCGTTAAAACCCGGGCACAAGCATTTACCCGGTGTGGGTAGACGCAGGGCGCTCAATGGGTGGATCGACAAATCATACTTTGCATTCGCCGGGCTTGCTTCGATGTGGCTGGCTGTTATCACTCTTTACACAGCGCTGAATAATAGTAGCTGGTCGTCTATTCCGCTGATTTTGCTCTTGTGGGGCGTTGCGGCGTACATGATTTTGCCGCGCCTACACCGTATTCTCACAGCGCTGTATGTGCCCGCCTACTTTATTGGCAGAACCCAAACCGGTGACGGTCTGTTGGGAGACCCCGTAAATTTGGGCGTACGCGGTGAATCGGTGGATGTTCACCGTGCCATGCGTCGTGCCGGTTGGTTGAGGGCTGAGCCGGTAACCCTGGCTAGTTCTTGGCGCATTATTATTAATACCCTGCGCAGGCAGCCCTACCCCACCGCGCCGGTTTCTCCGCTGTATCTCTTTGACCGCAAAGAAGATTTTGCCTATCAGCAAGAAGTGGACGGCAACCCGTCAAAACGTCACCATGTGCGTTTTTGGAAGACCCCACCGGGCTGGAAGCTCCCCGGCGGTGTTGAAGTTGATTGGGTGGCAGCTGCTACCTTTGACCGCGCGGTGGGTCTTTCGCTCTTCACCCTGCAGGTCACGCACAAGATTGATGCTGACACCGATAAAGAACGTGACTATCTGGTGGAAACCGTGCTCTTTGCCAACGAAGAGGCATACCACGACGTTATTGTGGATTTCTCTGCCGGTTATCATTCACGTAATGGCGGCGGCGATAACATCATCACCGACGGCAACCTGCCAATTTTGGAACTCGATGATGTGATTACCGAAGAGATGAAGATTCCCGATCTCTCCCCCGAATCTCGCTATTCACATCATCGCAAACCCTGGGAACTGGTGGAGCAGATTCCTCTGAGCACCGTTTTCGCATCAGCGTTCGTCATCATTGGTGCAGCTCTTCAGTTTGCTAACGGCATCTTGCGTCTTTTGCAGGTACTTACTGAGGTGGGTGTTCGCTCCTACGAGGACCTACTGGATGTCTTGACACACACCGTTCACCCTGATGAGCTCTTTAATGGGTCGCTGGTAGCGGGGTTGGTTGCCCTCTCAGCAATACATATTCTGTTGGCAGCAGGCGTGCTACGCGGTAGGCAGCGTTCTCGCAAGGTTATTCTGGCGTTGCTGGCAGTATCCATTGCTCTGACTTCTATCTTGCTCTTGCGTGAGGCTTTCAACTACAACGGTATTTTCACCGTGTACGTTCTGTTAGCTAGCCAGGTCTTCGCAATGATTGAGTACACCTCAGACGGGGCTGTGAACTACACCCACAATGTCACCCGCTCACGCCGTTTAGAGCGACTCAAGGTGCGCGCCACCAAGCTCGTACACAAGCCACGGTAGCAACCGCGTCCGCTAAGGGAGCTGCTGGGTATACAAGCTGCTGCCCCTCGCAGAAACGTCTCTGTAAGGGGCAGCAGTGTTTAAAAGAGAGCGGACGCACTAGCGCTGGCAGCCGGGACACCAGTAGAGTTTGCGCCCGGCGACTTCTTCAACACGAATAGTTGTCGCACACCGGAGGCAGGGTTGCCCCTGGTGCATATAGACATAGTTAGCATGCTCAGGCCAGGCTTCGTCTTCGGGTATACCGGGGCGATCAGCCGGTTCGGTGGTGATAATCCTGCCCACGCGCACCCCAATTTCAAGCAGATGCTTGTTATCAATCCACAGGTTTTCAAGTTCGGCATCAGTAAGCTCTTTAGCCGGACGCAGAGGATCAATTTCTTGGCGCCACAGCGATTCAGCGCGGAAGATATTACCCACGCCCGAGATCATTTTCTGGTCCATCAGAACCACCCCAATGGGGCGAGCAGTTTTACGTGCCGCTGCGTAAAAGGCATGCGGATTCGCGTCCTGATTCAGTGGGTCTGGCCCTAACTTTGCGCGCACCGCCGCCACTTCCTGCTGGGTCAGAGTGCGACATACCGTGGGCCCCACCAGATCAGCCCAACCGTGCTCTGACACCACACGAGCACGAACCGTTGCCTTGGGCTCGGGCGGCCCGTCGTAACCCGCGGTTGGCGTTTCGGGGGCGCTCGCGTCCCTGGGTACCTCGCGCTCGCCGATCTTTCGGGGTGCGCCAATAGAAGATGCACCGGCAAAGTGTTCATCACCGCCGAAGGTCCATGCCCCGTAGATCCCCAGATGCACGTTGAGAGTCAGCTCGTTCTCAAAATCGATAAAGAGGTGCTTGCCATGGGCGTAGGCACCGGTTATGCGGTGCCCTGTCAGGAGGGCAGCTCCTGCGCTAAAACGTCCCTGGGGGCTGGTCACCTGCACTGACGCGCCGACAAAAACGTCGTTGAACTGCCGGGCAAGGCGGTGGATGGAATGACCTTCGGGCATAAAACAAGAGCTTTCTGGTGATGGTTTGCGTGAGGTTTAAAGAGTGTGTACCTACCCGATAGGACGGGCAGGTACACACCGGTGTCTCAGATGTTCAAGGGGTTAGGCGTTGATGTCTTTACCTGCGATAGCGCCGGTACGTTCGTATTCGCCCATCTGGTTGATGCGGCGTACGTGGCGTTCGTCGCCGGGGAACTCGGTGCGGAGGAAGGTCTTGATAATCTCCAGCGCTTCCTCTTTATCGTGCTGACGTCCGCCCACAGCAACCATCTGAGCGTTATTGTGCTCACGGGCGAGGGCTGCGGTGTCTTGGTTCCAGGCAAGAGCAGCACGGATTCCCTCTACCTTGTTGGCTGCCATCTGCTCACCGTTGCCTGAGCCACCGAGCACGATACCCAGTGAGTCGAGACCTGCATCGCGGTCTGCTTTGACCGCGAGCGCCGCGTTGATGCAGAAGCTGGGGTAATCATCGAGGGGGTCGTATTCGGTGGGGCCGTGGTCTACCATCTCGTAGCCCGCTTCGGTGAGGGATTCTACGAGGTAGCGGCTGAGGTCTAGCCCTGCGTGGTCTGTTGCAATGTGAACTCGCACTAGGTCTCTCTCCTTGTTTTTGCGCGGTGTTTAGGGGTGCCCCTAATTTTTATATGACCGCTGCGCCCGCTAAAGTGTGTGATAGAGCACGGGTGCAGAGCTGTCACTGTAATGATTCTATGCTAGATAGTGGTGTGGGTGTAAGTGACTGCCGGTAGCGCGTGGGTTTGATTTTTGTTTCATTTTGTTCACAGAAGAAGGATTGTATGCCGGGTATGAATTTGACGCGTGAAGAGGCTATTGCGCGCGCTGAGGTTATCAAGAATGTTGCCAGCTACAAGGTTGAGCTTGATCTAACGCGCGGTGAGCGGGTTTTTGGTTCGCGTACTGAGGTGCGTTTTACGGCTCAGGCTGGTGCTTCTACTTTTATTGATGCCATTACTGATTCGGTGCGTTCGATTGAACTCAATGGTAAGGCGCTCGATGTTTCTTTGGCTGATGGTGTGTGTATTGAGTTGCCGTCTTTGGCTGATGAGAATGTGCTGGTTATTGATGCGGATATGCTGTACACCAATACCGGTGAGGGTTTACACCGTTTCGTTGATCCCGTAGACGGTGAAGTTTACCTGTACTCGCAGTTTGAGGTGCCCGATTCTCGCCGTGTCTACCCCGTGTTTGAGCAGCCCGATCTCAAAGCTGAGTTCGAGTTTATTGTGACCGCTCCTGCTCACTGGGTCGTGGTATCTAACCAGCCTGAAACCAGTGTTGAAGAAAAGGACGAGGCGAAGGTCTGGTTTTTCAAGCCCACTCCCCGCATCTCTTCCTACATCACAGCGATTATCGCTGGCCCCTACGCGTCCACTCGTTCATCACTGACCAATTCAGAAGGACGCGAGGTTCCCCTGGGCGTTTTTGCGCGCAAGTCGCTGATGCCTTACCTTGACGCTGATGACATTTTTGAACTGACTGCCCAAGGTTTTGAGTTCTTCGAGGAGCAGTTCAAGACCCCCTACCCCTTTGAGAAGTACGATCAGCTCTTTGTGCCCGAGTTCAATGCAGGTGCAATGGAGAACGCCGGTGCGGTTACCTTCTTAGAGAACTACATCTTCCGTTCAAAGACCACCGAGGCGATGATTGAGCGCCGCGCGATTACAGTGTTGCACGAGCTGGCACACATGTGGTTTGGAGATTTGGTGACCATGAAGTGGTGGAATGATTTGTGGCTGAACGAGTCTTTCGCGGAGTTCATGTCTACCCTGGCAGCGGCTGAAAACACCCGTTTCGCCTCCGAGGCGTGGGCTACTTTCTCAGCGTCAGAGAAGACCTGGGCTTACCGTCAGGATCAGCTGTCATCCACCCACCCCATTGTTGCCGAGATCAACGATTTGCACGATGTTCAGGTGAACTTTGACGGTATCACCTACGCCAAGGGTGCTTCTGTGCTGCGCCAGCTGGTGGCATGGGTTGGTCAGGAGAACTTTATGGCAGCGTTGAAGGTCTACTTCGATAAGCACGCCTGGGGTAACACCGTACTCGATGACTTGCTTGATGAGCTAGAGACAACTAGCGGACGCGACGTGCGCGCGTGGAGCGCCAAGTGGCTTGAGACTGCCGGTGTCAATACTCTGACCGCTGAGCTTGAGCAAGATGAGAACGATTACATCACCTCGCTCACTATTCGCCAGAGCTACGCAGAAGGCTACGAGACTCTGCGTCCGCACCGTATGGTGGTGGGCTTCTACAACTACGACGGTGTGAGCCTGACCCGTACCGAGCGCTTTGAGATTGATGTCGATGGCGAAACCACCGAGGTGAGCGAAGCTGCTGGTAAGCCGCGCCCCGATCTCGTGCTACTCAACGATGAAGATTTGACCTTCGCTAAGCTGCGCCTTGACGAAGACTCCCAACAGACCGCTATTTCACATCTGAAGGATCTGGATTCTTCTGTTGCCCGCGGTGTTCTCTGGGGTGCGCTGTGGGATGCCACCCGCGACGGTGACTTCCCCGCCCGCCGTTACATCGATCTGGTGCTGAACAACCTGGGTAAAGAAACCAACTCAACTGCTGTGATGGTTCAGTTGCGTAACTTCGAGCTGGCACTGCGCTCATATATCAATCCTGAATCGGCTGATGAAACCCGCGAGCGCGCCGCTGAGGCGATGTGGGAGATTACCCTCAAAGCAGAGCCGGGTTCTGATAACCAGTTGCAGTTCTTGCGTTCCTTTGCGCGTCTTGCCCGCACCGAAGAGCAGCTTGATCGAGTCAAGGCACTGCTTGAGGGTGAAGAGACCCTTGCTGAGCGTGAGATCGATACCGATTTGCGCTGGGTTCTGGTGACTTCCCTGGCTGCCGGTGGCAGACTCACCCCGGCTGATATTGATGCTGAGCGTGAAGCCGATAACACCTCGAACGGTCAGCAGGCGGCGGCAACCGCGTCCGCTGCTATTCCCACCGCTGAGGCTAAAGCTAAGGTGTGGCAGCAGGTTGTTGAAACCGGTGAGCTTTCCAACGTTGTGCAGCGCTCAGCAATTGCTGGTTTCTACCAGGGCAACGATGATGCCCTGTTTGAGCAGTACACCGACAAGTATTTTGAGACCATCGAGAGTCTCTGGCGCGAACGCAGCCACGAAATCTCAACGCAGATTATCACCGGTATGTACCCCGGTGCGCTGCCCTCGCAGCAGCTGCTGACCCGAACTGAAGAGTTCTTGAACTCTTTGGGCGATGACGCGGCAGGTCTCAAGCGTCAGATCGCTGAGAATCGCGACGGCGTAGTGCGCGCGCTCAAGGTTCAGGCGGCAGATACCCTCTAAACCACAAGGGGTTCTCGCCAGTTCATTGACTCAACCTGCGGCACTTTTTTGCAAAGGGTCGCAGGTTGAGTGTTTGAAGGGGCGGCAGCACAGGGCATACAGTGGAAGCATGAGCGAAAATACTAACCTTGCACCTGCACTCTCCCAGGAACAGTTGCGGGCGCAGCCCACCAGCTTTTACGAGCAGGTCGACGGAGCGCCTGTCTTCGAGAAACTGGTGCGCGAGTTCTACCGGCAGGTAGCCGATGATCCCGAGTTTAGGGCAATGTACCCTGAGAGTGATCTCGACGGCGCAGAATGGCGTTTACGCACCTTCTTGGAGCAGTACTGGGGCGGGCCAAAAACCTACCAGGAACACAGGGGGCACCCTCGTTTGCGGATGCGTCACATGCCTTTTGCTATTGGCGCAGCTGAACGCGATACCTGGTTGAGGTTCATGCGCAACGCAATGGACACCCTCGATTTATCACCCCTGCACGATGCCCAGATGTGGGATTATTTTGAACGCGCCGCTCACTCCATGCAGAACCGCGCCTAATTCTCTTAGCCGGGCGCAAAATTTTGGGGCATAGGTCTTAAACGCGCGCGAGTACAAACCCACCGGGGGCGTTGAGTCGCACCCACCCTTGGTGGGTGTACACGGGAATCTCCCCCTCAAACTTTGAGGGCAAAAAGCCCAGCACCTCGGCAGCAAACGCGCAGCCTGAGGGTACCGTGAGTTCTTCCAGCCCCTCCAATGGGGACGCCCAAATCCGCGAACGCACAGTGTCTACCACCGCGTGACCGGGGTTAGCAGGCAGTGCCTTATCAACTGCGTCCATACCCGCTTTGGCTGCCCGACGCAGGTCTTCAGCACGGACGCCGGAGACCAGCTCCCAGCCACTCACCGGTGGGGCAATGCCCGCCCACGCGGCGCTAACGGTCACCGGAGGCATTGCCAGGCGCAAACCGGCGTCCTCAATGCGAGCAAGTCGATCCAGAACAGCACCGGCATCAACCACTGCGTTGATCTGGGCTTCTTCGGCAAGAGACATTGCCCGCAACCCAAGAACGGTGGGCATCATATCAAGCAAGGTAGCAGGTGACAGAGCAGCCACGTAAGCACCCAATACCTTACCCCGCCCCACCAGGTGAACCGCAGCCTGAGGATCCACCGCCCGTGCACGCGAAAGAAAAGTTACCAGATCAAGCGGATCCGCTTTACCCGTAAATTTCACGTACGGCGTTACGGAAACGCTCGAAACCGAAACTGATGCAGCCTGCTGGGAATGTTCGGGGTGTTGCATAGTGTTCCTTTGAGGAGGGATTTTTATATCAGTGAAAATCTTTGACCCTAGCCACCTTACTACCTGTCAGAAAGCCTTGAGAAGATGAGCAATCACACAGCTCCAACCGTAGATACCGCATTGAGCACCATGCTCACCCTCGAAACCACTCAATCCACTGGCCACGACGACGCCGCATTCAGCGCCCAAACCCTCGCCCGCGAAACTCCGCGCGTCTACGGCGGGCAGGTACTGGCGCAATCGCTCATGGCAGCCTCAGCAACCGTTGAAGAAGACCGCCCGGTACACTCCCTTCACGCCTATTTTCTGCAAGCAGGTAGCATCGACAAGCCGCTGAGCTACGGGGTGCAGAAACTGGGCGATACGCGGTCTTTCTCTACCCGCCGCGTCCACGCCTACCAAGAAGATACCCCCATCTTCTCTACCATCATGTCTTTTCAGGAACCTGCCCGCGGGTTAGAGCACGCGGTCACTATGCCTAAGGACGTGCCCAACCCCGAATCGTTGCCCACCGCCGCGCAGATTCTTGCTGGTATTGAACACCCCATGGTACAGGCAGTTGCCCACGAGCGTCCTTTCGACCTGAGGCATGTCAGCACCCCGCTCTACCTGGGCTCGGAGACCTCACCTTCAACCACCAATATGGTGTGGATCAAAGCTATCGCACCCCTGGGGTCACGTCAGGTGGCGCATCGAGCAGCCCTAGCGTATGCCTCTGACTACACCATCATGGAACCCATCATGCGCGCCCACGGCAAGTTCTGGTTGCAGCCGGGTATGAAGGTAGCCTCACTCGATCATTCCATCTGGTTTCACGACGATGTCGCTGCCGATGACTGGCTGCTCTTTGCCTACGAAAGCCCAGCAGCAAGGGGCGGACGCGGTCTCACCACTGGTTCTGTCTTCACCCGCGACGGACGGCACGTAGCGACCATCGCCCAAGAAGCCCTGCTACGGTTACCCGAGTTCAAGTAGCCGTAAACCTCAGCAGCTATAAGTCTCAAAAGGAAAATCCCCAGAAAGTCTAGAGACTCTCTGGGGATTTTTATTCGTAATTAGTGCCTAGTGTGAATGCTTAGACCCTCGCTTTTTTACGCAACAAAATCACAATGAACACAGGCACACCTACAATCGCTGTGCCCACGCCAATAGGCAACGCCGAAGGGGCAAAGATAATGCGAGAGAAAGTATCAACCCACACCATAAAAATCGCCCCAAAAACGGCACTAAAAGGCACCAGCAGACGGTGTTGGTAACCGCAGATAAGACGGGCAATATGGGGAATAACAAGACCCACGAAACCGATAGCCCCGGCAACACTCACCAAAACGGCAGTCACCAGAGCCGTGCTGGTAAGCAACAGCATCCGAACTACCGTCGTATTGACGCCCAGCGCCCCTGCCATGTCTTCACCGAAAGTCATAACGTCTAGGGTCTTGGTAAAAGCCAGGCACAGCACCAGCGCCGCTACAGCAACAGCCACCGAAAGATAGACCTGGTTCCAGCGCACGCCTTCTAGAGAGCCCAACAACCAGAACATCACACCGCGTGCCTCATCAGAATCAGCAAACGCGAAGATAATCAACGAGGTCAGAGCCGAAAAAAGCTGAGTTGATGACACACCCGCCAGAATAAATGCAGAATTATCACCACTGGCGCACTTCGCAATCACCAATACAGCCGCAAAAGCAATCAACGCACCGATAAAAGCGCCACCAGAGAGCCCAATCGCTCCCCCACCCAGCCCCAACATGCCGGTCACTACCGCTCCCGTCGAAGCACCCGATGAAACACCCAAAATATAAGGGTCAGCCAAAGAGTTACGCAACAACGACTGCAACAACAAACCACACAGTGACAAACCGATACCACACGCCGCAGCCACTAAAACACGCGGCAAGCGGTCTTCCCACACAATCGCGTCCTCGCTCAAACGCACCGGAATCTCGGTCAGCCCCACATGGTTAGTCACAATATCGCGCACATTCACCATCGAAATATCAGCACTGCCCAAAGTAATGGAAATCAACACCGACACCACCAGCGCCACCACACCGAGCGCCAAAAAGAACCAGCGCCCGGCGAAATGTTTGCGTCGTGCAGTCGAAACGGGCAGGAGGGTAGTTACTGCCACAGCTTACTTGCCTACATTCTCTTGGTTATTCTCGTACCAGTCGCCAATCTTCTCAAGACCGTCAACATAACGAATCGAGGGGTTCATCTCAGCACCGTGCAACGCAATAAAGTTCTCATTCTTAACCGCGTCAATCTGCTGAGTCAGGGGGTCATTCTTCAAGAATTCAATCTTATCGTCCAGACGGTCACCGGGAAAACGGTCACGCTTCAAATCACCAAGAACCAAAACCTCAGGATTCTTCTCTACAACAGCTTCCCAGGTCACAGCGGGCCAGTCATCCACTTCGCTCTCAAAGACGTTAGTCATACCAGCTTCGTGTGCCAGCATCTGCGCTGAACCCTTGCCACCTGCCATGTAAGGGGTCTTCGTATCAGCAAACCAGAAAGCTACTGAAGTGTCATCAAAATCAGCACCCTCCAGGGCAGCATCCGCACGCTGCTCAAGGTCGGTAATCAGCTCTTCACCGCGTTCTTGCACATCGAAAATCTCGGCCATCTCGCGGATTTCCTGGAACAATACATCCTCCGTGAGCGCTACAGTTCGCTTACCACCACCGTTGATGCTCTGCCCCTGATCGCAGTCGGTCGGCGACAGGTAAGAAGACACCTCAGTTTCAGCCAAACGGTCGCGGGTTACAACACCACCGGTGTTGAAGTGGCGACCAAAGGACGCGGTAACGAAATCGGGATCAGCGTCCATCAGCACCTCAAAGCTGGGTGCGTTATCAGCCAGCCGAGGTACTTTCTCGTTCTCAGATGCCAGGCTATCAAGCACCGGGTCTGTCCATGAGGCGGTACCTACCATGCGATCAGCCAAACCCAAGGAAAGCAAGATTTCAGTGGAGTTCTGGTCAAGAGAAACCACACGCTCAGGTGCTTTTTCAATGACGGTCTCAACGCCACAGTTCTCGATAGTCAACGGGTAGCTGGTTTTACCGTCGCCTGCTGCGCTAGCTGCGGGCTTAGACGCTTCAGAGCTGGGCACTTCTTCAGATGCTCCACAGCCAGTCACCAGAAGCGCTGAGGTTGCTGCAAGAGCCAGAAACTTGGGGCTCATAAATTTCATGGGGTTTCTCCGCCAGAAGGTTAATTGTTATTTAGAATATGACGGTTCCCTGAGCTGATCCCCGGTTACTTGTTCATACCGAGTATTGATGTTACGGGCAAGATTCTTGCCCGTGCCGATGCCCAGGGAGCACAACCACTAAGGATACCCTTACCTTAAATAAAGTCAAACTTTCATTCTCTATTTGGGGTCATCCGCTGGGGCGAAGAAACGGGCATATCCCCAAGCTGCCAGCGCTGACGCTGAGCCTGCTACGCAGAGTATGGGCGGACGCATACACCATGTGGCGGGTACAGCACAGCCACCTGCGCCAGTTGGTGCAGGTGGCTATGCTGGTGGCTAGATCGCTAAGAGCCTAGAGGCTTTTAGCGAGTGAGCTTGCGGTCTGGGGCAGGAAAATCCGAACGAGTGCGGAAGTAATTTTCCCGCACCAGGAATCACAATTCTGTCTTGTTTGCAGACGGAAAGTGAACCGCAAAGCCAGGGAACGCTAGCGGGTGAGCTTACGGTGAACCACACGGTGCGGTTTCGCCGCGTCAGGGCCAAGACGCTCCACCTTGTTCTTCTCGTATGATTCGAAGTTACCTTCGTACCAGTACCAGTTATCAGGCTGTTCATCGGTGCCCTCCCACGCGAGGATGTGGGTGGCAACTCGGTCGAGGAACCAGCGGTCGTGGGAGACGACGACGGCGCAACCGGGGAATTCCAGCAGGGCATTTTCAAGCGAGGTGAGGGTTTCAACGTCGAGGTCGTTGGTGGGCTCATCGAGCAGCAAGAGGTTGCCGCCCTGCTTGAGGGTTAATGCCAGGTTGAGGCGGTTGCGCTCGCCACCGGAGAGCACACCTGCCTTCTTCTGCTGGTCGGGACCTTTGAAGCCGAAGGCTGAGACGTAGGCACGTGATGACATTTCGACCTGACCGACCTGAATGTAGTCGAGTCCGTCAGAGACTACTTCCCAGAGGGTCTTTTCAGGGTCGATGTTGGCGCGGTTCTGGTCAACGTAGGAAATCTTGACGGTTTCACCAATCTTGAGGTTTCCACCGTCCAGAGGCTCAAGACCAACGATGGTCTTGAACAGGGTTGATTTACCAACACCGTTAGGACCAATGACGCCGACAATGCCGTTACGGGGCAGCGAGAAAGAAAGGCCGTTAATCAGTGAGCGACCATCAAAGCCCTTTTGCAGGTTTTCAGCTTCGATAACCAGGTTACCCAGGCGCGGTCCCGGGGGAATCTGGATTTCCTCGAAGTCTAGCTTGCGGGTCTTCTCAGCCTCAGCAGCCATCTCTTCGTAGCGAGCCAAACGTGCCTTTGACTTAGCCTGACGACCCTTAGCGTTAGAGCGTACCCACTCAAGTTCTTCACTCAGGCGCTTAGCAAGCTTCGCGTCCTTCTTACCCTGAACCTGCAGACGTGCCTGCTTCTTTTCAAGATAGGTGGAGTAGTTACCTTCGTAGGGGTAGAGATTACCGCGGTCGATTTCAGCGATCCATTCAGCAACGTGATCCAGGAAGTAACGGTCGTGGGTAATCGCAATAACTGCGCCCTCATAGGACTGCAGGTGCTGCTCCAACCAGAGCACTGACTCAGCGTCAAGGTGGTTAGTAGGCTCATCGAGCAGCAGCAGGTCAGGCTTCTGTAGCAGCAGCTTACAGAGTGCTACGCGACGACGCTCACCACCTGAGAGGTGGGTAACGGGCATGTCCCCGGGAGGGCAACGCAGCGCATCCATTGCCTGCTCAAGCTGGGAGTCGATGTCCCAAGCGTTAGCGTTATCAATTGCTTCCTGCAGCTTGCCCATTTCTTCCATGAGCGCGTCGAAGTCGGCATCGGGGTTTGCCATCTCTTCTGAGATCTGATTGTAGCGAACAATCTTTTCGTAGATTTCGCCGACGCCTTCTTGGACGTTGCCGAGAACAGTTTTGTCTTCATTCAGCGGCGGTTCCTGCAACAGAATTCCAACGCTGTAGCCCTCTGAGAGGCGAGCTTCACCGTTGGAGGGAATGTCAATACCAGCCATAATTTTCAGGATGGTTGACTTACCCGCACCGTTCGGGCCGACCATACCAATCTTGGCGCCGGGGTAGAACGACATTGATACATCGTTGAGAATGACTTTGTCGCCCACAGTTTTGCGGGCTTTCGTCATCGTGTAAATAAATTCAGCCATACCTTTAAGGCTACCGTGTGTGGTCAAATTTTGGGTTGGGGGGGGGCACGGTGGCTAGCTCATGTCGTTATTTTTTATCGGTGCGAGTTAGCGGTGGTTTCTGCGAGGCACCGGTACGCAGGTGTTTTTCCTGCGCACCGGCTGTGCAAATAGCACATTGCCCACCACGAGCTAGGCAGTCATTGTTGTAATAGCTTCTCGCGCCTGGTGGGTGTCTTCAACCAGTTCACCGAAACCCGCTAGGCTATCTGGCGCCTGCACGCCGTTGTTCTCATCACTGCGGGGGTAACTGGTGGTCACGCCACTGTGAGCGAACCCGTCGTCAGAGGCGCGGCTAGAGGCATCATAGGTATTCTGCTGGTGCCCCTGGGGCTGTGATGATTCTAAAGAAGCACTAGCAGAATCATTCTGCGCTGGTGGCTGACCCTGCGATGGTATCTGGTCTTGACCCTCATAGCGGCGTTCAACGGATCGCTCGTAACCTGCTGTACCGAAGTTAAGGTCATGCCCCACCGCTTGAGCATCAATTTCAACGTTGGTGACGGTAGTGCCGTCTTCGCGGTCCCATTTTTTAATTTTGAGACGACCCGACACAATCACTGGCTGCCCCACACGGATACTGCGGGCGACGTTCTGCGCCAGCGCCCTGAAAGCGTTCACTGTGTACCAGTTGGTGGGGGCTTCTCGCCACATCCCCGCTGCTTGATCATACCAGCGCGGGGTGGACGCGATGCGAAAGTTCGTGACTGGCGCACCGTTGGGAGTGTGTTTGAGAACGGGGGCTGTTGCCGCGAATGCTCGAACGATGATGGTTTCACTCATGACAGGTTCCTTGAAAATAGGTGGAGTGAGCGGGTAATTCTTTTCTAACCTCACCTCTCGCGCAGCTCAAGGTTAACCGTCAGATCTGTGGATAACTCCCCCATATTTTTCTATATCCACAGCTTTTAATTATTCAATTTTGTATATCCACAGGGTTTCTATCCACAGTTTCATGTTTTTCTTGCCTCTAAAAATTATCTGTCTTTAGGGTTTTGAGGTATGAAGACTTTAGAAATACAAGATTCCGTAAGACTCCCACCGTGGGTGCGCGACAACACCACCCAGACTTACTATCACGAGGAGTGGTCCTGCGTTCCCCTCCAGCAGAGCCAGATCTTTGAGCACATGTGTCTCTTTATTTTCCAACAGGGTTTACAGTGGAGCACTGTGCTCAGTTTCAGACTGGCATTCACAAAAGTATTCGCTGGTTTTGATCCCAAGAAGTTAGCGCAGTGGGGTGACGCTGATACCGATAAAGTACTGGGCAATAGTTCCATCATCAGGAATCGGGCAAAGATTGAAGCCTGCATTCATAACGCAGCGATGTTGGTAGAACACTCTGTTCACCTGCCTAGTGAACTTCTAGCGCGTTTTCCCGACCCCTTGGTTGTCTGTGAAGATGATGCGTCCCTACCCAAAACACACATCCTCACCGACGAGTTCTCAGACTTTCTTAAAGACTGCGGTTTGCAGCGTATGAGTCCCGTTCTTACCTGCTCACTGGCTCAAGCCTGCGGTTTGTTAATTTCTCAACAGCACGTCCGCACCCGTACATCGCAGGGTGAGAATCTACTGAAACACGGAATGCCTGCCCCGCACAAAATAAATATTCCGGGAGGGCTAGGGCTAGGGTAGAACCTTAGATTCGGCTCTGAGTGATTTTTCCGTTGGGGAACCATGTCAGGCGGTACCCCTTGCTAAAATCTAGGGTCACTCGACCATCGGCGTGGGCGACTTCATCACTGATCGGAAGACCAAAAGTTGAGGTGTATCCCCGGTTCTTCCAGTACCAGTAAAGTCCACCGTTGGCGTTGATGATTTTTACCCCTGCTTGGGCAGACCACACAAAGAGAGATTCGTACCCGTTGTTCAACCGGAACTTCTGAGCGTAACCACCTGCACTCAGAGCAAACTCATCAGTTGTGGGGAAGCCGTAGCGGGCAGTTGCCCTACCGCTTGTAAAACGGGCGCCGATAGCACCGTGTTCCCAAACCTTGTGTACGCGCTGGTGGTCTGCGCTCCAGTAGAGTGCATTCGTACCGCGACCCAGCATGGTGAATTTCTGCACGGTGCCACCGAGTAAACCATGCTCAGCGCCTGTGGGGAAACGGAGCCCGTTTTCAAAGCCCTCAACTGCGTAGCAAGAACCGATACCGCCCGCGAAATTCACAGGGGCAGCTCCGACGCTTTCGTGCCAGTAAATGGTGTAGTGGGCACCAAATCGCTGAGCGTACCCGCCATCGCGAATAGGAATTTCACCGCTCGTAGGCTGACCAAAACGTGAACCTCCCCCACCAGCTGCGTAGCATTCGCTGATAGCGGTTTTGTGCACGGTCATGGTGGGACGGGACGCATTAGCTTCGCGGAAAGACTCAGCAAGATAACCAGCAAAGTCATACTGGTAGTGGTCACCATTAACCACGTTTACTTCAACATTGGAGAACCCTGCTGCGCGGTAGCTTGTTGCGCCTGCGTGGGCAGCTCCCCATGCCGACCAGGTCGCGGGCCAGGTTGCACCTTTACCGTCACGGTTGCCCACGTAGAAATCCAGTGGTAGAGCTTTGAACCGTGCTGAAGTTGTGGTTTGCTGACCGCGCGGAGTGCCGTCACCGACGATAATGCTGCCACCACCGGTACGCCAGGATTCTTGACGGTCAGCATTGAGCTCTAGGGTGATAAACTCAGCACCACCTGAATAGCCCAGAACCGAGACGTTGGAGCGGTCAATACCGTGAGTATTCTGGAACCAATTTGCAAAACCTCTCAACCAGTCACCGTGCGCATCAGCGCTTTCCCACCATGTAATACCATCACCGGCTTTATTCTTATCGGGCGATACAACGGGAACAAAAACCATGTTCTTCGACTGGGCGATTTTAGCCATTGATGTCAAAGCGTGGTTGCCATAGTCCCAAACCTTTGACTGGTTACTTTCCCAATAATCACCGTCCAAGTAATAGACAACACCTACCGGTTTATTCCAGTCAATGCCATCAGCGTAAACAGAACTGCCCGTAGGCGGTATGGGTCTTGGATGATACAGCAGCTGAGGCTTGTGCTTCGGGGATTATAACGCTGGTTAGTGCGCATCCAGTAGCTAGAGCAAACGCACTCAGGCGGCGTAAGAAAGGAGCACGGTACATAGGGGGAAGCTTTTCCTTGTAGTATGTGTACGATAAACAAATCCTGCAGGGAGGCATAGCCATCTTATACTCCCCACAAAAAGAATAATGACGTTTTTAACGACGATTATTATTAATTTATATTAATTTTTTCTTAAGGAATTTCATGAAAAAACAATTAAGCGTATTAGCTACGTCATTATTGTTGTTGATGGGGTGTTCTTCTCATTCAGAGGATTCTCCCGCCGGTGAATCAGCAGCACCTCATGCCACGTCCTCGTCATCAGCTTCTGAGACAGCACGCGCAACCGCTTCATCTAGCGCGGTTGCTTCTGACACATCTTCGCAGAAGCCAACCGTCTCAGAGGTGACGCATGGTGAGAGCGAAACAATGATTCCTTTGCCTCAACAGACCGCTCTGGGTGGTATTGATGACAACCACACACTGCCAACCACCGCACCTCTTAGTGAAACGGGTCAGAGCACAGAGGGCGAAAGCATCGCTGTTCCTCTTGCTTCTGAACTTCATGCCCCATCAATTTTTCAACAGTACCGTGATGGTGGTGGCACCTGCACCGCCGATGTATGGGATAGCTCAATGGAATACACCGAAGAGGCGTGGGTAGCTGTCATTAGTGAATGCGACGCACAAGATTTGGGGGCATGGGCAAACGGGTACGACCCCTTCGACCCCGCGAACTATGATTCGGGAGCAGCGTCCGGTGGTGCAGATGCGAAGCTCTCCCCCGCAGAGGAAAGCAACGTACGCACAGGTCAAAATACCAGCAACGGGTACGAAGCTGGTGAAGAAGGCAACCCCTCGGATGCTGAAATCATCGGCGGTTAAATCGCACGCTCACTCTCCCTAATTGCCTAAGAGGAAAAGTCAGCAAAAAATCTGTATTATAAGCAAGTGGTGCTTTTTGCAAGCACCGCCTGCCTCAGTAGCTCAGTGGATAGAGCAGGAGCCTTCTAATCTCTTGGTCGGGGGTTCGACTCCCTCCTGGGGCACGCAATACAGGCTCTGACTAGGGTAAATAGTTTTTCTTGTGCCCAGTCAGAGCCTAAAAAGTAGTCATGTCATCTTTTTGAAAAAATTTTGGGAGAATCAAAACCCGTTGTCTATAGCCATTTTTATGGCTATAGACAACGGGTTTTTCGCTTCTGTTGCTTCTCGGCACTGCTAGATGATCAGATCAAAGACCGATTGCCTGCGTTTGCTTCTGAGCACTCTTCGTGTTGCGGGGTCAACGAAGAGTAAGTAAGCGGAGTAGGCGAGGGTGGTGACGCCTGCAATCAGTCGCGCCATGTTGATGTCAAAAGTGTCGAGGTAGGGTGAAACTGAGAGCTGGTCAACGATTGCGTAAATCATGAAGAACAGGGTGGTCAGAAAGTAGAAGTCCAGCTGGTGGCCGGTGCGGATGCCCGATGCTGCGAGGAACGGAATGAACCACAGCAGGTACCAGGATTGCACCATGGGGCTGAATGCTACTACGCAGGCGAGCGCGAAGCCTGCCCTGCGCAGTAGGTCTTCGTCTTTGCCGCGGAACATGATCATGACGGCCAGGAACATGCCAATGAGTTTGCCGATGCTGCCGATGCCGTCGCGGACGGTTGCATTGTCTATGCCGGTGAGGTTGTGCGCGAGGTCCCCTACGAAGATGCCGAGACCACCGCTGGGTGCGTACCAGATGTGCTGGCCGCCGGTAGTGGAGAGGGCACCGATCCAACCGAATCCAAGACCATTGAGCCAGCCCATGAATGCCATGAGCGCCAGAAAGATAGTGCCTACGAGTGCCCAGTAGCTGAACTTACGTGGCCAGGAGGCGGCGCGTCCTGCCCATAAAAGACCGATGAAGGGCAGCAGGACGAGGGCGAGGGGCTTGATGGCAACGGCGAGGGTCACCAGCACGGTGCCGGTAAGACCACCTTTCCAGTTGCGCCAGCGGGCTGCATGGTAGGCGCCTGCCACCATGAGGCCGGTCATCAGGGCATCATTGTGACCTGCTGTGATGAACTGGGCGATAAAGAGTGGGTTGGCGACAACGAGCCACAGGGTACGGGTGGGGTTGATATCGTGAAGTTGCGCTAGTTTTGGGGTGTAGTAGGCAATGAGTAGGCACCCTAAAACTGCGATGAATCTAAAGAAGTAGATTCCAGCATCAACGTTTTGCCCGACGATGGTTGCCACGGTCTGTTCAATCCATAAGAACACCGGACCGTAGGGTGGTGGGGATTCAGCCCACATGGGGTCGGCGCCGTATTGAAAGAAGTTATTGACTGAGCTAACGCCGTATTCGTATGGGTTGAGCCCCGATTGCATGACGCGCCCCTGGGCAAAATAGGAGAACATGTCGCGGCTAAAAAGCGGAAAGGCAAAGAGTTGCGGGGTTGACCAGGCGATAATTGCCGCCCACGTCCATTTTTTACTCCCGGCGTCCCACAGCGGCATTTTCTGCGAAAGACGCAGCCACTCACGGGTCATCATCATGCCGCCGACGGCAACGAGCACTACCGAGGTCACAAGGCCGGGTACGTTATAGCGGATGTTTGCAATCCAGCCGACCGTGTTCAGCGGTGATGCTGCCGCGAGCCAGCCGACGCCGAATGAGCCGAACATCATCAGCAGTGAACCGATGGTGCCAAAAATAATCGTTCGGGTCGGTGAACCCGTCACGTAGTTGAGCTGCACGCGGTTAAAGCGGGTGATGCGTGGCTCGCGTGGTGCCGTGGTGCGCTGGGAAAGCATAGGCTCCTAGCCTTATAAAGTCGATGCTGTCTTAGATTGCTTAAGTCTAACGTTCGCTTTCCTGTAAAAGTTAAATTTTGGTGACTTTTATGGGGTGCCTTTGGGGTTTTCACACGGTAGGTTTATATATATGAGTGAATTGAACGAACGTATTGTGTGGATTGACTGCGAGATGACCGGGCTGTCTCTTGAGCAGGACGCCTTGATTGAGGTTGCAGCACTGGTAACTGATGGCGAGCTGAATATCTTGGGTGAGGGCGTTGACCTAGTCATTAAGCCTGACCCTGCTGCTGTTGAGCAGATGGACGATTTTGTGCGCAATATGCATACGGTTTCAGGTCTGATTGATGAACTTGAGGGCGGAATGAGCATGCAGGACGCCCAGCGTGAGGTTCTTGAGTACATCAAGAAGTATGTGCCTGAACCCCGCAAGGCTGTTCTGGGCGGCAATTCCGTGGGCACTGACAAGACCTTCTTGGTGCGTGATATGCCTGAGCTGGTGGATTACTTGCACTATCGCGTCATTGATGTTTCAACCGTTAAAGAGCTCTCCCGCCGCTGGTTCCCCAAGGCGCTGTGGAACGCTCCTGCAAAGACGGGTAATCACCGTGCGCTGGGTGATATCCGAGATTCTATTGATGAGTTGCGTTACTACCGTGGCACCGTTTTTGTGGAGGCACCGGGGCCTGATAGCGAAACATCGCAGGAGGTTGCCCGTCAGGTGGCGCAGACCCGTCAGCCTTTGGGTGATTAGAACGGCTTACGGTTGCGGACGTATCCGCTCCTCTCCAGAAATCAGGGGCGGGGAATGTATCCGCCCGGCTATTGGATCAGCCGCGAACCGGCGACTCAACAGCCCTACACAGCACAAGTGGCGACAGTCACTGAAAAAACCTCGTTCTCGATTTGTCACCGGGGTAAAACTTGGGTAGAGTATTACTCGCTGCCAAACGCAGAAGAAAAGAAATTTTCATCGGTGTTTTAGCAGATATGGTGGTCGTAGCTCAGTCGGCAGAGCGCCTGGTTGTGGTCCAGGAGGTCGCGGGTTCAACCCCCGTCGATCACCCCGAAGATAAAGGGTCGTTATGGTAGTTTCCATAACGGCCCTTTTGTCTACCCTCAGCAGCTATTTTCTCTAGGAGAGCCATGAAGACCCGCTTTTACACAGAAGACCACGAGTTGTTCCGTGAAGTTGCCCGCGAATTCGTGGCGCGCGAGGTTGCCCCGAACTATCCGCAGTGGGATCAGGAGCACATGATGCCCCGTTCTGTATGGAAGGCAGCGGGTGAAGCGGGTGTATTGGGCTTGGCGATTCCTGAAGAGTTCGGTGGTGCTGAGATGCCAGATTACCGTTTTCAGACGGTGCTCACCGAGGAGCTTGCCAGCGCCGGTTGCTTCGGCTTTGCACTGGCTGTTCACCTGCAGCAGGATCTCGTACTCCCCTACCTCTTGGCGTACGGCACTGACGAGCAGAAGCAACAGTGGCTGCCGCGCATGGTTGAGGGCGCTCTCGTGACCTCCTGTGCGCTCACCGAGCCAGGTGCAGGTTCTGATCTGCGAGCAGCACGTACCACCGCCGTTAAAGAGGGTGAGTATTACGTTCTCAACGGCCAGAAAACTTTTATCGGCTCCGGTATTTCGGGTGACGCTGCCATTGTGTTAGCACGCACCGATGGTTCTACGGGCGGACGCGGCGGCGCTGAGTCTTTCTCGCTGTTTTTCGTTGAAAAAACAGAGGGGTACACCGCCGGCAACCAGCTCGATAAGATGGGCGTTCGCGCATCAGACACCGCTGAGCTTTTCTTTGACAATGTGAAGGTTCCCGCCAAGAACCTCATTGGTGAAGAGGGCAGGGGTCTGCTCTATGTCAAGGAACAACTGCCCCAGGCACGCCTTGCCATCGCCGCCGCATCAGCCATCACCGTTCGCGCCACCGTTGAAGCGACCATCGAGTACGTCAAAGAACGTCAGGCCTTCGGCTCTCGTGTTGCTGATTTTCAGAACACTCGCTTTGAGATTTCAGATCTCATGACCGATGTTGAGGTTACCGAGCTGTACCTGGCTCACGCTATTGATGCTTTCAATGCCGGTGAGCTCACTGCTGAAGATGCCGCCAAAGTGAAAATTTTTGCGTCCGAGAAGGCTACCCACGTGACCGACCGCGCACTACAGCTCTTCGGCGGTTACGCCTACATTCTGGAGCACCCTGTAGCCCAGGCTTTCCTCGCAGCCCGCCTGCTCACTATTTTTGGTGGTACTAACGAGATCCTGCGCGATACCGTTGGCGCTGACCTTCTCGTCTAAGAAAGATTCTTACCATGACTATTTTGCCTATTATTATTCACGGTAATCCCGTGTTGCATCAGCCTGCCCGCGCGGTTACTGACTTTGATGACCCCGAGTTTAAGCAGCTGGTTGCTGATATGTACGAAACGATGGACGCCTCGCACGGCGTAGGTCTGGCGGCGCCCCAGGTGGGCGCGGGGCTGCGTCTTTTTACTTATGTCTTTGAGAATGAGGACGGGGTTGCTCCGCGCGGTTGCATCGTGAACCCTGTGTTGACTCTGGGTAAGATTTCTGCGGCTGAGCCTGATGAGGATGAAGAAGAGGGCTGCCTTTCTTTCCCCGGTTACGGTTTTCCTCTCAAGCGTGCCGAGTGGGTGACTGTTTCGGGTTTCAACGAGTTTGGTGAGCCTGTGAAGTTTGATGCGACTGGTTGGTTCGCGCGCGTTATGCAGCATGAAACTGACCATTTGGACGGCAAGCTCTACGTGAATCGCCTGAATAAAAAGTGGACTGCGCGTGCTAAGAAGGTCGTGAAGAAAGAGGGCTGGACGGTTGATGGTAACTCGTGGACGCCCGGTATTGACCCTGATCCCTTCGGTCACTAAGGGTTTTTGTCGCTTTTTGTTTTTACTCCGCTTGAAAGTGCCACGGGAGGGTGTTTTTGACCCTTGATGTGGCACTTTCGGGCGGAGTAACTTTTTAAAAGAAAGTCTATATAGAAAAGTTTATGAAACACGGGATGCTCGATGAGCCGGGTTCTGTCGCCACCTTCTGTGAAGGGTGGGGGCAATCATCCATCTAGACCCGACATTGCTGTGGGGTTCAAGCGGTCTACCCGAGCATATTAGGCGCACTACCTTCGAGCATGCTCTGTTTGACCTTGCTCCGGATGGGGTTTACCGAGCTACCTCAATCGCTTGGGGTACTGGTAGTCTCTTACACTACCTTTTCACCCTTACCTACCGTGATCCGGTGGGCGGTTTGTTTTCTGTGGCACTGGCCTGCAGGTTGCCCTGAGTGGATGTTATCCACCATCCTGTGCTGTGGAGCCCGGACTTTCCTCGAGACGTGTTTGCGTCGCGCGATTGCCTGAGCATCCCGTGTTCAGTGTTCTACTGTACTACAGGTTGGTAGGGTTGGGGTATGAAGATTTTGTTGCCTCCGTCGGAGGGTAAGTGTGCGGCGCTTGCGGGTGAGCCGGTTGATGTTGATGCGTTGAGTTTTCCGTTTTTGATTCCGGCGCGTGAGTCTGTGGCTGAGGTGTTGAGGC
Source organism: Rothia sp. ZJ932 (assembly GCF_016924835.1). Taxonomy (NCBI): domain Bacteria; kingdom Bacillati; phylum Actinomycetota; class Actinomycetes; order Micrococcales; family Micrococcaceae; genus Rothia; species Rothia sp. ZJ932. The sequence goes on along the minus strand of NZ_CP070480.1, from coordinate 996,376 downwards.
AGGTTTCTGGTGAGGTGGATGCGCTGACGATGTTGAAGGTGGGCGCGTCTTTGTCTGCTGAGGTTGAGCGGAATACCCGGGTGTTTGAGGAGCCTGCGCATGAGGCGTGGCGGGTGTATACGGGTGTGTTGTTTGAGGCTTTGAATGTTGCGTCAATGAGTGATGCTGAGCGTCAGGTAGCTTTTGAGAGTGTGTTAGTGGTGTCTGCTCTGTGGGGTGCGGTGCATTTGGATGATGTGATTCCGGCGTATCGTCTCTCGATGGGTGTGAAGTTGCCTCAGGTGGGCGATTTGGCGAAGTTTTGGCGTTCTGAATTGGCTCCTTTGAATGGTGGGTTTGCTGGTGAGCTGATGGTTGATTGTCGTTCAGCGGCGTACTCTAAGGCGTGGGTGACTCCCTCAGCGCGGACTGTGCAGGTGCGCGTGGAGCGGTTGTTTGATGACGGTAGCCGTAAGGTGGTCTCTCATATGGCGAAGCATTATCGCGGTGAGCTGGCTCGGTATCTTGTGGTCAATGGATTGGTGGAGCTTGCGGACGCGCGTGAGCTGGCGGAGGCTGTGGGTGAGCAGTGGCAGGTTGAGCTGGTGGAGCCCGCTGAGAAGAAGCCCGGTGTGCTGACCCTGGTGATTCCTGAATAGGAGCGAGAGCTACTTGTAGGCAGCCCCTCGCGTGAAGAACTATTTTCTTCGCGCGAGGGTCTGTTTGTGTTGAGTGGCGTTGGTCGGTTTAAAGGGTCGAGGCTGAACCTTCTACTTCACCGGTGGAGATTCTGAAGTCCCAGGGGTCTGAGTTGAGGGTAGAGACTTGAGTTTCGATGGCAAAGCCTCGTGCGGTGAGTTCTTCTGTCAGGCGGCGAGCGCCGGTGGCTAGCCACACCCATTCTGAGGCGAAGTGGGAGCAGTCGATGAGGTTGATAGTTTTCTGGTGTGCCAGTCGTGATTTTTCGCGGAGTTCTGATGCCGGGTGGTGGCGTAGGTCGGCGGTGATGTAAACGTCGGCGTCGCTTGATTCAACGGCGCCAAAGAGGGAGTCGCCTGCTCCCCCGCACAGGGCAACACGCTGAATAGGTGCCTCCGCTGAGCCGGCAACGCGCAGCCCGCCGGCTGTGGCGGGCAGAATCTGAGCGAGCGCATCCGCTAGTTCTTTGAGGGTTGTCGTCTGAGGTAGCGTGCCGACCCTTCCAATGCCTACAGTGTGTTCTGCGCCGTTGAGGGTTTGTGTTTTTTCGTCAGTGAGTACCTTCACGTCGGTGAGTCCGAGGGCTTGGGCGAGTGCCTCATTAACCCCGTCTACGGCGCTGTCTGTGTTAGTGTGGGCGGCAAGCAGCGCGCACTTGTTCTCGATGAGGGTGTGTACAATGTTGCCCTTGTAGTCGGTATCGGGCAAGAAGGAGGCACCGCGCAGCAGTAGAGGATGGTGAGTGATTATCAAATCAGCGCCGGTTTCTACGGCTTCTTCAGCAACAGCGCCAATGGCGTCCACTGCAAAGAGAATCTTCTTGACCTCGGCATCCCGGCGACCTATAACTAGCCCTGAGGCGTCCCAGTCTTCTTGAAGGTGGGCGGGGTACAGTGTTTCAAAAGCATCGAGTACATCAGCGAGTGTAGGTGTTTTCATATTCCCTACTTTAGTAGGGCTTGTGCCGGGTGTCTGCTCGTCGCAGCGAAATAAAACTGATGCTGAGTATCGTTAGGTTCAATAGTTGCGGTGGGCACCTGTACACCATGTGAACGAAGCAGAGAATGAAAGCGGGGTTAGACAGTGCAAAGTCTTGTTGTGGGTGGCGGTTGTTTTTGGTGCGTGGACGCGGTTTTCCGTCAGGTTGAGGGCGTTACTGCCAGTATTTGTGGCTATGCTGGCGGAGATACGCCAGACCCCGATTACCGTTCGGTGTGCACCGGTTTAACGGGGCACTACGAGGTTGTCAGGTTAGAGTTTGATGAGTCAGTGATTGATGCTGATACGGTGCTCGATATTTTCTTTACAACCCATGATCCCACCAGCCGGGATCGTCAAGGTCACGATGCCGGTTCGCAGTACCGTTCGGCGTTGATGTATGAAAACGATGAGCAACGCGAGCTTTTTGAGCGCGCTAAAGAACGCGCAGCGAGCATCTGGGATGTTCCCATTGTCACGGTGGTTGAGCCACTCAAGATTTTCTATGAGGCTGAGGAATACCACCAGAATTACTATGCCCGTAACCCTTATACCGGTTACTGCATGGCAGTTATTAACCCCAAGATTTCAGCAGCCCGCAAGCGCTACGCCCAGTATTTGCGTGCGTCCTAGGTGCGGTGCGGACGCGACGGGGTAGGGTTTTACGAAATGTGTCGTACCCCCTGACCTGGCAGCGTCTTTAACCTAGACTAGAAAGAAACCGCTGACGCTACTAGCTAGTGAATAAAAGGATCAAAACTTATGTCAAAGATGTATAACAATGTCACCGAAATTATTGGCGGTACCCCCGTTGTTCGTCTGAACACCCTTGATAAGGATTTGCCCGGTAACGTGGCTGTCAAGCTGGAGTTCTACAATCCCGCTAACTCAGTCAAAGACCGTATTGGTGCGGCAATTGTTGATGCTGCTGAGGAGTCAGGTGCGCTGAAGCCCGGTGGCACCATTGTTGAAGGTACCTCAGGTAACACCGGTATTGCTCTTGCTATGGTGGGTGCGGCTCGTGGTTACAAGGTCATTTTGACTATGCCCGAGACTATGTCTACCGAGCGCCGCGTCATGCTGCGTGCTTTTGGTGCTGACATTGTGCTGACCCCCGGTGCTGAGGGTATGCGCGGTGCGGTAGAGAAGGCGAAAGAAATCGTTGCTACCACCGAAAACGCAATTCTTGCCTCGCAGTTCGATAACGGCGCTAACCCTGCTGTTCATTACAAGACCACTGGCCCTGAGATCTGGGAAGCAACTGAAGGCAAAGTTGATATCTTCATTGCGGGTGTGGGCACCGGCGGTACCGTTTCAGGTGCTGGCAAGTTCCTCAAGGAGCAGAATTCAGAAATCAAGGTTATCGCCGTTGAGCCTAAGGATTCACCGCTGCTCACCGAGGGCAAGGCTGGTCCTCACAAGATTCAGGGTCTGGGTGCAAACTTCGTTCCCGATAACCTTGACCGTGACATCTACGATGCAGTCACCGATGTAACTATCGAAGATTCAGTTGCCACTGCCCGTGTGCTGGGTGCTTCAGAGGGTATCTTGGGCGGTATCTCAGCCGGTGCAGCAGTCTGGGCGGCGCTGGAAGAAGCGAAAAAGTCAGAGAATAAAGACAAGCTGATTGTAGCTATTGTTCCCGACTTTGGTGAGCGTTACATCTCCACCGTTCTGTATGAGGATATCCGCGGTTAATTCCGTCGGTTACCTTTCTCAAAGGGGTCGTTCCATCACCGTCAGGTGGGGTACGCCCCCTTTTTATCGTTTCTTGAGCCATCGGCGGAATACTGAACGGGTATACGCTGTTGTAGTGGTGGTAAACGATAGAGTGTTACCTGCCCCACCCATGAAAGTGAGAGTACAGTGAGCTTCGTAGCGCGCCTTCGCGAAGACTTAGCAACAGTTCGTATGAACGACCCCGCGGCACGAGGCAACATCGAGATTATTCTCAATTACTCGGGCATGCACGCTATTTGGATGCACCGCCTTGCCCACCGTCTCTGGCAGCAGGAGAGCACCAAGTTCTTCGCGCGTACCCTCTCACAGTTCAGCCGCTTTATCACCGGCGTTGAAATTCACCCCGGCGCAACTATTGGTAGACGGTTTTTCATCGACCACGGTATGGGCATTGTTATCGGTGAAACCGCTGAAATTGGCAATGACGTTATGCTCTATCATCAGGTCACCCTGGGCGGACGCTCGCTGGAAAAGATCAAGCGCCACCCCACCATCGGTGATCGGGTCACCATCGGCACCGGCGCGAAGGTCTTAGGTCCTGTAGTCATCGGTGCTGGCTCTGCCATTGGTGCTAACGCCGTGGTGGTTAGCGACTTCCCCGAAGATTCCATCATCACCGGTATTCCCGCCAGCTCACGTCCGCGCACTCCCGAGAAAAAACAGCCTCTGGTAGATGCTGTGGAGTACATCGACCCGGCAATGTGGATCTAATATTTTCCCTCTCTTTTTCTCGAAGCTGTATTTTCTTGAGAATTTGAAAGCAAAAAAGCGGTACTTCTTAGTGCAAGAGGTACCGCTTTTTGCGTGGATGAAGTGATTAGTGAACGTGAACGTCCGCCGCGTTGACTTCGTTGCGGTCACCGCTCCACATCACGTGGTAATCGCCTTTTTTATCCACACGTTTGTAGGTGTGGGCGCCAAAGTAATCGCGCTGCCCCTGAATCAGGGCTGCGGGTAGGCGGTCGCGGCGCAGACCGTCGTAGTATGACAGTGAGGAGGCAAAGACAGGCACGGGAATACCGAGTGCGGTTGCCTTGGCAACAACGCGACGCCACGCCGGTACGAGCTCTTCCATGAGGGATTTGAAGCCCGGTGCCAACAACATGTTAGCGGGGGTGTCTTCACCCTTGTAAGCATCCATAATTTCACCCAGCAGTTCTGCACGAATAATGCAGCCTGCACGCCAGAGGGACGCCACAACATCGAGCTTGTAGTCCCAACCGTACTGGTGTGCTGCTTCTTCGAGCATGTCCAGACCCTGCGCATAAGCAACGAGTTTAGAGGCGAAGAGTGCCTTTCGGACGTCCTCAACGAACTCCGGATCACCGTGGGCAACACCGGTGGTAGCAATCAGACCGCCAGGAAGTTCTTTCTGCGCCTCAACACGAGCTGCGGTGTTTGAGGATGAAAGACCGCGAGCGAAAACAGACTCAGCAATGCCGGTAATGGGGGTACCCAAATCAATAGCTGCCTGAACGGTCCAACCGCCGGTGCCCTTCTGACCAGCCTGGTCAACGATAACGTCTACCAGGGGCTTGCCGGTTTCAGTATCTACCTGTTCCAGAACCTGAGAGGTAATCTCAATCAGGTAGGAGCTCAAATCGGTTTCGTTCCAAGCGCGGAAGATCTTTGCCTGTTCAGCCGGCTCTAGACCAACGACTGAACGCAGGATGTCGTAGGCTTCGCCGATAACCTGCATATCAGCATATTCAATGCCGTTGTGAACCATTTTCACGAAGTGACCAGCACCGTCGGTGGAGAGCCAAGCGCAGCAGGACTCACCATCCTGAGGAGCCTTCGCGGCAATCTTCTCAAGCATGGGCCCCAGCGACTCGTAAGACTTCGCTGAACCACCGGGCATAATTGCAGGCCCCCACAAGGCGCCCTCTTCTCCACCTGAGACACCCACACCTACAAAGTGCAGGTTCTTCTCAGCCAGCGCCTTCTCACGACGGATAGTGTCGGGGAAGTGTGAGTTACCGCCGTCGATAATAATGTCATCTTCATCGAGCAGGGGAACCAGCTGGTCAATCACAGCGTCAACGGGGGCACCCGCCTTCACCATAATCAGAATACGACGGGGCGATTCGAGTGAGTCCACGAGTTCTGCGAGGGTCTCGGTACGAATGAAATCGCCCTCATCACCGTGGTCAGCCAACAGCGCGTCGGTCTTTTCAAGAGAACGGTTATGAAGGGCAACAGTGTAACCGTTGCGTGCCAGGTTACGTGCAAGGTTCGCGCCCATAACGGCAAGACCTGTCACACCAATCTGTGCTTTACGTGCAGTAGTATTTTCAGCCATGATTCAAGAGTACGCAGGTTTAGGATGCATCGCATGATTTGTTGTGGTGATTTCACGCATCGAGAATCTCACACACCGCCTGGCGCAAACGCTGAACGCCACTGAGCCACTTTGCCGGACGCGCATCAGCACACAGTTGCGTTGCGTTTACCCTACGCTCGCCCTACGGCAGAGAATTTATTCCACAGTGTCGTTAAAAAGCACCCACACAGCAGCAGCACCAATGCACAGGGCAATCACGGCAAAGACCGACCACATCCCCACCATCAGCCCCTGTGAGATGAAATAAAGAGAAATCAAAAGCCAGGTGATCGACAGCCCGACAGCGGTGAAGTTTCGCGGTCTAAACTTTTTCATCGCTTCTTCCCCTCATAACCAGCATGAATCGTAACAGCGCTTATTCTAGACACAAAAAAGCCCCGATTAATCGAGGCTTACTTTGTGGGTCCTACCGGGATCGAACCGATGACATCCACGGTGTAAACGTGGCGCTCTACCAGCTGAGCTAAAGACCCAATATGAAATTTTATTTTCACATCAGCTACCTGCAAAAGGTAACTGAGTGGGTCCTACCGGGATCGAACCGATGACATCCACGGTGTAAACGTGGCGCTCTACCAGCTGAGCTAAAGACCCATTCCGTAATCACTTGTTCGCGACTACGAAGAAAAACTATACACAGGTTCTAAAACCTGCGCAAATCGAAAAGTAGTGTTATGCACCACAGGTTGGTGAAGGGTTATTTTTTCATCACCAAACGGGTAGCAGCCCAGTCTTTTGAGACCGCAGCAGGCTTTGTCACGTGCAACCCCGCCAAAGGGGCAGCCTCGGCAATATCAGCCGGTGAAACGTGACCCGCGCGTCCTGACTTGGGGGTCATCAACCACACAACACCCGAATCATCGAGATCAGAGAGGGTATCAACCAACCCGTCTGCCAAATCCCCATCGTCTTCACGCCACCACAGCAGAACACCATCTACAACATCGTGCTCATCTTCTTCAAGCAAGTCAGCGTCAATCAAATCCTCAAGAGCATCACGCACCTCAAAGTCGATATCCTCGTCGTACCCAAATTCCTGGACGAGATCCCCGCCCTTGAAACCAAGTTGGTTTACCGCCTCAGCGGCTACCAAGGTCTCACTCACACAAGCCTCCAAAAATAAAAACAACACGGTCAGCAATCAACTGTATCTACACCGCCTACACCCAGCAGCAAGCAAAGCAGCTCCACCACTGAAAGCACACGCGGCGCGTTCTCGTAAAACATCAATCAAAACCACCGAGGTATCCGGTTCAGTTTCACAGATAACTCAACACAGGTTTTTGCCGCTAATCAACTAAACACGGCTAAAAGCTGAGGATTTTCTCAAAGTCTTTACCTTCAATGAGTGAAAAATTACAGCTTGCGGTCAGCATAATCTGTCCACTCAGGGCGATAAATAAGCGCGAATATGACAACATAGAAGGGAATGTATTGGGTACTTTCTACCTAAAGGCTCCAATACGCAAAGGTACGCACGGCTAGCCCTGTTTTTGCGGGGAACAAGTCAAGGTACAAGATCAACACAAGAGAGGTTGGATAGTGGCTCCCTCATCAACGAATGACCACGTCCTCAGCGCACTCACCCACGGGATGAAAGATATTGATCCCGAAGAAACCGGCGAGTGGATTGAATCTTTTGACGAACTGGTTGAAGAGCACGGCACTGAGCGTGCCCAGTTCATCGTTCGCTCACTGCTACAGCGCGCAGGCGATAAGAGCATTGAAGTTCCCTTGGTCACCACCACAGACTATGTGAACACCATTCCTGTTGACCAGGAACCCGAATACCCTGGCGATGAAGCCATCGAACGCCGCTACCGCGCTATCATGCGCTGGAACGCAGCCGTCATGGTTCAGCGTGCCCAGAAGTCAACCATTAGCGTGGGTGGTCACATCTCCTCGTACGCCGGTCAGTCAACCATGTACGAAATTGGTTACAACCACTTCTTCCGCGGACGCAACCACCCCGGCGGTGGCGACCAGATTTTCTTCCAGGGCCATTCCTCCCCCGGTAACTACGCTCGCGCTTTCCTCGAAGGTCGCCTGACCGAAGAGCAGCTCGACGGTTTCCGCCAGGAAAAGACTAAAGAAGGCAACGCCCTGCCTTCCTACCCGCACCCGCGCAACATGCCTGAATTCTGGCAGTTCCCAACCGTGTCCATGGGTCTTGGTCCCCTGAACGCTATTCACCAGGCACAGTTCAACAAGTACCTACACAACCGCGGCATCAAGGACACCTCAGAACAGCATGTCTGGGCTTTCTTGGGCGACGGCGAAATGGATGAGCCCGAGTCACGCGGTGCGCTGCAGCTGGCAGCTAACGACAAGCTCGATAACCTGACCTTCGTCGTGAACTGCAACCTGCAGCGTCTTGACGGTCCCGTTCGCGGTAACGGCAAGATTGTTCAGGAGCTCGAAGCGTACTTCCGCGGCGCTGGCTGGAACGTCATCAAGGTACTGTGGGGACGCGAGTGGGACGCCCTGCTCGAAAAAGACAAGAGTGGCGAGCTCGTTCGCATCATGAACGAAGCACTCGACGGTGACTACCAGACCTATAAGGCTGAATCCGGTGGCTTCATTCGTGAGCATTTCTTCGGTCGCTCACCCGAAACCAAAGAACTCGTTGCAGATATGACCGACGAGGAAATCTGGGCAATGAAGCGCGGTGCGCACGACTACCACAAGGTCTACGCAGCCTACAAGCGCGCGATGGAGACCAAGGGCAAGCCCACCGTCATCCTGGCTCAGTCTGTCAAGGGCTACGGTCTGGGTACTCACTTCGAGGGTCGTAACGCTACCCACCAGATGAAGAAGCTGACCATGGACGATCTCAAGATCTTCCGCGACCGTCTGCACATTCCCATCACCGATGAGGAACTGGAGAAGGATCTCTACAATCCTCCCTACTACCGCCCTGATCCCGATTCACCCGAGATGAAGTACCTCATGGAGCGCCGCAAGGAGCTCGGTGGCTTCATCCCCGGTCGCCTCAACGAGCAGAAGGAAATCCCCCTGCCCAGCGAGAAGGCATACAAGGGAGCGAAGAAGGGCACCGGCAAGCAGATGGCAGCCACCACCATGGCTTTCGTCCGCCTGCTCAAGGACCTCATGCGCGAGAAGGACTTCGGCGATCGCATTGTGCCTATCATCCCCGATGAGGCTCGTACCTTCGGCATGGACTCCTACTTCCCGACCGCGAAGATCTATAACCCCAACGGCCAGAACTACACTGCAGTTGACCGCGAGTTGATGCTGGCATACAAGGAATCACCCGAGGGTAAGATTCTCCACGTTGGTATTAACGAAGCGGGCGGCACCGCAGCTCTCACCGCCGCTGGCACCTCGTACGATACCCACGGTGTACCCATGGTTCCTGTCTACATCTTCTACTCGATGTTCGGTTTCCAGCGCACCGGTGACGCTTTCTGGGCTGCTGGTGACCAGCTGGCACGCGGTTTCATCATCGGTGGTACCGCAGGTCGCACCACCCTGACCGGTGAAGGTCTGCAGCACATGGACGGTCACTCACCGATCCTGGCTTCAACCAACCCCGCAGTGATTCACTACGATCCTGCCTACGGCTACGAACTGGCTCACATCGTTGAGCGCGGCATCGAGCAGATGTACGGCACTAAGGACGAAGACCACAACGTGATGTACTACATCACGGTTTACAACGAACCGATCGTTCACCCGGCTGAGCCCGAGAACCTCGACGTTGAAGGTCTGATTGGCGGTATCTACCGCGTCAGCGAGTCAGAGGTTGATGGTCCTCGTACCCAGCTGCTGGCATCAGGTGTTGCTGTTCCTTGGGCTCTCGAAGCTCAGAAGCTGCTGGCTGAGGACTGGGGTGTATCAGCCGACGTTTGGTCAGTCACCTCATGGACCAAGCTGCGCCGCGACGGCCTGGAAGCTGAGGAAACCTCCTTCCTCACCTCAGGCAAGGAGAACCCCACTCCTTTCATCGCTCAGCAGATGGAAGGCGCAACCGGTCCGATCGTTGCGGTATCAGACTTCGCGTCAGACCTCATGGATCCCGTTCGCCAGTACGTACCCAACGATTTCGCAACCCTCGGTGCAGATGGCTGGGGCTTCTCAGACACCCGTGCCGGCGCGCGTCGTTTCTTCCACATCGATTCGCACTCCATCGCGGTTCGTGCGCTGCAGATGCTGGCAAAGCGCGGCGAAATCTCCGCCGACATTCCTGCCAAGGCATTCGAGCAGTACAAACTGGATGACGTCAACGCAGGTACCTCAGGTAACGCAGGCGGCGACGCATAGGCTAGGCTGAGTCTCACCTTGAGCTAAGAGGCGGTGTTTTTATCTTCCTCAGAAGATAAAAACACCGCCTTTTGCATGCCTTACGGAGCCCTCGTCCACTCTCTCTACTCTTGCGCCCCCTGCCCTATCTTGCGTCCTTCCCCACTTGATGAAGTGACCACGCTGTGCCCAGGTGAGACCACAATCAAAGCAGTCATTGGAGCGGAGCGTGGTCACAGGTGAGCAGAACCTGGTCATACGGGGTGGGGACGCGGGCTTGAGAGGCGGGTGTGCAAGAGTTTTTGGACTTTCCCAGCATTTTTTGAAGTTTTTCGTGCTTTTGTACAAAAAATGCTCTGTAGAATCGAACGCAGAAGCATTTTTTTAAAATTCGCACTGCACGAAAGTGATAGCAATGATTGCACTGGTCAGCCCCGGACAGGGTTCACAGAAACCCGGTTTCCTCACCCCTTGGCTCGAAGAAGAGGGCGTGAAAGAACACCTCGAGCGCCTCTCGGATGCCTCCGGCTTAGATATTATTCGCTACGGAACCGAAGCCGACGAAGCAACCATTCGCAACACCGCTATCGCGCAGCCGCTCATCGTCGCTGCCGGTATTGTTACCGGTTCGCTAATCAAACAGCGTGAAGGTTTCGATGAAAGTCAGGTTGTCTACGCCGGTCACTCCGTCGGTGAAATTACTGCGGCGGCTCTTGCTGGCGTCCTGACTGAAGAAGAAGCCATGAAGTTCATCAAGGTGCGCGCTGAGGGCATGGCAGCTGCTGCGGCAGCAACCCCCAGCGGTATGTCAGCGGTTTTGGGTGGTAAAGAAGATGAGGTTCGCGCAGCAATCGAGGATGCCGGATTGACCCCTGCGAATTCCAACGGCGCGTCCCAGATTGTAGCCGCTGGTTCACTGGAGAACCTCGAAGCCTTCGCTGAGAATCCTCCGGCACGTACCCGTGTAATTCCTCTGCAGGTTGCTGGTGCTTTTCATACTGCTTTTATGCAGGACGCGGTGGCTCCTCTGGCAGCTTTTGCCCAGGGTATTACCCCGTCAGAGCCCGTAGCTCCTCTACTCTCTAACTTTGATGGTCAGCCGGTTGCCAGCGGTCAGGCAGCGCTAGATTCTCTGGTGGCTCAGGTGACCCGCCCGGTGCGTTGGGATCTGTGCATGGCAACGCTGAGCGAGCGTTCTATCAAAGCTGTGGTTGAGCTTGCTCCTGCCGGTACCCTTGTGGGTCTTGCCAAGCGTGGAATGAAAGGCACTCCCGGTCTTGCGGTCAACACCGCCGATGATCTCACCTCAGCTCTCGAATTTTTTGCGAAGTAGAAAGAAGAAAGTACCCATGACAACCCTACGACAGGCAGAACCCTCCACCTACTCACGTATTCTGAGCTACGGTGCCGCACGCGGTAACACCCTTGTCGCCAACGATGATTTGGTAGAGAAGATTGATTCCTCCGATGAGTGGATCAGACAGCGCACCGGCATTGTTACCCGCCACCGTGCCGATGAAAACCAGTCAATCACCGATCTGGCGGTGGACGCAGCCAAGGACGCATTAGAGAGAGCTTCACTAACCGGTGATGATATAGACACAGTTATCGTTTCAACCATCACCCACCCGCACGCTACCCCTTCACTGGCAGTTCTAGTGGCTGATGCTATTGGCTCTAAAAGCCCTGCCTACGATATTTCAGCAGCTTGCGCCGGTTTTTGTTACGGCATCGCCCAGGCGGATGCTCTGGTCAAGGCGGGTACTGCCCGCAATGTTCTGGTCATCGGCGTTGAGAAACTTTCAGATTTCATCGACGATACCGAGCGCACCATTTCGTTCTTACTAGGTGATGGCGCGGGTGCTGCCGTGGTGGGTGCATCAGATACCCCCGGTATTGCACCGACCGTTTGGGGTTCAGATGGCAGCCGTTTTGAGACTGTGGGCATGACCCATTCTCTGCTTGAGATTCGCAACCGCGACTTTATTGCGAACCCCGTCCAGGAGGGTGAGAAGATTTGGCCGACTATGCGTCAAGACGGTCCATCGGTCTTCCGTTGGGCAGTGTGGGAAATGGCTAAGGTTGCTCAGCAGGCTCTGGATACCGCTGGTATTACCGCAGATCAGCTGGGTGCGCTCATTACCCATCAGGCGAACGAACGTATCATTGACCAGATGGTAAAGACCCTCAAGCTACCCGACACTGTTGCTGTAGCCCGCGATATTGTCAATGCTGGCAACACCTCGGCAGCATCCGTTCCCTTGGCAGCTCACCGCCTGTTAGAAGAAAACCCCGAGCTCTCAGGCACCTTCGCCCTGCAGATTGGTTTCGGTGCAGGTCTTGCTTTTGCAGCTCAGGTCGTTGTACTGCCCTAGTGCATTCCTCAACTCACGTTTTTTGAAAAATACCACTATAATTTTCAAAGTAACCGTGAGCGTATGTTCCGTAACTTCACCAAGACACGGGATAAACTCATAAGCGTAAGGGTTCTTGGTGCGGTTTATCCCGCCAAGTCACCCCACCGATTCATGAAGCTGCCGGGCTCAGAACTTTCTGAAACTGACAGCAACACCGAATCATCACGAGAAAAACTGCGACGCCCAGCGGCGTCCGCATAAAAGCAAAGGAGCCGTAATGGCTAGCAAAGAAGAAATCCTCGCAGGTCTGGCAGAAATCGTTAACGAAGAGACCGGCGTTGAGACTGCTGACGTTCAGCTCGACAAGTCATTCACTGAAGATCTCGACATCGACTCAATCTCCATGATGACCATCGTTGTTAACGCTGAAGAAAAGTTCGACGTCACCATCCCCGATGAGGAAGTCAAGAACCTCAAGACCGTGGGCGATGCAGTGAACTTCATCGAGAACGCTAGCTAATTAGCCTCACCGATTCATGGGCGCGAGACAAACCATCTCGCGCCCATCAATATATGCGCCCGCGCGAGATGACAACGAACCTCTACCCCAGAAAGCGTAACTGACAATGTCTCAAAAAGTTGTGGTCACCGGTCTTGGTGCCTTCACCCCCATTGGCGAAGATGTACCTACTACCTGGCAGAATGCCCTCGAGGGTGTCTCCGGTGTACGTACACTCACTGAAGAGTGGGTTGAACAATACGAACTTCCCGTTACTTTTGCTGCTAAGACCGCTATTGACCCGCTTGAGTCAGAACGCTTGAGCAAGGTTGAGGCTAAGCGCCTTGACCCATCGGGGCAGTTTGCTCTTATTGCTGCTCGTGAAGCGTGGGCGGACGCAGGGTTCGGCGCTGATGACGCTGAGGCAGCTGACGGTATAGATCCCCTGCGCACCGCCGTAGCTTTTGGTACCGGTATGGGCGGCGTTTGGACGCTGCTGGATGCCTGGGACACTCTGCGCGATAAGGGGCCCCGCCGTCTGCTACCCATGTCTGTTCCCATGCTGATGCCCAATAGCGCTGCTGCTGCGGTGTCGATGAATTTGAAGGCACGCGCGTCCGCTCAGACCGTTGTTTCAGCGTGTGCTTCTTCAACCGAAGCGTTGGATCTAGCACTTGATTTGATTCGTTCGGGTAAGGCTGATGTGGTCATTGCTGGCGGTACTGAAGCGGCAATTCACCCTACCACTATTGCTGCTTTTGCAAAGATGCAGGCTCTCTCCACCCGCAATGATGATCCCGCCGCCGCATCACGTCCCTACGATACTGACCGCGACGGCTTTATCATGGGCGAAGGTGCCGCTGCTTTGATTCTTGAATCCGAGGAGCACGCGAAAGCACGCGGTGCACGTATTTATGCTGAATTCGCAGGTACCGGCGTTTCAGCGGACGCTTACCACATTACCGCTCCCGACCCCGCGGCGATGGGTGCTACCCGTGCCCTGCGTGAGGCACTGGAGAAGGGCGGCATTGCGGTGGATCAGGTTGTTCACGTCAATGCCCACGCGACCTCTACCCCTGTGGGTGATATTCCTGAGGCTACCGCCCTGCGTGAAGTTTTTGGTGAGCACACTGACAATGTTGCTGTATCAGCCACCAAGTCGATGACCGGTCATCTCTTGGGCGCTGCAGGAGCTCTTGAAGCAGTGTTCACGGTTTTGGCGTTGCATCACCGTACCGCTCCTTCAACTATCAATCTTGAGACCAAGGATGAGCAGATTGAGCTGGACGTTGTCACCACCCCGCGTCAGTTGCCCGACGGCAATATTGCCGCTCTCTCGAACTCTTTCGGTTTCGGCGGTCACAACGCTGTAGTAGCTTTCAAGAGTGTCTAAGTCTGCGACACTCAAGAACGCAAAAATACCCGGTTGTTAGTGCAGCCGGGTATTTTTATGCCCTGTGGGAACGTAAGAGAGGCACTGAGCTGAGTGTACTCGCGGCAGAACGCAGGGGTTCAAGTTCGAGATCCCACGCTTGCCCAAGCGCTACCTCGAAATGGTGCAACAGTAGCTGGGGGTCGTCCCCTGCCTGTTCATAGGCGTGTTTAATTTGTTCTTCTGTCACTACGAAGTTACCGGCAATATCAGTGTGGGCGTGAAAGATTCCGAGACTAGGGGTGTGCATGAACCGGCTAGCGTCACTTGTTGCAGTAGCGTTTTCTGTAACCTCGAAAAAAATATTGCCGATCGTAAAAAGGGCGGATGCAAAACGGGCAGAATCTCCTTGATCGCCCTGCCACTGGATGGTCGTCGCTACAGTACCGGCTTGGAGCGGCTGCTCGCTCCATTGAACGATGAGGGAGCCTTGCATGAGGTGCTGCAGCGTCCAGACAATATGCGGGCACAGAGCATACGGTGCCGCGTGGATAAAGATGTACCCACCGGTTGCATGCTTCATGTTTTCTCGCACCTTTCAGCAGTGGTCTACCGCAGTTTCGGGGCTTTGCCCGTGTTCTCCATTACGCCCTGGGGTGGGCTTTTGAATAGCTACCAGCAAGCTTATCAATAGAAACGTGGGTATAGATTTGGGTGGTGGCTAAATTGGTGTGTCCCAGTAGCTCCTGGACGGTGCGGATATCTGCGCCTCCATCTACCAGGTGGGTAGCTGCCGTGTGTCTGAAGATGTGGGCGCCGCTGGCGGTGGTGTTCTCTAGCCCCGCGAGCAAACGGTTGATATCTTCACGAATTTGACGGGGATTTGCCCGTTTACCGCGCGGACCAATGAAGAGGGCCTCTTGCACGCTGCCGTTACCGGGCGTAAACCACTGGGGTCTGCCTGCTCTCACCCACTGTTCTAGCGCGTCCATCGCAGGTTGACCGAAAGGAACGATCCGCTCTTTATTGCCTTTACCTATGACGCGCAACGTATAGGCGGTGCGGTCGATGCTGCCCAGGTTAAGGCCCGTAAGTTCAGAAATGCGCATACCCGTGGTGTAGAGCAGCTCCACCACGGCTGCCAGGCGCAGGGTGCGCGCATCGCGGGGGTTCTCTTGTAGAGACCTCTCGACGTCTCTCAGCAGCTGCTGCATATGGTCGTTGTTCAGTACCTCAGGAAGGTAGCGGTCTTTAGCCGGGGTGCTGAGAGTGCGGGCGGGGTTCACGTCAATCAGCTGTTCCTCTTCTGCCCAGGCAAAGAAGGAACGAAGGCAGGACGCGCGCCGCGCCATGGTGCTTCTGGCAGCGTGGTGGCGGTGTAGGCTCGCCAACCAGTCGCGTAAATGATCACGGGTGATGACGCGTAATTCGCTCACCCCGTACCGGTTACAGTAGGCAAGAAAAGCGGTGAGATCAGAGGTGTAAGATCTGATGGTCTCGGGTGAACGGTGCTTCTCATAGGTGAGATAGCGGGTGTACTCAGCAATCACCTGCGAGTAGGCTCGATTATATTCAAGGGGCCCGTCGGTGAGTACTAGGGTATCTGGCAGATCGGAGTCAGTGATCTCTGGCGTTTCGCGGTCAGGGGTTGGTTGTTGGTCTCTCATGCTGTCCCTGTCCTTGCCGGTATTTTCTTCTTCCATTGTAGTGTGGCGGTATCTTGGCTTGCCAGTGAGTGCGCGTGCAGCTTGCTGAGAGTAACCATGAGAGTTCGTGCAGGAAGAGAGGTGGTAGAGCTGAGTTCCTCGATGCTCATAGTTCTGCGAACCGGTAGAGCGTCCCACACAAAGCGTTCAGTGCTATCAAGAGTGTCTGTGGCATCGCCTAGGTTAGCCTCGGGGAAGGCTGAACTCTGTACTGGCAGGCTCTGCGTCATCTCTTGAATGAGGTCTTGGGCATTAGTGAGCACGGTAGCAAGACCGTCTTTGAGCAGACGGTGGCAGCCCTCTGAGCTGGGCGAGAAAATTGAGCCAGGTACCGCGTATACGGTGCGCCCTAGTTCTAGGGTGTGGTTTGCAGTGTTGAGCGCCCCCGATCGCCAGCGGGCTTCAACAATAATAGTGCCGCGGGATAGACCTGCGATGAGCCTGTTTCGCTGGAGAAACCGCCACCGGGTAGGGGCAAGACCCATCGGTACTTCTGAAAGAATCAGCCCCTGTTCGATGACCTGATGTAGCAGGTTTTCGTTGTGCTTGGGGTAGAGAGAATCTAGCCCGCCTGCCATCAGGGCAACCGTAGGCAGTTGAGAGGTTCCCGTGGCAAGAGCGCTGGTGTGGGCAACCGCGTCAATACCGAAGGCGCCGCCGGAGACTATGGTCAGCCCTGCCTGGGCAAGTTCACCAGCAAGGTGCTGGGTTGCTGAACGCCCATAGGCGCTAATATCGCGCGAACCCACCACTGCTAGCGAGCGCGCTTCTTTAAGCTCGTTGAGTCTGTTGCGGTCGCCTCTGCCCCAGAGGGCGAAGGGAGTGGCGTAGCCGAAGTCGTTGAGGGATTGGGGCCAGTCATCATCTTCTGGTGTACACAGCCATGCCCCGATTTTGGGGGCGAAGTGGAGTTCATGATCTGGGTTGTAGGTGCTGAGCTTGCGCCCACAGCGTTCAATGCGGTCGGTGAGCTGTTTGAAGAACTGCTCAGGTTCAAGGGTTGTATCACCGATAAGTTCTTCGGTGAGGTGCGAGGTCAGTTTCTCTCTTCCTGAGAGAATGTGTGCGGTTTTCTCTACGCCCTGGGATTCGATGAGTGCGTGGGCGATGTGGTCTTGGGGTTCGACCGCTCGCATGATGATTGCTCGGGCGCGTTGAGTGCTGTTTGTGGTGGTTTCGGGTGTTGGTTTCATAGTGGTGGTTCTTTTCCGTGGGAGGTTGCTTTAGGCGCTGAGGGTGGTTAGCGCGCCAGTGTTGAGAGGTTTCTGAAGTAGAGGGCGAGATTGAGGTGGTCTTTACCCGGTGTTGTTGCGCCGTCGAGGTCGGCAAGCGTCCAGGCGGTGCGCAGCACCCTGTCGTAGCCTCGGGCGGTGAGTTTGCCTTGGTCCATAGCGGTGGAGAGTTCTTGGGTGAGCCTGTTATCGAGTTTGAGTGCCCCGCGTAGGATTTTGCCGTTGGCATCTGCGTTGGTGAGCAAGCCGAAGGGTGCTAGGCGTTCGTGTTGGGCAGCCCGTGCTGCGCTTACCCTCTCTTTTACTGCCGCGCTGGATTCGTTGGAACCGGTCTGGGCGAGTTCTGCTGAGGAGACTTTGGGAACGGTGATGTGTAAGTCGATGCGATCCAGCAAAGGGCCGGAGAGTTTGCCGAAGTAGCTGCGTCGCTCACGGGCAGTGCAGGTGCATTCAAGCCCTCTGCCGGTGTTGAGACCGCAGGGGCAAGGGTTGCAGGCGAGTACCAGCTGAAACCGTGCCGGGTAGGTGGCTTGCGCTCCAGAGCGGTCAATGATGATTTCCCCGTTTTCTAAAGGTTGGCGTAGGGTGTCGAGCACGGTGCGCTTGAATTCCGGTGCTTCGTCAAGAAAAAGTACTCCACGGTGGGCTTTAGAGATGCTGCCCGGTCTGGGGATTCCGCTACCGCCGCCAATGATTGCCGGCGCGGATGCGCTATGATGCGGAGCTTCAAAAGGTGGGGTACGCATGAGTTCGGTGAGACCGTACCCTCCCGATACCAGTGAGTGGATGGCGGTTACTTCCATCGCTGAGGCATCATCGAGTGCAGGCAAAATACCGGGTAGACGCTCAGCGAGCATGGTTTTACCCGAGCCGGGTGGGCCGTTGAGCAGAAGGTGGTGCCCACCGGCGGCGGCGATTTCTAGCGCCATGCGTCCTTCTGTTTGACCTGCAACATCTGCCATGTCGGGTACTAGCAGCTCGGTGGAAGTCTCAGCCGGACGCGTCGATTGGGTTTGGGGTGGAAAGGTGAGAGTATCAGCATCGGCGCCCAGCGCCCTAAACACCTCGGCAAGACAGTAGAATCCGCTAACCTCGGCTCCCGGTATCAGAGCAGCTTCTTTAGCATTAGCGGCGGGTACAACGACTCGGTGGTGACCGGCGTCTACCGCAGCTTTAACTGCAGGGAGAACACCGGGTACAGCACGCAAAGTGCCGTCTAATCCAAGCTCTCCCAGAAACATTGTTTGCCCGCTAGGTTGCAGCTCCCCCGCCGCTTGCAGGGCAGCAACCACCATCGCTAAATCGAACCCGGAGCCTTTCTTCTGCAAGGTAGCCGGAGTCAGATTCACCGTTACTTTGTGGCTGGGTAGGGAAATCCCGGAGTTTTTAGCGGCAGACCGTACCCGATCTTTAGCTTCGTTGAGGGCGGCGTCGGGCAAACCCAACAGCAAAAAGCCTGGAAGCGCTGTGGAGATATCGGCTTCAACCTCAACGACATGACCGGTGATACCCATCAAAGCGACAGAAAAAGTCCGTGCAAAAGCCATAGTTAGACCGCCTTTCGGTGGTCAAAGGTAAATTCTTTGGGCGTGCCTGTGATAGCTACCGCGTCGATGCGAAGACCTGTGAAATCAGTGGTCTCTCGGGTACTGCACCATGAGTAAGCCAGAAATTTGAGCCGTTGAGATTTGGTGCGGTTGATTGCTTCCAGAGGGTGCCCATAATCAGCTGTTGACCTGGTTTTTACTTCAACAAAGACCAGGTTAAGCTCGGGGTCAAGAACAACCAGATCGACCTCACCGCGCACCGTTTCTATGCCCTCGATGGGTTCCGGTCGCCAGTTGCGTTCGATGATGGTGTAACCATTGATCTCAAGCGCGGCAGCGGCTATATCTTCGCCCCATCGTCCTACCTGTATGTGCCTTCTGACCATCTTTTGTCTCCCTTGGCTACCGCCGTGAGTTCTTGCTATTCCTTTGTTCTATTAGTGGCGTATTCTCCATAGCCCGGTCAAGCAAACCCCATAATCTGTGGATATCTTGGGGTGTCTTTGAGCTATCCACAGGTTTTTGTGTCCACAGTTGAGTTGTGTCCACAACTTACGATTGTGGATAACCTGCCTTTACCGTGCGATCAAAGCGCCACCTGCCAACGAAGCAGGGCAGCAAAAAGCCCGGCTCAGTCATAGACTGAACCGGGCTTTTCCCTCTGCATATTACAGGTAATAGCTAAGCATCAGAGGGTGGGTAATCAGGTACCTCTGGCATCGTGAAATCCTGCTGGTCACTGCGTTCTTCAACATTGACGTCTTTGACAGAATAGACCTGTACAGCCTTCACAAAGCGATTTTTGCGGAAAATATCCCACACCCACACGTCCGTCATCTTCACATCAAAATAAAGTCCGCCCTCGCTCGCCTGCGGAGTTACCGTGACAGAGTTTGCCAGGTAAAACCTGCGATCGGTCTCAACCACATGGCTAAAGAGCGATGAGACTTCTTTATACTCTTTGTACAATTCGAGCTGAGCTTCAGTTTCATATTTCTCAAGGTCTTCACCGCTCATGATTAAATCATTCCTTTCGCTCGCTGAATGTGTGCTTGACGGGTTTGCTCGGGCATAATGCCCAAGTTCCACGAGAGGCGATGTTCAACGGTGGCTCCGTGTTCTTGAAGTACCTGCCGGTGGGTTTGACTGCCGTAGCCCTTATTTTTTGCCCACCCATACTGGGGGTACTGATCTGCCAAAGACTCCATATATGTATCTCGACTGACTTTAGCAACCACTGACGCGGCGGCAATTGAAGCGCAGGTAAAATCCCCCTTGATGATAGTCTGCACCGGTAAAACCGGCAGTCTATCCCCACCCCAGAGTTGGTCTACACTGTGCTGATAGAACTCATCAGACGGGGTCAACCCGGTCAGCAGATCAGTTTCGGGTTCGGTGAACCAGTCGTGCTTTCCGTCCAATAAGACCGCATCAGGACGCGCCCCAGCAGCTAGCACCCGATGCATCGCCCGGTGAGCCGCCAGACGTAAAGAGGCAGTCATACCCAAAACATCAATCTCGGCAGCACTCACAGAGCCTACCCCCGTCACCGCCCACTGCTGTATGAGAGGTACCATCTGCTGACGCACAGATTCTTTAAGAGCCTTAGAATCAATGAGTCCCTCAACATCGAGAGTATGTTGGGGCGTCACCACAGCAACGCCTACAGACACAGGCCCGGCAAGGGCACCGCGTCCTACCTCATCAATTCCCGCGATGCTGGTGTAACCCCGGGCGAATAGCTCGCCTTCTGTCTCTAAAGTCGCTCCGCTAATCATGAACCCGCAGAAACCGGCTCAAAGACTTCTGAATCCCCATTCATCAAGGTGAAGCTACTGAGGGGCCACGCCACCACAAAAACCTCACCCACCACATCGCTGTCATTGATAAAAGCAGTGTTACTTTCAATATGATAGCGAGAATCTGCTGAATTCGAGCGGTTATCACCCATCACGAAGTAAGAGTTCTCAGGAACAATCACATCAAAAGGCACATCGGAAGGGTTTACGCCTTCCTTAACGTAGGTCTCGTCGATAGCAACACCATTGACGGTTACTTTGCCGTCAGCAGAGCAACACTGCACCCGGTCGCCCCCCACACCAATAACACGTTTTACCAGGTAGTTCTCAGAAGCATCAGGAAGCACACCAATAAAGGCAAGAGCATTGCGAATAGCGCCCTGCGAAGCACCGGTATCAGGTATCCACTCCTTTTTGTCTTCAAAGACAATAATGTCACCGCGTTCAGCCTGACCAAACATAGCGCCAGCACGATTCACAAACACGCGATCGTTGACCTCAAGAGTGTTCTCCATCGACCCCGATGGAATAAAGAATCCTCGTACAACAAAACTTTTCAAGACAAAAGCAATCAGCAGAGCATAGAAGATAATCAGCAGAATCTCCTTGACCTGTTCACCCAACGACTGGGGTTTGTTATCAAGGGCTTTCTTCTTACTGCGAGTAAGAAACGGTTTTCTCGCTTTCTTCTCGGCTGCTATGCTTCCGGCACCGGGTTCTACAGACATCGAAAAACCAACTATCTTTCTCATCGCTAGGGTCAATCATCACGGTTCGCAACGCATGCACACTGCGGGCGTTGGAATCTTCTCATGGGTTTTATTCTAAAGTTTGGGCACGCTCTAGGGGCCAGAAAATACGGGTGAGTTTACCGATAATTTTATCGGTACTAATCATGCCACCACCGGGGACTCCCAATAATGAGCGTGAATCTACAGATGCGCTACGATGATCACCCATCACCCACATGCGCCCTGCCGGTACCTGCACCGAGAAGTCGATGGTAGAGGGCTGATCGCCGGGGTACACGTACGCTTCGTTGAGCGGCTCACCATTGACCAGCAAACGCCCCTCAGCATCGCAACACTCCACGGTGTCACCACCTACACCCACCACGCGTTTAACGTACACGCTCTCCGCGCCCACCAAACCAGCCCACTGACCGGCAGTTTTGAGAGGGTTTTTCAACCAGGGACTACCCGAAACATAAGGGGCAAAAGAACCCGCACCATCAAACACGATGACATCCCCACGCTGTAGCTGCTGCGCGTCCATAGGCTGCACCAAAATGCGATCCCCCGGATTAACCAGTGGTTGCATAGACTCCGACGGAATGAAATACACATCGATGACAAAAGTACGCAGCGCGACCAGCGCAGCAAAAGCAAGAACCACCGCCATAGCAACCAGGCGCCAACCCCTTACAAGGGGCTGGCGCCTGGTGCCTACAGGTTCTGCCGAAGAAATCTTGGCATCATCCATAAAAACTAAAGAATTAGTTTTCGCGCTTCTCGCGGATACGAGCTGCCTTACCATGGCGATCGCGCATGTAGTACAGCTTCGCACGACGAACGTCACCACGGGTTACCAGTTCGATCTTTTCGATAACGGGTGAGTGAACCGGGAAGGTACGCTCTACACCAACACCGAATGAAACCTTACGCACGGTGAAGGTTTCACGAACGCCAGAGCCCTGACGACCCAAAACGTAGCCCTTGAAAACCTGAACACGTGAACGGTTACCTTCAACAATGTTGACGTGTACGTTCAGGGTGTCACCGGGACCGAAGTCGGGCACATCGTTGCGAAGTGACTTGTTGTCGATAAAGTCAAGAGTCTGCATTGAGTTTCTCCATGAGTCATCTGCCGCAGGTCAAACAATCTCATTATGCGACGGCACAGTGTCTATGTCAGCCAAAGCTGAAGACTGAATATTGCACCGAAGAGGCTTATCTACTTGCACCCGCTCTATCAGCGAGCACAAGGTTCTTTTGTGCTGTGGCTGCTCTTCCCCCTGCGGCAGGGGCATACCCACAAAAGAACACAAGGTTTAATTATGCCATGTGTGCCCTGTCTTCACCAGAGATAACTGCCGATAATATTTACTAACAAGCGTGATAGCTTCATCACCCTTTATAGCGGTGCGGAGCCGGTGCCAAGGTGCCCAGTGTAGCCTTAACACACAAGAATTCATTT
Source organism: Rothia sp. ZJ932 (assembly GCF_016924835.1). Taxonomy (NCBI): domain Bacteria; kingdom Bacillati; phylum Actinomycetota; class Actinomycetes; order Micrococcales; family Micrococcaceae; genus Rothia; species Rothia sp. ZJ932. The sequence continues at coordinate 973,665 of NZ_CP070480.1, read as the reverse complement.
CGCGAAAGGCACCCACCGTGGCTTCAGCACTACTAGCTAACCAAGACGAAGAGCTCATTCTCACCCTCGACTGCCCCGAAACAATTGGTATTGTGTACGCCTTAACCGGCGTTTTCCTCAAGCACAAGTACACCATCATCGATTTGCAGCAGTTCGATGATCTGCGCACCGGGCATTTTTTCATTCGTGTTCAAGCAGCACCTTTCGATGGCGCGTCCGCCGCTTACGATGCGATCAAGGCTGAGATAGACGCAATTGCCCCTGACTTCTCCATGCGTTACGAACTACGTTACAAGAGCGAAAAGCGCCGCGTGCTGATTATGTCGTCAAAAGCAGACCACTGCTTGAATGACCTCTTTTACCGCACCCGCACCGGTGATCTGCCCATTGAAATTGTGGGCGTGGTATCTAACCACCGCGATCACCAACGCCTCAGCGAATGGAACGGAGTGCCTTTCTACCACATTCCCGTCACGCCTGATACCAAGGCGGACGCTGAGGCTCAGCTGCTCGATGTAGTAGACCGCCTCGACGTTGATCTGGTGGTGCTAGCACGCTACATGCAGATTCTCTCCAACGACCTGGCAGACAAGATGGAGGGGCGCGTTATCAACATCCACCACTCCTTCCTGCCTTCCTTCAAGGGGGCAAAGCCCTACCACCAGGCATTTGAGCGCGGTGTAAAAACCATCGGTGCCACCGCCCACTACGTCAACTCAGAACTTGACGAGGGCCCGATCATCGCCCAGGAAGTCATCAACATCGACCACACCTACTCCCCCGAAGACCTAGTACGCCGCGGACGCGACGCTGAAACTAAAGCTCTGGCGGACGCTGTGCGCTGGCACTGTGAAGGGCGCGTCATCCTCAAGGGCGGACGCACCGTCGTCCTACGCTAAACGGTTTTTAACCGCCGAGATCCTGATTGTTTGCCGAAATCCTGTTTTATATCAGGATCTCGGCAAACAATCAGGATCTCGCGTTTTAAGCAGACCGTCGAGCTTCTTTCGCCGCCCGGTTGCGTTGGGCTCTCAAATCATTAAGCAGGGCGCGGTCTTTTTTGTCCCAGTTAGTTTCTGGGTAATTCTCGATCATGTCGAACCGTCGGGCGAAGGTACGCTCAATCTGCTGGTTACGACGCCACCGCGCAATGGCTGCGTGGTTACCCGACAGCAGCACATCGGGTACCGTGCGCTCGCGCCAGGTAGCTGGTTTGGTGTAGACCGGATACTCTAGCAAGCCGCCGGTGTGCGATTCTTCTTCTAAAGACTCGGGGTTGCCCATAGCACCGGGAATCAGCCGCGTCACTGCCTCAATCATTGCCATCACGGCAACTTCACCGCCGTAAAGCACGTAGTCACCCAAAGACACGGGTAGAACTCTAAAGGATTCCTGCGCCCAATCCAGCACTCGTTCATCAATGCCCTCGTAGCGGGCAGGAGCAAAAACAATATGTTTCTCTTGCTCAGCCCACTCATAGGCAAGCGCCTGATCAAACACCTGACCTGCCGGTGAGGGCACGACCAGCAACGGACGCGCGTCCGCCCCTTCGCAGGGGTTACCCTCACCTGTTACTGTTTGAGCGTCTTCCAAGATACTGTTGAGAGCCAGCCCCCAGGGTTCGGGTTTCATAACCATGCCCGCACCACCACCGTAGGGGGTGTCATCTACAGTTTTGTGGCGGTCAAAGGCGAAGTCGCGCAGGTTGTGAAGATTGAGTTTCACCAGACCGGTCTCTTGCGCTTTGCCCAAGAGTGAGAGGCGTAGTGGCTCTAGGTATTCAGGGAAAATCGTTACAACGTCGTAGCGCACTTATTCATCCTCGGGTGCTTCATCATCGAGCGCCATTTCAATGAGCCCGGCGGGCGGGTCGATGAGCACAAATCCCTCGTCGAGATCGAGTTCAGGTACCAGTTCCTCCACGAAGGGAATCATCACTTCTTCGCCATTGACAGCCAGTTCAAAGAGCAGAAGATCTTGGGTGGGCATGGTCTGCAACCCGGTGACTTTACCCAGAGCGTCGCCGGAAGGCAGTTCACCTTCGGGTACATCTGCGATACGGTAGACAGGCAGACCGATGAGGTCGTGCTCGTAGAAGCTGTCTTCGTTGGTATCGGTTGAAGAGTCGAACTCAAGGTAGCTATCGCGCAGCGCCTCAGCGTCATTGCGGCTGGTGACTTCGTTGAACTTCACCACAAGAATTTTTTTGTTCCACCGGGCGGACGCGACCGTCAACTCCCCCGCCGGCAGCAGGGAACCTACGGGGCTGGTGGGGTCGAAGTCGCGAATCTGCAGGGTCTCACCGGCTGCAAAACGTTCCTCGGGGTTATCGGTGAACAGCTGAACGGTGACCTCACCACGAATACCGTGGGGCTTACCGATGCGAGCTACAAGTACCTGCATGTAAAAGAGTCTCCTCACAAACGTCAGAATGCTGAACTAGAACCAGTCTACTGGCTAAAGCACGGTTCAAAAGAACGTACCGGCGCAAACCGCAAATATGAGTTCACACCCCAAAGCGCCCCTTGAGTTGTATCAAAGGGGCACTTTCGATCAGCGACTAATCCTGCACCATTAGGTTGCCTAGACAACAAAAACCCCGGCTACCGTGAGGTAACCGGGGTCTTTAAGCTATTTCAGTTAGCGTCGGCGGTCTGTGTCGATGACATCCACGCGGACGTGGTCGCCGCCGGAGATGGCGTTGACGACGGTGCGCACGCTGTTGGCGGTGCGTCCCTGCCTGCCGATGACGCGTCCGAGGTCTTTGGGGTTTACGCGAACCTCTAGGGTTTCGCCCCGTCGCCCTGCGCGGGCGCGAACCTCAACGTCGTCGGGGTTGTCAACGATTCCCCGAACCAAGTGTTCGAGAGCATCAGCCAACATGATTACTCAGCTGCTTCCTCTGAAGCTGCTTCTTCAGCAGCCTCTTCTGCGGGAGCTTCCTCTTCCTTAGCTTCAGCCTTGGGGGTGATAGCTTCGGGGAGGATTACTGAACCCTTTTCGGGAACAACAAATTCGGGCTTGGGTTCAACGGGCTTGACAGTGTTCTCTGCCTTTTCACCCTTTGAAGCCTGCAGGTCGCCGGTCAGCTTGAGCAGAACTGCTACCTGCTCGGTAGGCTGAGCACCTACTGACAGCCAGTACTGTGCGCGCTCTGAGTTGATCTCAATGCGTGAGGGGTTCTCAGTCGGGTGGTAGATACCGATTTCTTCGATAGCCTTGCCATCACGCTTGGTGCGTGAATCAGCTACAACAACGCGGTAGCGGGCATCGCGGATCTTACCAAAACGCTTCAGACGAATTTTAACAGCCACTGTAGTGGACTCTCCTGTTTCATATAAATAGTCGAGTTATTTGCTCTTGCTCCCGTGGGGCGGGCCAATCACAAAAACTCTGTGGACACAATGAACGCCCGGTGAGAGGGGCCGAGCGCACTGGGTACAAACATATAGTATGCCAGAGCCTACTCACTTAATCTAGGCGGACGCGGTTTAAAAATAGTGTGATGTATGCGGGACAGCAACCATACCCAGCGCGAGTCACCTTTAACTGCATGATTCACCTCTGCCCATGAGGTGAATCATGCAGTTAAGGGAGAATCTCCCCTACCTGTTTTCGGGCTTACACCCCCAGAGCAGCTCAGTCTCTTACTCTTGCCCAAAGAACTTACGCAAGAACTTCTGGGTTTGCTCCCTCGTACGTTTTTTGGCTTCACTACCAGCACGGTGAGCTTTTTCGCCCAGTTCGCTGGAATCTAAAAAGTCACGGACACGCGCCGCTCCCCTGTTCCCAGCAGCCTTGCCGTGGCGTGACGGGGTTTGGACGGAGGACTCCCCCGCCTTCTGTTCACCTTTAATTTTTTGGAGTTTTTCAAGGGTACGTGCCATAACAATTTCGGAGATACCCGCGCTCGCTAAGGCAGCTGACGCTAGAGCAGCGTTCTGAGAGGAAACCCCCTGAGTGCGGCGACGAGCAGCGATCAAAGCCAAAATACCCGAAGCGCCCAGCTGAGCTACGCCATCCAACATACCGGGTTTCTTATGTGACTCACCACTCACGAATGCAAGCGTCGAAGATTCACTGCCAGGAACATCGTCCTCTTCGTCAGCATCTGGGGCGAACGCCCTGTACCCAGGCATGTGCGTCATGTCGGCACGCGCATCCGCCACACGGGCAACCTCAACACTGTACCCCAGCAACTGCAAAACTGATTCCATACCGGTATCAGACCCGGTATCTTCAATGTAGTTACGCAGGCGTTTAGACTCGGTGTCATCCAGGTTATAGATCCACGTCAGGTTCTCAATCTCATCATCCAAACGAACGTAGCTCAGCGGATCAGGGAGCAAACCGGGCAGAGCCCATAAGGTATCCAAGGCTACCGAACGCTGCGGCAGGTAGCGGGTGAGTACCTTATTGGCACCCCAGTGCAAATCAATAAGAACACCCGAAATATCGGCGCTAGGGGTTCCAACAACCCCCTGCATCCACTCACCCACGCTACCCTCATCAAAAGTGGGATTGAAACCACCGGGTAGAACAAAACTGAGTTGATGGGAGTTATCAGTGCTCGCCACCACCACAGCGGGTCGGCTCAACTGATCAATGACTAGAGCCAAAGTCATGTAGTCAGCGCTCAGTAAGACCCACCCGTTGCTCGAAGGCGCTGCCTCTAAGGCACACGTCAGTAGAAGCTGCGGAACCTGCTGCGTAAGCTCGTCCATACTGATTTCAACCAGGGCAGCGCAGGTTGAATCAGCGTCAACGGTCAGTTCTTCGCCCAGCTCAGTCACCGGCACAGAAAACGAATAGGAATCCTGCTCTGCACAAATACCGCCGCGGGCAGGAAGTAGCTCCATCAATTCGGCAGCGAAACTCTCAAACGCCAAACCAGGAGCGATCCTGCCTTTCTCATCGACCTCAGCGGTCACCCATTCATCGTTCTCGTTAACGCACAGTACGTACACGTTAACGGTTGTTTCATCTGCTTCATAAACCATCAACTGCGGAAGGTCTACAGCAGCAAGCAAAAGCTCACGTACCACATCCTCAGCCGTAGCCTCGGTGATACGGCGCTCCATCTCTTCTTCAGCACGTGCTTCTTCTTCGCTGAGAGGTTCGCCCAAAGTCTCCTCAGAGTTATCTGCGCGTTCGGTTTCCCCAGGACGAGCGTCCGCCTCCGGTTCCGTCGGTTCAGCATCCGTAGCCCCCTCAACTTCACCAGCTAGCTCTTTAAGCTCCTCGGGGCTCACACCATCACACAGCTGCTCAAAAACCTCAGCCGTGAGCTCCATATTATCGAGTTCAATAAACTCAGACTCAGAGATTGAATCGGCACCACGCACAGCCTCAATCATCTGCTGAATCTCACGGCGAATACGTTCTGCAGGATCGCCCTGATCCTCTTCACCTGCGATCTCTTCTGCCAGCTCATAGCCGCGCGGTCCGAAATCAAGGCTAATTCGAGCCCATGAGGTTTCGTAAACAGGCGCACTATCATCCCCTGAAAGTGGTTCAGAGTAATGATCAGACATATTGATACGTATTCCTTAACTCAAATTTTTTATGACACTACCTACTAAGACGGGCGTGTACCGTTACTTCTCACGCGGCGCACACACCCCGCGCAGTCAGTATCAATTATATAAAGCCAGATAGCCCTTATTACGCGATGCTGCTATCAAGTTCAACAACGCACCCAGTTTCAAGCGCCCGGTAACACTGCCTAAGATTGTAGGTAAAACTAGCTGAAAAGTAATCATCAAGATCCTCTTCAGCTACCCAGCGGTACTCGGTGAGTTCCTCTTCTTGCAAGGTAATCTGCGCCGACGAGTCAATCATGCCACCATCGTAAATGTAGTAGGTGGAGTCGCCCCAGATACCCATCTGCAACCCGTGGAATAGGAGCAAGAGCCTACCGGGCTCCAAATCTAAACCGACCTCTTCAATAACTTCGCGGAAGCATCCCACCTTAGGCGACTCGCCTGCCTCAACGGTGCCGCCAGGCATCGTCCAACCGTCCTTGTAATTAGGCTTAACAGCGAGCGTCCGCCCCTTCTCATCGCGAATCAAAGCAGCAGCTGCCAAACGACGGGTCGGTAAGCTCTCAATGAACTTCACCAATTCATCCTGCGGAAGATAAGAATTCACGGCGCGCTCCTTACACACATAGCGGTTATCACAAACTACATTACGCCCTGAGAACAGTAAAGGCGCGATGATCCAACGATCAACGCGCCCCTCACCTCAAACACGCTTGACTCAGCACCTACCAAAACTTCACAAGTGCCAGTTCAAAACCTAGTTGCCCAGGAACTTCTCAAAACCCTTCGGCAGGTTCATGTCCTTCATATCGAAGTCTTGGTTGTTCTGCTGACCAAATGCTGAACCCTTAGCCGCCTGGGCCTTCTGCTGCGCTGCCTGCTCCTGCTGAGCGCGCTTGGCAGGGTTGCCCGAGCCCTTCTTCTTTTTGTTGTTGCCCTTAGCGTTCTTCTTCTTAGCACCACCGGCTGCTGCCATACCGGGAACCTGCATACCGCCGGGCATACCGGGCATCTGACCGTTAGCCAACTTCTTCATCATCTTCTGTGCCTGAGCGAAGCGTTCCATGAGCTGGTTAACCTCAGAAACGGTAACGCCTGAACCCTTAGCAATACGAGCACGACGCGAACCGTTAATAATCTTGGGTGCCACACGTTCGTGGGGGGTCATCGAGCGGACGATTGCCTCAACACGGTCAATTTCACGCTCATCAAATGCCTCTAGCTGCTGGCGCATCTGCGCAGCGCCGGGCATCATCATGAGCAGCTTCTTCATGGAACCCATCTTGCGGATCTGTTGCATCTGCGCCAAGAAATCCTCAAAAGTGAAGTCTTCGCGATCGACGAACTTCTGCGCCATACGGTCGGCTTCAGCCTTGTCCCAGGTCTGCTCCGCCTGCTCAATGAGTGAGAGCACATCACCCATATCAAGAATGCGCGATGCCATACGGTCGGGGTGGAACTGCTCGAAGTCAGTGACGTTCTCGCCGGTGGAGGCGAACATGATGGGCTTGCCGGTTACTGATGCTACTGACAGCGCTGCACCACCGCGGGCATCGCCATCGAGCTTTGAGAGCACCACGCCGGTGAAATCTACACCCTCGTTGAAGGCGTTAGCGGTGTTCACCGCGTCCTGACCAATCATCGCATCGATGACGAACAGAACTTCGTGAGGGTTGATAGCGTCGCGGATATTGCGTGCCTGAGCCATCAGCTCTGCATCAACACCCAAACGACCCGCGGTATCGACGATAACGACGTCGTGCAGTTTAGCGCGAGCTTCAGCGACACCGTCGCGGGCTACCTGAACCGGGTCGCCGGTAACGGTATCAAACTCGCTGGTAACGCCGGGGTGAGGAGCGTAGACGGGAACTCCCGCGCGCGAGCCTACCACCTTCAACTGGTTGACCGCGTTGGGGCGCTGCAAATCGGACGCCACCAGCATGGGGGTGTGCCCCTGCGCTTTGAGCCAGTGCGAGAGTTTACCTGCCAGAGTGGTTTTACCGGCACCCTGCAAACCAGCCAGCATAATGATGGTCGGGCCGGTCTTCGCCATATTGATGCGGCGAGTCTGACCACCCAAGATTTTAACGAGCTCTTCGTTAACAATCTTGACAATCTGCTGGGAGGGGTTCAGAGCCTCTGAAACCTCAGTGCCTAGGGCACGTTCTTTAACACCAGCGGTGAACTCGCGAACCACAGGAACCGCGACGTCAGCATCGAGCAGCGCACGGCGAATCTCGCGAACTGTTGCATCAATATCAGCTTCGGTCAGGCGGCCCTTGCCGCGGAGGTTCTTAAAGGTTGCTGTCAACCGGTCTGAGAGTGAATTGAACACGGTACGTGATCTACTTTCATCGCTTGGGATTTCGGAGCAAAGCCCGCTGGTCTATAAGTCAACTTCTAACAATATCGCATCGGGTGAGCAGACGCGAAGACACAGGCTAACAACGTGCCAGTTACGCTGGCAACCGCCCCATGCTTGCAGGCATGAGATTCACCCCTTGCTATTGGATTCTTTATTACTGGTTGAAAAGGCGTGATAGGGAGTCAACGAGTTGAGCGATAGCTCGGACTAAATCTGCGATGGGCGCAATCCATTCGCGGTTGGTCCGAGCTATTTTTGCTCTTACCCTTAGACACAATAGCCACCCCCTTTCGGTGGCTTCACTTCACGGCAAGTTGATGACGTGTTGTACCGTGAGGAGTCCGCGAAGAGGGTTCTTAAAGTGTGAAGGCTAGGATGCGATAAGGCACCCTAGCCCTGATCATCAAGAGAGTTTCCCTGGCAATACTTTACAGCTCAATCTCCAGCAGAATCGGGGTGTGATCCTGGCGGGTGCCCGAGTCAATCATCTCTGACTTTGTGACCTTATCTGCCACACGATTAGAGACCAGCCAGTAGTCGATGCGCCAGCCCGTGTTATTGATTTTTGAGGTGCGCGAGCGCTGTGCCCACCAGGTGTAGGCGCCGGTGACGTCCCCGTGCAGGTGGCGGAAGGTGTCGGTGAAGCCCTTGGCTAGCAGGTTGGTAAAGCCCTCGCGTTCTTCGATGGTGAAGCCTGGTGAGCGGGTGTTGGATTTGGGGTTTGCCAGGTCGATTTCAGTGTGGGCTACGTTGAAGTCGCCGGTAGCCAGTACGGGTTTGCGTGCGTCCAGAGTTGCAAGGTAGTTAGCGTAGAGGGTATCCCATACCTGGCGGTCGGCTAGGCGCTTCAGCCCGTCGGAGGCGTTGGGGGTGTAGACTTGGGTGACGTAGAAATCCTCAAATTCGAGGGTAATCATGCGTCCCTCGGCGTCCATGGTGGTGGGGCTTTCAATCTTGGGGTAGGTCACCGTTGGCGTGTGCTCGGGCTTGTAGAGGAACATGGTTCCGGCATAGCCTTTGCGGGCGGGCTCATCTGAAGATACCCAGGCAATCTGGTAGCCGGGAAAGTAATCCTCAAGCACTTCGAGGTGCTTTTTGGTAGGGCCCTTGGCTGGGAGCTTGGTTTCCTGGATAGCAAGGACGTCGGGTTCGTGGTTGGTGACGGTGCGCAAGACTTCGCGGGACAGCAGGGCGCGCGGTGAATCGCTGGTGAGGGCGGCGTTCAGTGAGTCAATGTTCCAGGAGATAAGTTTCATGCTCACCATTCTACCCAGTGCCCATCAGCGTACCGGGTAGAGCAGCTAGATTCTAGGCAAGGTCGAAAGCGACTACCGAATAAGGGCGGTTATCACGTTCAAAACTGCCGATTTTTTCTGCTTCCAGGTGCCGGTGCATAGCCAGTGATTTTTCGTTGGCATCTTCAACGGAAGCTGTCAGATGACTGAACCCGTGTTCCCATCCCAAACGGGCGATGGACGCAATGGGTGCCTTGCCCAGCCCCTGCCCCGGCGTAGTCATCAAGCACAGCGAGGGGGCCACGTACAAGGTGCTTCTCAGCAGCGAGGTGAGAGTGCTCTTACACTGCTGTAGCAATACCCAGCGCCATCTGCAGGCTCTGTTAGTTCTGTGGGCACCGGTGAGCCAAAGAGCACGCCCACAACCTTTTCGTGGTGTTCGATAAGGCTTACCCCGCGTGTGAACACGGTAATCTCTCTTTCTTAAATCTTAGGAGGTACTTGCTGGGTACGTTACTCCACGGGCCGGGTAAAAATGCTAAAAAGCCTGTCCTCAAATTCGTACTCTGCAAGCATTTCTAGCTGCACTTTGTGGTGAACTGTCGTTGAGACAGTGCTGACACTCTCAACAAAAGAAATAATGCGCTCGGCACCGCGTCTACATCTGAGAACGGGCATACGCCCCGTCCCTCTTGCTCACACGTAGTTGCTGAGGATAGTTTTCTTCCCCAGCTAAGAAAAAGTGAGTGTCGTCTGTCTGCCCACTATGTCACTTGAACATGATGAGGAAACAGCCGACACCCACCTTCAAAAAGCGGTGTATGTAGCTTTAGTCAATCAGCGCGTCCACGAACTCTTCAGCATTGAAAGGTGCCAAATCGTCCGGGCCTTCGCCCAGACCAACCAGCTTGACCGGTACACCCAGGGTTTCCTGGATAGCAACTACGATGCCGCCCTTAGCAGTTCCATCAAGCTTAGTCAGTACGATACCGGTAATATTCACTACCTCAGCAAAGACCTTCGCCTGCACCATGCCGTTCTGACCGGTGGTTGCATCAATGACCAGCAACACCTCGGTAACAGGAGCTTCTTTCTCAACCACACGCTTGATTTTGCCCAGCTGGTCCATCAGCCCTGCTTTATTCTGCAGGCGTCCGGCGGTATCGATCATCACGGTATCAACCCCGCGTTCTTTACCGACCTTGATGGTCTCAAAAGCAACCGATGCGGGATCTGCACCCTCCTTATCGCTGCGCACGGTCTCAACGCCCACGCGGTCGCCCCAGGTCTGCAACTGATCGGCTGCCGCTGCACGGAAGGTATCGGCGGCACCCAGCAGAAGGTTCTTCTCTTCTGCCACCATAACGCGGGCTAGCTTACCTACGGTGGTTGTCTTGCCAACACCATTGACACCTACCACCAGCACAACACCGGGGTTACCGTCAGCACCGTCAAGTGCCAGCGAGCGGTCAAGGGACGGGTCTACGACCTTCAGCAATTCTTCACGCAGCATCTGCTTCACGTGGGCGGGGTTCTCAGTGCCCTCAACCCGGACGCGTGCCTGTAAAGCCTCTACCAAACGCTGGGAAGGCTCAGCGCCCAGATCAGCCATGAGCAGAGTTTCTTCAACCTCATCCCACACATCCTGATCAATGCGGTCGCGAGAGAGAAGAGCAAGAAGACCTTTGCCCAGCATCGAGTTTGAGCGTGAAAGACGCTCGCGCAGGCGAACCATACGACCAGCAACGGGCGATGGACGCTCGGTAGTGGGCGTTTCTTCAGCGGGATCATTGGGGTCGCGGGTGGTGGGGTAACCCCCGGGAGGCGCTTTCGGGCCGCGCAATAGCACAGCCAGCAAACCGCCCAGTACCGCAACGCCCAGCACAATGTACAAAACTAAGGTCAGGGTATCGTTCATACTCTCTAGCTTGCCACAGAATGTTCCCCCTGCACCGGCTCAGACTTATTTTGGTCGGTAATTGGAATTTTTTTAGCAAGGCGTAGAGTTGATAATTATTAGTTTATTGAGCAACTACATACTGTGGGAAGGTGCCTGCGCACGATGAAAGAAGATACGGAACCGCTCGACACTAATTCGATGTCTGTTGTTCCCCCTGAAACCGGTGTCATACCTGTTATTCCCCCCGCCGATCGGCAAGCGCCGTTGCCGGTGAAGGTTAAGATTCCTGAGCAGATTAAGGTCATGCTCATCGCGTCCTTCCTTATTGCGCTGGGCTTTGGGTTGATTGCCCCGGTTCTGCCACGCTACGCCACGACCTTCGGTGTAGGAACAGCTGTTGCTGGTGTAGTGATTTCAATTTTCGCAACCACTCGTCTGCTGTTCGCCCCGACCTCTGGCAAACTTATTGAGAAGTTCACCGAGCGTCCTATCTACATAGCTGGGTTGCTCATTGTGGCGTTGGGGTCATTAGGTACTGCCTTCTCCCCCAATATTTGGGTTCTTCTTTTCTTTCGCGCCTTCGGTGGTATTGGCTCCGTCATGTTCACCGTTTCGGCAATGGCTCTGCTGGTACGTCTTGCCCCTCCCACGATTCGCGGACGTGTCAGTGGCTACTACGCGACGTCCTTTTTGATGGGCAATATTTTGGGCCCGGTTGCCGGGGCGCTAGCTGCTCCCCTGGGTATGCGTCTGCCCTTTATCTTTTATTCGCTGATGCTCTTTATCGCCTCAGGTTTTATCTACTTCAAACTCAAAGACACGGGTATGACCACCACCATGTTGCGGGCGCAGTCCAACCCGCCGCTGACCTTCAAACAGGCTCTGGGGTTCAGCAACTACCGTTCGGCTCTCTTTGGTAACTTCGCTATCGGCTGGGCCGCTTTCGGTATTCGAGTTTCGCTGGTGCCCCTGGCGGCGCTGGCAGTGGTTACTCTCATGTACGGTGAAAACGGCAACCTCGATAACCAGGCAGCAATGCTCGCCGGTGTCTCGATGGCAACCTATGCCGCCGGTAACGCCCTCTCGCAGAATATCGCCGGACGCTACAGCGACCGCGGTGCCCGCCGTCCTTACATTTTTGCGGGCTTTTTGGTTGCCGGTGCTGCTACCGTTTTCTTCGGTCTGGCACCCAACGCTCTCTGGTTCATTGCCCTTTCGGTGCTCACCGGCATCGGCACCGGCATTCTCGCCCCTGCGATGCAGGCGTCCCTAGCAGATATTATCGGCAACAAACGATCCGGTGGTGCCGCCCTGGCAAATGCTCAGATGTTTGCCGACGTAGGTCAGATTATTGGCCCCATTCTTGCCGGCGCTATCGCCGACTCACTCGGTTTTGGGTGGGCATTTGGTGTCTCCGGCGCTCTCATGATTATTGCCGCTTTCGTGTGGAGCCCCCTGCGCAAACCTACCTTCCCCGTTCATCTGGCGGACGAAGGCTACACCGGCCGTTAGCCGCTACTACTACCGCCCCCTGCCACTGGTGAAGCACACACAAGAAAAGGGGGGTAGGTTCTTTGAAGAACCTACCCCCTTTTCTCGTATGCACAGCCATTTTTTGTGGCTACGCTCCAGCGCTGTTGAGCAACTGGCGAATACGATCAACATTCTGGCTCACCACGCGTGATACGCCCTCGCGCATACTCACACCGTAGAGGGAGTTAGCTGCCTCCATAGAACGAGTTTTATGGGTAATCATCAATACCTGGGATTGTTCTGCCAAGTCATCTATAACCTCCAGCACCCTCCCCAAGTTACGGTCATCGAGGGTAGCTTCAACCTCATCCAGCACATAAAAAGGTGCCGGGCGCGCCTTGAACAGCGCCACTGCAAATGCCAGTGACGCAAGTGATCGCTCACCACCCGAAAGGAGGGAAAGTCGCTTGACCTTTTTGCCGGCTGGACGCGCGTGTACCTCTACCCCGGTGTTAAGGGCATCCGCGGGGTCTGTGAGCACCAGGGTTCCTTCGCCGCCTGAGAAAAGAGCTGAAAAGGCATCGGTGAAGGCGGCGCTGACATCCTTAAAGGCGCTCATAAAAGCATCGGTAATGTGGGTGTTCACATCTTTCATAATGGAACGCAAATCAGACCGCGACGCTTTCAAATCGCTCAGCTGGTCCGTAAGATAACGGTGGCGTTCACTCAGCGCCGTGTACTCTTCAAGTGCCAGCGGGTTAGTGACCCCCATCTTTTCAAGCTGAGAGTTGAGCTTTTCAAGATCGGTCGCTATCTGCATTTCATCGTTTTCTACCGGCGAATCCTGCAAGAGCTGACTGATCTCAAGAGCAAGCGTCTCATAAACACGCCTCGCTAATTCGTCCAGAGCGGTTTCGAGCTTTGCCAAGCGGATTGAGCGTTGGTTTTTCTCGGTGTCATGTGCCTGCTGGTGGGCACGGGCAATGGTCAGCTGTGAGGTGATATCTTCACGCTGCACAGCAAGTTTTTCACTGCGAGCGCGAAGCTGTTCAAGATGATGGGTTTCGTGGGCGCGGGCTTTTTCGAGGACGCGGGTCATCACTTCAGTTTTCGCCAAGGTCTCTGCTGCTTGTGTCCTTAGCCGTTGGTTGCCCTGGTACTGGGCGAGCGCGTCCGCTAATTGTTGCTGGGCTGTGTGCAGGTTCTGGCGGGCATCGTCGCGGCGGGTAGCGCTGAGTTGGGCTGAGGTGCTGGTGGCATCGTATCTGGCGGAGGCGGCAGAGAGGGCTGCTGACGCGCGGGTTGCGCGGGTGCGAGCTGTCATTAGGGCGTGTTCTAAGTGCTCGATTTCAGCAGGTGATGAGCTGTTAGGCACGTCGAGCTGGGCACGGGCGGCGGTCAGTTTTTCTTCAGCTGCCCTGTGCCTCTCGGTGGCTGTTTTGACCCGGTGGGTGTGGCGGGTGAGTTCTTGGTCCAGTGTTTCAAGACGCGCTTTAGCACCAGAGATGGCGCGTTCTGATTCGTGGACGCGGGTGGTAAGAACGCCCACGGTATGTGCAGACTTTTTCTCGGCTTTTACCGCCTCTTGCTTGCGCGCTACCAGTTGTTTTTGCTTTTCTTCTGCGGCAGTGATTTTGTGCTGCAATTCTTCGTGCTGGGCACGCGCGGAAGAAAGAGCCGCTGAGAGTTCGGTGAGGCTGGTTGTTTGGTGGGTATAGAGCACTGACCAGCGGCTAATTCGTGTTCCTTCTAGTGTATAGGCGAGCGTGTGTGGGCGCTGTGTGACGAGTTCGAGTCCTTCTTCAACTGTTGCTACAGCGTAGGTGTGGGCTAAAGCTGCTTCGAGCATCGGTCTGACGCGCTGGTTGGCTGTCACCAGTTGAAGCAGGGGCTGAAACTCAGCAGGCGGAGGCGTTGAGTTATCAGCTGTAGATAGGTCGATGGGCAGGTACACCTGCGAGAGGTGTTCTTCATCAGAATAAAGGCGTGTATCGGGAGCTAACCAGGCTTCGTCAGCGCCGTGAAGTGCTGCGGCGAGGGCTGGCTCCCATCCCGGTTCCACCGTGTATTCGGTGTACAGCTGTGAGTAGGATTCAGGCGCATTGGCTGCTTGGCTACGGGAACCAACGGTGCGTTGCAGGGTATTGATTTCTGCTGTGAGAGCAACATGGTGCTGATGGATGCGTGCCTGCTGGGCGGCGCAGTCAGTGACTTCTTCTGCTGCGCGCGTCCTGGCAATCCGCGCGTCTTCAGCTGCCTGTTGAGCTTCAGCTAGTTCTACCTTCAGTGCCCGGTGGGCTTCACGCTGCTGCGACAGGGTGTGATCGCCGTGCGTGATGAGTTCTTGCACATCAGATAACTCTCGCTGGCGCTCCTGAAGTTCATCGGCGGCGCGAACAGTGCGGGCGCGTGCAGCCGCAACCTGCTCTAAAGCACGCGAACGGGCGGCTGCCTCTTCTTTAGCCGCGGTGTGGGCGGTGTCCACACGCTGCTGGGCAGTTACCTGCTCTGTCTCGGCAAGAGCGGTGATGATGCGTGCGGTTTCCAAGCGTTCGCGGGCGTCATGGCTAGCCCAAGACGCTTCAAGGTTCTCGCTAGTAGTCAGCGTGTAAAAAGCTGTAGCACGATTGACGGCGTGTTCGTAAGGCTCACTTTCAAAAGCACGCTGTTGGCTGCGTTCGCGAGCGAGTGCTTGGGTTGCTTGCACCTGGTGGTGAAGCCCCCGGTAGGTGTGTACTCGCGATTCAGTAGCGGTTATTTGCCGCTGGGTATCAACAATGTGCTGGGAAATCTCACTGTCTTGGCTCTGCAAGGACTCAATTGTTTTAGCCGCCGCCTCATGCTCCTGCCCCGATGCCGATAAGGCGGTGCGCGCGTTGAGTACCTGCTGTTGAAGATTCTGGGCTTGAACAGTCAGTAACTGCCGCTGAGTGGCGCGAATCTGCGCCTGCACTTCACCGGCTGCACGGGCTGCTTCTGCTTGCTCCCCCAAGGGTTCTAACTGGGTTTCAAGCTCACGGGTCAAGTCTTCAACGCGGGTGAGGTTCTCTCGCATCGAATCCAACCGGCGAGCGGTTTGATCTTGTCGGCGACGATAAACTGTAATGCCCGCTGCCTCTTCAATCAGGGTACGACGCTCATCGGGGCTGGCAGTCAGAAAGCGTTCCAGCTGCCCCTGCCCCACCACGGTATGCATGTGTTTACCGATGCCAGCGCGCGCCAAGAGTTCCTGAACATCCGCCAGCCGGACGGGCGAACCATTAATCTCGTATTCAGACCCGCCCGATCGAAACATCGTGCGACTGATTGTTACCTCGTCGGTGGGCAACTCCAAGCTAGCATCAGAATTATCGAGGGTTAGCACCACTTGGGCACGACCCAGCGCCGCTCTTTCACCAGAGCCGGCAAAAATAACGTCCTGCATGGTGCCGCCGCGCAACGATTTACTGCCCTGCTCGCCCATCACCCAGCTCAGCGCGTCCACTACATTCGACTTGCCCGATCCATTCGGACCCACCACAGCCGTCAGCCCACGGTCAAACTCAAAAGTAGTAGCCGAAGCAAAAGATTTAAAACCGCGAATGGTCACAGAACGCACATGCATACTAGCTCAGGCCTCTAACTTTCACGAGGAATCAGAATATTTGATGAGAACTACAGAAGAAAACTGCCCCTTAACCGTACCGCAGGTGGCAGGCAATACTACCGCACAGACACCCCACCGAGACTTTCTGCAAGTGCGAGTACACAAAACGCCCTGTGATATTGCCCCGAGGGTGAAATCCGTACGCTGAGGGTCAAAGGGAACTAAACTAATAGCTACTTATGCATTTTTTTGATAAATGCACCCCGCCATCGTTTCTGCAGGTTTATCTACAGAAACCCCCAGCTCACGGTACGAAAGCGTAGCCCCTTGACTCAGAATTCCGATATCCGCCACTCGAATGCTTCGTTACTAGCAATTGCTCACGAGATTCCCACCGAGGTCGTTCCCTCTTCTTTCTTTGAAGACCAGCTCTCAGATACTTACAAGCGCTTGGGTCTGCCCAAAGGTCTTCTAGAGCGTTTGGCAGGCATCAAAGAACGACGTGCGTGGGCTGATGGTGTGCATTTTGAAGACGGCGCTGTGGCGGCTGCTGAAAAAGCTATCGCAGAGTCAGGTGTTACTAAAGATCAGATTGGTCTGATTATCAACGCTTCTGTTACCCGTGACAACCTCGAACCCGCTGTAGCTGTTGGTATTCACGACCGCCTCGATCTACCGCGCCATGCTCTAGATTTCGATATCACCAACGCTTGTCTTGGTTTTGTAAACGCAATGACCGTCGCCTCATCCATGATTGATGCCGGTTCTGTTAAGTACGCGCTGATTGTTGCTGCCGAAGATCCCTCGCCCTGGCACCGCACCGCCATGCGTATTCTGAGCAAGCCCGATACCACCCGCGATGACGTTTTGGCGCAGTTCGCCACCCTCACCCTGGGTTCTGGTGCCGCTGCTGCCGTTATCGGTCCCAGCAACGCGCATCCTGAAGGTCACAAGATTGTGGGCACCGTTTCACGCGCGGGCACCGAGCACCGCAACCTGTGCATCGGTGGCGAAGCTGACCAGGGCATGCAAACGGATGCAGCAGGTCTACTCAAGCACGGTCTGCAGCTGGTTGCCGAAGCATGGCGCGAAGCTCAGAATGAAGGCTGGGACTGGTCAAACATGGATTCAATTGTGACCCACCAGGTCTCTAACGCCCACACTAACGCCATTATTGAGGCTGTCGACCTTGACCGAGAGAAGCTGCCGCTGACCTTCCCCACCTGGGGCAACGTGGCATCAGCAGCTCTGCCCATGACTCTCGCACAGCAGGCACCCACCTACTCAAAGGGTGACCGCATTCTTTGCCTGGGTGTAGGCTCCGGTCTGAACACCGCGCTCACCGAAATTATTTGGTAAGCTCCCCCCCATTTTTAGCTCAGAACGCTGCCCATTGCCTGCGCCCCAGGCATTGAAGGTCACGTTTGACGTTCCATTGATAGTTTGAAAGTAGTTGCTGATGGCACAGATTCCCTTTGATGCTTCATACTGGCCCGGAATAAACCCTCTCTGGTCAAAAACTCTCACCGTTGAATCAACCGCGCCCGTTGAGGCTGCTGGCACTTCACGCACCTGGCACTACCTCGATAACATTGATGCCCTAGAGGGTCGAGAGTATGTAGGCACGATTCTGTGCGTTCACGGTAACCCTACCTGGTCATATCTGTGGCGTAGCGTCATCGCCGCGGCAACCGACGCTGAGCGTCCCTGGCGCGTTATTGCCGTTGACCAGATTGATATGGGCTTTTCAGAACGCACAGGCTTGGTGCGTTCGCTTGAAGATCGTCTGGCTGATTTAGGAGACTTCACCGCCGCTGTTGGTCTTGATGATACTCAATTGCCGGTAGTTACCCTCGCCCACGACTGGGGCGGTCTCATCTCTTTGGGCTGGGTTTTGGCTCACCGTCATCTGGTGCGCGGTGTCATGCTCACCAACACCGGCGTCTTCCACGACTACCGCGAAAAACTGCCCGCTGCCCTGCGTCTAGCCTTGGCACCCAAGTTCCATCCCTTCGGTACCTCAAAGACCACCGCTTTCTTGGACGTCACGCTGGGTCTTACCCAGGGAGGATTACCCAAGGACGTACGCGCCACCTACCGTGCCCCCTACCGCACCGAATCCAGGCGCGCCGCCATCCAGCATTTCGTGGGTGATATTCCCTTTAATCCCGGCACCAAGTCACACCCCTTTATGGTGAAGATCGCTGAGGGTATTAAAACTCTGGACGTTCCTGCTTTCTTCCAATGGGGCACTAAGGACCCGGTCTTCCAGCGCAAGTACATGATGGATCTGATACGCCGTATGCCTCACGCCCAGGTACACCGCTACGAGAACGCATCTCACCTGGTGGCTGAGGACGAAGATATCGCCTCCCCCATCATGAGCTGGTTAACCCAGCACTTTGTCGATGAACAAACCCACCGCCAGGCGCACACCCAAGCACGCGCGCCCTTGCACGGTTCTGCCAACTACCTATCAATGCTCAGCGAGATTACCGCTCGCAGTAACGATTCCAGCCTTGCCGTGGTTGATATGGGAGGCGATGGTACTGAAGTGATTGCTCAAAAGAGCTGGGCGCAGTTGGCAGCAGAGGTAAACCGCCTAGCTGCCGGTCTGAGCCAGCTGGGTGTCAAGCGCGGAGACCGCATCAACCTCATGGTGCCTCCGGGTTCACGCCTCACTGCGCTACTGTACGCTTGCCTCAAAATTGGTGCTGTCGTGGTCGTTGCAGACACCGGTTTGGGTGCCAAGGGTCTAACTCGTGCCCTCAAGGGCGCCCAACCCGATTTTATCGTCGGTATTAAAACTGCTCTGCTTGCAGCAAAAACTCTGGGCTGGCCCGGTGCTCGCATCAGTGCGGACGCCCTGCCTGCACCCGCTCTGAAGGCTCTTGGTGCCCTGGGTTCAATAGCAGATTTCGCGCCCGTTTCACTCTTCGAGGTAGAAGAAGCTGACCCCGATGCTGATGCTGCGGTGCTCTACACCTCCGGTTCGACAGGCCCGGCCAAGGGCGTTGTTTACACCCACCGTCAAATGGCTGGTATGCGCGATGCTATTAAAAACACCTACGGTCTAAAAGCTGGTACCGGTTTGGTTGCCGGGTTCGCGCCTTTTGCTCTGCTGGGCCCCGGTCTAGGATGCACCTCGGTCACCCCCAAGATGGATGTCACCAAACCCAAGACCCTCTCGGCTTCGGCGCTGGCGTCCGCTGCCGCGGCCATTGATGCAACCGCCATTTTTGCCTCCCCTGCAGCTCTCGTAAATGTGGTGGCAACAGCCGATGAGCTGACCGCCGCCCAACGTCAGGGGCTCTCCTCGGTGAATCTGTTGCTCTCGGCAGGTGCGCCTATTCCGCTGCCGTTGCTGGAGAAAGTACAGCAGCTACTGCCCTCGGCTTCACTTCACACCCCCTACGGCATGACTGAGGCTCTGCCCATTACCGATGTCAGCTTTGAAACTATTTTGGCTGCCCACGATGACGGCGAGAACGAGCTGCACACTACTCCCATGGTTGGTGCCGGTAACGGCGTCTGCGTAGGTACTGCTGTCTACGGTGCCCAGGTTCGTCTCGCTCCCCTTAATGCGCACGGTGTGCCCGCAGCAGAGCTAACCGAGGAGCCGGGCATAACCGGTGAGATTGTGGTCAGCGCCCCGCACGTCAAAGACCGCTACGACACTCTCTGGGTGACGGAGGAAACTTCCATTCAGAACCCGGGCTGGCATCGCACTGGCGATGTGGGGCACTTCGATGCTGAGGGCCGTCTGTGGGTTGAGGGTCGTCTAGCCCACGTTATGGTTACCGGGCAGGGGGTACTCACCCCGGTAGCTGCTGAGCTTGCTGCTGAAACGGTGGCAGGTATCAAGCGTGCTGCTGTAGTGGCAGTGGGACCTTCGGGGACGGCAACTCCCGTGGCAGTGGTTGAGACGCACGAAAAGATGCCCGCAGGTCAGGCACCTTTTGATCTGACTCAGCAGGTGCGCTCGGCAGTAGCTGAGCATACCGGTGTTGATCTCGCAGCGGTTTTGGTCGTGGATGAACACCCCACCGATGTTCGCCACAATTCTAAGATTGATCGCCCCCTGTTGGCTCAGTGGGCAGATAAAATTCTCAGCGGCAAGAAAGCGAAGCTCGCATAATGTCTGTTATTTCTTTGCATTCACTCACCGAAGATTCTTTTGCTGACGCTCGTGGCGAGCGGGTACTCGTGACCGGCGCGTCCGGTATGCTCGGACGCGAGGTGGCTCTGAAGCTCTTGCGCGAGGGTTTTGAAGTGCGTGTTTTCCAGCGTTCGGACGCGGGCTTGGCTGCTTTGCTGCCTAAGTCGGTGCGCGAGCGTTTGAGCCAGGTGCGCGGTTCGGTTTCTGATTTTCATGCTGTTGATCAGGCAATGGCAGATGTTGATGGTGTTATTCACATCGCGGCGAAGGTTTCGGTTTCTGGTCAGTGGGATCAGTACCTGGAAGCCAATGTTATTGGTACCCGCACCCTTTTGGAGACCGCTAAAAACCACGGCGTTGAGAAGTTTGTGTACATTTCTTCACCGTCGGTGGCGCACGCAGGTTCTTCGCTGGTAGGTGAGGGTAACACTCCAGCTGACCCTGATCACGCCCGGGGTAATTATGCCCGTTCTAAGGCGTACGCCGAAAAACTGGCTCTAGAGGCTGATGCCGATGACTTCCGGGTCGGTGTTTTGCGTCCGCATCTGATCTGGGGCCCCGGTGATACCCAGCTGGTGGAGCGGTTGATTGAGCGCTCCGCCGCCGGTCGTTTGCCGTTACTTAGCGGTGGTACAGCCCTGATAGACACACTCTATATTGACAACGCGGTGGACGCTGTTCTTGCCGCCTACCAGCGTCTTGAGCATATTCACGGTCAGCCGTTGGTTGTCACCAATGGTCAGCCGCGCACTGTTGCTGAGATTCTGGCGGGTTTTACTCATGCGGCAGGTGTGCCTGCACCTCAGCGCTCGGTGCCCGCTAAGGCAGCCTATGCTGCCGGTTGGGTTATTGAGAAGGTCTGGGAGGTTAAGCCCGGCGAGGACGAGCCGCCCATGACCGCCTTCTTGGCTGAGCAGCTATCGACCGCCCACTGGTTTGACCAGCGCACCACCCGCGAACTTTTACAATGGGATCCCGCTGTTTCTATTGAAGAGGGCTACGAGCGCCTGCGCAGCTTTTATCGAGGGCGCTACAGCGCATAAATCAAGTATTAAAGTGCAAGAGCACCGCCTCCATGGCGGTGGTGCTCCTGTTCTCTCTATAGCTGGAGGGCACTATCGTGGTTGTCGCGGGGTGCGCTGACAGTGGGGGCAGCGGTAGGAGCTGCGGTTCATAAAAGGTTCTCGCACAATGATCGATGTTCGCCCAGATTCAAGGCAGCGGCTACAGGGCTTACCCGCCTGACCATAGGCGTTGAGCGACCGGTCAAAATAACCGGACTGACCGTTCACATTCACATAGAGAGCATCAAAAGAGGTGCCACCGGCGACCAATGCTGCCTGCATAACCTCGGTCACTGCGTCCAAAAGTTCACGAGTCTGCGCGGCGGTGAGCGTTTTAGAGGGCTTGTTATAGTGTAGCTTCGCCCGCCACAGCGCCTCATCAGCATAAATATTGCCCACCCCCGAAATCACCGATTGATCCAGCAGTAACCTTTTCACACCAGAAGAAGTACGCAGCATTCGAGAACGCACCTCAGCGTAAGAAAAATGAGAATCCAGCGGATCACGAGCAATATGAGCAACCGCCCGCGGAATCACCGGTAGCTGCTGCTCAGACCGCGACGCAGCAGGAATCAAGGTACCCTCCACGTCGGTAGTGGGTTCTAATTCATCAAGAAACATCCCACCGAAGATTCTCTGATCCACAAACCGAAGCTGCATCGCTGCCCCATCAGGTAACAGCACATCCAGAGTAATTTTCAGATGCTTATCAGGAGCAAAAGTTGAATCTTTAATGAGCAACTGACCGCTCATTCCCAGATGCACCACCAACCCGGGCAGGGCACGCGCGTCCCCCTGCGCTGATTCTGCCAAGAGCAGCCACAGGTACTTGCCACGGCGGGCAACATCCACAATGAAGGTTCCCTCCAACACGCGAACAAAATCAACAGAGCCACCGGTATGACGTCTCACAGAACGGGCATCGTGTACCGTCACAGACTCGATGCAGGCACCCAGCACATGATGAGCGACCCCGGCACGCACCGTCTCAACTTCGGGTAATTCAGGCATGACAAACCCCACCTATCTTTTCTCTTGATGATCGCTACCATAAGTTCTTCTTCAAGATACAACAAAAGCGCAGCAAGCTCTCTTTCTCAGAGCCCGCCACGCTTCTGTTGGCTGGTGTCATTGCCTTGCAACTTTTAGGATTGGTTGATTCCAAAGCGCTGTTTGAGAATCTCAAAACCACGGTGGGCAGCTTCTCGCTCAGCTTCTTTTTTATTGCTGCTTTCACCGCCGCTAGCAACGATGTCTTCGCCAGCAACTACCAAAACCGCAGTATAACGACGCTCGTGGTCGGGGCCAACACCATCAACCCGGTAACTGGGCTCCCCCAGCCCCTGGTGAGCCACCAGCTCCTGAACAGATGTTTTCCAGTCGGCACCGGCACCCAAAACCTGCTCGTCCTCCAACAAATCGCCGGTCAAACGCAAGACTAAATCACGTGCCGCTTCACGTCCTTGGTGCATATACACAGCACCAAAAATCGCTTCGAGTGTATCAGCGAGAATAGAATCTTTATTCGCGCCGCCGCTTTGTTTCTCACCCTTGCCCAAAAGAATGTGCTCACCCAAACCGAGTGAACGGGCAATCTGCGCCAGAGTACGAGTAGACACCACAGCATGGTGACGCGATACCAACTCACGCTCAGGAACATCGGGCAGACGACGGTACAGCTCTTCAGCTACAGCCAGTGAAAGAACAGAGTCGCCCAAAAACTCCAGGCGCTCATTATGGGGCACACCGTTGTTCTCAAAAGAATATGAGCGGTGTGTCAGCGCAAGCACAAACGTCTCGGCGTCGATATCGACGCCGAGACGTTGCAAAAAAGCTCTATGTACAGAGTCAGTCATTGACGCTTAAGAATTAGGCGTCAGCGACCTTGCGGCCCTTGTACTCGTAGAACAGTGCGTTACCGGTTGAATCGGTAACAACCTTAGCCTGGTGAGGCAGGCTGTAGGTTACGCGACCGTTTTCGATGGTCTTTACCAGCTGAGGCACTGATGCCTTCCACTGTGAACGACGTGCGCGGGTGTTAGCACGGGACATTTTCCGCTTGGGAACAGCCACAGCTATCTCTTTTCTCTTAAATAACTTATAAGTTCTTAGTCTTCTCGTCGAACAACCCGGCTAGGGCGTTCCAACGAGAATCAAGCACCTCATGGTGATGCTCGGGGTCATCTTCGAGGCGTAATCCGCACTCAGAGCACAAGCCCAAGCAGTTTTCCCGACAAACGGGCTGGAACGGCAGCTGAAGAATCACTGCGTCCCGCAGTACAGGCTCAAGGTCGATTGAATCGTCCTCTACAGCGTACTGTTCATCAATTTCATCTTCGGGGCCACCAGCGGGTGCCTTCTCGAAGACAAAGAGCTCTTGAACATCGGCAGATACTTCATAGTCGATTGAATCAAGGCATCGGCTACACTCACCGTGTACATCCACGGTGGCAACACCGCTTACCAGAATACCATCTACAACGGATTCAAGGCGAACATCAAGATTGATGTCGCTGCCTTCTTCCGCCCCAATGAGAGCGTTGCCAAAATCTTTTGGCGCTGGAACTACTTCATCGAGCGCTTCCATAGCTCCCGGTCGATGACTCAGCTCTCGCACCGAGATCTCCAGGGGCGATGAATTTTTTCGTGAAATGACGAACTCCTGACGAATTTTAGAACCAACCTACAATTTTAGATGCAAATTGCAGGTAGTACAAGCATTCCACGTTAAACCTTATCAATCAATGCGGTGAACTGTGGGTTTAAGCTCACTGCGAGCGTATGGTGATTGTGATGTGAGCGGACGCGGCGGGGCTGATTTCAGAGTTGCCCGAAGGCTTTTTGCACCGAGCGTGGCACGAAGGCTGTTACATCCCCCTTGTAGAAAGCGATCTCTTTAACAATGGTCGATGAAAGGTGAGTCCACTTGGGGTCACCCACCACAAAGGAGGTTTCAACCCCTGAGATATGGCGGTTCATAGATGCCATCGGTGCTTCGTACTCAAAATCCGCGACGTTGCGTAACCCCTTGACCATGAGACTTGAGCCCTTGGAACGCACAAAGTCAGCGAGCAGAACATCTGGTGGCAGCGCCTCCACTGTTACCCCATCAAGGTACTCAAAGGTATCGCGCACCATCTGAACCCTCTCGTCCAAAGAGAACCGGTAGTTCTTTTTAGAGTTGTGAGCAACCGCCACCAGCACAGAACCATAGGTTTTGGCGGCGCGGGTAATAATTTCAACGTGACCGTTGTGAATGGGGTCAAAAGAGCCGGGGCACACTACTAACTGCATAAAATAAGGGTACAGGGTTTTAGGTCTCGCGTGCGGTTGATAAGCACTCAACTGCTGAGAGGCTTTACCTGCCAATAGAATATGATTCACCGGTTAGTTCCCTCTTAGCTATTTTTGCGCTAGAGGTCACACTGCATCAGGTAAACTACACACATACAACGTTTCGTGAGCGATGAATATCGCTGACGGTAGCTAGTACCTGCACCCAAGAACGAGGAGTGTCATCATGACCGAAGCACCCCATCCCCAGCAGAACCTCCCGGCGCTACTCACCGAAAATTCTCTCATCTTTCAGCAGACCAGCGGTTTTATGAGCAACGATTTCCAGTTGCTTTCTGCTAACGACCAGGTACTCGGTGAGTTCAAAACCCAGGGTGACTCAGTATCCCGCATGGTAATGGGCAGCCGCTATTTTGATCTTTTGGGTCCCGACGGTCTGGTCTACCTCAAGGTGAATGATGAGGTGACATTGGGGCGCGACCGCTTTGAGATATACAAAGGCAACGGTGAGCACCTAGCGTCCGTGGTGCAAAACTTCACCCTCTTCAAAACCAAAGTAACCGTTGAGATGGCGCAGAACCTCACCCTCACCTTAGAGGGCAACCCCCTTAGCTTTGATTTTGCGGTGATGGTCAATAACCACCGTGCCGCGCAAGTATCACGCGCATGGGCAGGGCTGGGTAAGGGACTGCTGGGTCGCAGTAAATACCAGCTTAAGCTCGATCCGCAGGCCCCGGCAGATGTGCGTCTAGCAATCTTCGGCACCGTGCTGGCACTCGATCTCATCAGAGCTAAAGCCAAAAAGTAATTTAGCGAAAAAAGACCGGTGGGGTAGCTATCGTGATATAGCTACCCCACCGGCTTTTCTCATGGTGTTCTTTCCACAGACTGAGATGATCGACCGATTACGCAGCAGGTTCTACGTACCAGAGGGTCGTTTCGCCATACTTTTTGGACGCGAAAACCTCCAACCCCGACGGAGGCAGGGGATCATCGCTGCGAGTAGAGCGTTCCAACACCACAACAGCACCCACTGCTAGATGAGGAGTGAGTAGCTCAAGAATCTCCGACAGCTCCTCGTTAGTCATCGCATACGGCGGATCACAGAAAACCAGATCAAAAGGCTCACTGAAATAGTGAGCCACAAAGGAACGCGCAGTCATCTTGTGTACGCGCCCACCTGCATCCGGCACAGCCTTCAACACCGCAGCAAGGTTCTTTTCACAGGTAGCCACCGCTTTCGGGTACACATCAAGAACATCCGCATACGCCGCCCCTCGCGAGAGCGCCTCACACGCCAAAGCACCCGAACCACCAAAAACATCAAGCACGCGAGCGCCCTCAACAACACCGTAGCTCTCCAACCGAGAAAAAAGCGCCTCCTTCACCCGATCAGTCGTCGGACGCGTGTTATCCCCCGCCACACCCGCCAACCGCAACCCACCAGCAACACCAGCAACAATACGACTCATCAAACACTCCTCACGCCAAACAACAAGACAGCAATAATCTACAACACCCAGACCCCAAACCGCCCGCCCCTCAAAAGTGTCATCACTCTATAAGCGAGTAAGCACACTGCAAAAACTCAAACACCAAACACATCAACCCCACGCCCACACACACCACACAACAAGTGGCAGCTAACGCGGCTGAAAATTTATTTCCTCGCTCGAACGTAGTCACCAAACACGCGCATTAAATAAGTCAACCCAGCGCTGATTCTAGCCATTCTCAAAAGAGCTGCCCAGCGGCGGCTAACGCGGCTAACTTTTTCTTTCCGCTGGCGCATAGTAATCGAGCACTCATCACTAATAGGTCGTCCCAGCACCGGTTCTAGCCATTCTCGTGAGTCTTGACTAGCGGCGGCTAACGCGGCTGAAAATTTATTTCCTCGCTCGCTCGGAATTTTCAGCCGCGTCCTAAAAACGCCTCGGCATCATCATCCAAAGCACGCTCCAACGTCCGCACAATATCCGGATACCCCGCCAACGTCGGATCAACATCCACCAACCCCTGAGCATCCTCCCGAGCTTTCTCAATCAACGGCGCATCAGTCAAAGCACGCAAAAGTTTCAAAGTCGACTTCTTCCCCGACTGCGCCGCACCCAAAATATCACCCTCACGCCGCTGCTCCAGGTCAATCTTCGACAACTCAAAACCATCCGTCGACGCAGCCAACGCAGCAAGACGCTCACGCGAAACCCCATCCGCCGGCTGCTTAGTCACCAACAAACACGTACCCGCCAAAGAGCCACGCCCAATACGCCCGCGCAACTGATGCAACCCAGAAATACCAAAGCGGTCCGCATCCATAATCACCATCAATGTAGCATTCGGAACGTTCACACCCACCTCAATAACCGTGGTTGAAACAAGCACATCAACCTCACCGGCACCGAACCTGCGCATCACATCAGACTTCACCGCCGTATCCATACGACCGTGCAAGCCCTCAATACGTACACCGCGTAGAGCAGGAACAGTCGAAAGCTCATCAAGCATCGACGCCACAGAAGTGAGCGGCTCACGTAATTTCTCCTGCGCATCCTCCCCTAAAAGAGTCTGCCCCGTCCCATCACTGCCCATCTCATCAGCCGTACCAGTACCGATCTTGGGAACCACAATGTAAACTTGGTGACCAGCATCAACTTCTTCGCGGGCACGCTGCCACAGACGCTCTCGCCAGGTAGGTTTCTCAGCAAGAGGAACCACGTGGGTAGTAATTTTCTGGCGTCCGGCAGGTAGCTGATCGAGCACCGAGGTATCAAGGTCACCAAAAACTGTCATCGCCACAGTACGTGGGATAGGGGTAGCTGTCATGACCAGCCGGTGCGGGAGTGCCCCGTCAGCACCGCGCAGAGCGTCGCGCTGCTCCACACCAAACCGGTGTTGCTCATCAACCACAACCATGCCCAAATCAGCGAACTGAACCGCATCGGCTAAGAGGGCATGGGTGCCAATCACAATGTGAGCCTGCCCCGATGCCATTTCCAGCAGGGTCTGTTTCTTGATTTTGACGGGCATAGACGCCTTAAGCAGTACTACACGCACCCCAGCGGTGCCCGGCTTACTGGTAGCAAGCTGTCCCAAAATATCGAGAATCGAATAGTAGTGCTGTTCAGCCAGTACTTCGGTGGGCGCTAGCATGGCAGCTTGACCGCCGTTATCTGCTACCTGCAACATGGCACGCAAGGCAACCACTGTTTTTCCCGAGCCTACATCTCCCTGCAGCAACCTGTTCATGGGTGTTTCAGACGCTAAATCAGAGGCAATCTGCGACCCTACTTTCTGCTGACCTACAGTCAGTTCATAGGGCAATAGCTCCAGCAGTTTCTGAGCATACCCTTGTTCGAGAGCGGGTCGGGCAACAGTCTGGTGGGCTTTGCGGGCAGCACGGGTGCGTGCCAGGGCAATTTGCAGAATAAATGCTTCGCGGTACCGCAAAGAGTAGTGGGCTGCCCTCCACGTCTCTTCAGTATCTGGAGTGTGAAGGGCACGGTAGGTCCATGCAAGCGAGGGGATCTTGCGGGCACGGCGAATAGAGGCGGGCACGGGGTCTTCTAGCTCGCGCAGGGGCGCTTTATCGAGTACTTGCTCGATGGCTGCAGCAATGCGGTCGGTAGGTAGTTTTGCCGGTGCTTTGTAGACGGGTATGGGAGCTGTTGCCCGGTGTTTGGCGCGTTCGATGGCTTCTGCGGACGCACGTTCGGGTACTTCGTCGCCGGTGAGTACGGCGAAGTGAGGGTTGGTGAGGGTGAGTTCACCTCGATAGGTGCCGACCTTGCCTGAGAACATGACGTGATCGCCGCGGTGAATTTCTCGTGCTGCCGTCCAGGCGTTGAAGAAACTGAGGGTCATCTGTGATTGGTTGCGGGTGAAGTTGCCTGTGCCCCAGTGCCCTAGTGGTGCGTGAGTCGGTGGAAAGTCAAAGAAAACGTCATTGGGGACCCCGTAGGTGTCGGAGTAGCCAGAGGCGCTGCCTGTCACCCGTGGGTTGGTTGCACCGCCACCAGGGGTAAAGGTGGAGCGTCCGCCCTGCACGCCGCATCCACCGGTGGATGCGGTCGTATCATCATCGGTGAGTTGGTCGGTGATAACGATTTCGGTGATGGATCCACGACGCGATTGCATAGAGCGGGTGCTGACGCTGAGCACTTTAGCGAGCAAGGTGACGTCTTGACCTTCGATGAGTTGCGCGAAACTGGTGAGTTCCCCGCGGGGTAGGTATTTGCGCGGGTAGTATTCGAGCAGCTCCCCCACTGTCTTGCAGCCTATGTGGGTAGAGATGCTTTTGGCAGTGGCGTGATGTAAATAGGTGGTGAGTGGCTCATTTTCTAGGCGTTTTTCGCTGCTGTACTGCGCTTTGATTTTTTGTACCTGCTGTCGGGTGTTATCGCTGGCAGGTGTGCGGGGTGAGGTTTTCTGTGAGCGGGTTTTCTTGACCGGCGCTTTTTTCTCAGGTGTTGAGGCGGAGGTAGCCGGTGCGGTTTGCTGGGTGCCGTCCGTGGTTTTCGCTGTGCGCGGGGTACGCGCTGTTGCTGTTCGCTTTTTCTGCGAAGAAGCAGCTTTGCCCTTGTCAGGACGCTTGGCGCGGGCAGAACGTGAGGAGGCTGGACCTTCGGGGTCGGGAATCGTGAAGAGCGCCTCGGTATCGGGTGCATCCAGCATGGCTACATCGTTCTTTCTGTGGTTCAGGTTTAGAGAGCGGTGGTGCGCCAGTTGCTCAGGGTGCCTGTGTCTTCAAGAGCTTGGCGCACGGCACCGGGGTCATCAGTGTGAAGGTGTACTGCCCAGAGCAGAGGGTCTGCTGATGAGTCAGCGAGAGCCACACTGAGGGAATCGCCCATTTGTGCTAGCTGGCTACGGGCAATCGCCATGGAGGTAGCGTCTGCCTGCACGCTCACCATGACTTCAAGGGCAGCAGATGAGTCGCGCCCTGACGAGGCTGTTTGTGGCATCTCGCCGCTAGAAAGATGATCTTTATCGATCTCCTCAGTTACCGAATCGCCCGTATAAAGTTCAGCGAGCACACTAAAAACGTAGAGAAAGCCCAAAGCGCCTGAATCGACCCGCTGAGTACCGGCTAGTTCTTTGAGCTGCGAAGAGGTAAGAGCAACTGCTTGCCGAGCTGCCGTTACAGCGGATGACATATCCGTGACCGTGCCCTCTGCCAGGCGATCAGCGACGCTGAGCATGGTTCCCTCAACAGGTTCTGTCAGTGCCTCACGCATAGCAGAAGCACCGGCAAGAAAGGCCTCCACCAAGGCTTGTTGGGTGGGTAGTTCGTCCCGGTCCTGGGTAAGTTCGCCAGCTACCGCCGACCACCAGATACTCCACAGCGTCCCCGAATTACCGCGCGCATCCAATAATGCTGCACGGGCAGATTCCACCGCAGTATGACCGCTACCGGCAGCCTGCAAGGTCAAGCGCAGATTAGTGCCAGTATCAGCATCAGGAACAGGAAAAACATTCATGGCGTTAAGCTGCTGCTCGCGCTCGCTGATGACGCGCTGAGCTGATTCAAGCCATGTCTTCCACCAGTTACTCAAAATGATCCCATCCCTGACCCGCGTAGACTGCCCCGTCTACCGTGACGGGCTGATTTTTATCATACGCAAAACAGGTGCCCACCTGCACAAAGTCAGCAGGCATCTCATCTACCCGCGAAAAAGTAGCCAGCAACCCGTGGTTTTCACCGCCGGTTAGCACCCATTTTTGGGCTAGCTCGTAAGGTGTTCCGTGCTCAAGAGCCTCATCAGTATCTTGCAAGAGCTTGGCAACAGGAACCAAAGGTGCAATAAAAGGCTCTAACGCCTGGGAAGAAAAATTCAGGCTCACCTGTGAAGCCGCTGCAATGCGCGCGGCATCTCGCAACGGCCCATCAGAAATATCCATCATTGCGCTGGCTTTACCCGCCGCAGCTACTCCGGCTGCCAGCGGTGCAACAGGACGCTGTTGGGCGCTCACGCAGGCACGGGCGTTTGTCTCAAAGACGTGATTCGAGAGGGGGGAATCCAAAAGCTCTAACCCAGCAGCGGCGGTGCCCAGCTCCCCTGCAACGGCAAGAATATGCCCTAGGCGCGCCCCGCTTCGATAAACAGGGTGCAAGGTAGTACCCAACGCTGTAACCGTCACCGATATTTCAGTGGATCCACCAATATCTCCCCCAGCAATAGTGCAGGTAGTCGCACCCATCGCCACGCAGGCGTCCGTAAGCCCTTTCGCGAAGTCAGTAACGAACTCTAGGGGTGTGTGAGGTGGCAACGAAAGCGAAACCACCATGGACGCAGGTTGCGCACCCATCGAGGCAACATCGGCAAGGTTCTGGGTGGCTGCCTTCCACCCCACATCGTATCCGCCGGTGATGGCACCGCTTGACCATTCAAGCCTGAAATCTTGCCCCTCAGTCTGGGTATCGGTGGTAACCACCGTCAGTGCCCCGCGCAAATCAAGTACAGCAGCATCATCCCCCGGTCCCGTCACTAGCACCTGAGACCGTTCCTGGGCACGCTGGTTGTGAGCGCTCAGCTGCGGGGCGAATGCCGCGATGATCTCCTGCTCCGAAAAGTCACTGACCTGCGCCATGTACCGCCCCTTTCACGTGTGAGCCAATCGTCCTCACAATTTTAGTTACCGTTATTGGTCTGCGCGAACCGCCGCACAATGACGGAGATGATTGTCACCGCAATACCGGTAAAGAGCAAGAGCGGCCCAGCACCGGGAATGACGGAGACCCCGCGGGTGATAGTGCCGGAGCTTTCAACGGTACCTGCTTGAGCATTTGCCCCGTCTGCACCCGAAACACCAAGATTATTACCGGCAGCTGCTACTTTGTCTTTGTTTTTAGTGCTGTGCTGAAGGTAGTCGCCTACCCAGTCCTCAGCCCCAGGAATCCTCAAGAGATTGCTCATCGCTGCATCTGTTGGCTCATCAGCACGCACGCGTCCTTCAATGCCTTCTACGGGGTTCTCAAAGTGTACGCCAAAGATTTCTCCGGAGCTCAACTGCCTCTCAGTAGAGTCGATTTCGCCCAGCAAGGCTGATGAAAAATCAGAGCTTGAACTCTGCCTGTTTTCACCCCGTCCGGCAAAAGTGTCTTCGAGTTTCCCCGTAGCGCCCTGCGATCTTTGAGAATCAGAGGTCGAATTCTGCGCTCTCCCAGGAACCTCTAGGGAGGGCGTATTATCTGACCCATCGACGACCCCTGGTTCTCGGTTGGAGGGCTGCACGGTGTCAGATTCCCCGTCGGGCTGTGCCTCAGCTGATTCGTCATCTGCCGGTGGCACCTGATTATCACCGCCCGAGTCATCAACGCTAGCTGCTCCACCGATGATGGGTGACTCCGGTGACGGGTCAGGTTGCTCGGGCGTGGGCGTAGGCTCCGGTGATTCAGGTTCTGGTGAGGGCTGCTCTGGCTCTGATGGCGCGGGCGTTTCAGGATCAGGCACCTCAGGTTCAGGAGACTTCGGTGAGGGGTCTGCCGGTGTTGAGGGGTCAGGTGAGGGTTCTGCCGATTCCCCTGGATCAACCGGAGCGACGGGGTCTTCAGGGGTATCAGAAGATGAAGGCGGTGCTATAGGCTCCTGCGTAACGGATGGTACCTGCGACGGTTCGGCGGTGACCGTGGGCTGCGCGACAAGCTCCCTAAACCTTAAATCCGCGGCACCATTTGTCTGCGGTGCAGAGAGCAATTCCCCCACCGAAAATTGAGAGGGAATCACGGCATCATCACCGTATGCAGCACTTGCCGGCAGTGATAGGGCTGCTACTGCGCCCCAGACCGGAAGGCTGTACTGGATCAAACGTCGTTGCATATTCTCTCTTTCATCAATTGATGTTGTTTAGCTTACCGGCTGATCTCTTGAACACTCAATAGCACGCATCACCCTTTCTCGACACCGGCACCGTTTGTCATCGCCTAAGATGAAAGGGTGTCAACTTCATCTTTTCTCTCTCGTTTGTTCCCACTCACCGGTGTGACCGCTCTTTGTCTGGTGGCGTGTTCGTCTCCGGTGAACCTTACAGCAGCACCGGACGCCGCCCACCCGGATTGCGCCAAAGCAATGGTGGCGATGCCCCAAGAACTGATGGGTTTTACCCAGCGCGAGACCACGGCGCAGGCTACTACAGCCTGGGGCGATCCGGCTGCAATTATTGTCAAGTGCGGGGTGAACATTGAGCAGCCGGTGACTGACCCGTGTGCTGAAGTCAATGGGGTCGATTGGATTCTCAACCCCCTTAAAGAATCTGAACCTCAGGACACGAGCGTCCCCGCAGATGCTGGGGTGAGCGAAACATTGCGCTCCTCTGAGCAAACAGCTACAGGCACCTGGACGGCTACCACCTTCGGCAGAGCCCCCGCAATCACCGTTACTTTTAATGCCGACGAAGTTGCATCGTCCACCCTGCTCACCAGCCTTAACTCCGCTGTTGCACAGATTGAACAAACCCAACAGTGCCTCAGTGCTGATGATGTGACCGGTTCTTAGATGAATGTATAAAAGCTGCCTCATTGTTGTTCGCAGTGAGGCAGCTTTTATGTTTAATCTTGTTCAAAGATTTAGCGCAAACCCAGCGGTCGGGCCAGTGCTAATTCAATCAGCTCATCAATAAGATCAGAGTAGTTAATACCGGAGTTCTCCCACATGGTTTTGTACATCGAAATGGGAGTGAAACCGGGCAGCGTATTGACCTCGTTGATGATTAGCTTTCCATCTTGAGTGTAGAAGAAGTCAGCGCGGCATAGCCCCTCACCATCAACTGATAGAAAAGCTGCAACAGCAAGCTCACGCAAACGCTCTGAGACCTCAATCGGCAAATCTGCCGGGCATTGGGTGGTAGCAGAGGTTTTTGAAACGTATTTGGCATCAAAGTCGTAGAAGCCGTGTTCTTCATCGGTCACCACAATTTCGCCTGGGTAGGACGCTCGTGGCTGGGCACCGTTGAGGCTATCAAGCACAGCGCATTCGACTTCGCGGCCCACGATACCGGCTTCAACAACGAGCTTGGGGTCGAACTTATGGGCTTCTTCAATGGCGGCATCAAGTTCTGCTACGGAATCCACTTTGGTAATACCGAAGGAAGAACCCGCGCGGGCAGGTTTGACGAAAACAGGAAAGCCAAGACTCTCAATGCGGGTACGCGCAGCTTCCGGGTTCTGTAGCCACTGGCGTTTGGTGATGACTTCGTAGGGGCCAACCTGCAAACCGGCAGCTTCAAAAGCGACCTTCATGAAATGCTTATCCATCGCAACAGCTGACGAGGTAACGCCGCAGCCCACGTATTTCAGGTCAGCCATTTCAAGCAGACCCTGCAGGGTGCCATCTTCGCCGAAGGGACCGTGTAGCAGCGGAAAAACCACGTCTACTGACTCTGAATGATTCAGCGAACCGTCCTCATTAATGACGCGCAGGCGGGAATCCCCTGCTCCCAGCGGCAAGAAAACCTGCTGACCGCCTTCCGGGAAACTAGCAAGCGCATCCCGACGAGTGAGTTCGCGTAGCTGCTCTTCGGTGGTGAGATACCACTTACCGTCGCGGGTGATACCGATCGGTAGAACGTTGTATTTTTCGGTGTCGATGGCTCCCAGTACACCGCAGGCGGTGATGAGTGAGATGGAGTGCTCTGATGAACGACCACCGCACAGCAGGGCTACGGTTGGCTTGGTTGCACTGGTCATAAAAATGTTTACTCTTTCTTCGGTATCGAAAGTCGCTTAGTGGTTCGCCTCAGACTTGAGGGTGCGCCCCAGTAGCGCGGGGGCGAGTTCATCCACAGTAATTTTGTGCGATAACACGGCAACTACCGCCTCAGTAATGGGCATTTCGATGCCCAGTCGATGGGCGAGTTGGGCAACCACGGGGGCTGTTTTCACGGACTCAGCGGTTTGGGTCATGACGGTACCCAGTTGGTCGGGGTCTATTCCCTGTGCCAGTAGTTTGCCGGCGGTGTGGTTACGTGAGAGTGGGGACGAGCAGGTTGCGATGAGATCGCCCATACCCGCCAGGCCACTCATAGTTTCTAGTTTGCCACCAAGAGCCAACGCTAGGCGCGTGGTTTCGGCGAGTCCGCGGGTCATGACGGAGGCTTTAGAGTTGTCCCCGTAGTTTTTGCCCTCGCACATGCCAACGCACAGTGCGATAACGTTTTTAACCAAGCCGCCAATTTCAACGCCCACAATATCAGTGTTGGTATAGGGACGAAAATAACCGTTAGCGCACACTGTAGCAACGCGTGCTGCTGTGGGTTCGTCGGGGGCAGCTATTACGGACGCGGTGGGTTCTTCCTGCACAATTTCGCGGGCAAGATTGGGCCCTGACAGCACCGTGACGCGCTGAACTACATTCTGGTTGCCGAGCTCGGTGAGAACTTCGGTGATGACCTCGGACATACGGTAGCCGGTGCCGCCTTCTAGACCCTTTGCCAGTGACACCAGCACGGCACCGGGTTCAATCTGGGTGCCCCAGTTCTTCAGGTTCTCGCGCAAAGATTGCGCTGGCACCGCCAACACCACAATACCTGCACCTTTCAGGGCAGCTGCCGTGTCAGAGGTGTACTCGATGCCCGCAGGCAACTGAACCTCAGGAAAATACCGCTCGTTGATACCGCTAGCGCTCATGGACGCCATTGCCTCAACGTTGCGTCCCCACAGGCTCACGGTGAGATTTTGCTGGGTTTGGGCTGCCGTGTCAGCAACAATTTTGGCAAAGGCAGTGCCCCACGAGCCTGCGCCCATGACAGCTACTTTTTCAGTAGATAGTGCCGTCACTTAGCGACCGCCTTCTATACGGGGTTCGCGGACGCCGGTGCTGGGGTTCCAGCGTCCGGTCGGTGCTTCCTCGCCACGAATATCAGCCAGCAGCTCGGTCACTGAATCCATCATGCGGTCGGTGACCTCCATGAGCTGGGCGCGGGTTGGCTTAGACGATCCGTTCTTATCTACAAGGTCAGAAAAATCCAGAGGGTCGCCGATAGAGACCACTGCGCGGTGGCGCTTACCGAATACGGGCTTACCGCTATAGGGCAAGAATTCGTGGTCACCCCAGTGAGCAATAGGCACCACCGGCGCACCGGTTGCCAGGGCGAGGCGTGCCGCACCGGTGCGTCCGCTCATCGGCCATCCGTCAGGATCTGTTGTCAGAGTACCCTCAGGGTAGATAATAATCGAACCGCCAGCATCAACAATGTTTTGTGCTGTTTCTAAGGATTTACGTGCGTCCACTGACCCGCGTGACACCGGAACGTGCGCGATAGTACGCATCAACCAGCCCAAAGCAGGGGCATGGAACAGGGATTCTTTCGCCAAAAAACGAGGCAACGCACCCTTGATGAACATGGGGTAGGCTACGGTAATCGGATCTACCATGCTGGTGTGGTTAGCAACAACAATAAACCCGCCTCGCGGTAGTTTGTTCTGTCCGCGGAACTCAATATCAATCACCAGGTTGTAAAGTGGTCGAACGATGTTGCCCGCAACCTTGTAAACGATATCTCCCCACTTGGTGGGTTTGAGTTCGGGTAGCTGCCTCTTTTTTGATGATGAAGCCATGGTCTTTAGCCTACAACCTCGAAGCTCGCACCGAGATCAGTGAGCTTGTCGACGAAGTGCTCGTAACCGCGTGAAATAACCTGTATGCCAGTGACATTGGAGGTGCCTTCAGCTGCCAAGGCTGCAATGACGTGCGAGAAGCCACCGCGCAAATCCGGCACGTGAATGTCAGCGCCGTGCAGCTGTGATTTACCGGTAATGATTGCGGAGTGTTTAAAGTTCTTGTGGCCAAAACGGCAGGGAGTCGGGCCCAAGCAGTCTTTATGCAGCTGTACCGTTGCGCCCATGCGAACCAGCGCGTCCGTAAAACCAAAACGGTTCTCGTACACGGTTTCGTGAACCACAGAGACACCCTGCGCTTGGGTCATCGCAACCACTAGGGGCTGTTGCCAATCGGTCATGAAACCGGGGTGTACATTGGTCTCAACAAAGAGGGGATTCAAATCGCCGCCGGGGTGGTAAAAACGAATACCGTCTTCACGAATATCCAAACCGCCACCGAGCTTGCGGAAAACGTTAATGAAGGTGCTCATATCTTTCTGCGACGCATTGCGTACAAAGATATCGCCACCGGTAGCAAGAGCTGCTGATGCCCATGATGCTGACTCGTTGCGGTCAGGCAGTGCAACATGGTTGTAGCCCTTGAGTTCTGCAACGCCCTCAATAATAATCTGACGGTCAGTCTCAACAGTGATGATGGCACCCATCTTCTGCAGAACAGCAATGAGATCCATGATCTCAGGTTCAATAGCCGCGTTCTTCAGCTCAGTCTTGCCTTCTGCCATGGTGGCTGCCAGCAGAACCTGCTCGGTAGCACCCACAGAGGGGAACGGCAGAGTAATAGAAGCGCCCTTAAGACCACCAGCAGGTGCTTTCATAGAGATACCGGTGGGTAGTTTCTCAACCTGCGCACCAAATTCTTCCAAAACGCGCAGGTGGTAGTTAATGGGTCGATCACCAATACGGCAACCACCGAGATCAGGAATAAACGCCTCACCGATGGTGTGCAAGAGCGGACCACAAAGCAAAATCGGGATGCGTGAATCACCAGCGTGAGCATCGATATCAGCGTGCTGAGCTACCGACACATTGGAGGGATCCATGGTGAGATCCCCGGTGCTCTTATCGAGAGTCACAGCGACACCGTGAAGTTCAACCAGTGAGGTGACAACCTGAACATCTTTAATCTCAGGTACGTTGCGCAATACTGAGGGGGTAGAGCCGAGCAGAGCGGCAACCATCGCCTTGGGAACCAGGTTTTTGGCTCCTCGAACATTGACCTCACCGGTCAGCGGAGTACCACCTTCGATACGAAGTGCGCTGGTCATGTAAATCCAATCGTTTATAAGCCTGTAAACACGCCACCGCACGAAGGCAGAAGCGTGTTGAATAAGAAATTCTCTTGTATGGCCGTGCGAATAAGCTAATACGTCTTATCAAATAGCCTAGCACTATAAGCATAATCTACCGACATTAAATTCCCGTACTTAATATGGGTATATATCGCTCACACCGACTCACACAATGAGGTCAGAGTGCCTATAAAAAAGCGTTCTGACCTCGTTGGTTTTTACTTAGGACTGTGCAGACAAAGTACGCGGCAACCACGCCGGACGATTCGCTTCAAACTCGATAATCGCGTCCTCATGGTGCAGAGTCAATCCAATATCATCGAGACCTTCCATGAGACGCCAGCGCACGTAATCATCAATCTGGAAAGGTACGGTCAGGGCACCGCACTGTACGGTCTTTGATTCCAAGTCGACAGTAATCTCGGTGCCGGGTTCGTTCTCAATCTGCTTCCAGATCAACTCAATATCATCCTGAGCTACCTGAGCTGCAACCAAACCCTGTTTGCCGGAATTACCGCGGAAGATATCTGCAAAACGGGCTGAGATGACAA
This sequence comes from Rothia sp. ZJ932, assembly GCF_016924835.1. NCBI lineage: Bacteria > Bacillati > Actinomycetota > Actinomycetes > Micrococcales > Micrococcaceae > Rothia > Rothia sp. ZJ932. The sequence continues at coordinate 935,592 of NZ_CP070480.1, read as the reverse complement.
CCTTGAAACCGTAATCTTTCAGCGCCCAGACAGCGTGCTCACGCGATGAACCTGTACCAAAATCAGGGCCTGCTACCAGCACTGAACCGCGTTTGTACGGCTCCTGATTGAGAATAAAATTCTCATCTTTACGCCACCCAGCAAAGAGGGCATCGTCAAAACCAGTTTTAGTAACGCGCTTGAGATACACCGCGGGAATAATCTGGTCGGTATCAACATTTGATTGGCGTAGCGGAACGCCAATACCGGTGTGCTTAATAATCGGTTCCATCAAAGAATCCTTTATCTCTTTCAGTTCCGTGACGTTCTTATAAATCTGCAGGTGATGAGAGCGTGCCGCGAATAGCGGTTGCTGCTGCTACCAACGGGGAGACCAGGTGGGTGCGTCCGCCCTTGCCCTGGCGGCCTTCAAAATTGCGGTTCGAGGTGGACGCGCAACGCTCCCCCGGTGCCAGCTGGTCGGGGTTCATCCCCAGACACATGGAGCAACCGGCAAAGCGCCAGTCTGCACCGAAGTCCCTAAAGATTTGGTCGATTCCCTCTGCTTCTGCGGCAGCACGCACCTTAGCGGAGCCAGGCACCACCATCATACGAACATTCTCAGCCAGCTTCTGTCCCTTGACAATCTCAGCTGCGGCGCGGAGGTCTTCAAGACGCGAGTTAGTACAGGACCCTAAGAAGACCACATCAACGGGAACCTCTTTCAAAGGGGTGCCCGCTTTGAGGTCCATATATTCAAGGGCACGGGCGGCAGCTTTCTGCTCGTTCTCATCCTCAAACTCTTCGGGGAAAGGCACCGCCTGTGAGAGAGGCACACCCTGACCGGGGTTGGTGCCCCAGGTGACGAAAGGCTCTAGTTCATCGGCGTTGATGAAAACTTCTGCATCGTAGGTGGCACCTTCATCAGTTTTCAGGGACTCCCAGTAGTCAACAGCCTGGTTCCAGGTTTCACCGGTGGGTGCATGCGGGCGACCCTTGACATAGTTGAAGGTAGTCTCATCGGGTGCCACCATTCCGGCGCGAGCACCAGCCTCAATCGACATGTTGCACATGGTCATGCGTCCCTCCATCGAGAGGGATTCAATAGCTGAACCGCGGTATTCCAGCACGTAGCCTTGACCGCCACCGGTACCGATCTTGGCAATAACCGCAAGAATAATGTCTTTAGCGGTAACGCCGGGCTTAAGGGTGCCCTCAACGTTGATAGCCATGGTCTTGAAAGGAGCAAGAGGAAGGGTCTGGGTTGCCATGACGTGCTCCACCTCTGAGGTGCCAATGCCGAAAGCGAGCGCACCAAAGGCACCGTGGGTTGAGGTGTGGGAGTCACCGCATACTACGGTCATGCCGGGCATCGTCAGACCCAGCTGGGGGCCCACCACATGCACAATGCCCTGTTCAGCATCTCCCAGGGAGTGGATGCGGACGCCGAACTCTTCTGCATTGTTGCGCAGGGTTTCAATCTGGGTGCGCGAGGTGATATCTGCGATGGTCGAGAAGATATTCTCGGTGGGAGTGTTGTGATCTTCGGTGGCGATCGTTAAATCGAGACGGCGAAGGGGGCGGTTTTCTAGGCGCAGACCCTCGAATGCCTGGGGCGAGGTGACTTCGTGGATGAGGTGCAGGTCGATGTAGAGGAGGTCGGGTTTTCCGTTTTCTCCTCGGACGACGGTATGTGCGTCCCAGACTTTTTCAGCCAGGGTGCGAGGTGCTGTTGTGGTGCCACCTGCCATGTTTGCCTCCAGTGTGATGAGTTCTCTTCTGTTCTATAGTCGCTGAAACATAAAGTGGTTTCCAGAGAATGAACTTGCATATCATAATATGAGACTGCATCATGGTTCTATGAACTCACGCCCGTACCAGCACCTCGCCCAGCGTCAAGCCGCCGCTCAACCACCGCTTGCTACGCCAGTAGCCCCTTCTGCAGCTGACCTCGAAGACACCGCTAGCATGCGCTCTTCGGGCGTCGGTGTTCTAGACAAAGCTGCTTATATTTTGGATTGTCTTGAAGCTGGCCCTGCTACTCTCTCTCAGCTCGTGAAGGCAACCGGGTTAGCGCGTCCTACCGCCCACCGACTCGCGGTTGCTTTAGCCCACCACCGTTTTGTAGCGCGCGATATTCAAGGACGTTTTACTTTGGGTCCGCGTATGAGTGAGCTTGCTTCGGCAGCAGGTGAAGATCGTCTGATTGCTGCAGCCGGTCCTATTCTCAATAACCTGCGTAACGTGACCGGTGAGAGTTCCCAGGTTTTCAGGCGCCAGGGTGATTGGCGTGTGTGCGTGGCTTCAGCCGAGCGTCCGATTGGTCTGCGCGATACCATTCCGGTAGGTACTCAGCTGTCGATGAAGGCTGGTTCAGCGGCTCAGATTTTGGTGGCGTGGGAAGATCACTCTCGTTTGGTAGAGGGTCTACGCAATGCGCGCTTCTCAGCGACCATGCTGGCTGCTGTGCGCCGTCGTGGATGGGCGCAGTCTATTGGCGAGCGCGAACGCGGTACAGCCTCGGTGTCAGCGCCCGTACGAAATCCTTCGGGTAAGGTCGTCGCCGCTATTTCTATCTCGGGGCCGATGGAGCGTCTCACCCGCCAGCCCGGACGTTTGCACGCTGAGGTGGTCTGCGAGGCAGCTACTCAGCTGACCGAGGCACTGCGCAACTAAAACAGTTCTATCGGTAGCTCTAATAGACACCGCTGCGATAAAAAGCCGGGGTGAAATCAGTTTTTAGGCTGATCTCACCCCGGCTTTGTATAACGGTTTTAGTTGCTCAGGCGAGCGTTGTAGAGGGCATCTACATAGGCTTCGCGCCGCTCCAGTTCCTTGCGAACCGGCTCTACCACGTAGTCACGAGTAGTGTCGCTCACGTGGCTAAAAATTTGCCGTTCAATCTTACGAGCATAGATTTTGTGCCCAATTGCTGCGCACACTCTACCCAATGCCGCAATAACAATGCCTAGCAGCAAACCGGTCATCACCAGTAGCGTCGGCAACGGGAAGGGGAATCCTTCCACATACGGCGGGGGCGGCAGTTGAATCTGGAAGTACTGGGCAGCGAAGATACCGGTGAGCCAGAGTAAGCCCACCAAAGCCGCGGCAATACCCAACCACTGAATAACGTTGAAGAGCTGCCACCACCACTGCTTCTTGGTGGCGCGGTAGTTGGTGCGAGCAATCGAACGTTCTAAGGCATTGGGTAGCTCAGCTTCGCGGCTGCGGGCAGCATCGCGAATACTGTGACTCCACGGCTCTCCCGTTCCCTGGGCACTAGAGGTTGCAAAACTGCGTAGCGCCGAGCTCATCGCCGCTTTCTGCGAGGGATTCAGGGGAGGCAGGGAGGATTTCGAGAGGGGTTCACCCGAGTGATCTTCGTGAAGGTGCAAGCGTTTGAGCGGATCTTTACGCATCTTAAGTAACCAGCGGGTAGGAATCCACCCCGTACTTTGCGCCGCATGCAGTTTGTAGGCGTCTCCGGCTGCTTTGACCACCTGGGGCGCTCCCGATGCTTCATAGAGTTTGTTCTCAAGAGTTCGGGTACTGGTGCCGGTAATACCACCTGGAATTCCCCCACCATCGTGAGCTGCTAAGGACGCACGGGCGGTCTCAACATCAGCACCGATACGTGCCACCGCGGCGGATTTTTCAACCGCCACGCGTCCAAGAGTTTCCCGCAACTTAGCGATGTTGTACCCGGTCATTGCCGAGACCGCCAGCGGAGGTGCCAGCAAATTACCGGTGAGACCGTCTTGTGCGAGTAAAAGCTTCAACGAGTCCAGCACATGAGGAATCTCTGCTTCATCCAGTCGATCTGCCTGGTTGAGCACCGCCAACATGACGCCGCCGTGCTCAGCCAGCGGTGCAATGAAGTCATCGTGAATAACAGCGTCGGCGTATTTCTGGGGATCAACCACCCACACCAACACATCAACCATAGAGACCATACGCTCAACGAGAGTGCGATTAGACGCCTCTACCGAGTCGAAGTCGGGCAGATCTAACAGAATCAGACCGCCCTGAGCAGTTTCAGTGGAACCACGACCAACCGAAGTTTTCACCCTGTTCCAGAAGCCAGTGGTGACCGGTACCTGCGCACTGTTGAGAGCTTGAGCGGCATCGTCCCCACTACTGTCCATCACGGTTGCGTTCTTAACCTGCAACCAGTCCAGTAACTCCTGGCTGCCTGCCTCGCCCCAGACAGCGGCTTGGGCGGTGGACGTGGTGGGCCGGCGAGCGGCAGAGCGGGCGAGTTCTTTGCCCACAACAGCGTTAAAGAGGGTAGATTTACCCGACCCCGTTGCACCGAAAAAGCCAATCACAGTGTGTTCAGCTGACAGCTCACGGCGCGAAGCAGTACGCTCCAGCACCCGCTCAACATCAACCAGCACGGTAGGGTCAACTCGTCCTTGACCCAGCTCCCAGGCAACCTGAACCTGCTCCACTGAGCGCGAGAGCGCAGTCATCTTTGATTCCGTTTCAACCTTAGCCACGGGTGCCTCCTGCGGTCATCGAGTCACTGACAATTTCAAGGCTACCGGCAGCCTGCTCTACTACAGCAGGTTCGGGGCCCAAGTCTACGGCATCAAGACGCGCATCAAAACGCTGTTGGTGAGTAGAAAGCACCTCGCGGATGCGTGCCTCAAGACTCTCACGCGCTGCCTTGGTCATACGGCGTACTGCGTCCTCACCGAAAATAGCTTCCAGTAGTTTCTGCCCGACAACACCCGAGCCACCTGCGATGCCCACTTCAAGACCGGTCAAGCCACCTGTCATCGAGAACACCGCTACCATAAGAACCACAGCGGTTGCGTTCAGACCCAAAGACATGAAACGCGCCTTCTGGCGTTTGTCAGCGCCTTCACGCTGAATCAGATCCATGATGTCCTGCTGCCAAGCGCGAATACTCTCGGCAACCTCACCGGAGAATCCCTCGTGCAACTGACCGAGGTCATCTCCTGCTAACAGGGCGCGTCCGGCGGGTTCATCAAGCCACCGACGCTGAGAAGTTTCAGCAGCTTTGGCTGCCTCCTCAAGAATAATGGCGTGCAGCCCAACTTCAAGAGCCTCTTCAACCGGGGCAGCCTGGGTAGGCTGACCGTTGAAGAAACCTGCGATGCGGTCGCGCAAACGACCAATGCTGGTCTCCAATGACCGGAAAAACTCGCCCGTTCCCACAAAATCTTGCCAGCGTGAGAGCACCTCACCCCGCAGCAGAGAACCATCTTGGGTTGCTGCGTGAATATTTGCGTACGCATCTTCATAAGCACGGCCTACGGTAGTACGCAGATGCTGGGCTGTTGCATACTGGGCGCTCTGCCCCTTTTGCAAAGACCGGGTTTGGGCAGCAATCGAGCGCAAGGCACCTTCAAGGGTCTTACGCGCAATCTGCGAACGTTGAGCGCTATCAGCGCCCAGCTCACGCAACCAGTAAATCAAAGGAACAACAGAGGCGGGTGAAATCAGCCCCTGCTCATCGCGCTCTTGCTCAATGACGGTCATCAAGAAAGCAGCCTCAATACCCGCATCTGCAAGCATGCGCCGTAGATCCTCTTCAATTTCGTCCTCACCCCCCTCAGGGACGCGGTTGAGCACCACAGCAACCGTAATATCGCGGGTTGCCGCCTCATTCAACAGTTCCCAGGGCACAGCGTCCGCATAGCGGTTAGCCGTGGTGACGAACAACCACAAATCAGCAGCCGAGAGAAGCTGCTTCGCCAAACGGCGGTTATCTTCAGAGACCGAATCAATATCGGGGGCATCAATGAGTGCAATGCCAGCAGGAATCTCTTCTTCGGGCATCATTATGAGCTGATCGACACCGGTGTGCGGGTCTGCACCGGGCAAACGACCGTTTTCAGCGTGGACGCGCACCAGATGCGGCAGAATGCGCTCGGGAGCGTAAGCCGCCGCATCTTCAGGACGGTGCAATAAAACTGGCTGACGCGTCGTGGGACGGATAGCCCCCGAGCGGGTAACAGGCTTACCGATGAGGGTGTTGACCAAAGTTGATTTACCCGCGCCCGTTGAACCGCCGATCACCACCGTCAGTGGGGAATCCACAGAAGCAAGTTTGGGCAAAACATAATCATCGAGTTGCGTCGCCGTTTTACGTAACTGGGTACGGTAACCGGGTGCATCCGTCGTTTCTAGAGGAAAGCTAAGGTCTTTGACAACTACTGTTGCAGTTCGCACCTGACGCAGGTCTTCGGCGACGCTTTCATCGACCGGTGCGGCAGCAGAGTGCTCTACAGCCCAGGACTGAGAGAGGTCGGAGGCTAGCTCGAGAGACGAAATAACCTCGGTTAGCTGATCCTGTGACTCGTCATTGAGCGGCAGATCAAGGCGAGTTGGTTCGCTCTCATGGGCGTTATGTTTTTGATTGTTGTTCTCCACTCCCCCATTTTCGCACGAAACAAAGAGTTTGAGGGGCGTTTTCAGCAAGCATTACTAAGGGTGGTGATATTTTGGGGCAAGAAAAAAGCTCCCAGGTGTAATACCTGAGAGCTTTTAGTCTGTGACCCCAACCGGATTTGAACCGGTGTTGCCGCCGTGAGAGGGCGGAGTACTAGGCCGCTATACGATGGGGCCGTGCAACTTCTGAGAAGAAGCAACAGATAAAAGTCTACACAGTAAGCATCCCGTAGACAAATCGAGAGTTGGTGACATGCATCTCTGTCAACAAAACAAGCAATTCACCCTTTAATGCATGATTCACCCCTTGTCGCGAGGTGAATCATGCACCTAAAGGTGAACTGCCCACAGACAGAACCCCAAGGGGCAAAACTCTCTAAACACAAAAGCTCCCAGGTGTAATACCTGAGAGCTTTTAGTCTGTGACCCCAACCGGATTTGAACCGGTGTTGCCGCCGTGAGAGGGCGGAGTACTAGGCCGCTATACGATGGGGCCGAAACATTTTCAAGAAAATGTCCGCTGGGATACCAGGACTCGAACCTAGAATGACGGTACCAGAAACCGTAGTGTTGCCAATTACACCATATCCCATTACGCTACTGTGATGCTTTTCGATTTCTCACTGTCATCACCGCAACGAGTAATAACTCTACGCGAGGTTTTTTAGCCACGCAAATCGAAAACCATTGACAGTCGTCACATTTTACGCCGAACAGTCAAAAAACCTTGATATTTCAAGGTGAAACTGGCAAAAACTTTTTCAAAACTTTTTTCCCAGAGCCCCAAAACACCCATTTTTGGTACTTTATGGGGTGCCTCGGGGGGGGGGGGCAGTGAACTCATCTCAAGGGTCCTCGCTCTACTCAGAAGGTGGCGGATATCAAATGTGGTGGCAGCTCTCAAGAGCTACCACCACGCTAATTTCTGATGTTGTTTTCTGCCGTTAGAACCTATGCCTGCAGCTGAATCAGCAGTGCCCGCAATCGAATCAGTGAAGATTCTTTACCCAGAATCTCCATAGATTCAAAGAGCGGGGGTGAAATGCGCTCGCCTGAAATAGCAGTACGCACAGGACCAAAAGCCAAACGAGGCTTGATACCCAAACCATCAACAATGGATTCGCGCAAGGCGCTCTGAATGCCCTCAGCGGTGAAGTCCTCCAAGGATTCTACGGACGAGATAGCCGCCTCAAGAACCTGCGGAGCCGACTCTTTGAGCTGCTTGGCTGCGTCCTCAGCAACAACAATCTCTTCGTCCTTCTTGAACAGGAAGCCGAGCAGCTGCGGGGCTTCACCCAGCAGTTGCATACGCTCTTGGGTTAGCGGAGCAGCAGCAGTCAAGATTTCCTGCTCGCGGGCGGTCAACGCCTCAAAGGTCTCCGCTGAGAGGATGCCCGCAGTGCGCAGGTAGGGTACTAGGCGGTTGCGGAAGTCTTCAGCATCCAACAAACGCACGTGCGAGCCGTTAATAGCCTCAGCCTTCTTCACATCAAAACGTGCCGGGTTGCCCAGAACGTCCTTGATATCGAAGTTAGCTACAAGATCATCGATACTGAAAACGTCTTGGTCAGAGGAGAGCGACCAACCCAGCAGTGACAGGTAGTTCAGCAAGCCTTCCTTGATGAAACCGGCATCGCGCAGTAAGAAGAGGTTAGATTCGGGGTCTCGCTTTGAGAGCTTCTTATTGCCCTGACCCATCACGTAGGGCAGGTGACCGAACTCAGGAATATAGGAGGCAACACCCACCTCAACCAGGGCACGGTACAAAGCGATTTGGCGGGGAGTTGATGAGAGCAAATCTTCACCGCGCAGAACATGGGTAATGCCCATCAGAGCATCGTCCACCGGGTTAACCAGGGTGTAGAGAGGCTTGCCGTTGGCGCGAACTACGACGAAGTCAGGCACAGAACCCGCGCGGAAGGTAATTTCGCCGCGTACCAGGTCAGTAAAAGTGATGTCTTCATCGGGCATACGCAAACGCAGTACGGGTTCGCGACCCTCGGCGCGGTAAGCTGCCTTCTGCTCTTCGGTGAGGTCGCGGCCAAAGTTATCGTAGCCCAGCTTGGGATCTTCGCCCTTGGCTTTGTGGCGGGCTTCTACTTCCTCAGGGGTTGAGAAATCCTCGTAAACGTAACCGCCTTCTTTGAGCTTCTCTACGACCTCAGCATATTTATCCATGCGCTGGGACTGACGGTAGGGCTCGTGGGGACCGCCCACTCCAACGCCCTCGTCCCACTCAATACCCAACCAGTGCAAGCTATCGAGCACCTGGTTGAAGGACTCTTCAGAGTCGCGGGCAGCGTCGGTATCTTCAATACGGAAAATCAACTTGCCGCCGGTATGACGCGCGTACGCCCAGTTAAAAAGGGCAGTACGAATCAAACCCACGTGAGGGGTGCCAGTGGGTGAGGGGCAAAAGCGAACGCGGGTTTCGCGGGGATCTTTCAGGTTCAACGCGTAATCAGTCATAGCTTTATATCAATGCTTTCAGTAACAATCAGTGAATAAAAGTTTTTAGCGGCGGAAGGTATTGACCAGGGAGCCGATACCCTCAACTTCAATTTCCACTTCGGCGCCTTCATCAATCAGATCAACGCCTGCCGGGGTTCCGGTAAGAATGACGTCGCCGGGCAAGAGAGTGAACATTTCTGATGCAGCAGCAACCACCTCGGCGACCGAGAAGATCATCTCTGCGGTGGTGCCCTCCTGCTTAATATCACCATCAACCCAAGTGGTAATGGAAAGATCGTCGGTATCGAGTTCGGTCTGAATCCAGGGGCCCAGCGGGCAAGCACCGTCGAAGCCTTTAGCGCGCGTCCACTGCAAGTCAGTCTTCTGAGCATCACGTGCGGTGAGGTCGTTTGCCACGGTGTAGCCAAAGATAATTTCGGGGACGCGTTCAACCGGCACCGATTTGGCAATGCGACCAATGACCACAGCAAGTTCACCCTCAAAAGAGACAGCCTCGCTCCACTCGGGTAGAGTCACGGGGTCATTGGGACCCACCACAGCGGTGTTAGGTTTGATGAAAAACTGCGGTGAGGTAGGTGCCTCATTACCCAGCTCAGCAGCGTGGTCGTGCCAGTTGCGGGCAGTTCCCACCACCTTGGAGCGGGGAATAATGGGCGAAAGCAGACGTACATCTGCAATCTCAAAAGTCTTATTGGTGGTTTGAATACCACCGTAGAAGGGATCCCCTGCCAAGGCAGTCAGTGTCTCCTCGCCGGGTTCACCGTCAACCAGGCCGTAGTACAGTTCATTTTCAGCGGTAAATCGAGCAATGCGCATACACACTAGGCTACCGCGTTTTGGCACGCTGGGGCTAACCCTCTCCTCCCCAAAACCACCGGGTTTACCTCTTACCTCAGCTGAGGGTTATTGGGCTGTGCGTCCACCGAGCGAAAATAAAGGGTAGCTCCTCGCATCTAGTGAGGAGCTACCCTGGCACTGACGCCTATTCGTCCTTGATGAGAAAAACGATCTACGCCCTATTCAAACCTTAGATGAGCTGGGTAAGCCAACCGTGCTTATCTTCGCGCAGACCGGTCTGAATACCAACGAGTTCCTCGCGGATTGCCATAGTGATCTCACCGTTGGTGCCTTCACCGGCAGCATTAGGAATCTCAAAACCCTTAGCTTTGAGCTTGCCGATAGGCTGGATGACAGCGGCGGTGCCGCAGGCAAAAACCTCGGTGATAGAACGGCTGGCAACCCCGTCTTTCCACTCATCTAAAGTAACGCGACGTTCTTCAACGGTCATCCCCCGATCGCGTGCCAGCTGCAGAATTGAGTCACGAGTAACGCCTTCAAGGATGGTGCCAGTCAGCTCAGGAGTGACAATCTTGTTCTCCGGTCCAAAGACAAAGAAAACGTTCATACCGCCGAGCTCTTCAAGGGCGTGCCCGTGGTTCTTATCGGTAAAGATAACCTGCTTGCAACCATTGTTCTCAGCCTCGATCTGAGCGACCATTCCACCGGCATAGTTACCGCCGCATTTGGCGAAGCCGGTGCCGCCCTCAGCAGCACGGGAATAGTTGGTGGAGAGCCAGATATCAACCGGTGACGGAGTACCGAAGTAGTTACCAACAGGTGACCCAATCACCATGAACCGTGCCTGGCGGGTGGGGCGTACCCCCAAAAACTTCTCAGTAGCAATTTGGAAAGGACGCAGGTAAAAAGCCTCACCCTCCCCCGTAGGAATCCACTGTGCATCTACCGCAATCAACTGCTTGATAGATTCGATGAAAAGCTCAGGGGGCAGTTCGGGCAAAGCCATACGGCGAGCCGAGCGATTGAAACGTTCAGCGTTCTTTTCGGGGCGGAAGGTCCACACCGAACCGTCAGCGTGACGGTAGGCTTTGAGACCCTCAAAGATTTCCTGTCCGTAGTGCAGTACTGAGGACGCGGGGTCAAGACTGAGCGGACCGTAGGGGATGACCTTGGCTTCGCCCCATTCGCCACCGGTACGGTAGTCCCCGTTCCACTCAATCGAAACCATGTGATCTGAGAAAAAATCACCAAAACCGGGGTTGGCGAAAATTTCCGCGCGAGCTTCTTCACTGGCAGGGTTGGGATTGCGTTCAAGGCTGAATGATGCAGTCATTTTTGTCCTCTGTGAGGTGGGCGGATAGGTAATTGTGAGATAAAGCTGAGAGGGCGTTTTTACTTCTTGCAAAAAGCCTTAAAGAGCTTGAAGAATAGCGTCGCCAACCTCGATCGTTGAACGGCTACTCGCCACGTTCGCAGCAAGATCTTTCTCCACAGCGTCTTCAATCATTCGGGCTTGCTCGGTGTACCCCAGGTGGTTCAGGAGCATACCGGCTGCCAAAATTGCTGCTGTGGGATTAGCGATGTTCTGCCCGGCAATATCGGGAGCTGAACCATGAACAGGTTCAAACATCGAGGGGTAAGTGCCTGAGGCGTTGATGTTGCCTGACGCCGCGTAGCCAATACCACCGGTGATGGCACCTGCTTGGTCAGTAATAATGTCACCAAAAAGGTTATCGGTAACAATCACATCAAAACGTGCCGGGTCGGTGGTCATAAAAATCGTAGCGGCATCAATGTGCAAATAATCTACCGTAACATCGGGGTACTCCGCGGCAACAGCGTTGAAATAGCGCGAGTACAGCTTACCAGCGTTCACGAGCACGTTGGTCTTGTGAATCAGGGTAAGTTTCTTCTTCTCACGTGAATTCGCCAACTCAAAAGCATAACGAATCAAACGCTCCACACCGTGAGCAGTATTCAGAGACACCTCGGTGGCAATTTCTTGGTCAGTATCAGGACGCAGACGCCCACCGTTGCCGGCGTAGGGACCTTCGGTGCCCTCGCGTACCACGACGAAGTCAATACCGCCGGGGTTACTCAGCGGCGAAGTCACCCCCGGGTAGAGCTTGGAGGGGCGCAGGTTGATGTAGTGGTCAAAAGTGAAACGCAATTTCAGGAGCATTTCACGCTCAATCAAACCAGAAGGGATGGTGGATGATCGCGGATCTGCGCCCACCGCACCAAAAAGAATCGCATCATGGGTGCCTAGCTTCTCCATGGTTTCTTCGGTCAAGGTCTCCCCCGTTGCCAGCCAGTGTTCAGCCCCCAGAGGATATTCGGTGTGGGCAAGATCAAGCCCGGTTTTCGAGGCAACTTTTTCAAGCACACGTAGCGCCTGAGCCACAACCTCCGGGCCAATGCCGTCACCGGGAATTACTGCAAGATTGAGAGAGCGAGTTTCAGTCATGGTTCAACCGTAATACCCACCACACCCTTTTGCCCACACTGTGACATAAATGTTCAGATGATGAACAAACACCGTGAGCGCCAACCAACAATCGCTGGTTGGCGCTCACGGTGTTAACGAGCCGAGCCTATGGCCTTCTAGCGAGCAGCGTTCTCCGCCACGTACTTTTTCACTGCTTCAGCGTCATTGGGAAGATCAACCACGTGACGTTCAGCCTTCATGACGTTAGCAAAACGCTCAGGAACCTCAGGTTCGCTGCCAATTGCCTCAGAAATAGTCTCGGCGAACTTCACCGGCAGAGCAGTTTCCAAGCAGATGATGGGGGTTGAAATTTCGTTGCTGAGTTCGCGGGCAACCTTGATACCGTCGGCGGTGTGGGGGTCAATCAATACCCCCAGGCGCTCGTGTACGTCGCGAATGGTTTTCACTCGGTCAGCGTGGGTTGATTTACCCGATACAAAACCGAATTTCTGTTTCAGATCAGTGAAGACTGCGTCCTGGCTCAGATCGAAACCGCCGGCTTTGACCTTTTCGCCAAAGAGTTCACGGGTACGATCAGCATCGCGATCGAGTGCATCAAAGATGAAACGTTCAAAGTTGGATGCGCGTGAGATGTCCATGGAGGGGCTTGAGGTCACAAAAGTCTCGGCAGATGAGCGTACTCGGTAGTCACCGGTTTTGAAGAACTCATCGAGCACATCGTTTTCGTTGGTTGCCACAATCAGTCGGTCGATAGGCAAACCCATCTGGCGGGCAATGTGACCGGCACAGATGTCGCCGAAGTTGCCCGTGGGTACGCAGAATGAGACTTTCTGGTCATTACTTTCGGTGATGCGAATCCAGCTCGAGACGTAGTACACCACCTGAGCCAAGAGGCGTGCCCAGTTGATGGAGTTCACGGCACCAATGCGGTGTTCACGCTTGAAATCCGCATCGCTGGCGATGGCTTTAACAATGTCCTGGCAGTCATCGAACATACCGTCGAGGGCAATGTTGAAGATGTTGGGGTCATCAAGACCAAACATCTGTGCCTGTTGAAAAGGGGTCATGCGGTCTTTAGGAGTCAGCATGAATACCCGAATACCACGGCGACCGCGCATAGCGTACTCAGCGGAAGACCCGGTATCACCCGAGGTCGCTCCCACAATTGTCAGGGTGTCATTTCTGCGGGCAAGTTCGTACTCGAAAAGCTCACCGAGCAGTTGCATCGCCATGTCTTTGAAGGCAGCAGTGGGTCCTTCAGAAAGGTGACCAATGTACAGGTTGCCCTCCAGATGACTGACCGGCACAATGTCTTCACTCGCGAATTTGGGGTGGGTGTAGGCACGGGAGGCAATGCCAGCGAGATCTTCTGCGGGAATATCGTCTACAAAAAGTTGCAGAATTTCTGCTGCGAGCGCGTGATACCCCTGATTGGCAAGTACAGTGCGCCAGCGCGTCAGGGTGGCATCGTCAAGCTGAGGATACTCTTCGGGCAAGTAAAGACCGCCGTCGGGTGCTAACCCCGCGAGGAGAATATCGCTAAAGGTTGCCTTGGTGGCTGATGAGTCGCGAGTTGAGATGTAATGCATAGAACAAGATTAGCCCTATTTCTATTCATCTGTCAGACCAGCGTCTCACGATGCACACATGCTAGGCGCTCGGGGTGTTTTTATGATGCGGACGCGGTGGGTGTGGGTTGAAGCTCAATCGGCGAGCTGTCTTTGGGGTCAGTTTTATCTGCCTCAACGTTTTTGGCTGCTTGATCGTGGATTTTTTCAAGCTCGTCGCCCACATTTTTGACGCGTTCGTAGATGCTGGCGAAGTAACGCTGGGAAATATCAGATACTTGAGCGTCGAAGTCTACGTTGTGGCGGCAGGTGGCATCAGCAATTGCGATTTTTTTCTGCTCTTTGGGCAGGTGGCTGTTAGCGTGAGCGGGTGCCTGGGCGGTATCTGAGATATCTGAGAACCCTTTTTCGCTCATGCAGGTTGCCCACCGGTTTTGGAGGTCTTTGTACTTTTCATCATCGAGTACTTCATCGCGCACGGCTCGCCCGAAGGATGGAGCAAGTTCAGCAGCTTTGAGACCATCTTCGACGCTACCGTAGATGTATTGGAAGCTCTGAGCAAGGCAACTGTTAGCAGCAATTTTTCCTGAGGAATACCCCAGAAGTGAGGTCTCAACGGTGCCTAGTTTTGAGTTACCAAAATAGGCTGATCTACCCGCTGTATCAGAGTTAGCAAGCCCGTCTCTTGCACCAGCGTTAGCTAGTTCGTAGCCGTGTTTATCTGCTTCTTTGACGGTGAAACCGGTGCCGAGAATTCCTTCGAGGGTGTTCTGTTGGGCATCGGCTATGGTGTAGGTTCCGCCGCCGTTGGCAGCAACGCATCGCTCGATAAAAGCAGCGCGAGCTTTCTCAGCTTCTTCGGGTGGGAAAATCCACGAGGTGAGTTGCTCAAGGTTCTTCTCATTGACCTTATCAACTGGTTCGAGATCGTTGAGGTTTTCGGGTGCGGAGGAGCACCCGGCGACCACCAGCAAACCCAATACAGTAAGAGAGCGCACAATAAAAGAGGACGTGACCATTGTTACCGACAAACTCCACCTTCAGGACGTATCTTTCGTATAGTCTTACACACTACACTGGTTATCTGCCAACGGATTTCGTTGCATTTTTGTACTTTTTGATCACGGAGCAAGATTCACGCTTATGACTTCTGCTGATTTGCCAGCACCGGCCCTAACAACCTCTCGCCGAGCCTTGATGCTTGGTGCTTTGGCAACAGGCGTGGGCGTTGCCGCTGCATCTGCCACCAAAGCTACCGCCGAGGAAGTCATTGAGACCCCTCAGTTTTCATACCAGTCACCCAAGGGTTTTTCTTTGGCCTTGTGGGGTAGCTCAACTATTGAAAACTTGCACGTTGCTCAGGGTGTGCCCAAGGGGTTAGACGCTCGCATCGAGACGTCATTGAAAGCTCTTAACGGTATCGAGGTACTGAATTTTGGACGCAGCGGTGAGATTTCGTCAAATATTCTTGCCCGCCGCGGTGTTAAGGCATACCGTTACCGCTTGGTTTTCCCCAACGATATGATTCCGGCTTCTGGTTCTGTGATGGTCGATGTAGACCCTTCAACTACTACCGAGTGGAACCCCCATACGGTATTCCCCGGTTACGTGCAGGATATCCCCGGTGTGCTTTCGGCTGCTGACGGCGTTAAGGGTCAGCTCCGTTTCTTCCGTTTGGTCAACGGTGAAGAACGCTACGCGCCGGCGGGCATCGCCACAGATTTCCATTCCCGCCAGGAGATGATTTCTCGCGCGTCCCACCACCTTATTCAGATTGGTCGTAACAATCTAAAGAATCTGGCGAAGCTGCAGGAAGACACAGAGGCGGCAATATCAGTTGCCCCCGAAACCACTTTGGTGATGGGCCACTACCCCTCAGCTAAGCAATCCCCTGATTCTGAGCAGCTTGCCCAAGTTAATGCGTACAACACCTGGGCAGCTAACACCTACGGGGACCGCTACCTCGACACCATGGGTTGGCTGCGCATTCGTTCCCAGGAACCCTGGCTACGCTACGGTGACTTAGCTGGTTCTGATGTGTGGAAGTCAGATGATGACCGCAAAGATTTCGATGCTGGTAACGCCCCGCGATCGCTCTACGCCGATGATTACTTCCACCTCAATGGTTGGGGATATCTCGTGATTTCCCACATGATTTCAGCTCAGCTCACCCGCCTGGGCTGGGTCTAGTAACTACGCGAAAAGCTGCACCGACCGGTGCAGCTTTTCGCTTTAAGTAGTCTCTAAACTACACAAAGGACGCGCAGTGCCCAGACCGCACCTCTTTGCTGGTTGTAAAACTCTTAAGAGTTTTAGGCATCCTTAGGTTCCTCATAACGAGGGAAGACCGGTGACGGTGCGGGTAGCTCGGCACCAACCGTCAGCTTGTTCTCCAGAGCCGCGAACACGCGGTTCTCTTCTGAGACGGCCAAAAGGTCAAGTAACTTACCCATCGATTCGGGCATGATCGGCTGAACCAGGGTTGCGACCACGCGCAGAACTTCGGCAGTGACGTAAAGAACGGTATTCATACGTTCGAGGTCAGTTTTACGCAGTTTCCAAGGCTCCTGCGCGGTGAAGTAGCGGTTTGCTTCAGCAATAACCTGCCAGATGCGCTCCAATGCCTTATGGAAAGCAAGATCCTCGCAGTCCGCGCGGACGGGGGTGTACAGGTTATAGGCTGCCTCTAACATCGCGGTGTCTTCGGCGGCGAACTCACCGTGAGCAGGTACCTTACCCTCGCAGTTCTTAGCAACCATCGACAGCGAGCGCTGCGCCAAGTTGCCCAGATCATTTGCCAGATCAGAGTTAATGCGGCTCTTAATCGCTTCTGCTGAGTAAGAACCGTCCTGACCGAAGGTTACCTCGCGCAGGAGGAAGAAACGCACCTGATCCAAACCGAAGGACTTCACCAAGTCGTTGGGATCAACCACGTTGCCCACGGATTTTGACATCTTTTCACCGTCTACCAGCAAGAAACCGTGTGCGAAGACGCGCTTGGGCAGCTCGATACCCGCCGACCAGAGGAAAGCAGGCCAGTAAATAGCGTGGAAGCGGGAAATATCTTTACCAATGACGTGGTAGTTTGCGGGCCAGAACGTAGTGAACAGCTCGCTATCGGTGTCGGGGAAACCAACACCGGTCAGGTAGTTGGTGAGCGCGTCCACCCACACGTACATGACGTGCTTTTCGTTACCGGGCACAGGCACACCCCAGTCAAAGCTGGTGCGAGAGATAGATAGGTCAGTCAGCCCGTCTTTCATGAACCCGGCAAGCTCGTTACGGCGAGATTCGGGGTAGACAAAACCCTCAGTAGCATACAGCTCTTTGAGGCGATCAGCGTACTTCGACAGACGGAAGAAATATGACTCCTCTTCAGTCCATTCTACCTCGGTACCGGTTGAGCTGGCATAGCGTACGCCATCACGCACCTCAGTCTCATCCTCAGCGTAAAATGCCTCATCACGTACCGAGTACCAGCCAGCATACTTGTCAAGATAAATGTCACCGGCTTCTTCCATACGCTTCCAGATCGCCTGGGATGCAGTGTAATGATCAGCATCAGTAGTACGAATGTAACGGTCATACGAGATACCTAGGGCATCATCCATCGCCTTAAAACGAGCAGCATTCTGATCAGCCAGTTCTTTAGCAGTCATCCCCAATTTCGCGGCGGTAGTCTGCATCTTCTGACCGTGTTCATCGGTGCCGGTCAGAAAACGAACGTTGAAACCGTCCAGGCGTTTAAAGCGTGCCATCACATCGGTGGCAATGTGCTCGTAAGCGTGCCCGATGTGGGGGTCTCCATTGGGGTAAGCAATGGCGGTAGTGATGTAAAAAGGTTCTGAAGTCATACACCCAACTTTACCGAAAAAGCAGGTAAAGCCCTATTTAGAGTCTCACCCATGGCAGAAGGAAACCGCAGTCTATACCCCGCACAGTGAGCTAGTACTCGGCGAAGGGTGAGACTGCGGTTTCACGCTCATTGTTCTCGGTTTAGGTCTTGGTTGAATGTAGTGCAGCTGTTGGTGGCAGCTTAGTCAGCCAAATTGATGTGCGCTGCGCGGTTTGCGTTAACAACCTTGCGGATTGACTCCACTACCTCGTGCGGTACTGCTGAATCGAGTGAGAGCACTGAGACAGCACGCTTATTCTTCTCGCTACGAGAAACCTGCATACCCGCGATGTTGATGGACGCGGTACCCAATAGGGTACCCATCGCAGCAATGATGCCAGGACGATCCTCGTATTCAAGAATCAGCATGTAATCAGTGATAGGCGTTTCAAGGTCGTAACCGTTGATACTAGTCAGCTTGATAATGTGCTTGGGTCCGGTCACCGTACCGCCCACACTCACGTTGTCTCCGTTGCTCAGCGCGCCGGTCAAAATAGTTTCGTTGCGAAAGTAGTCAGTTTCAGCGGTGGTTACCAAATCAACATCTACTCCGCGCTGCTCTGCAATGACGGGTGCGTTCACATACGAGACTTTGTCAGAAACAACATCGGTAAAGACGCCCTTGAGTGCTGACAACTTGAGGGAGGTGACGTCCTTGGTAGCAATCTCGCCGGCGATCTTCACTTCAACGCGAGCAAGAGCCTCATCTTCGCCCAGGGCAGTGAGAATGCGTCCGAGCTTTTCGGCAAGAGGAACACCCGGTCGCACGTCCTTATCAATAGCGCCACCAGCGATATTAACCGCGTCCGGCACCAAATCTCCCTCAAGAGCCAAGCGCACCGAACGAGCCACCGAGATGCCTGCCTTCTCCTGAGCCTCAGCAGTTGAAGCGCCCAGGTGAGGGGTTGCCACCACGTTATCGAGTTCGATAAAGGGCACGTTCTTAGCGGGCTCTTTCACGTAAACGTCAATAGCCGCACCGGCAATCTCACCGGCACGCAAAGCAGCGTCAAGATCAGCTTCATCAATCAAACCGCCACGTGCCACGTTAACGACGCAGGCGCTGTTCTTCATCTTGGCAAAAGCATCGGCGTTAATCATGCCCAAGGTTTCGGGAGTGCGAGGCATATGAATAGTAATAAAATCGCTGCGCTCAATGAGCTCATCAAGTTCAACCAGCTGAGCGCCAACCTGAGAAGCGCGGGCTGCGGTCACAAAGGGATCGTAGGCAATGATCTCGGTGCCAAAAGCTTTCAGACGCTCTGCCACCAAGGCGCCAATGCGCCCCAGACCGATAATGCCAATGGTCTTCTCATACAACTCGGTACCCGAATACAGTGAACGCTTCCACTCCCCCTGCTTCATAGAACGGTCTGCCGCTGAAATATTGCGGGCAAGCCCCAGAATGTGCCCGACCGTAAGCTCTGCCGCTGAAATGACGTTGGAGGTGGGCGCGTTAACAACCATCACGCCAGCTGCGGTAGCTGCCTTGATATCGATGTTGTCCAAGCCCACACCAGCGCGGGCAATCACTTTGAGCTTGTGGGCAGCAGCGATAGCCTCAGCATCAACCTGGGTAGCTGATCGCACCAAAATCGCATCGACATCAGCAATTGCTGACAAAAGCTGGGTGCGGTCAGCCCCGTCAGTGGTGCGGATTTCAAAATCAGAACCCAACGCTTCAATGGTAGCGGGGGAAAGTTCTTCAGCGATCAGTACAACGGGTTTTTCAGTCACGGGAGTGTTCCTTAGAAAATCTTGGGTAAGAAGTCTCTTGCGATGCCGCGCGCTGAGGTAGCTTTATGAGCCGCAGCGCTGGGAAGGGACGCGAAACACAGGGCGCGCTTCGCTACAGAGAGTTTGCATCGGTTCACCATTTACGGCCAACGCACACACCTGTGGGATTGGTTCTATTGTGCCACCAAAATGGCACAGACAATAAACATTGATTGGTGCGAACGGTTAAAAATATGTAACAGTTGCCCAGCGGTTACCTCTTGTTCTATGAAGGCAAGTAACCGGTGCAAGAACACCGCCGAGCACCCGCAGAATTTCTACGGGGTCTCGGCGGTGCATCATGACAGCATCAATAAAACTGAATTTAGCGGGCTACGCTACCTTCGGTGTAGTCATCAGCAGCCTTGTTCCAGGAGAAGAGCTGACGTAGTTCGCGACCGGTTGCCTCGATGGGGTGAGCTTCACCCTTGGCGCGCAGTTCCTTGAACTCGGGAGCGCCAGCAGCCTGATCTTCCATGAAACGCTTCGCAAAAGCGCCTTCCTGAATATCGGTAAGAACAGCCTTCATGTTCTCCTTGACCTCGGGTGAGATCACGCGGGGACCAGAAACGTAGTCGCCGTACTCAGCGGTGTCTGAGATTGACCAGCGCTGCTTGGCGATGCCACCCTCAATCATCAGATCAACGATCAACTTGAGTTCGTGCAGCACCTCGAAGTAGGCGATTTCAGGCTGGTAGCCAGCTTCGGTTAGAACCTCGAAGCCGTACTGAACGAGCTGTGAGGTACCGCCGCACAGCACAGCCTGCTCACCGAACAGGTCAGTCTCGGTTTCTTCAGTGAAAGTAGTTTCGATAGCGCCTGCGCGAGTTGCGCCCATTGCCTTAGCGTAAGCCAGTGCCAGCTCAAGAGCCTTGCCTGACTCGTTCTTTTCAACAGCGACGATGGCGGGGACGCCGCGTCCTGCTTCAAATTCACGACGAACGGTGTGACCGGGACCTTTGGGCGCAACCATTGCGACGTCAACGCCAGCGGGTGCTTCAATGTAGCCGAAACGGATGTTGAAACCGTGAGCGAAAAATAGAGCATCGCCTTCGGAGAGGTTGGGGGCGATATCCTTCTTGTAGACCTCAGCCTGTACCTGATCCGGAACCAGAATCATGATGAGGTCAGCTTCTGCAACGGCGTCTGCTACGTTCAGCACGCGCAAACCTTCGGCTTCTGCCTTAGCGCGTGACTTTGAGCCTTCAGCCAAACCAACACGTACGTCAACACCTGAATCGCGCAGGTTAAGAGCGTGTGCATGACCCTGTGAGCCGTAGCCGATGATGGCTACCTGGCGCTCTGAAATGTTTGCCAAATCAGCGTCATCGTTGTAGAAAATTTTTGCTGCCATAAGAGGTTTCTCTCCTTGATAGTTTTTCAGGCGCTTTTATCAAAGCAATGTACCTGAAATCAATAATAGGGGTTTTGGGTGCGAGATGGTGCCCGGCACCACAGCGTCTTATATAGTGAACATTACATTCACATAATGGGCATTAGCCGCGCAGTGCCTTTTCACTCATCGACCGCGGACCTCGCCCAAGCCCCAAAGTACCCGCACGAACAATCTCACGAATACCAAAAGGTTCCAACACATCGAGCAGGGCGTTATTCTTCTCAGCCGAACCCGTTGATTCAATCACCACCGACTCGGTTGAGACATCAACAATGGACGCGCGGAACAAATCAGCTGCCTGAGTCACCTGCAAGCGGGTCGCAATATCAGCACGCACCTTGACCATAATGTGATCGCGCTGCACCGAAGTTTCTGCGGGCAACTCCACAATCTTGAGTACATGAATCAGCTTATTGAGCTGCTTGGTAACCTGCTCAAGGATTGCCGCATCAGCATCAACCACAATCGTGATACGAGAAATACCGGGAACCTCAGTGTGCCCCACTGCCAATGAATCAATGTTGAACATACGGCGGGCGAAAAGCCCAGATACACGCGCCAAAACGCCCGGTTTGTCTTCAACCAAAACTGAAAGAGTATGACGAGCCATGACTTCTAAACTTCCTCTCGGTCAAAGTCGGGTGAAGTTTCTTTAGCAATCTGAATTAAATCGTTTGAAACTCCGGCAGGCACCATCGGCCACACCATCGCATCGGGGCTAACCGTAAAATCAATCACCACAGGACGATCGTTGATAGCCAAAGCCTGCTCAATCGTTGCATCTACCTCATCATCGCTTTCGCAGCGCAGACCCACCGCACCGTAAGCCTCCGCCAGCTTGACGAAATCGGGGATGCGAGCGCTGTTAGCACCGGTGTTGAGGTGGGTGTTGGAGTAGCGACCATCGTAGAAGAGGGTCTGCCACTGGCGCACCATGCCCAAGGACGAGTTGTTAATGATGGCTACCTTGATGGGAATGTTGTTCTGAACGCAGGTTGCCAGCTCCTGGTTGGTCATCTGGAAGCAGCCGTCGCCGTCAATTGCCCATACTACAGCTTCGGGATGAGCAACTTTTACGCCCATCGCTGCCGGAACAGAGTAACCCATTGTGCCCAGACCTGCCGAGTTGATCCAGTGACGGGGTTTTTCGTGCTTGATGAACTGGGCTGACCACATCTGGTGCTGACCGACGCCCGCCACATAGTAGGCGTCAGGACCTGTCATTTCACTGATGCGTTCAATCACGTGCTGGGGCTGCCCCAGACCGTCCTCTGTTGAGCTGTAGCCCAGTGGGAAGTTTTTGCGCCACTTCTCAAGAACAGACCACCATGGACTCAAATCACTCATGGAGCCAGCAAGTTCGGTGCTTAGGATTGCGTTCAGCTCAGGCAGAACAGATTTTACATCGCCCACGATCGGCACATCTGCGTAACGAATCTTGGAGATTTCGGCGGGGTCAATATCAATGTGAACGACCTTGGCATCGGGGGCGAAAGTGTCAACCACACCGGTCACGCGGTCATCGAACCGAGCACCCAAGACCACCAGCACATCTGATTTCTGCATAGCGGTCACCGCGGGCACCGTTCCATGCATACCGGGCATGCCCAAACTCTGTGGATGAGAATCAGGGAATGCACCGCGTGAGGTCAAGGTGGTTACTACCGGTGCGCCGGTAATCTCAGCGAGCTGTGCCAATTCGTCGGACGCGTCCGCGCGAGTGACACCACCACCCACGTAGAGCACCGGACGCTGTGCCTCTGCAATCAAATGCGCAGCTTCACGAATCTGTTTGGAGTGACCTCGAGTCACCGGGTGATAGCCGCGCACATCGATGGCTGGGGGCCATGAGAAATCCATCATGCCCTGCTGCGCGTCCTTGGTAATATCAACCAGTACCGGACCGGGGCGTCCAGTTGCAGCAATGTGGAAGGCTGTTGCGATGCAACGGGGAATTTCTTGGGCATCTCGCACCATAAAAGAATGCTTGGTGATGGGCATGGTCATACCCACGATATCTGCTTCTTGGAAAGCGTCAGTGCCAATAACTTTTGACGAAACCTGACCAGTAATTGCCACCATCGGCACAGAGTCCATGTTCGCATCTGCCAAGGGGGTGAGGAGGTTCGTTGCACCGGGACCAGAGGTCGCAATGCAGACTCCCACTTCACCGGTTGATACCGCATACCCCTGAGCAGCATGACCTGCGCCTTGTTCGTGGCGCACGAGAATATGGTTAATCTTTGTGGAATCAAGAAGCGGATCGTATGTGGGCAAAATAGCGCCACCGGGCAAACCGAAAACTGAAGTGACGCCCAACTCCTCAAGCGAGCGGACAATTGCCTGTGACCCCGTCATGCGCTCTACGGCGGGCTTCGAGGTAGCTGCAGACGCGGCGTTTCGACGCTCACCAGTGTGCGATGCAACTGTCGCAGGAGTGCCTGGTAATCCCGTGCTCATGTTTCATCCTTGCTGATTGATGTCAGTGATAAAAGCTTTAGTACTGTGCGGTGTGATAGCTCAGCGGTCGTTATCTCTAACCTGTTTATAATCTTGTGTCATTTATACCAGCTGTGCCGGCATGTGACGCTTTGGGTACTTAGCGCCTATAAAAAAGCCCTTCGCCGTGGGAGTTGGTGCGAAGGGTGTATATGTTTTATCAGGGTCATTGATAAGCCTGCGACCACCCTAGGGATTGACCACAAGCTTAAGAATTTCTACCTGAACATACTGCATAGACATACCTAACAGTATGCGGCGGGGGCAGTGGGAGGGTCAAAGCCTGCTCACCTTTTGAGAAGCAGGTCTCATTCATGAAGCAAGTGAGTCACGTAGCTGGGGCTAAACGTAACAAAATGTTTTATGGTTCTTTACAGTTTTTTCTCTGCTCTTTTTACAGGGCTACCGAGTAGACTGGCTCACATGAAACTAGTAGCACTGACCAGCGATGAAATAGCTCAGATACTGCACACCGTCTTTGATGAGCAGATTATCAACTTTGGCGCCTACAACCTCGTCTTAGCCACAGGAACCTCACGCTATGACAATGAGGACATTGCGACCGGTCAGCAAGAAGACCAGACATACTTTCTCGTGGGTTACCGGGACGCACCACGCGGAATCGTTGTTGCACCCGTTACCTTCCCTGAGATCGCCAGCGGAGGAACCCCCACCTCAGTAGACAACACTAATCTCGTGAGCCTTGGTATTAACCCCCACGAACAGCTTGTTATCGAAACCACGAACGGATCATCTTTCGCACTGAACTTTCAAGCCCTACACTCTTTCGAAAGCAGTCACGGCACTGGCACCCTCGATCAGACCGTTGACTTAGAGGATTTTGCAGAGTTCTTGAAGCAGTCCACCGTTTTAGAGCAGCTGTAGATTCAATGGCTGTTGTCTCCTGCCTCTTTCTTCATTCAGATTTGAGGCGCAGAGGCAAGTTATCTCACGAGGCTTGAGGTTATAGAGCTTTTCACTCCCCGGGCAAGCAAAAAGCTGATCAAGAATCTTGGGTATAGAAAATACTTGAGGGTCTCACCAAACGGTGAGACCCTCAAGTATTTATATGTACACCCCGTGGGACTTGAACCCACAACCCATTGATTAAGAGTCAATTGCTCTGCCAATTGAGCTAGAGGTGCGTAGCTTCTGAACGAAGCAACAGGTAATACTCTACACAGTCACCAGCTCACGAACAAATCAAAAGGCAGTGATGTGCATCTCTACTAGCCAAAACCACTAAACCACCCATTGATACATGATTCACCTCTTACCATGAGGTGAATCATGCGCTTAAAGATGAAGCTCGGGATTACAAGAAGTTTTAGAACAAAAAGTGTTCCCCTTACAGCTCAACAGCTCAACAGCTCAAGCCGCACTTTTACCATAACAGCTCAAACAGATTCTTCGGCAGACGCAAAAAAGACCTTACCGCAAGCGGTAAGGTCTTTCCCAGTACACCCCGTGGGACTTGAACCCACAACCCATTGATTAAGAGTCAATTGCTCTGCCAATTGAGCTAGAGGTGCATATCTTTTCGACTAATGCCGTGAAGACTTATATAACTATAGAACACCCAGATGAACCGCGCAACTCAAAAAGAGCAAATGTTAGCAAGGGCACTCTATTTGCTTATTCACCACTGCCCCACCCCGTGCCCACTTCCAGCACCTTAGGGCATAAAAGAAGGCGGCAGTTCGCACTGCCGCCTTACAGGTATATGGATGAACTATTTATTTTTCAGCCCTGACCCAGAGTCTGTTTCAATCACTGCGGTGACGTCTGTGTCTGCTGACAGTTCAGAATCCACCTGCAGGTTGTTCACTTTCTCCGTACTGGGCTTGAGGTTGCCCTCAGTGGCTGACTCGAAGATTTCTTTACCACCTTCGTGGGTGGAGAGCTCTTGAATCACGCTGATGAGCATATTTTGAAAGTCGGGGTTAGCAAGCTCCCCCGACTGCGATAACTTATTATCAACTTCTTCAGCACGATCGAGGGCAGCAAGACCACTCTCAGTGATAGTTAGAAGGTAGCTACGACGATCCGTAGTACTTCTTACCCGTTCAATATGACCGTAGGCTTCAAGACGCGCGAGGGTTTTCCCCATCGTCTGCGCCTGCACGCCTACAATGTGGGCAACTTGCACCTGAGAAATTTCACCGTTTTGAGAGATAACTCCCAAAGCAGTGACTCCTGCGTGCGTCAGCCCCAAGTCTTTGAGTTGAGCATTCCAACTGTGCTCAAGCATCCGAGCTGCTGTTGATAATAAACGATTTATGGACCACTTACCGATATCAGGCATACGGTCATTATAGGGTTAACTGAAGAAATTTTTTATAGCTCTGAGCAAAAAATTTTCTCACCCCGCCTATATTCATGGGGAGAATATTTATAAGATGTTCATGCATTGTTCACAGTCTCTGCAACGAAAGTGATGGGTTATGAGCCAGCGACTTACCCCCGGTGATACAGCACCAGATTTCAGCCTGAAGGACGCAGCAGGCAACACGGTTGCTCTTGCTGACTACAGCGGGCAGCAGGTGATTATCTATTTCTATCCCAAGGCGTCCACCCCCGGATGTACCACCCAGGCTTGCGATTTCCGTGACAGCCTTGAGAGCCTTGCCGGGCATGGGTACAAGGTTTTGGGCGTCTCCCCCGATTTACCGGACGCGTTAGCACGGTTTGCCACCAACCAGTCGCTGACCTTCCCCTTGCTTTCCGATGAAGACCATGCAGTGGCTGAAAGCTACGGTGCGTGGGGCGAGAAGAAGAACTACGGCAAGACCTATGTGGGTTTGATTAGGTCAACCATTATTGTTGACGAGAAGGGCAAGGTAGCGCTTGCTCAATACAACGTGCGAGCCAAAGGTCATGTGGCTAAACTTCGCCGCGATCTGGGTATCGACAGCTAACCGGTCACCTCTCGACCGGTTCGATTAGGAGATTTTCAACGGATTACGGTAGTATGTTTTCCGTTGATATTTACTATCTCAGCGCGAGTGGTGAAATTGGCAGACACGCAGGATTTAGGTTCCTGTGCCTTACGGCGTGAGGGTTCAAGTCCCTCCTCGCGCACTGAAGCCCAGATTTTCATCTGGGCTTCAGTTATTTGTGGCGGTTTGTAAGCGGGTGGCACGCAATGGTGCGTTGCTTTTTCCCCGCTAAAGATTCGCCACTGAGTCGCTAGTTCGTAGAGAAAGCTGAAGATTCATGGATTCGTCTGCCCTCTCCCGCCGAGATTTCGCCCGTCTCTCAGCTCTAATCGCCTTGGGTGTCCCCCTCTCAGCATGCACGAATGATGCGATTTCCCCCGCAGATAGTGCCCCAGCGGTTCCTGAGAAAGTGCTTCGCTTTGCCAACGCTGCCCCCGTTATTTCGCTTGACCCCGGTATCTCAACCAGCTTTGAGACCGGACGCGTGTGCGCGCAGATACTTGAAGGGCTAACTCTTCCTAACCTAGATACCGGGCTACCAGAACCCGGTCTCGCAAAGAGTTGGGAGGTCTCAGACGATGGATTGGTCTACACCTTTGAGGTGCGCACCGATGTTATGTTCCATGACGGAGAAGCCCTCAACGCCGAGGTTGTTGTACAAAACTTCGACAGGTTTAAGCAGCTTGCCAGCGTCCCCCAGTCCAGCGCTGTATCGCGCTACCTCAGCTTTTTTGGCACGGCTACCCCGGCAGGAGAATTAGAGCCGCTCATTGCTTCCTATCAGGGGCAAGGAAATCAGCTAGTTGTGCGGCTATCACGCCCCAGCGTCTCCTTCCTCGCAGCGCTGAGCCAACCAGCTTTCGGTCTACGCTCACCTTCTGCCCTTGACCAACAACCATCTGCTGAACACCTGATCGTAGGCACAGGCCCTTTCCGTTGTACCTCATGGAACAAGGGCGCAGTAACCCTCGAAAAATTTGAGAATTACTGGGGCACAACGCCCAGTATTGACAGGGTGGAATTTAGCGCCATCACCAGTTCTCAGATGCGTTATTACCGCCTCACCAAGGGTGAGATTGACGGCTACGACCAAGTAGGTCTTAACGATTTTGTGCCCTTGGCGCGTGCGGGCTATCAAACCCGCATCCGCGACCCTTACGCACTTGCCTACGTAGGTTTCAACCTTCAAAACCCCCTCATGCAAGATTCCCTCATTCGTCAGGCTATGACGCATGCTATTGACGCGAACGCTATCGTTTCGGGGATTTTCCCGCAGGGCTCCACCCGCGCGCGCGATTTCATTCCCCCGCTGTTCATGATGGATTCTGATGAAATCAACCAGCTCATTAGCTACGACCCCGAACGCTCCAAAAAGCTGTTGCAAGAATCCGCCTATAAAGGAGAGCCCTTAGAGTTCTATTACCCCACTGATGTCTCTCTCCCCTCCATGGAGAGACCAGAGGTGGTATACGCCAGCGTCGCGGGGCATCTCAGCAGAGCAGGTTTTAACATCAAGCCACGACCGATCAAGTGGTCTGACGGTTACTTAGAAGCCGTACGTTCTGCACCCGCCGAACAGGCTCTTTATCTCGACGGGTTCATTGGCGCTTACCGTGATCCCGCAGCATTTCTAGGACGCGTCCTGGCTCCCCTTCGCGGTATCAGTGGAGACATTGACACTGCTATCTCTTCCTCTGACATTTCAGCGGCAACCGGTGACTCAGCCGCTGTTACCCCCGTGCAGAATCTCTCTGACACTTTCAAAGAACTCTACGCAGCTGATGCTATTGAAGATCTCACCGAGCACCGCGAAAAATACGCGCAAGCAAGCTACCACCTCATGCAACATTTCGTTGCTATACCCCTAGCTTTCGCTGTTAGCTCCGTTGCTCTCGCCAACACAGTCACCACCTACCCTATGAGCGCCACCGGTCTCGACAACCTTGCCTACGCCGGCGTTTCACCCCGTACGTCCTAAGTTTTGCGTCATCTTTGCCCAACCTCGGTAGACACGTTAGGCATTGGTAGGTATCACGCGATACCCTAACAGTAGTAACTGCTCAGAGTAATTTCTGGGCAGATAAAGACGGGTTCTACGGCAGAGCCCTTCGCACAACTGATGGAGTTTTTCACTGTGACACGTACTGAAACTGCAGACGTCGTCCTCGTTGGCGCGGGTATTATGAGCGCCACCCTTGGCGTCCTGCTAAAAGAAGTTGAACCCTCCTGGAACATCACCATTCTTGAACGGCTTGATAAGCCCGCCCAGGAATCGTCTGGTCCGTGGAACAACGCCGGTACCGGTCACTCTGCCCTGTGCGAGCTGAACTACGCACCGGCAGCAGCCGACGGCAGCGTTGATCCCACCAAAGCTATTGGAATCAACGAGCAGTTCCAGATTTCTCGTCAGCTGTGGGCGTCCTTGGTCGAAGAAGGCAAGGTTCCCAACGCTGAGTTTATTAATCCTGTACCGCACATGTCGCTGGTTTTCGGGGACGCGCACAGCGACTATATGAAACAGCGCTACGCAGCTTTGGGCAACCAGAAGCTGTTCGAGCGTATGGAGTTTAGCGAAGACCGCGACCAGATCGCGCAGTGGGCACCGCTGACCATGAACGGTCGTACTCCCGGACGCGTAGCGGCAACCTACTCCCCCGAGGGAACTGACGTTGATTTTGGTACGCTCACCAAGCACATGATCAACTACCTGAAAGAAAACGGTGCTCAGGTTGAGTTCGGTCAGCAGGTTACCAAGGTCACCAAAGAAACCGACGGTAGCTGGACCCTCTCTGTGAAGAACCGTCTGAACTCAGAGCACAATAAAACCATTCGCGCCAAGTTCGTTTTCTTGGGTGCCGGCGGTGGCGCCTTGAGCCTGCTACAGAAATCGGGCATTCCCGAGGGTAAAGGTTTTGGTGGCTTCCCCGTCTCTGGTCTCTTCTTGCGTAACACCAGTGAAGAAACCGCTCTCAAACACAATGCCAAGGTCTACGGTCAGGCGTCGGTGGGTGCTCCCCCTATGTCTGTTCCTCACCTGGATACCCGCTACGTTAACGGTAAGCGTTCACTGCTGTTTGGCCCTTACGCAGGGTTCAAGACTAACTTCCTCAAGCAGGGATCGCTGCTTGATCTTCCGCTGTCGCTGCGCCCGGATAACATCTACCCCATGGCGCGTGCTGGTCTAGATAACATGTCGCTCACCAAGTACCTCATCACTGAAGTACTCAAAAACCGTGAGGCTCACATCGCGTCTTTGCACGAGTACTACCCCGAAGCTCAGGCAGATGAATGGGAGCTCATCACCGCAGGTCAGCGTGTTCAGGTCATGAAGAAGGACGCGAAAAAGGGCGGCATCTTGCAGTTCGGCACCGAACTTGTTGCCGCAGGTGACGGCTCTATCGCAGCTTTGTTGGGTGCCTCACCCGGTGCTTCCACCGCAGCGCCCATCATGTTCAAGCTCCTTGAGCAGTGCTTCCCCACCCGTATGGGCGAGTGGGAACCACGCCTGAAAGAACTGGTGCCCGCCTACGGTGTTTCCCTCAACAGTAACCCAGAGGTTGCCGATGAAATCATGGCGTACACCGCCAAGATTCTGGGCATCAATAACTAAACTCGCAGTAAAAAAGTGGGGCTACTAACTCATTCAAAAAGTAGCCCCACTTTTTTGTTGAAGTGGTGCCAGATAAAATTCCACTATTTACTGAACTGAGCAGTAAACTGTGTATTCGATAAAACCACATCTTTGACGTTCACTTTTCTCTCTTTTAGAAAACGAGACCCATGCAAACTCCAGAAGAACAGACCATCAAGCGGGCAGAGCACGGCTCTGACCCGCGTTCCGGTGAAAAGCCGCAGAAACTGACGCAGCTCGGTAAGCCCAGTTGGATTTATATTTTCAAGCGTTCACTGAGAGAGTTCCTCGCTAACGGCAGCACCGATCTTGCAGCGGCTCTGACCTATTTCGCGGTGTTTTCCATTATGCCGATGCTTCTGGCTTTGGTATCACTTTTGGGTGTTTTCGGTCATGGTCAACAGACTACGGACGCGATTCTGAACTTCCTCTCAGACTACGCTCCCAAAGATATTTTGGGTGTCGTTGAGCAGCCCATCTCTCAGCTGACTGCTTCAAGTGCCGCTGGTTTGGCGTTGGTGACCGGTCTGGTGGGTTCGCTCTGGACGGCATCGGGCTACGTTGGCGCTTTCGGGCGCGCACTCAACCGTATTTACGGTGTTGTTGAGGGGCGTCCTATCTGGAAGCTGCGTCCTATCAATCTTGTTGTTACCCTCATCATGGTCTTGATTATGGTGTCGATGATGATGGTTCTGCTGACTTCTAAGGACGTTCTCGACGTCGTGGGCGATTTCACCGGTATGGATTTTGGTGGCTTCGCAGCTATCTGGAACTATGCTCGCTGGGCTGTCATGCTGATCATTGCCATTATTTTAGTGGGCGTGCTCTACTTCGCGACCCCCAACGTTAAGCAGCCAAAGTTCCGTTGGATATCCCCCGGTGCAGCTTTTGCACTCATCATGATGGGTGTAGCTGGTGCTGGTTTCACCTTCTACGTTTCAAACTTCGCCAACTATAACGCAACCTACGGCGCTATCGGTGGTGTGATTGTCATGCTAATGATGGTCTGGATCATGAACAATGTTCTGCTCTTTGGTGCTCAGATTGATGCTGAAATTCAGCGAGCACGCGAGTTGCACGCCGGTATTCCGGCTGAGGAGACCCTAAAGATTGAACCTCGTGATGACACCATGGCGATTAAGAACCTGGAGAAGCTCGATAAGCTGGTCGAAGAGGGGCGTGAGATTCGCCTACAGAATAACTCTGGCATGAATATGCAAGAAGAAGCTGCAAAGAACGAAAAGGAAAATATCAACGATATCGACCTGTCAAAGAACTAGTAGTCTTGCTGTAGTAGCTAAGTAAGATCTAGTGGGTAAACTCTAAACCCGGTGCTCTGCAAAGAGCGCCGGGTTTTTGTGTGGTGAAAGAAGAACGCGATGGAGTCTCAGATTTTTGAACCAGTCGGTGAGTATGTGGCAACGGTGGTTGCTGTACACGGGTTTGGTGGTTCTGTGCAGCAGAACTGGGTGAAAACAGGGTGGGTTAAAACCCTGACGCAGGCAGGTTTTAGGGTGTGGGCGGTAACGCTTCCCCTCCATTCTGTAGAAGATGACGCTGAGGTAGAACCCGGTGAAATGCCCAAAGATATCAACATCATGGTGCAGCATCTCAACAGTGAAATCTACCAGCTAGCTCAACCGGTAGTAGGGCTGGGGTTTTCCTTGGGCGGGCGCCTTATCTGGGAGCTGGCAACGGACGCTTCTAGCCCGCTGGCTGCGGCAACCATCATCGGTATGGGAGCACACAATCACCTTGATATTGCCGCCCATGAGCTTGTTTCTTCAGACCCAGCACCGGGGCACGACGAACGACTTTTTGATCAGGTTCTCGCTCACACCCGTGTTCCTCGCCCAGCACTATTGACCTTTGCTCGGGCACTGTCGAACCCACTCACCAGTTTTCAGGCACGCGTCCCGGTACTTCTACTTCACGGAGAACACGATGCTCTAGCCGCAGGCGCTCAACAATTAGTTGACGCCACGTTAGCCGCAGGTTATTCGGCACGCCTAGAAGTTGTTGCAGGACGCGACCACATCTCGGTGCTCACCTCGGGCAAAGCACGCGCGACAGCCAGAGATTTCTTACGCCAAGAACTAACCTCAACGCTGGAGGTAGAGGTTAAATCACAGCATGGGCTACGGTAGGTAATAGGCACTTTTATCGGTGCGCCACCACACAGATTAATATCGTTGCAAGGAGAATCAGTGCACAAGGTTAAAGCCGTTGTAGCTCTCGAAAAAGGTAATGTCAGCGTTACCACCATTAATGTTCCTAACCCCGGCCCCGGTGAAGCATTGGTCAAAGTACTCACCTGCGGTGTATGCCAGACCGATGAGCACTATGTTGCAGGTGGCGTCGGCAATAACTTTCCCTACCTACTGGGTCACGAGTCATCGGGTGTAGTTGAAGCTGTCGGTGAGGGCGTTACTAACGTTGAGCCCGGCGACAAGGTTATTCTCAACTGGCGTGCAGTGTGCGGTGAATGCCGTGCATGCAAGAAGGGTCAGTTGCAGTACTGCTTTAACACCCACAACGCCACCCAGAAGATGACCCTGGAGGACGGCACTGAGCTTGAGCCTGCACTCGGTATCGGCTCATTTGCAGAAAAGACTCTAGTAGCTGCCGGGCAGTGCACCAAGATTGAAGCTGACCTTGACGATGACCAGTACGCAGCAGTTGGTTTGCTGGGTTGTGGCGTCACCGCAGGCCTCGGCGCAGCCCTGAATACCGGTGAGGTTAAGCGCGGAGAATCTGTTGCTGTTATCGGTTGCGGTGGCGTAGGTACCGCCGCTATTGCCGGTGCTAAGCTCGGCGGTGCAACCACCATTATCGCCGTTGATATTGATGATGCTAAGTTGGAACGCGCCCGCGCGCTGGGTGCTACCCACACTATTAATTCCAAGCAGGCTGATGCGGTCGAGGGCATTCAGAAGCTCACCGGTGGCTTTGGTGCTGATCTGGTGATTGATGCCGTCGGCATTGCACCCACCTTCAAACAGGCTTTCGAGGCTCGTGATTTGGCAGGACGCATGGTTCTCGTGGGTGTGCCCGCTCCCGATACCATCGCAGAGCTACCTTTAGATCAGGTCTTTGGACGCGGCGGTTCTATCAAGTCATCGTGGTACGGCGACACTCTACCCTCACGCGACTTCCCCATGTTCGTTCAGCACTACCAGCTGGGTAACCTTGACCTCGACGCTTTCGTGACCGAGCGTATTGCCCTTGAAGACGTTGAAAAGGCTTTTGAAACGATGAAGAGCGGCAAAGTCTTGCGCTCAATCGTTGAGCTGTAAGGAGTACTTTTTCATGTCAGAACGCATTGAAAATGTTGTTACCAGCGGTACCTTCTCGTTAGATGGTGGCACCTGGGAGGTCGATAATAATGTGTGGATTATCGGCAACGATGAATCTGTGGTGATTATCGACCCCGCCCACAACGTTGATAAAATCTCGGCCACCGTTGACGGTCGCACCGTTGAGAAGATTCTCTTGACGCACGCCCACGACGACCACATCCGCAGCGCCAAAGAAGCAGCGGATCGGTTCAACGCGCCCGTTTATCTGAACAGTGCCGATAGGGTGCTGTGGGAGATGGTTTACCCTGATTGGGAGTTCGACAGCGACTTAGCCGATGGTGACACTATCACCATCGGCACCACCGAACTCACCGTTTTAGAAACCCCCGGTCATTCCCCCGGCTCTGTTTGCTTCTACTCACAAGACCTCAGCTGGGAGAACAGTAGCGGTGTCGTCTTCTCAGGCGATACCCTCTTCAGCGGTGGTCCTGGAGCAACCGGGCGTTCGTACTCAGATTTCAATACCATCATCGAATCCATCAAGAACAAGCTGTTCACGCTACCCGATTCAACCGCAGTATTGACCGGTCATGGCGATAGCACCGGCATCGGTCTTGAAGCCCCCGAGCTGGACGCATGGATTGCACGCGGTCACTAGGAGAAACCGCTAGCACCTGGGCGTATAGCGTGCGTTAAAAACCACCGCAGGGGCAAAAAATCTCTGCGGTGGCTTTTGTATATACGCTAAGTTGCGCGGCTTAGAAGGTTGATTCGAGGTGTTCTTCGTACGATCTGCGCCAGTAAAAACCAAAAATGTGACCCACCACGAAGTAGGTGGTGGCAGCAACAACGGGAATCAGCATACCTACCTGGTAGCCGTAAGTCTCGCTCAGAATCGCGCCCCATACCAGTCCCAGCGCTAAGCCCGCAGTCAGAGTTGCCTGCGATGAGGTCAGCGCACGGTCAAGGTAGCCGCGTAAAGAAGCTGAGGTGGTCACAGATTCCATGCAGACTGTTGCCGCACCTGTGCCCACCCCCAGCCCAACCATCGTGAGCACCACACCGAACCCCGTCACCGGGATAGAAAGCAGCATGGTCAAAGCGATAAGAACCGCCCCGCTCACCAACCAGCTGTTCCAGCCTGCCACTCGTACGCGTCCGAAGAGCAAGAAACCACCGGCAAAAGCGCTCGCTAAACCCATCACTGCCACGTAAAAACCCAGCTGTTCAATCGAATCAGAGCCCAAAGTCAGTGACGCTAAAGAAGACTGTGCAGAGCCAACAATCACTCCCACGCACGCGGTGCCTAAGAGAGGCAGCCACGTAAAATCGCGTGAAGAAGGCACCTTGCCTACCGCTGAATAGGTTCTGAACCCCTGGGCTGATACCGCCGGGAACAGCGGTTTATTGACGCGCGAGACCACAAACAGCATGCCCAACATGTTAATAATAATGAGAGCAAACAGGCAGTACATCGGCCCAATGAGCAGCGCGATCAAGCCGGTAACAACAGCAGCTACCGGCAGCGTAGCCACCTCAAAAAGAGACTCGAAAGCAATAGTTGAGTTCAACATTTTACGGTCGCGGGTACGCTTATATTCCCGGCTCCAATACGAACGCATCATCGAAGACATCGGTGGGATGGTCGCCCCAGCAACACTGGCAGCTATCAAAATACCCGTAGCGTTAACAGTGGTGGGTGCCTGCGCAGCAATCTCTACCAGTTGCCACGACAGCAAAGACATCGCCGGAATATTCGCAATACCTGTACACAGCAAAAGACGGGCATGACCAAACCTTTGAGCCAGGACGCTGTACACCGGCATCATCGCCGCGTACGTGAGAGCAACAATGCCAGCAGCGAACCCGCCCACGCTCACCTCACTCGTCTGTTCAGCAACACCAATCAGCAGCGATAGCGACAGCATAGGCGGCACAAGACGCATCAGCACCACAAAAGCCATAAACTGCCCGCCCAGGGCATCGGAAAGCAACCGGAACCGCTGCAACGTGTAGCGCGCTGAATAGCGCCACCGCTGCCGAATACCCGGATGCGCGTCAAACGCCATCAGTTCACCGCGGGTTTTAAGAGATGACAAGAGAAGAACCCTCCGGTGAACGGTTCACTTGAACCTGGGTTGGGATGCGGTTTTTCATTTCAGCAACGTGCGAAATAAGACCGATAACGCGACCACCGGCTCGCAGCGAATCCAAGGTGTTCATAACTTCTTCCAGGGTCGAATCGTCCAAAGAACCAAAGCCTTCGTCCACAAAGAGCGTGTCTATATCGATACCTCCGCTGCGCTGCTGAACAGCCTCCGCCAGCCCCAAAGCAAGGGCAAGAGAAGCCATGAAAGTTTCACCGCCCGAAAGCGATTTGGTGGGTCTATCATCATCATGCCAGGCATCGTGTACCACAATGCCCAACCCAGCGCGGGAGTTGCCCCTGCCCTTACCGTCTTCTCTCTCGTGGCTGTACTTCAGGGTGTACCTGCCGTGAGTCATCCGCTTAAGATGATCGGAAGCATTAGCCGTCACCTCACGCAACTGGGCAGCCAGCACATACGTCGTAAGAGTCATATTCAGGCTGTTATCAGACCCCAACCCGTTAGCAGTATTCGCCAACAGATTCCATCGGGCTGCTTCATCCACCAGGGACTGTGACACTTCAGCCTGACACTCGTAGCGCTCGCCCACGCTCACCAACGCTCCACTGTTTGCGGTCATCTCAGCCTGTAAATGAATCACACGATCACGGGCATCGGCCAGTTGCTTCACTAGCGTTTCAAGGTCCTCGACTATTTGCGAGTCGGGGGCGCTTACGCCCTGTTCCTGTGCCTGCGCCACTGCCTGAAGCACAGGATCTTCCAGCTGCCCGGTCAAACGCTCATCAG
This sequence comes from Rothia sp. ZJ932, assembly GCF_016924835.1. Classification (NCBI taxonomy): domain Bacteria; kingdom Bacillati; phylum Actinomycetota; class Actinomycetes; order Micrococcales; family Micrococcaceae; genus Rothia; species Rothia sp. ZJ932. Next base: position 899,577 of record NZ_CP070480.1, on the reverse strand, counting down.
CAGTGCGGAAATCGCTCACCACTGTGTTAAGACGTCTGATCTCAGCAGCTGGTAGCGAGGCTTCCTCCGCATGTTCAGCTGTCTCAAATTCCGATGCCATCAGCAACTGGGTGAGCGCGGTTTTTGCTTGATCTAGACGCTCACTTTCAGAGTCAGTAAGCTCTTTGAGGCGGACGCGCTCAGCTGCTGCGGTGCCGTAGTCACATACCAGCTTTTTGCGGGTGGCTACGCTGCGTTCTGTTTCACGCCCTTCAAGTTCTAGTTGTAATCGGTCAAGCTCCTGGGCATAGACACTCACTAGCTGCTGTTGCTGGGTTATCGTGGTTGCTGTTGCAGCCAGTTTCGCTTCAAGTTTCTTGCCCTGCTCTTCTAAGCGAGTAAAAGTTCGGTGGAGAGCATCTCGCTCTGAGATTCTCTGCTGGATACCTTCAACAGCGGTTTTCGCCCGTATCTCAGCCTCGGCAGCGTGCGCCGGTTCTACAGCGCCCTCTGCGACCAGTTCCTTGAGTTTCTGACGGGCTGATTCAAAAACTGTTTGGGCTTTATCGCGGGTTTTTTCAGCGCGATTACGGTGCTCGATAGCAGCATCAATATCACCCTGTTCGATGAGCTGAGTATCGTGCGGAGCGGTAGCTGGTGCCGGATGTTCGGCAGAACCACAGACGGGGCACCTCTCATTTGCTTGTAGCTGCTGCGCTAACAGATAAGCTGCCTGGCTAAAACGCAGCTGCTGGATATCCTCAGCCGCTTGAGCGGCATTACGCCTGGTAGCTTCAGCTTGTTTGAAAACAGTTTCAGCGCTAGCAACCTTTTTCTGTTGTAGCTCCCACTGCTGCGACAGTTCAACAACAGCGACAGCCCGCTGATGGCTATGCTGAGCCTCTTCAAGCTCTCGTTCGATGCCTTCAAAAGCGGTCAGTTGTTCGATGACCGTTGAGGTTTGCTCCCGATGCTGGGTCTCGGCGACGGAAAGTTCTGCTTGTGCGTGCTCAGCTTTTTCAAGTTCAGACTGCGCCTGTTGGCGTTGAGCCGCGGTACGTTCCCGGTCAGCGAGCGCTTTTTCGAGTCGGTCAAGGGCACTGAGGGCTTGTGCGATCTGGTGGCTGAGTTGATGCTCCGGTGCGCTGAGCACTGTTGCTTCGGGGTGGGTTTCCACCGGGGGTATCTCGGTGAGTACGGCGTGCGCTGCTTGCTCTGCGTCGATGCTTTTGGCATGGGCTTGACGGGCTTTTTCGTAGGCGGCGGTTGAGGTGGCGACCTGTTGGATGGCTGGTAGCACGGGTGCTGCCCGCTGCGCCGCCTGCAGCTGTTGCTCGGTCTGGGCGATGTCGTCGGCTCGCGCGTCCAGCTTGCGTTTGCGCTGGGTGATGGTAGCAAAACGTTGCCAGTCATCGAGCTGCTTTCGCAGGTGCTGTGCCCTTCCCTGGCTGGTTTCGTGGGTTTGGGTTAGTTGATAAAGGGCGCCGCTTAGTCGCTGCTCAGCATCTGCCAGCTGCTGACGTAGTCGGGTGTGCTCAGTAACGAAGTCAAAGGTTTCTTCTGCTGTTTCCTCTTCAGTTTCTGTGAGGTTTAGGTCTTCTAGCTGGGTGAGATAGCCCTGGAGCTGCTCTAGGAAGTCCGTGCTGCCGTCCTGCTCTACGAGCGTTTTGATTTCTTGGTAGAGGTCATGTTCTTTGCGGTGAGTGGACTGCTGGCCCATGCCCTTGAGCGAATCAGTCAGAGCATCTACTGCCTGCCGAGCGGTATGAGAGGCGGCAGTGGCTGAGCGTGCGCGTTCTTGCAGCTGTTCTTGTACTGTCTGAAAGTCCTTAGTATCAAAGAGCTTTTTAAGCAGTGCTTCGCGTTCATCTGATTTTGCGTTGAGGAACTTAGCGAACTCCCCCTGTGGTAGCAGAATTACCTGAGAAAATTGTTCTCGGTTAAGACCGATGCGGTCTTGGATCATTCCGGCAGCCTCGGAGTGACCGGTGCTGAGGGTTTTCCACTGACCGTCTTCTAGTTTTTGCAGCAGTGCCTTAGCATTTTGTGGGGTGAACCCCGTCCCCTTGAGTTTGGGTCTATCCCATCTAGGGTTACGCACTATTTTTAGGCGTTCTGAACCCACCGTGAACTCTAGTTCTACTCCCGGTTCATCATGTTCATTGGCAAAGCGGCTACGCAGTTGAGGACGCGCTGTGGGGGTTTCTCCGTAGAGGGCAAAACTGATGGCGTCGAGAATAGAGGTCTTGCCGGCTCCTGTGGGACCGTTCAGCAGAAAGATACCTGCTTCATTCAACCGTTCGAAGTCGATGTGTTCTTCACGCGGGAACGGCCCGTAGGCTTTGAGGGTGAGGGAGTGAATGATCATTGGCTTACCTTGGCTGTGTGGGTTTCTTCGACGACGCTGGTGACGACTACGCGTTCTGCCGGGGTAAGGTCTCTCCCCAGTACGTAGGAGTAGAAATCGGCGCAGACATCGATGAGCGGTCGTTCTTTTTCGGTGAGACGGTGGGCTTTATCGGTTGCAGGACTTATTCCGCTGGGTTTGAAGTAGAGTTCGGCGATGGAGGGAAAGACCGCTCCCAGTTTTTCTAGTGCTTGGGAAGGGCGTTCCGTATCGGTGAGGGTAATGCGGCAGATGGTGTTGGCGTAGTGTTCGGCGTTTTCAGCGGTGGTCAGCTCGTCAAGGGTTCCGGTGAGGCTGGCTAGCTTAATGCCAGCTTCCCATTCGTGCCCCTCAATAGAGGTGATACCGCTTTGATCTACCTCAAGAATCCACGCGCCCTTGCGGTGCTTTTCTTCAGAGAAGGAGTAGGCGATCGGTGATCCGCTATAACGCACTTTCTCGCTTAGCTTTTGTTTGCCGTGCAGGTGCCCCAACGCCGCGTAATCGAAAGAATCAAAAAGGTTCAAAGGCACGCTCAGCGCACCGCCGACGCTGATTCGCCGTTCAGAGTCAGAGTCCACACCGTTGGCTGCAAAGCAGTGCGCCATGACAAGGGTGGCGTGCGGGGTGCGGGTGCGCGCGTCCTGCTTGATGCGTTCAAGAGCGTGCCCCAGCACTGCCTCATGGGTGGGTTCTATGTTCCAGTTGCCGGCGAAAGCACGCGGTTCAAGATAAGGAATGCCGTAGACATTCACGTTTACCCCGCCTGCGGTAAGTTCCACCGGGATCTCAAGGGCTGATGCTTCAGTCAGCATAAACAAACCACCGGCGCGCAAAATATCGGCGGCAAACCCCAGGCGCAGGGCAGAATCGTGATTACCGCTGGTCACGATCACCTGTGCCCCCGCCTTGACTAACCGGGTCAGAGTGTGAGAAAGCAAAGCCACAGTATCGGGGCGAGGCTGAGCTTGATCGTATACATCACCGCTAATCAGCACCGCATCAATAGCACGGGTGGTCACCAGTTCTACTAGCTCGTTAGTAAATTCGACGCAGGTTTCGTGCAGCGAGAGACCGTGAAAAGTGCGGCCTAAGTGCCAGTCAGAAGTGTGAAGAATACGCATAGTCTCTAGTTTACGGGGCGTTATGTACCGCACCTAGCAGATGACAATTTATCACCCGTAGAATGGTGGTTATGGATACCCGTTTCCCAGCCCCCGATGCCAGCACCCACCGTTACCGAGACCAGGTTGCTGCCCTCGTCCGTGCTCTTTTCGCGGTGCCCGGTGGCGGTTCGTCGACGGCTCTTGCCGATGCTCAGTTAGCTCTGTATACGCTCGATGGCATCAGCGAGGTTTTGGAGTGGAATAACGATGGAGTCCACGCCGATGAACTTGCCTGCATCTGGCTTGCTTATACGCGCTGGTTGCGTACCGGCGGCACTCTGATATCAGATGCGGTGCCATTTGCTCCTCCGCGTCCCCTCGATAACACCGCTGTAATGCGCAGCAGACGCAGTACGGACGCCGCCACCCTCACGATTTTGAACGGTGGTGAAATGCAGCTGGTGGGTAAGGCTCCCATTACCACCAACGATTCAGCATCAGCGATGCTGCCCGTAGCGATGCTGGGTTTGCTACCGGTTGCTGATGAGCGCACTGTAATCTCTTTAGCAGCTAAAACAGCGACGCTGACCCATGATGCCGAGCAGGCACGGGCGGCGGCAGTAAGCTGCGCCCTATTGCTACGTTCTTTACTCGGTGCCCAGGACGCTCAGGAGTCTGCCCTGCACACCGCAACCCTCAGGGTGCGGGATTGGTTGGCAGATACCCGCGACGCCGCATTTACTCACGGTGCTGCCGAGGTTTTGGAGGCAGTCGATGCCGCCCTCAAGTGCGCACGTCAGCCGCTGACCTTACAAAATCTTTCTGCAGCTTTTGGATCGGGTCTGACCGCATCTGCCCAGCTAGGGGCTACTCTGACAATGGTCTTGCATGCCGAAGCCAGCCTGCAAAAACAAGAAAATACAATCACTGAGATACTGAGTGAAATCGCCGAGTATGACAGAGCACTCACCGGCACAACTGACTACCGGATGTTCGCGTTGAGCGCCGTTTTACTGGCAGCATGCCACCCAGCATCAGCCACCGACGACATCGAGGTTCTGCCCGAGGCGCTGCCTGCTCTCGATCTCATTCTCAGCAACTGGTTGGCGCAAATCGGTTCGCCACAGTAACCGCACGGTGAGTATCTAAGCAGGTGCCCCCTTGGCGTAAGGATTATGTGAGTTCGTCCCTGTGGCTTCTTAACCAGTCGTCGGCGCGTTCCACAGCAAGGCGGACAATTGCACCGCCCATACCGTTGTTGAGGGTATAAGCCACAGCTTGGAGTGCCAGCAGACGAGAGAGAACCCGCGCCCGATCAATCTCAGCCGGTGTTACCGCTTTGCTCAGGGACTCCCAGCCGTACCAATTGCCCAAAGTGGCAAGGTCAAAGGCAGGGTCACCAATGGTGGTGTGATCCCAGTCAATGACCCCTGCCAAACGATCGCCCTGCCAAAGAATGTTATGCCCCGCTAAATCACCGTGTACAAGGGTTGGTTCAACCGGTTCAAGAGCGAGCACACTGTCAATGGCTGCGCGGGCTAGTTTCTGGTTATTACTGAGCAGTAGCGGTACAACCTGTTCACGCAAGGTTTTCTCCCAGTCGGTCCCGCCCCAGTGTGCGTGCTGGGTATCGAGATAGGGCACCATGCCCACGGTATCTACCGCCCGGATCTCTTTTACTAAAGTAGCCAAAGCCTTTTCGGGGGCTGAACCTGGATTACGAGGTTCACCCTTAATCCAGGTATAGCCAATAGCGGTGTACCCGTTACGGGTAATAACGCGGGTGATGGGTCGGGGAACTTCAAAGGAAAGGTTGGTGGGCAGTCGCCTCAAAACTTCAGTGCGTCTAGCTACTAAAAAAGCAGTGCGGTCGGTCTTAGCAACGCGCACGCTCAGCTGGTTGCCCATATTGATAACCACGTGAGCGCTACCGCTATTGCGCACGTCCCAGCGATCCATCGCAATGTTCAGACCGGCTTGGGTCATGACTGCCTTGACGACAGGCAGAAACTTCATCTGCTCCAGATGCACTACTGTGGGCATCCTACTCACCAACCTTTATACAGTGATTCACCTTACTTTACAGCAAGAGCTTTCTGCAGGTGGGGAATCAGGGCGGTAAATGCCCGAGCGCGGTGACTCATCGAGTTTTTAACCTCCGCACCAATTTCTGCACAGGATTTTCCCGCTAGTTCTCCGGTGAGTTCGGTGGGGGCAAGAATTGGGTCGTAACCAAAGCCGCCTTCTCCGCGGGGTTCGCGTAGCAAAATGCCCGGAAGCTCTCCGTGCTCCACGGCGGTCTCGCCCTCAGGCGTTGCCAAGGACGCCGCGCACATGAAGCGAGCGCCGCGGTGCTCCTCGGCGATATCTGCTAATTGCGCCAGTAGCAGGTTGAGGTTGGCGGTGTCGTCCCCGTGCTGCCCAGCCCAGCGGGCAGAGAAGATGCCGGGGGCTCCCCCGAGAACATCAACGGCTAGCCCGGAGTCATCGGCAATGGCGATAAGACCGGACTCGCTGGCTGCGGCGCGTGCTTTGAGCAGGGAGTTCTCTGCAAAGGTGACTCCGTCTTCCACAACATCGGGCAGGCTGACATCTGCTGCTGACACCACATCGGTATCAACGTCAAGACCTTCAATGCGACCGCGCAGAATCTCGCGTAGTTCACGCAGTTTACCCGCGTTGTGGGTGGCAAGTACTACTTTCGCACCCATCTTAGCTCTCCAAGGTTTCACGCTGAATACGGGTCAGTTCGGTGGTGCCCACCAGCGCCAAATCGAGCAGCTGGTTGAGTTCATCGCGGTCAAAAGCAGCACCCTCGGCGGTGCCCTGTACCTCAACAAACTTACCCTCACCGGTAACTACAACGTTCATGTCAGTCTCAGCACGCACGTCCTCAACGTAGGGAAGATCGAGCATAGGAACACCGTCGATAATGCCAACAGAAATAGCGGCAACAGAACCGGTCAGTGGCTGAGCGTTCTTAGGCAGAATCTTCTCATTCTTAGCCCACTGGATTGCCTCAGCCAAAGCCACGTAGGCACCGGTGATCGCTGCGGTGCGGGTACCGCCGTCTGCCTGGAGTACGTCGCAATCAAGAACAATCGTGTTCTCCCCCAGTGCTTTGGTGTCGATGATGGCTCGTAGGGAGCGACCAATCAGACGTGAAATCTCATGGGTGCGTCCGCCAATCTTGCCCTTGACTGATTCACGGGAGGAACGGGTACCGGTCGCGCGCGGCAGCATAGCGTACTCCGCCGTTACCCAACCGGTGCCCTGCCCCTTAAGCCAGCGGGGCACGCCTTCTGTGAAAGAAGCGGTACACAGCACGCGGGTATTGCCAAATTCAATCAGGGCTGAGCCTTCAGCGTTGGCTGACCAGCCGCGGGTAATCTTCACCGGACGCAACTGATCGGTGGCGCGTCCGTCTTCTCGCTGTACAGAAATTTCGCTCATAGTTTTTGTGCTCTCTTTATCTCTAGAAAATCTTAGTGACACTGCACCACAGATAAGGTGGTGGTAGGCGGGTTGGTAGGTTGCGGATGCGGATGCACCCGGTAGCTTGCCGATACTTCGGCGATACCGGTGGGTCCAGAAAAAGTTTCTTGTGCCTCGGCGAGCGCCGTTGCAGGGTCAGTCCACACCGGCAGGTGCGTGAGCAGAAGGTTGCGCACCCCCGCCTCTTCAGCTACCTGACCGGCGCGCTTGCCCGTAAGGTGAATACCGCGCAGGGCATCGTCGCGCCCTTCCTGATAGGCGGCCTCACACAGCAGCAAATCAGCACCCTGCGATGCCTCAACAATGCCCCGACAGTAATCGGTATCACCCGAATAGGTCAGCACTGTTTTACCCTCAGCGGTAGTACACTCAATGCGCATCGCGTAGGGCTCCTCGGTAGGGTGCAGCACCTCAAAAGGCGTCACGGTGAAAGGACCAATGTGTACTTGTTCGTGATGAGCCCAACTGTGAAAATTAAACTCGGTGCTCATGCCCACCTCATCGTAATGACCGTGTGTATGACGCAAATAATCATGCAGAGTTGAAGGACCGTACAGAGGAATAGGCTCTTTCTCCCAACCACGCGGATCCCACTTCACCGCCACGTGCACCCCCGATAAGTCGATACAGTGATCGGGGTGCAAGTGCGAAATCAAAATAGCATCAACATCTTTGAGATCAACATGGCGTTGCAACACGCCAAAAGCGCCATTACCCATATCAAGCACAATGCGCCAAGTTTTACCCGCATCATCCGTCGCCGTCACCATATAGCATGACGCCGGAGAATGGGGGCTGGGAAAAGATCCTGAATTTCCGATAATGGTAAGACGCATTGGATTTTTCCTTACGCAGTGCCCGAGGAATGACCTGGGAAAGTTGAATCAGCAGGTGAACCCTTAGGCTGATCTGATAGTTCCGGTGAAACATTCACCGTCGGTGCAGCTGGCACCACGGCTAATGAACCTGTTGGGAAACGCTCCGCCACAGATTCAGTGTGGCGGACACGAGCATCCACCGAGCCCAGAAAACGGTGAACAAGACGGTCAAAAGTTTCGGTTTCTCCGGTTGCCAAGAACTCGTGGGAGGTCGGTAGCTCAGCAGAACGCTCCATCGAGTGCTCCACTAGGGCACGAAAAACGTCCTTGGCGCTCTCCTCAGATGAAGACACTAGGGTCACGTCATCACCCATCAAGTATGAAATAACGCCGGTCAGCAACGGGTAATGGGTGCAGCCCAACACCACGGTATCGACCCCCGCGTCCTTCAAGGGCTGCAAATACTGACGCGCCGTTTCAAGTAGTTCCGAACCGCTCGTGATGCCTTTTTCAACAAACTCCACGAAACGAGGGCAGGCAACAGATATCACCTCAATATCAGAGGCAACAGCAAAAGTATCTTCATAAGCACGCGAGGTCACTGTCGCTTCAGTGGCGATCACTCCCACCTTACGGTTTCGGGTCGCGGCAACGGCACGACGCGCGGCGGGTTGAATAACCTCAACCACCGGAATACCGTACGAACGGGTGTAACGCTCGCGCGCATCACGCAGCACCGCGGCAGAAGCGGTATTGCAGGCAATCACTAACATCTTCACGCCCGAATCGACCAACTCATCCATAATACGCAGAGCATGTGCCCGCACCTGGGCAATAGTCAGCGGCCCGTAAGGCCCGTGCGCGGTATCGCCAACATAAATAATGTTCTCGTGTGGCAGCTGATCCATAATGGCACGCGCAACCGTCAGCCCACCCACACCAGAATCAAACACACCAATAGGCGCACTGGGAGTGGGGCGTGCGGGTATCTGAGAGCCCCACGCACTCGAAACGGTTTCAGCTGAATATGTCATAGTCTTTCGTAACCTACAGTAGTAGAAATCAGCACCCGCTAGCTGTAGTTGCGGACACCTTTTAGTGCGTTGAGGGAGCCATCACGCTACTGCGCTTCTCTCTCTTCTCCCACTCAGAGCACAGTAACAACACCGCACCCGACTCGCTTACCGGTTTGCATCATTCTCAGCAAGGTCAAGGCTCTCCAGCATTGAGCTCATCAATGTCTCCTGTAGCCAGGTAGTGAAGTTATACAGCAAAGCCATATACCCCTCGATGTCCTCAACAGATTCAGGATCAGAATAGAGTTTCTCCAAGCGAGCTGAATCCTCGTCAGTCTTAAGATTCAACCGGGTGCCCAAGGTCAGACGCACATCGTTGAGAGCGCCCGCCCACACTCTGGCTTTCTCCTGGTTCAGCACCACGCGTCCGCTGTGCACGTCCATCGACGCTTGCGTCAAAGCCCTCATCTTCTGCTCGCGCAAACCCAATTCGGTGAATTTACGGAACTCATCAGCAACTTCAGGATCATCGCTAGCCACCGGCAACATACGCAACACCGCAGCATCAGTGGGCGCAGCGGCGTCCGCCTTAATACCTAATAACCGCGCGAACTCGTCCTCATGCTGAGCAGCCTCAGGCTCCAAAGTCAGGGCGACATCCTCAAATAACTTAGTGAGCAGCTGAACTTCTTCAGGTTCGAAAACAGCAACGTACCCGGCAGTAGTGCGGGTGAATCCTTCAGCCATCTCTTATACCTCCACTCGTTCAAAGGTTGCCCACAAACCCCAACCGTGCAAGGCAGAGGTGTGCTGTTCAGCTTCTTCGCGAGAACCGGTAAACACCACCGCTTTGCCTTCTTCATGTACAGCGAGCATCAGCCGCTGGGCTTTCTCGGTGCTAAACCCAAAGTGAGAACGAAAAACGTAGGTCACAAAACTCATCAAGTTCACCGGGTCATTCCACACAACTACCTGCCACGGGGAATCAAGGCTCACAGCCTCATCAAAATCCGCCCGAGGCAAGGTTTCAGTCTCGCCTACCGATAGCAGCGGTGATACAAACACAGTCTCACTCCCCAACCCACGCCAAGTAATCAGCGAACTCTTACATTCCCATCTATCCTAAACCACGTGTGCCCCCAGCTTTTACTTTGTGAAGTTTTAGCCCCAATCTGTTCGCTGCCATCGGTGCCTAGGTAAAACCCCCTCGCACCGATTAGACTTGACACCGTGGCTTTATCAACAGCATTACTGACAGATCATTACGAACTCACCATGCTTCAGGCAGCCCTGAAGTCGGGGGCAGCGCACCGCCAGTGTACCTTCGAGGTGTTCACCCGCAGGCTACCGGCAGGACGCCGCTACGGGGTACTCGCGGGCACCGGTAGATTCTTAGAAGGGTTGCAGAATTTCACCTTCTCCAGCAAAGAACTCGACTTCTTAGCTAACCGGGGCATCGTCAACGACGAAACCCTTGAATATCTTGAGAACTACCGGTTCAGCGGAAACATCTCAGGCTACGCCGAGGGAGAGGTATTCTTCCCTTACTCCCCCGTACTTCAAATACAAGGTACCTTCGCTGAAGCAGTGTTGCTTGAAACCTACCTTCTTTCTATTCTCAACTACGACTCTGCTGTGGCATCAGCAGCCTCGCGCATGTCTCTTGCCGCAGGAACGCGTCCCTGCCTTGAAATGGGTTCGCGCCGCGCCCACGACCAAGCAGCAGTAGCAGCCGCACGCGCAGCCATTATCTCGGGCTTCACAGCCACCTCAAACCTAGAAGCCGGTCTGCGTTACGATCTGCCCACCATCGGCACCAGCGCCCACGCCTTTACCCTACTGCACGATAGCGAAGAAGACGCCTTCCGCGCCCAACTCGACTCACTCGGTCTCGACACCACTTTGCTCGTTGATACCTACGACGTTGAAAAAGCGGTACGCCTTGCCATTGAGCTAGCAGGCGACAAGCTCGGCGGCGTCAGGCTAGATTCCGGCGACCTCATCGCCCAGGCAATGTGGGTGAGAGAACTCCTTGACTCCCTCGGCAACCACAACACCAAAATCACTGTTACCAGCGATCTCGACGAGTACGCCATCGCGTCCCTCGCAGCTGCCCCGGTGAACTCCTACGGTGTGGGCACCAAGCTCGTCACCGGCTCGGGCGCACCCACCAGCTCCATGGTCTACAAAATCGTTGCCCGCGAAAACTCAGCAGGCAAGATGGAACCCGTTGCCAAGGCATCTGCTGGCAAGGCATCTGTTGGTGGCGTCAAACAAGCCGTTCGCAGGCTTGACCGCTACGGGGTAGCAACTGCCGAAGTCATTGGCGTTGATACAGAATCCCCCGCAGACTCTAACGACCGCGCACTCATTGTCGATCTGGTACGTAACGGTGAACTTGTCAAAGGGTACACAGGTGCTACCGGCGTTCAGGCTGCGACCAAACGCCACGCGTCCTCAGTCTTGGAGCTGCCCAAGGCAGCCACCCGTCTCTCAAACGGCGACCCCGTAATTCCCACCGAATTTGTCACCACCGAAAGGTAAAAATATGTCACGCGCACTCATTATTGTTGATGTTCAAAACGATTTCTGCCCCGGTGGTACCCTGGCTACCGAGCGTGGTGCCGAGGTTGCCGCGCTCATCAGTGAATACGTTGAACGAACCCATGACACCTACGATGCCATTGCCGCTACCCAGGATTGGCACATCGAACCCGGTAACCATTTCAGTGAAACCCCTGATTACAAAGACTCTTGGCCCGTACACTGCGTCGCTGAATCAGCTGGCGCTGAGATTCACCCCGATTTGGACACCGACTACATTGAGGCGTACTTTCGCAAAGGTACCTACGATGCAGCCTACTCAGGTTTTGAGGGTCTGCTTGCCCCCGAAGATACCGTGATGACCGGAGAACGCGAAGCCAACGCCCGAGTTGAGGATGACACCCCCAAGCTCTCCCTCGATGACTGGCTGAACGAACGCGAGATCACCGATATTGATGTTGTAGGTATCGCCACAGATTTCTGTGTCAAAGCAACCGCCCTTGATGCAGTGGATGCAGGCTACGAAACTCGCGTACTAACCGACCTCACCTCCCCCGTGTCTGAGGATGGCTACGAGGACGCGCTTGAAGAACTCGAGGACGCAGGCATCACGCTCGCAGAAGCCCTCTAGATTTTTCCCTTGCCCTCCGGTGCTGCGGTTACCGGAGGGTTTTTGTATACCCGTTGTTCGGTACATCCATCGACAACTGTGGGGGTCGGTGGCTCTGGTTACAGGTGTAACATTTCGTTTTTTAGGACGCCACGGGCGTTACCTCCTAGAGATCTGTTCGGGCTTTATACGATAGATGCGTATCACATTCGCTTCATCTTACAAGGAGTTCTCATGGGCAATCTCGTCTTTTCTCGCCGCGCGTTTCTAACCGGTGTTACAGCGGCTAGTGTTAGTCTCACGCTACCGCAGGCAGCCTCAGCAGCAACGTTCATTGACGTTCCACCCAGCACAGCTTTTTCTCATGAAATCAACTGGCTCGCTCGCATCGGAATCACCACGGGCTGGGATACCCCTCACGGCAAAGAATACCGCCCTCTTCTTTCTATCAAGAGGGACGCGATGGCAGCCTTCCTTTACCGTCACGCGGGCTATCCTGCCTTCACGCCCCCGACCGTTTCGCCTTTCAGCGACCTTTCGCCCAGCCAGCAGTTCTACAAAGAGATGTGTTGGCTACGTTCTCAGGGTATTTCAACCGGTTGGGTTACTGCCCGCGGCGCTGAATACCGCCCTCTCGAACCCATCAACCGCGATGCCATGGCAGCTTTCCTCTACCGTTACGCTGGTTCACCGAACTTCTCAGCCCCGGTGCGGTCGCCTTTTGTCGATCTAGTACCCAGCCAGCAGTTCTATAAAGAAATGTGCTGGCTCTACGCTCAAGGCATTTCGACCGGTTGGGTTACTGCCCGCGGCGCTGAATACCGCCCTCTCGAACCCATCAACCGCGATGCCATGGCAGCTTTCCTCTACCGCTTTAGTCACAAGGTCAAGCCCGTGGGCAAGGTAAGCCCCGTGACTCCGTCCTTGAGCTATGAGCAGCAGGTCGTACAAGCTCTGCTCCCCTTGGTGAACGCCGAACGAGCTAAAGTCGGGTCTCCTGCCTTGAAGCACAATCTTTCAATCCAGAAGGTAGCTCAAGATTGGTCAGGTGTTATGGCTCGTGAGGATTCGCTCTACCACAACCCCTCGTATAGCGACCAGATTCCCGCTGGGTGGAATCTGGCTGCCGAGAACGTGGCTTATAACTGGAAGAAAAACAGTGCCCAAGATATGGCGAAAGCGCTGATGACCCAGTGGATGAATTCCCCCGGTCACCGCAGGAATATTCTCACCCCCGGGTTTACCGATTTCGGTGCTGGCATCTCGATAACCGCTACCAATAAGGTCTTCGGTTGTCAGGTATTCGCTCGATACTAGAGTCAACGCCTTATACCTTCTCAGGGGATTTCCCGTGTCAGCGGGGAAAGTCCTCTTTTCTATAGTTACTTCCGTCCCAAGAACCAGTCCTGCAACTTATCTAGGCGGGCTTGCAACTGGTCGGCGTTAGCTTGCTGGAGGGAGATTTCCCGAGTAAGCGAGGAACAAGAAATCTCCCTCCAGAAAAGTTCCATCACAGATAACTCTGTGAAAAGTGGCTACTTCCGTCCCAAGAACCAGTCCTGCAACTTATCTAAGCGGGCTTGCAACTGGTCGGCGTTAGCTTGAGGTACCGCCGGTCCTCCGCATACTCTTCTAAGTTCATTGTGAACAGAACCGTGGGGTTTGCCAGTTTTGGCTGCCCAGGCTGAGACATTTTTGGCGAGTTGGTTGCGGAGGTTTTTGAGTTGGCGGTGGTCGACGACGTTGGGTTCGGTGGTGCGGGCAGATGCTGGACGTTTGGAGGCGTATTCTTGTTGGCGGGCGCGCAGTAGGGTGCCTACTTGGTCGGCGTCGAGCAGTCCGGGTATGCCGAGGTAGTCTTGGTCTTCGTCGGTGGCGTCGTCCATGCCGCCCATGGAGAATTCTGAGCCGTCGAAGAGGACTCCGTGAAATGAGGCTTGGGAGCCGATGGCTTCAAATTTTCCGCAGGTGAGTTCGTCGGATGCTTTTTCTTCTTGGTTAGCTTCGTTGATGAGGTGATCGTCGAGACCTTCGTTGAGGGGGTCTTGGGGTATATCGTCGCCGGTGGTTTTGCGGTCGAGGGCGTGATCGCGTTCTTCTTCCATTTCGTTGGCGAGCATCATGAGCTGCGGTACGGAGGGCAAGAAGACGGAGGCTGTTTCGCCGCGTTTGCGCGAGCGCACGAAACGTCCGATTGCCTGGGCGAAGAAGAGCGGGGTTGAGGTGGAGGTAGCGTAGACACCGACCGCTAGGCGAGGAACGTCCACGCCTTCAGATACCATGCGTACCGCTACCATCCAGCGGGAGGTTCCCTCTGAGAACTTGTCGATGTTGTTGGAGGCTTCTTTGTCGTCAGAGAGGATAACCGCGGGTTTTTCACCGGTGATTTTCTGTAGCTGCGTGGCGTAGGCTTTGGCGTCGGCGTGGTCAGTAGCGATGACGAGACCGCCAGCGTCCGGCACTGTTCGACGCACTTCGGTCAAACGTTTATCTGCCGCGGCAAGGACGGTAGGAATCCACTGCCCCTGAGGGTCAAGGGCTGTGCGCCATGCCTGGGCTGTGATGTCTTTGGTGAATCCTTCACCCAGGTTAGCTGCCATTTCTTCGCCTGCGCTGGTTCGCCAGCGCATCTGACCGGAATATGCCATGAAGATGACCGGTCGCACAACGTGGTCTTTGAGGGCGGGCCCGTAACCGTAGGAGTAGTCGGACTTTGAGCGGCGGATGCCTTCTTTATCTTCTTCGTACTGTACGAAGGGAATAGCGGCGGTGTCTGAGCGAAAGGGTGTGCCGGTGAGAGCCAAGCGGCGGTGGGCTGGTTCGAAGGCTTCACGCAGACCATCGCCCCAGCTCAGGGAGTCACCGGCGTGGTGGATTTCATCGAGGATCACCAGGGTGCGCCCGTTTTCGGTGCGTGCCCGGTGCAGCAGGGGTTTGTTGGCGACCTGGGAGTAGGTGAGCGCAACTCCCTGGTACTCGCGTCCGTGGGAGCCGTCAGAGTTCTTGAAGTTCGGGTCAATAGAGATACCGACGCGAGCGGCGGCGTCCGCCCATTGACGCTTGAGGTGGTCGGTGGGTGCCACAACGGTCATGCGGTTGATGGTTCCGCGGTTGAAGAGTTCTTTAGCAACGGTAAGCGCGAAGGTGGTTTTACCCGCGCCGGGGGTTGCTACCGCCATGAAGTCGCGCGGGTTGGTGGCAAAGTATTTTTCCATGGCTTCTTGCTGCCAGGCACGCAGTTTAGGGGCTGTGCCCCATGCGGCGCGTTCGGGGTAAGCCGGAGGCAAATCAGCGCCAGCGCCAAACAAAGTGGGTTGTTCGTGAGTGCTCACTTCTACCTCCATAGTGTGCGGGTTACCCCTCTTGAGCTCACAGAGGGTCAGCTTTAAGATTCTAGCCCCCGTATGCCGCGCTTGCCCACCCCCAGTGGGTAGCAGAAAGTCACACTGTTTCTTTGTCTCTGGATAGTTACCGCAGTATTCGTGAGAATATCGCGGGTTTCACAGTGATAGTGTTTTGCAGGAAGAAAAAAGTACCGCCGTCAGGCGGTACTTTCTTTGCTCTTTGGGTCTGGGGAGCTTACTGCTCGTCATCCTTACCCGGTGCTAGACCCTCGTACACCTCTTTGCACTGGGGGCAAACGGGGAACTTCTCAGGATCACGCCCGGGGGTCCAGATTTTGCCGCAGAGCGCACGCACCGGCTCACCGGTGAGGGCTGATTCCATAATCTTTTCTTTACGCACGTAGTGTGAAAAACGCTCGTGGTCGCCGGGCTCAGCAGCCTGGGTCTCTTCGCGTTCTAGGACGGCGGTACCGCCTGAGGTGCTCGGTGCGAAAGGGTCTTCAACGCCGGGAATAGATGACATACTGGCATGCTCCTTGTCTGTGAGGTCTTTCCAGTTTCAGTCTAAGGGATGATGAGGAGCTAAAAAAGCTGCCCTGCCCCCCTACCCTAGGCTTTGCGACTCACCCGCTGGAGAGCGTCCGCCGAATGCCGATCAAAGCGTTTTGCGCCGATGGTGATACCGAGGTAGAAGAAGGCAAGACCAAAAATCAGGCTAAAGGCAACACCAATCCAGCTCCACAGGGGGTTCTGTGTAACGGCGTACGCAATCCAGAAGCCGCTGCTGGGGAGGGCGGTAGCAAAAAGCAAGATAGTAAAGCCCATCTGCACAAAGCTTTTGGCAACACCGTCTGGGTTGCGCTGGCTTTTCCAGGGGCTGGTGCCCGGTGGTGGCGTGGGTATGGAAAGCACCATATCAAGTAAAGCGCCCATACCAATACCGTTGAGGAACATCATGATGCTCATGGCAAGCACAATCGGTAGGTAGGTAATGCTATGTATGATTAGCATGTAGGCGGTGGTTCCGATGAGAATCATCGGGCCTAACACGAGCATCAAACCGTAGGCACGCCCCAGCCTGTCATCAATACCGCGCAGAGGGGCAAGCACATGCATAGAGAATGCAGAGTTATCGTAAGAGACCAGATAGGCGTAGACATAACCTGCCATTGCCGGTACAAGGAAGGGAACCACCGGATTTACAAAGGGGTCATCGCTGTTGATCCCGGTCACCGAGAAGATAACATAAAGTGCCGGCACCATAATGACGTGCAAGCTTGGGCGCGGGTCTTTGAGCAGGGTAAGCACCGTGCGGGCTGCGATAGCGCCACGGGCAGTTGCGGGGAAAACACCCAGCAGACCAATACTGCCGCGGTTCACCGTTTTGCTAGCGGTATTGCCAGAGTATGCCCCCACATTTACCATCGTCAGAGCTAGCTGTCTGTGCCAGAGCCACCAAGCAACAGCAGTGTAGATAAGAGCCAGAACCAGGCTCAACCCCGCCAACAGATAATCGCCCACGGCAAGGTGGGCGGGCACCGCCCAGGGGGCACCTAACGGAGTAAATCCTAGGACGCGCGCGATAGTAGGCAGCTGATCCCATACCGCTGACAGAAGGTTAGTTAGTCCCATAAAAATAGGACCCAAACCTATCAGAAGAACAAAAGCAACGCCACTCATGATTTGAGCGGTTTTGCGGTTAGAGCGCAAACGCAGACTTACCAGGGTGATGAAGCGAGAGAAAGAAATAATGAGTAGCACCGCTACAGGTGCTACCAGCAGGTAGCTTAAAGCAACGAGCGGATGTCTCACGGTGGCAACGGTAGCCACCGCGATAAAGGCAAGGGTGATGAACCCCGGCAAGCCGATAAAACCGCCCCAAAACTGCCCCCACTGCAGCTGACGAGTGGTCAGAGGGTAGGGCACCAGACGGTCGGGGTCTAAAGTGGCATCGGCACCCGATGCAACCACTGGCACCGTCCACCATAATAGTGCCAGAGCAGAGCCAAAAAGAATCAGGAAGATAAAAATTGCTTCACGGCTGCTGCCTGCGGCAACAGCGCCAGCACCGAAACCGATGAGAGCGCCCAAAGCGTACAAGCCACCGAAAATTGCACCGATTAAAGACCAGATATTATTGCGGAACGAGGCCTTGAAATACTCCCATTTCAAAGAGGTTAGGATCTTAACCATGAGATACCCTCCCCCGCCTCGTGGCGTCCACCCACCAGCGAAATAAAGCGCTCCTCCAGGCTGAGACCCTGGCTCACCTCTTCGGTGGTACCTGCTGCCAGAATACGTCCGTCGTTCATAATGGCAACGTGATCGCACAGGCGCTGCACCAGATCCATGACGTGCGAGGAAAGAATAACGGTGCCTCCGTGTACCACAAAGGCTTTGAGAATATCTTGAATATTCGAGGCAGAAACCGGATCAACCGCCTCAAAGGGCTCATCGAGTACCAGTACCGAGGGCGCATGAATCATAGCCGCAGCGAGCGCAACTTTCTTGGTCATGCCCGCAGAGTAGTCGGCAACGACGCGTCCAGCTGCTTCTTCTAGATCCATAGCCCGCAGAAGGTCAGCGGTTCGTTCGGTGACGGTCTGCGCGTCCAAACCGTGCAGACGCCCCGCGTAGGTAATGAGCTGTTCACCGGTGAGGCGGTCAAAGAGATACACCCCGTCAGGAAGAACGCCCACGCGCCTTTTAGCATCCAGTGGTTGCTGCCACACATCAATTCCACCGATGTGTACCTGGCCCTGGGTCGGACGCAGCATACCGGTAGCCATAGAGAGGGTGGTGGTTTTACCCGCACCGTTGCGCCCCACCAGTCCGTAAAAAGAGCCTCGGGGTACGACCAAGTTGATGCCATCGACAGCGACCTTATCACCGAATACTTTGACCAATCCCGAGATTGAGACTGCAGGTGAGCTGGGTTCTGTTGTTTCAGGCGTCACAGGGGTTTCCGTCACGGGCGGACGCGCGGGCGCTGCACCTACCGAGAGGTTTGAGTCGGGGGCTACCTGTTCGGTCTCGTAGCGGTTGTAGTCAGCTTTATTCTGGTCATTGCTTAAAGGTTCCGGGATTATATCACTCATGTAAATCACATTACTATAAAAGCGGTGACCGCGCCCGCAAGAGCACAAAACCCGCTATCGACCGGGGCAGTTTCTACTGTCGGTCGGTAGCGGGTCATGAAGTTATCCGGGCAATAATATGCCAGCTTTACTAGAAGATAGCCATCATCAAATCAGCGCGGGCTTTCTTCACTCGGGGATCGTCAGACCCCACCACGTCAAATAGTTCTAGCAAACGCTCACGCACAGTATTCTTCTGCTCTGCATCTACTGCTTTGAACAGCGTAATCAACCGGTTGAAAGCGTCCTCAACATGACCGCCGGTGACGTCAAGATCAGCCACGTTAAAGGCTGCTTGAACATCAGTGGGATTGGCAGCCGCGGCAGCACGCGCGTCCGCCAACGACAAATCTCCCACGCGCTCCAGCAAACCAACCTGTGCCAGCCCAATCTTGGCATCGCGGTCACCGGGGTTCTCGTTGAGAGCCTGAGTATAGGCATCACGGGCACCAGCAAAGTCCCCAGCGTCAATAGCATCTACAGCTTTTTGATGCAGCGGCGGCAGAGGCTTCTCTGCTTCCCCACCGTGAGGTTCAAAACCACCGGGGAGCTGGTGCTGGGCGGAGAGCTGCAAAACCTGCTGCAGCAGTTGAAGAATCTGCTCTTCACCTACTTGAGAGTTAAACATGGGCGCGGGCTGACCAGCAATCACAGCAATAGCTGCCGGCACGCCCTGGATTTGAAATGCCTGACCGATTTCGGGCAACTTAACAATATCCACAGCTGCCAGTAGAAGATTGCCCCCGGCAGTATTAATAGTGCGTTCAAGAATCTCAAGAGTTTCTTTGGACGCCGGTGAGTGTTCAGCCCACAGGGCAAAAATTACCGCGCCCTGCTGAGAGAGCTGAACGTACTTTTGGAAATCCTCTGGGGTTTCAACATCAAAACGCCAGCTGGGTTCTGCCGCAGGTTCAGGCGAAGGCGCAGCAGCTTGTGCTTGGGAGAGGTCGTAGGCACCGCGTACAGAAGCGGGAATCGGTGTCTGCGGCTGTTGGGGTAAAGGTTGGGTCGGCTGAGTCATCAAAACACCCTTTCATAAAAATTGGTCAGTGTTCTCTCAGCTCCATTCTAAAGCTCCTCCGAGAAGCTCAAGGCAACCATCAAGCCAGCAGCGTAACTACCGGGTGCAGGGGTTAGACTTATAACCGTTATTGAGGGAAAAATTCAGGAGCATACCATGAACGCCGGGGCATCTTTTCGCAAGAAAGGCTCGCATATAGCGCGCAAAGTAAAAAATAAGGTTAAGGAGGGTCATGCGCACCGCAGTTCGCTCTCCCACGCCCCCGAACCTCGCTTTGCACCCCAAGAAGAACACGCCCAGTTGCTCCCCGAAAAACCCGAAAGCCTAGAGAGTACACCTCGCGAGTACATTGCATCAAGCACCATTGCCAACCCCTTTTACTTCGGTTTCTGGGCAACCTCGGGTGTCAGTGCCGCCCTCATCATTTGGTTTGCCTTCAGTAACATAGGCGCATTAGCTGGCTGGGTAACAGGTGCCGTTTTCATTGCGCTGGGTTTAGAGCCGCTGGTTCAGAGACTCACCGCTTGGGGGTTGCCTCGCCTTGCCAGTGTTGCCACCGTCGTTGGCGCCTTTTTACTGGTCGTGGCTGGTTTCATCGTTTACGCGGTGCCTGTCGTCGGCAAGCAGGCTGTTTCCTTCATCAACGACTTTCCCGACACCTTCGAGACCTTCCTCAATTCCGATTTCTTCACCCGTTTAGATCAGCAGTTCCAAGTACGCTCCTACATTGATAACGGAGTGCAAGACTTCTTCGCCCACCTCACCCAAGACTCCAACGTCATGAGCGGTTTCTTCAACGGACTCATCAGTGCCGGATCAACCATCGCTGAAATTGGCACGGGCATTCTAATCGTCACTATTCTCTCAATCTACTTTCTCGCCTCACTACCCATCATCAAAAGCTGGGGTGTTCGCCTGGTGCCAGCGTCTCGGCGTCCGCGCGTCAAAGACCTGACCGAGAAAATCACACACTCCGTCGGTCAATACGTAGCGGGGCAGGCGCTGGTTGCTGTGCTCAATGCAAGCTTCGCGCTCATTGTTATGCTGATCATCCAAGCGCCCTTCCCCCAGCTCCTAGCGCTGTTCGTGCTTATTCTCGCATTTATCCCCCTGGTGGGTGGGGTCACCGCCATGATTTTTGTGTCGCTCGTCTGTCTCGTGGTGAGCTGGAAAACAGCTCTTCTTTTTGCCATCTGCCACATCATCTACCTGCAAATTGAGGCGTACCTGATTTCCCCACGCATCATGTCAAAAGCAGTGGCAGTTCCCGGCGGGCTTGCCATCATTGCTGTAGCAGCCGGCGGCGCCCTGTGGGGAGTACTCGGAGCAATCATCGCTATTCCGGTAGCCGCCTCCCTACTGATTCTGGTACGAGAGGTCTTCATACCGGTTCAAGATCGCAGGTAGGTATCCAACGCTAGCCACATTAGACCACCAGCAGATAGATCCGTAAAAAACGCGTCCTTGCTCCAACCAGCAAGGACGCGTTTTCACAAGTATTTATACCGAGCACCTAGTATTTGCGGCGGGTATTCCAACATTTTTGATGCCAGTGACGGCGCTCTTCAATACCGCGCTCTTTACCAAAAAGATGATCTTCCTGCCACGCCACCAAATGTGCAACACCCGGTTTAACGGAACCATTGCATCCTGGGCACTTATAGGTTTTCTTAGCATTGACTGCGGGAATGTGAGCAATAAACCAGTCTCCATCCCAGGCAGATTCCACTGTGGGCAGGGGGTCGAGAATACGCGAGATATCGCGCCCACCAGTAGGTCTTGGCTTCTGCCATTTGCTCAGGTTAGAGGACGAGCGCGGCTTGGGTGATCTTCTGGGCATGCTGAACATTTTCCCATACTTTTTTACCGCTCGGTAGCAGCGGGTAGCTGAGATTACCCCGCATGAACTAGAGCTGCTCAATACCCGTGCGTTAGAGTTGAACGGTGCAACTAGTAATAGCAACATGTTCCGTAGACTACGAAGGTCGCCTGCGCGCCCACCTACCCCGTGCCAAGCGCCTACTTATGGTGAAAAATGATGGCTCGGTGCTTATTCACTCAGACGGCGGCTCTTATAAGCCGCTCAACTGGATGAGCCCACCGGCGCGTCTTCATATCGCCACTCGCGAAGAGTTTGAGGACACCGAAATTGGTGAGGACGTTGATGCTGAAGTCATTGAGCTTTGGCGTGTACAAGCGGCAAAAACCGATGACAGGCTCGTCATTAAGGTTTACGAGAAGTTTGAGGAGGTCAAACACGATCTTGGTATTGACCCCGGGCTGATTAAAGACGGTGTGGAGGCTGATTTACAGCGCCTACTGGCTGAGCAAATCGAGGTACTCGGCGCAGGTCACACCCTGGTTCGTAGGGAGTACCCCACCGCTATTGGTCCTGTCGATATTCTGGCGAAGGACGCCAACGGCGCTACCGTTGCTATCGAGCTCAAGCGCGTCGGTGATATTGACGGTGTTGAACAGCTCACCCGCTATCTGGAACTACTTAACCGCGACCCCCTGTTGCGTCCTGTCAAGGGCGTCTTTGCTGCCCAGCGCATCAAACCACAGGCCCGTACTCTTGCCGAAGACCGCGGCATCCGCTGCCAGACCTTGGACTACGACGCTATGCGCGGTGTAGACGATGTGGAGTCACGACTCTTCTAATTTTCCCCGCACCACGGCAGTAACTTTTAGACACACCACAAAATGAGCGGCACTTCCCTTGAAAGGGAAGTGCCGCTCATTTTTTAGTCAGAGACTAGACAGTCGCCGCGGTTGCTGCAATAGTCACGCGGTTATTTGACACCGTCAAAAAACCCTCGTGCAGGCGAGCAGTAAACTTCTCACCGTTCATTGCTTCAACCAACAATTCGCCGTCTTCAGCAAGCAAAGCTAAGGTAGGAACGTGGCCAGTCATAATGCCCATGTCGCCCTCAGTGGTGCGAGCACGAACATACTTAGCTTCGCCGGTCCACACGGTTTCTTCGCGTGATACAACTTCTACCTTGAGAGCCATGATTACTTAGCTCCAGTCTGTGCCTTGAGTTCCTCAAAACGGCGCATGACGTCGTCCATACCACCGATGTTGTAGAAGGCCTGCTCGGGGATATGATCCACATCGCCGTTACAGATCATCTGGAAGGACTCGATGGTTTCCTTGAGCGGAACAGTTGAACCCTCAACACCGGTGAATTGCTTAGCAGTGTAGGTGTTCTGTGAGAGGAACTGCTCGATACGACGTGCACGTGACACAACGACCTTCTGCTCTTCGGAAAGCTCGTCAACACCAAGAATCGCAATGATGTCCTGGAGTTCCTTGTTTTCCTGCAGAATCGCCTTGACGCGAATAGCGGTGTCGTAGTGTTCCTGCCCGATGTACTGGGGGTCAAGAATACGTGAGGTCGAGGTCAAGGGGTCGATCGCGGGGTATAGACCACGGGACGCGATGTCACGGTTGAGCTCGGTGGTTGCATCCAAGTGTGCGAAGGTGGTTGCAGGTGCCGGGTCGGTGTAGTCATCCGCAGGCACATAAATTGCCTGCATCGAGGTAATCGAATGACCGCGGGTTGAGGTGATGCGTTCCTGCAACAGACCCATTTCGTCAGCCAGGTTGGGCTGGTAACCCACAGCTGAAGGCATACGACCCAGAAGGGTTGAGACCTCAGAACCCGCCTGAGTAAAGCGGAAGATGTTGTCGATGAAGAGCAGAACATCCTGGTTCTGAACATCGCGGAAGTACTCCGCCATGGTCAGACCGGTCAGCGCAACGCGCAGACGAGTTCCAGGGGGTTCATCCATCTGGCCGAAGACGAGTGCGGTGTCTTTAAGAACACCTGCCTCTTCCATTTCTACCCAGAGGTCGTTACCTTCACGGGTACGCTCACCAACACCGGTGAACACTGAGGTACCACCAAAGTTACGAGCAACACGGGTAATCATTTCCTGGATCAGAACGGTCTTACCAACACCAGCACCACCGAACAGACCAATCTTACCGCCCTTGATGTAAGGGGTCAGAAGGTCGATGGATTTGATGCCGGTCTCCAACATTTCAGTGGAGCCTTCAAGATCAGCAAAGTTAGGTGCTGAACGGTGGATCGGCCAGTAAGTATCAGCCTTGATCTCATCGTTGGAAACATCCAGTGCGTCACCGAGAACGTTGAAGATGTGACCCTTGACGGCATCTCCCACGGGAACGGTGATAGGTGCTCCGGTGTCTACTACGTGCTGACCGCGGACGAGACCGTCGGTAGCCTGCAGTGAAATCGCACGAACCAGTGAATCACCGAGGTGCTGTGCGGTTTCAAAAGTAATTTTGCGGGTCTGACCGTTGACGGTGAGGTCAGCGGTGAGTGCATTGTAGACACCCGGAACCTGACCGGCGGGGAATTCTACGTCAATCACAGGCCCGATAACACGGGCAATGCGACCAGTAGCGCCGCCAGTCGGCTGGGTAGCCGATTCATTCAAAGTGGCAGTCATTTCTCTCACTTACCTGGTTGAGATTAAAGTTTGTTGTTGAGGTAGTTTCAGGTTATGAGGCCAGCGCGTCCGCGCCACCCACAATTTCTGACAGCTCCTGAGTAATCGCAGCCTGACGAGCGTTGTTCATCAGTCGCTTGTACTTCTTGATGAGCTCATCAGCGTTATCGCCCGCTGACTTCATCGCGCGCTGGCGAGATGCCAGTTCGGATGCTGCTGCTTCAAGGAGGCAAGCGTAAAGGCGAGACGCAATGTATCGAGGCATCAGCGCATCGAGTACATCCTGCGGGTTGGGCTCAAAGTCGAAGGCTGAGTTCTGCTTGAACTCATCATCTTCAAGACGGTGACCAGGAACGATTTCTTCGCCCATTGAACGGGCATCGCTCACTGCCAGAGGCAGCAGACGCAGAATCTTGGTTTCCTGGGTAACCATTGAGATGAACTCGGTGTACACGATGTGAAGATCGTCAACGCCGCCCTCTTCAAAGGGACGAGCGTAGGCTTCAAGCAACGCATCACGAATATCAACTGCGGTCTGGACCTCGGGCGCATCGGTGTTACCCTCCCACGCCTTCTCATAGGAACGCTCGCGGAAATCAAAATATGACTTTGCCTTACGACCTACAAGATACAGCTGAACCTCGCGTCCTTCACCACGCAACTTCTCAATCAAACCTTCAGTCTTCTTCAGCACGGAGGCTGAGTAAGAACCTGCAAGGCCGCGATCAGAAGTCAGAACCAACACTGCCGACCGGCGGGAGTTGACGCTCTGGTTGATGAGCGGATGCGAGATTGAGCTCTGAGTTGCGATAGCAGTAACCGCTTTGGTCAAAGCATTTGCGTAGGGGCTAGCGGCGTTAGCGTTACGACGAGCCTTATTGATGCGTGAGGTTGCGATCATCTCCATCGCCTTGAAGATTTTCTTCATCGACGATGTTGAAGCAATCTTTTGACGGTAAACCCTAATCTGGGCTCCCATGAAGCTTCCTTTCTGTTTCTGTAGGCTTTCGGGCTTTGAGATTTCTCGACAAAGCCCGAAAGCTTATTTTTCAGAAACTAATCGCTAACCAATGGTTTCCTGTGACACTTCTGCGTCTGAAACCGGCTTGAACTCTTCATGACCCGCATCAACCAGGTGGCTTGAACCCTCTGAGCGGAAGTCACGCTTGACCTCAGCAACCGCCGCCTCAAGTGCATCCTTATCAGCGTCTTCGAGCTTACCAGTTGCACCGATGTTGTCGAGAACGTTGGTGGTACGACGCAGGTGGTCGATGAACTGCTCTTCGAAGCGAAGAACGTCTGAGACCTCGAGGTGATCCAGGTGACCTGAAGTACCAGCCCAGATTGAAACAACCTGTTCTTCAACCGCGTAGGGGGTGTACTGGGGCTGACGCAGAAGCTCAGTCAGACGTGCGCCACGGGTCAGCTGCTGCTTTGAGGCATCATCAAGGTCAGATGCGAACATAGCGAATGCTTCCATTGCGCGGTACTGAGCAAGTTCGAGCTTCAAGGTACCTGAAACCTTCTTCATTGCCTTGGTCTGAGCCGCACCACCAACGCGTGACACCGAGATACCCACGTCTACTGCGGGGCGCTGGTTCGCGTTGAAGAGGTCTGACTGCAAGAAGATCTGACCGTCGGTAATCGAAATAACGTTGGTCGGAATGAAGGCTGAAACGTCGTTTGCCTTAGTTTCAATGATTGGGAAGCCGGTCATAGAACCTGCACCCAGCTCGTCTGAGAGCTTTGCACAGCGTTCGAGCAAACGAGAGTGCAAGTAGAAGACATCGCCGGGGTATGCTTCACGACCCGGAGGACGGCGGAGCAGCAGTGACACTGCACGGTAGGCTTCTGCCTGTTTTGACAGGTCATCAAAGATAATCAGAACGTGCTTGCCACCGTACATCCAGTGCTGGCCGATAGCCGAGCCGGTGTAAGGTGCCAGGTACTTGAAGCCTGCAGCATCGGATGCAGGAGACGCCACGATGGTGGTGTACTCCAAAGCGCCCTGCGCCTCAAGGGTGGTACGTACTGCGGCAATAGTTGATGCCTTCTGACCCACTGCAACATAGATGCAACGAACCTGCTTGTTGACGTCGCCTGAAGCCCAGTTAGCTTTCTGGTTCAAAATCGCGTCAACCGCAATTGCGGTTTTACCGGTCTGACGGTCACCAATAATCAGCTGACGCTGACCGCGACCAATCGGGATCATGGCGTCGATTGCCTTGAGACCGGTCTGGAGCGGTTCGTGAACTGACTTACGCTGGGTAACACCGGGTGCTTGGAGTTCCAATGCACGGCGTCCCTCAGCCTTGATGGGACCCAAATCGTCAATGGGTTGACCGAGGGGGTCAACTACACGACCGAGGAACTCGTCACCTACGGGTACAGACAGTACTTCACCAGTGCGGTGAACTGCCTGACCTTCTTCGATACCGGTGAAATCGCCAAGGACGATTACACCGATTTCACGGGTGTCAAGGTTCTGTGCCAGGCCCAAAGTGCCGTCTTCAAAGCGAAGCAGCTCATTAGCCATTACTGAGGGAAGGCCCTCAACACGTGCGATACCGTCTGATGCGGTTGCAACGCGACCTACCTCAACACGTTCTGCGTTGCCGGGTTCGTAAGACGCCGCGAAGTCATTCAGCGCATTACGGACATCATCGGCGTTGATGGTCAAATCGGCCATCTTGTGTCCTGCTCTCCTAATTTGTGGCTGGTATACGGTTTTATCAACGGTATACACAGACCGAATCTTGCGTGAGTGTTCTCTGACGGGTTGGTGATTATCCACTAACCGGTCGAGAACAAACCGTTGTATCTACTAAATCACCGTCTGCATCAAGACAGATGCGTTTGTTACGCTACTGCGCGATCGAGCTCAGAAAGTTTGGTTGAGACGGTACCGTCTACAATTTCGTCTCCGACCTGAACACGAAGACCACCAACAACCGCGGGGTCGATAGTGATATCGAGCTTAAGGTTCTTGTTGTATACCTTGTTCAGTGCGTTCTGGAGCTTCACGATCTGAGCCTCAGACAGCGGACGCGCCGCGGTAACACGGGCGATCCAGCGGTTTTGACGCTTGACGATGATTTCCACGAACTTTTGTGCGACGCGGGCTGCTGTGAGACCGCGCGGACGCGCGCCAGCACGTTCCAGCAGAAGCTGAGATTCAGGGGCAACGTTGGTGCCGCCCAGTGAAATCGCCAGCTTCTTTTTTGCTTCATTGCTTGCCCGACCATCGACGAGTGCTTCCTGAGCCTGAGCCGAAGTGTTCACAGTGTTGATGAAGATCAGCAGGTTATTGACGACTGTCTCCAGTGCCTCAACTCCCCCGCGTGACTCTGCAGCAATAGCTGCTGACAAAGTTGCTACGGTTTCAAGAGCATCTGCCAAATCTCGTTCTTCGCTCCAACGCTGTGATACTGCTTCAGCCACAACGTTCAAAGCGGAGTCTGAGATTTTGCCTGCAAAGACTGCTTTGACGATTCCAGTGCGAGATTCAATCTCGCGGGAAGGATCAATTAGTGCTCGACGCAAGGTGCCATCGCGGTCGATAACATCAACGACTGCGAAGAGTTCCTCAGCCAGTGAAGCGGCATGCTGCGAGGCATTTGTCTGCAACGCTGCTTCAACCTTTTTCAGTGATTCAGTCGATACTCCTGTCATTACCGAGTAGCACCTACACTCTGCTGTTCGGTTTCAAGGTCAGCAAGAAAACGATCTACTACACGGTTTGAGCGTGCATCGTCGTTCAGGGATTCGCCGACAATCTTGCCTGCAAGAACTGTTGCCAGGGTGCCAACCTCAGCACGAAGTGAGGTCAACGCTGCTGCGCGTTCTGCTTCGATAGTCTTCTGAGCGTTATCGGTGATGCGGGTAGCTTCAACGGTTGCACGCTGTTTGAAGTCTGCAAGAATAGCTTCGCCTTCTGCACGAGCTTCTTCACGAATCTTCTGAGCTTCCAGACGAGCGCTTTCGAGCTGCTGGTTGTACTCATCACGAGCCGCTGCAGCCTCAGCCTGGGCCTTTTCAGCCTTGGCGAGACCGCCCTCGATAGCTTCTTTTCGGTCCTGATAAATTCTTTCGAACATCGGGACAACGAACTTGATGACGATGCCAAGGAGCAGCAGGAACCCAATGGCGGCAATGGCGATTTCCCAAGGGTTGGGAAAGAGGGGGTTAGCGTGACCCTCTGCAGCTGCCATCAAATGTGACATGGGGAATTTTCCTGTTCTCTAGTTGGTGTGGACGTGTTTGCTAATCAGACTAGCTAATCAGTGCAAGCACGAAACCGAGAACTGCGAGTGCTTCAACCAGCGCGAAGCCAACGAACAGCATGGGCTGCAAGGTGCGCTGCGACTCGGGCTGGCGAGCTACTGAGGTGAAGTAAGCTGCGAAGATGATGCCTACGCCAATGCCACCACCGATGGTTGCAAGACCGTAACCAATTGCGCTCAATGAACCAGCGATTTCCATTGTGTTTCCTTTCGATTGCATCTAGAACTGTTGTGTCTTCATGACACTGTATGTGTTGTGTTCTAGATGTAGTTTTGAGGGTTTGTTGACCCGCGGGTGACGGGTTGCTTTATTCTCCACGAAAAAGGTTTCTCGCGAGAAAATCTTTATTTAGTGACCTTCAGCGACTGCGCCCTGGATGTAGACCGCGAAGAGCAGGGTGAAGACGTATGCCTGGATAACCTGAATCATAAGCTCCAGGAAGAAGAGGAAGATACCCAGGAAGCCTGATGCCAGACCGACTACTGCGGTGGCGCCACCTACCTCAGTGACCAGGTAGGCAGTCAGCGACGAGGCAACCATCAAAGCGATGTGACCACCGAACATGGTTGCGAACAGACGCAGAGCGTGAGTGACAGGGCGAATCACCAGGTTTGACAACAGCTCAATCGGAATCAAGATAACAAGTAGCAACGGAGGAACGCCTGAAGGCATGGTCATATCCTTGAAGAACTGACCCAGGCCCTTTGCCTTGATACCGGCGACAATCCACGAGATGTAGGCGATGCCAGCAAGTGCGTAAGCGCTACCAGCGTGCGAGAAGCTGGGAAGCTGAAGGACGGGAATTGAACCGTAAAGGTTGTTCACCAAGACAAAGAAGAATGAGGTGAAGAGCAGGGGAACAAAGGGCTTGAAGTGGTGTACGCCAATCATTTCCTTAGCAATGGAGTTACGAGTGAACAAGTAACCCGATTCAGCTAGGAACTGTGCGCGTGAAGGCACCATTGCGCGCTTGCGTCCAGCCCACATGAAGAAGCCAGCAACAATGACGACCGAGAGCAGCACCAGCAGCATCTGCTTGCCGAAGCCAAACGAACCAATCTGGAAGAAATCGGGTAGATGCATATCATCCACAGTGGGCGGGGTGTATGCCGCTACTACTAGCCCGTTTGAAATCAAGGCAAGTTCCTTTCCTGCTACGCATGCTGCTGTTACCAGAGCAGACAGCTGTAAGTTTTATCAAGTTATGTCAGAGAAAATTATTTTTCTCGTTCTTGAGTGTGGGTCATGTGGTAGTACACCAAGTAGAAACCGCCAACGGCTCCTAAGAGAACTCCTACCCAGATAAAAAAATGAGTGCTAAAGAGCCTATCGAGGACAAAGCCTACCAAACTCCAGAAAGCAATCCCGATTACGACATAGATAAGTGTCATAACAGCACCCGATAGCCCTCCCCCAGCAACAAGTTGACCGGGTGATCTCAAATCAGATTTTCGGGGTTGATTATTCGGTTTTTTCATCTATCTCTTTCTTGCTTGTGCGTCAATCGAGTGAGAGCCATCATGGGCATCAAAGTATAAGATTCTCATACCCATGACTGTTTTCATCTCCACACTGAGCCAAACCACCACTGCGATGAGGGCGCCTACAGCAAGCCAGTTGTTTCTTAAGTAATCGGGAACAGGCACTGTCAGCAACACAAGCCCCAAGAAGGTTACTTTCGCGACGTATGCCAGCATCAGCGCCCTTACTGCCTCAGACATCGAACGACGCCCAGCAACAATGACAACCACGATTCCAACTGCAAAACAGATGTAGACCAGCGCAGCCCCCAAGCCGAAACTTAAAGCCGCGTTGATACCATCTACGATAATAGCAAGGATTAAGCCTCCTGTTACTACCCACAGGAAATATTTACTGACCTCGCGAAAAATTCGTAACCACGGAATATCAGAATCGTAGCTAGTACGCTGTGATGCCTTACGCATGTTTCTCCGCCCGACGCTTGAGAAGGTATGGGAGGACAAGGTAAAAACCAATCAGAATCAAAACCACCAGCCCGGCGCCCAGCGCCTGCTGCGTTTCAAAAGGCAACGCCACAATTGTGATGACAGAGACAACCAACGATAGGCCGTTGACTAATAGAGCACTTGCCACATGACTAAAGCCGTAGTCTGTAAGACGTTGGTAAGTGTGCGAACGGTGGGGTTTGTACCACTGTTCTCCGCGGAGGACGCGGCGTAAGAGAGTAGTGCCGGTATCTGCTAAGTAAATGAGCAGCGGCGAGAGAATGTACTCAACATAGATGCCCGAGAGAAAAGCACCCACCGCCATACAGGCAATGGCTCCACCCAGGAAGTAGGATCCGGCGTCCCCCAAGAAGACATTTTTACCGGTACGAATATTCCAGGGTAAGAAGGCAAGATAACCGACGGCAAGGGCGGCACCGCCTACCATGAGCCATCGAGTATCAGTGCTGTAACCAGCGTAGGCATAAACTCCGCCCACCATGAAACCGTGCAAGCCCGAAATACCATTGACACCGTCCATGAAGTTAGTGACATTGATATAAGCAATGACGGCAATAACGCCCAAAGGAATCCACCAAATAGAAGTTCCCAAAACCAGGGTCAGACCGATGGTGACTGCCGCGCCCACCAAAAACTGAACCGCTAGTCGAGCAATGATTGGCACCCCGCGGAAGTCTTCACCCCACCCAAGCATGCCCGATGCGATAGCGCCTGCTAAAACAATGATCGCAATCGAGCGATCGACCGTCACGAGTCCCAGAACCAGGCTGATAAAAAAGGCGATAGCTACCGCGCAGGCAATTGCTAGCCCCATGCCACGGAAAACCGGTGTTGTGTGGGAAGAGCGGGCAGTGGGTAAATCCACCAGGTTCCAACGGTGCAACAAAGGACGCACCGCGAAAGGAAGCAGAAGCCCCAGCACACCGGCAATCGCAGCGGGTACCGCTAAGGTCATGATGTCGTGGTTCATGATTGCTCCTGTGATATTTCGGTACGGTGCGCCATCTTTTGGGCGTGAAGCTGACCTGATGAGTCACGCCCGTAGGTGCGGTCATCAAGATAGTGCTTGTACCACTTGGAGTAATCTAAGTGCTCAGGATCAAGCGGAATAGCGCGCGTGTGGGAGATAAAGGAGTTCTTATCGCTCACCCTGAAATCCTCGCTGCTACCAAACAGAACCTCGTCCCGTTTCTCTCCCGGACGCAACCCGGTCACGGCGATGTTCACGTCATAACGTTCGTAAGTTCGAATAAGGTTTTCAGCCACGCTGTAGATTTTGACAGGCTTTCCCATATCGAGCACCATCACTTCGCCGGGGGCACCGATTGCTCCCGCTGTCATCACTAGCAGGCAAGCATCGGGAATCAGCATAAAGTAACGGGTAGCGTCAGGGTCGGTCACAGTGATCGGGCCGCCGTCCATAATCTGACGGGTGAAGAGCGGTTTAATAGAGCCCCTCGATCCAAAGACATTACCAAAGCGTACTGATACATAGCGTTTGCCGGTCTGTTCCCCGTACCATGCGGTGAGCATCTCGGCGCTCAACTTTGACTGACCAAGAGCGGTTGTGGGGTCAGCAGCCTTATCCGTCGAGATATTAACAAAAGCTTCAACATTAACCTTAGATGCAGCTTCCAGTACGTTCTTGGTGCCCAATGTATTGGTTTTCCAGGCTTCTTCGGGGTAAGCCTCAAGCGCTGTAACGTGTTTAAGCGCGGCAGCGTGAAATACAACCTCAGGTTGACGTTCAGTAAATACTTTCTCCAGCGCGCCCCGATCACGGATATCAGCCAGCACCACTGAGGGGTCATTGAGGTTGGAGTCACCCCAGATGGTGTAGCGGGTCTCCATCAAAAGGGTCTCATCGCGGTCAAGCATCATCAGCTCAGCGGGCTCAAATTCATGAATCTGACGACACAGCTCTGAACCTATAGAACCACCGGCACCGGTCACCAGCACCCGCTTACCCGTAATGTAGGCTTTGATGTCTTCGGTGCGAATCTGATAATCAATCTTGCCGCGAATACCTTCAAGAATATGGCGGTTGACGTCTTTAACGCTCTCGTCATTCAAACCGGCAATATTAGAAATCATGTTCTTAACCCGGTGCACATCAACACCCAGCTCATGCATACGCTGACTAATATTGCTCAATTTCGAGTCTTTGATATCGGTCATTGCAACAAAGACCTTAGTTGCATGGTAGCGCTTGACCAGGGTCTCGAGGTCTTTGCCAGTACCCATAACAGCAACAGACTGGATGCGCGCATTACGCAAAGAAGGATCATCATCGACAATAGCTACCGGTCGGTAGGTCGACTTTGAATCCGACATCAAATTCGAAACAAAAGAACGACCCACAAAACCGCCACCGTAGACAATAACCGGCTCAGTATGTTCGTAAGAAGGACGATTGGTGTAATCCTCAACGATGCGTTTGAGATAGCGCATGACCATCATCAGCAGCAAGGCAAAGGGGAAGGCAATAAGAATGACAGAACGGGGCACGCTAATGTGCCAGGCGAAAAGCAAGAGCGCCAGTAGCATGAAGACCGTAACCGCTAGGGTGACGGGGTAAAGAATTTTGCCCTCGGCAAATGACCCGTAGGAGTAGCGTCCGCGGTAAAGACCGAAAAGCGCGCCCAGCCCAATCTGCACAATGATAGCGGTGAGCACCACAACGGTGATACCGGTGGGGTTAATCTGCTCCAGCTGACCGCCATAACGCAGGAAGAATCCCAGGGGCAGGGCAAGGCTCCATGACAGCGAGTCCAAGGCAATCTGAACGTACTGCCACCATTTCTTACGCTCGTAACCGGTATTTACCACGGGCAGGGTTGTTGTGTTGGTAGTTTCCATGTGTTTACCCTCCCTTCCTGAAAGTAGAAGCAAATGAACGACCAATCATTGATCGGTACAGGTTCTTTCGAGTACCAACCGGTAACGCCCGGTAAACCAGACGCACACTCAAGTTTTTGGCGGTTTGAATTCCTGTGAGGAATCCTCCGGTGTAAAGGCGATGTTGAAGTTCGAAGTCTTTTCGCAGCGCTTCGGTGCCACCCCTGCGCTCATAGGCGCCGGCTCCGACCCTGTAGCGCACCAAAGGTTGAGCCAGATTATCAAGACGATAGCCTCGCATACTCAAGCGTGCCCACAGCCAGTAGTCTTCGGCACCTGTCACGTGTTCGTACCCGCCCACTGATTCCACCGCGCTTTTACGGAAAACGACGGTGGGGTGCATGATGGGGTTGCGCGAGCGCAGCACCCTGCGAATATTTTGCACCCCGGTGCATGCTTGGCGCACAGGCTGATCGGTGCTAGTGGTGCTTTCAAATTCAAGCATGGACGCGCCCAACACCGCTAGGTTACCCGCGGCGATACGCGGGATCTGTGTTGAGAAACGCTGCGGGGTTGAGATGTCATCAGCATCCGCTCGCGCGATGATGTCGTGGTTGCAGTAGCGCAATCCTTCGGTCAGGGCTGCGGCTAGACCTGCGTTCTCTGTCAGACGGACGAGAGTGATAGGGCAGGTGCTCCCCTGCTGGGAGCTGTGCATCCAGCGGTCGATGGTTGCTTCTACGTCTGGGGCAAGGAGCCCGTCGAGAACAAGGACCAGCTCGGCAGGCTTGAGCTCTTGTTCCACGAGGTTTGAGCGAAGCGATTCTTCAAGTTGCTCAGCGGTATCGGCACGGTAGACACTCATGAGCACGGTAAAGTCTGTTGCCACCGGGGCAAGTTCTACGGGGTGGGTGGATTCCAAGCTATAGAGGTTGTGCAGAACCTGCTCATTACTGCGAAAGCGAATCAGCGCGTCCTTGATTCCCTGAGCCAGGTACCCACCGTAGGTTTTTTTGTCAGTGGTGTTGAGCATAGTACTCATCCACAGACGTACAGTGGATCCCCCGTACAAGAATTTTTCGAGGGGGTTGAGGGTGCGGCGGCGGGTAAAGACCCAGAGCTTATTACGCACGTCATTGTAAAAACGCGGGCCGGGGGCAGCGTTAGTGGTACCGAAGGTTTTGGTGTGGTGTTTAGCCACTGATCCTTCGACAGATATTCCGTTGCTGTGGCGGATCAGCGCGGTGGAATACTCAAAATCGTCATTCCAGATAAAGAAGTCAGCCAGCGGTAACCCGTACTGGCGCATGACGGCAGCATCCATCATCAGAGAGACAAAGGAGCCAGAGCGAATGGGACGGGCGCCAACAGCTTGAGCGCGACGGTGGCGCTGTTCCCCTGCTGCGAACATAGTGCGCGGAGTATTCATGGGGTGCTCTTGGCCGTTATCCCACACCACCGTTGAGGCAACAACTGCAGGACGTTGCAAACGCACCGGGGCATAGTTGTACCAGGCTGCATACGATTCGCTCAAGGTATTTTCGGTCGGTTCAGTATCGTCGTCCATCACCCACACGAGATCAGCCTGGTGTCGTGTCAGCGCTCTATCGATGCCCACCGCAAAACCCCCGGCACCACCGGTATTTTCATCGAGTCGCACCACATCAACAGTGAGAGACGTTTCAAGGTTAGCCAAGAAAGAAGGAGTATCGTCAGTCGAAGCGTTATCAACGATGACAACAGCATCAGGCACCTTCGCACCGTTTTCGATGCCTTGCAGGGTCAAGCGCAGCAGGTTAAGGCGGTTGTAGGTCACGACCACGGCGACCACACGATCGGGGGCAGTCATGACGTTGCGGGTGCTTGAAGTGACCGACACTGCCGGTTGCAGTTGATTCATCGAAGAGAACAGAGCCTTTCTGAAAATTCGTAGCTCGCAGCACCCTCCACTATGAAGGTGCGGCGAGAGACGACTATCTTAGGTAAGTTTACCGAAAGTCAGAGAAGACTTTGTTGCCTACTTCTACCTTTGTCCCCTCCGACTCTGATAAATCTTCGTGTTTTTAACCTCTTCCTGTGTCACAGTTATAGGTGTGTACCTCAAAAGTGCTTATCAGTAAGCAGCACACCTATTTTTATAAAAGAGGGGAAGATACAACAGATGAGTTCATCACCGTGGAAAGTCATTGGAGCCAGCGGTTTCGTGGGGTCTGCCATTTTAGCTCGACTGCGAGCTGAAGGTATTGAAGCTGACCCTATTGAGGCTCCCCGCCTATCAACTCACGCAACCGATGCTAAAACCCTGATTAAAGAGGCACGACGGTTAGAAGCAATTATTGACTCTCTCGCAGATTCTTTTGCCGGGGCTGAAGTTGTTATTAACGCTTCTGGCTTAGCTGCCCCCTCACAACAAGATTTAGCGCCCCTAGTCGGTGCCAACGCCCTGCTCCCCGCTGTTATCGCTATCGCAGCTCAACGAACAGGCATCAAGCGCCTAATTCACATGAGCAGTGCAGCGGTGCAGGGCAACGTGGAAGTGCTTGACTCTACCCCCGTTACCCAGCCATTCTCCGCTTACTCATTTTCCAAAGCTCTCGGCGAAGAAGTTCTGTTGAACCTCGAACGTTTCATTAACAAGCAGGCTGCTGCAGGTGCTGCCCCCGGCTCCGCACACTCAGATTTCCCGGCGGCACCCGCGTCCGCCCCCGCAACGGTGGCACCGCATCATGCACTTGAGCTGTGCATTGTGCGTGCGACGTCAGTGATGGGCAGAGGACGGCGCACCACCGAGGCATTTGCCCGCTTTGCATCTTCTCCCCTAGCATCTGTCGCAGCAGGTAACCACCGCACCCCCATTGCCTCAAACTACGCCCTCGCTGAGTTCACGGTTAAGGTCGGTGCTTTCGACGGACATCTCCCCAGCATCGTTCTGCAACCCTGGGAAGGAGCAACTGCCAAGAGTGTGCTGGTGGATGCAGGACGCCGCCTACCCCTGCAGATTCCTGCCAGCATCGCCCGCGTCGCCGTTGCAGCCGGTTACGCTATTTCTGAAGCACTGGGTGACCGCTTTCAAGCACCCGTGCGCCGCATTGAGCTAATGTGGTTCGGGCAAGATCAAGACGATTCATGGGCACAAGAGCACCAGCTGATTCCCACCCCACGGGTGAGCGAGGTCTTACGCGATGCGCACACAGCGCTGGGCAAAAAGCAGGATGCTCGGTTCATCAGCTAGCGAAAGCAGCGCGGTATCTAAGAGTTGCAGCACATACAGCCCATAAAAAGAGGAGATCGATGACTTGTTCAGTCACCGACCCCCTCTTTCTATACCCGTGTTGAAGTGCGGTGTTCTACTTCTTAGTGCCGAACACCAGTGAACGCGCCGTATCAACAGAGAGCGGCTTGGTAACATCCTGAGCGCGCTGGCTCTCTACAAAGTGCGCGCCCTCAGTACGTAGCTGGTCCACCCCGCCCGTTGAGGTGCTAGCTCCCACCAGTTTGCTGAGATGGCTGGTGTTGCTGGGTGCAGACGCGCGGCGGGCAGGCTTGATAGGCTCGTGCTCAATCTCGTCTGCTACCTGAGCCGCAGAAACACTACCTGCGGTCGGTTCCTCAGCCATAGCTCGAGCGTCTAGTGCTTGTTGAGCTTCAATGCGTCGCTGTTCGTCCCACTGTCTTTTGGTTAAAGCACCGGGTGCCACAGAACGAATCTCGTCCGCGCCAATAGCGCCCTCACGCACAATAACCGGGGTTTCTCCGGTGCAATCAACAATGGTGGAGGGCATGATATCTTTGGCTTCAACATCTTCACCGCGATTAACCGGGCGGATGCCTCCGTCCACAATCAATTCGACATTTTCACCCAGCTGGTCGGCTGCCTCAGCAGCAGTAGTTGCGGCAACGCGACCGGTTTTGTTTGCGGAAGAAACCGCTAGCGGGCCGGTTTGGCGCAGTAAATCAATGGTCAAATCGTCGCTGGGCACACGCAGCGCCACAGTGCCCTTGGTATCGCCTAAATCCCAGGTCAGTGATGGCTGGGCATAGCAGATGAGAGTCAACGGACCGGGCCAGAAAGCATCGGCAAGAGCGCGCGCCTCATCACTGATATCATCGGCTAACCCAGCCAGGACCGAGCTGCTATAAATCAGCACGGGCGGCGGCATTTGCCGGGAACGTCCCTTCGCCGCCAGTAGCGCTCGAACTCCCCCTGCCGAAAAAGCGTCGGCGGCAATACCGTAGACGGTGTCGGTGGGAACAACAATTACTTTGCCGCCCTGCACAGCGGTAGCTGCCGCGCTAAGGGCTTCAGCGCGCTCGGCGGCAGTTTCAACAGAATAAATCTTTGCGTTCACAGCATCCATTCTTTCACGAAACCTTCAAAAGTTACTGACTCACGAAATCAGGTGCGGTTTATAGCCGCTCGTGTGGCGAGGTTTTCCCGCTAAATCATTTATAGATTCAACCTTCTCAAAGCCAACGACCGCGAACATAGCGGCGGCTAACTCCCGCTGAGTTTCAGCGTGTTCCATGACGAGGTACCCTCCCGGCTTCAATAATTCAAAGGCGCGCAAGGCTATCTTATAGGGAATATCCATACCGTCTTCGCTACCACCGTAGAGCGCTATCTGAGGATCGTGCTCACGCACCTCAGGGTCTTTCGGAACAGCACCCGTTGGAATATAGGGTGGGTTGGTTGCCACCGCATCAACTTCTCCCAGCAAATCCTCACACGCAACCGTTGCATCGCCCCGGCGCAGATCGACTCCCAACGGTTCAAGGTTCAGATGTGCCCACTCATATGCCTCCGCACTCAGCTCTACCGCGTGAACGGTAGCAGCAGGAAACTCCGTGGCAAGAGCAGCAGCGATGGCACCAGAGCCGGTACACAAATCAACCACCACAGGCTTACCTACACCCTGCGCCTTGAACCGCTCCAAGGCGTTCAGTGCGTGATCGACCAACAACTCAGTCTCAGGACGCGGGGTAAAAACTCCCGGTCCCACGTTCAGCTCCAGATGACGAAAGTAAGCAACACCGGTCAAATGCTGCAAAGGAACACGTTGGGCACGTTGACTCACCAGCTCCGCAAAACCGGGAGGCACCTGCGCTCCTGACAGAGCGAGCGCCTGCACACGTCCACGCGACACGCTCTCCCCCAGCTCAGCGCTCACAAGGTGAGCAGCCAAAAGCTGAGCATCAACCATCGCAGATTCAATGCCAGCAGAAATAAGAAAAGCGCCAGCCCGGCGAAGAGCTGAATCTAGTTCTTCACCGGGCTGTATCTGAAAATCAGTCACTGAGTTTTATTTCTCCTGGCCCAGTGCCTCAAGACGGTGAGCTTCATCCATCTCAATGGCAGACTGAATCACAGGCTCCAGAGCACCATCAATCACAGCGTCAAGGTTGTACGCCTTGTAGCCGGTGCGGTGATCAGCAATACGGTTTTCGGGGTAATTGTAGGTGCGGATGCGCTCGGAACGGTCCATGGTACGCACCTGAGAGGCACGGTGGGCAGCGTTCTCAGCATCAATCTGTTCCTGCTGGTGCGCCAGCAAACGAGCACGCAACACGCGCATTGCCGCTTCGCGGTTCTGCAGCTGCGACTTCTCGTTCTGCATCGCAACCACAATGCCGGTAGGCAAGTGGGTAATACGAACAGCGGAATCAGTGGTGTTCACTGACTGACCGCCGGGACCTGACGAACGGTAAACATCAATCTTCAAATCATTCTGGTTGATAGCGATTTCATCGGGCTCATCAACTTCGGGGAAGACCAGCACACCGGCAGCCGAGGTATGAATGCGTCCCTGCGATTCGGTCGCGGGAACGCGCTGCACACGGTGTACACCACCTTCATACTTGAGGTGCGCCCAAACGCCTTCAGCAGGATCATTGGAGTTACCCTTAATAGCTACCTGAACGTCCTTGTAGCCGCCCACATCGGTCATATTCGACTCGATGATTTCGGTCTTCCAGCCCTTAGACTCAGCGTAACGAGTGTACATACGCAGCAAATCGCCAGCGAAAAGTGAAGCCTCATCGCCGCCTTCACCGCCCTTAACTTCAAGAATGACGTTACGGCCATCGTCCGGGTCACGGGGAATCAACAAACGGCGCAACTTCTCTTCTGCCGCGGGCAAAGCAGCTTCGAGCTCTTCGACCTCAGCAGCAAAATCGGAATCTTCATCAGCCATCTCCTGAGCAGCTTCGAGATCGCCCTTGATACCTTGATAACGGGTGTGTGCCTCTACGATGCCGTTAAGTTCGGCGTAACGACGGCCCAGTTTACGCGCTTTACCCTGATCGGCGTGTACCGCGGGGTCAGCCAGCTGTTTCTGCAGCTCAGCGTGTTCATCAAGCAGAGTCTGAATGGAATCAAACATTGTTCATGCTTTCTTGTAGATGTAAAAGGTGGCAGCCGCAGCAAACCACAAAAAATGATCGGGAATGAACCGGGTAGGGCGCTACCTTACTGAAGGGGGTATCAGCAAGGTAGCGTCTATAAACAGTGACGAACGCCGCCGGTTAGTCGTGGTTCTTATTGAGCTGTGACTTCTGCACAGCGAGCAAGAACTCAACGTTTGAACCGGTCTCACGCAGGCGTGAGGTCAGCAGGTTCAGTGCCTGTTCCTGTTCCATACCTGCAAGGACGCGGCGCAGACCCCACATAATCTTGACTTCTTCACCAGAAAGCAGGTTCTCTTCGCGGCGGGTACCTGAGCCGTTGACATCAACAGCGGGGAAGATGCGCTTATCAGCAAGCTGACGTGAAAGACGCAGCTCCATGTTACCGGTGCCCTTGAACTCTTCGAAGATGACTTCGTCCATCTTTGAACCGGTTTCTACCAAAGCGGTTGCCAAAATGGTGAGTGAGCCGCCCTCCTCGATGTTGCGTGCAGCACCGAAGAATTTCTTGGGCGGGTAGAGCGCAGCAGAATCAACGCCGCCCGAGAGAATACGACCAGACGCAGGAGCCGCTAGGTTGTAGGCGCGTCCCAAACGGGTCATTGAATCGAGCAGCACAACAACGTCGTGACCCTGTTCTACCAAGCGCTTAGCGCGCTCAATAGCAAGTTCAGCCACGGTGGTGTGATCTTCGGCGGGGCGGTCAAAGGTTGAGGCGATAACCTCACCCTTAACAGTGCGCTTCATATCGGTTACTTCTTCAGGACGCTCATCAACGAGCACCATCATCAAGTGAACCTCAGGGTTGTTGGTAGTAATTGCGTTAGCAATAGACTGCAGCATAAGGGTCTTACCTGCCTTAGGAGGTGAGACAATCAGACCGCGCTGACCCTTACCAATCGGTGCAACCAAGTCAACGACGCGGGTGCCCAGCTTCTTAGGCTCAGTCTCAAGGCGCAGACGCTCCTTGGGGTAGAGCGGGGTCAGCTTCGCAAAATCACGGCGCTGAGCTGATTCTTCAGGGGTCAGACCGTTGATAGAGGTCAGCTGCACCAGAGCGTTGAACTTCTGACGTGAGTTGTTCTGATTCTCACCTTCACGCAGAGCACGAATAGCACCCACCACGGCATCGCCCTTACGCAGACCGTAACGCTTGACCTGCGCCAAAGAAACGTAAACGTCGTTGGGGCCGGGCAGCCAGCCTGAGGTACGAACAAAAGCGTAGTTATCAAGAACGTCCAAGATACCGGCCACAGGTACTAGAACGTCATCCTCTGAAATCTCGGGTTCATCGTTATCACCGCGACGGTTACGGCGGTCGCGGCGTTCCTGGTTGCGGTCGCGGCGATTGCGGTTGCGGCGCTCGCGGCGGTCGTTATCGTCCGGGCCGTTGTTGCGGTCATCGCGATTGCTACGGTCATCGCGGTTCGGGCGTTCTGACCTGTCGTACTTCTCAGACTTGTCTTCTGAGCGGTCTTCACGGTTGTTGCGCTGGGGGCGCTCACGGCGGGTACGGCGTTCAGAACGCTCGTTGCGGTTATTCTTCTCTGACTTCTCGTCAGCACCATCGTTGTTCTCAGTCTTCTCTGCTGAATCTGATGACTCGTTGGAGGACTTGGACGGCTGTGAAGAATCCTGAGTCTCTGTTGCCTCGCTGTTATCGTCGCTCTTTTTGCGGCGGCGGTCTGAGCGGGTACGGGTACGGCGGTTAGTTGTGTTTTCGGTGGAATCATCTGATAATTCTGCACCCTCACGAGCAACAGCGTCGATAGAAGCATCCTTCTGCTCACCGCTTTCCTGAGTACCCTTTTCGGTTGCTGATTCCTGATTTTCAGCTAAAGCGTTGCTGGTGGCGCGGCGGTTACCGCGGCGCTTGCGAACGGGCTTAGCGTCCTCCGCTGTTACCTCGCCCTGTGATGCTTCAGTGTTCTGCTGGGTGTTCTCATCAGCAGTTTCTGATGCCTTTGCCTGAGCTGCGCGCTTGCGAGCAGGTTTTTCAGCAGGTGCCTGAGTTTCTTCGGCACGATCTGCGACGGAGGAACCACGCTGGTGGGCTGCAATAGCCTCCACCAAGTTTGATTTACGCAGTCGACGAGCGCCAACAATGCCCAACTGCGATGCCAAAGACTGAAGTTGAGCCAATTTCAGGCTGCTCAGGCTTGATGATTTGTTGTCGGTAATTTCCGCGCCAGTTGTCTGGTCGGTAGATTCAGCCACGAAGGTTCCTTCCCTCTTTATGTGGAAAATGTAGTGATATGACGGTGCGATTTCAGAAGACACACCCGGACATCGCTATAGCAAGCGATGTCTATTTGCGTAGCAATTATGTGTAAGAAACATAAAGCATAAACGTTCTTTGCCGGTGGGCGTCACCTCAGGCGAAATCCCAACACGGGCATGACATCCAAATTCAATGAACCGGGTGCCCGGTGCTACAAAGAGCGGGTGTTAGTGCCATGCGCTGACCACAAACTCATCAGCGGGCGTTTCAAATCAGCGGAGCGTGCGAACACGGCTATGTTTTTTCGCATGACCGATGCATTTGAAAGTTTATGAGTCAAGTGAGCGCATCAAGGAAACGCATCTACTCAGTGCGGTAGGTATAGATAATTATCTGTACACTGAGAACCGCACGCATAAACTTATAAGTGATATCAGATGCCCTCAAGAGTGAGCGCCTGTCTCAAGCACATCAAGCCGGTCGCGTCTTGAGTCAAGAAACCAGCGGCTTACTGTGCTCTAGTAACTATAACACCTTGCGTATCAATTTCCACCGGCAGCACACGCCAGGTGAGACGGCGATCATGGTAGACCGAGGCAGGGGCGGTTGCCGCGAAATTCTCAATAGTCGCTATAACGGACGCGCGTTCTTCCTCGCCGCGGGCAAACACCATGACTGTGGGACCAGCACCTGAAATAACAGCCGGGTAGCCGTGACCGCGCAGAACCGCCACCAGCGCCGCGCTAGGCTTCATAGCGGTAGCTCGGTAGGACTGGTGCAGCAAATCCTTGGTTGCCGCCACCATAAACTCCGGTGAGCTGCTCAAAGCCTGGGTCAGCAGTGCCGCGCGTCCTGAATTCGCGGCAGCATCGCGGTGCGGTACGGTTTCGGGAATCAGACCACGAGCAACCTTGGTAGGCACCTCGTAATCGGGAACGGCAACCACGGGTTTGATTCTCTCATGCACGGCAACAGGTAGCGAGTGCCAGCCTTCCTCATCACCGTAAGAAATCACGAGGTTACCGTACAGTGAGGGCGCCACGTTATCAGGGTGCCCTTCCATTCCCGAACAAATCTGTAAAACAGCATCGGCATCAAGCTGAACCTCTTGGGGCAGCAAAGCATTCGCCGCCACCACACCTGCGACAATCGCAGAGGCAGATGACCCCATGCCCCGTGAATGAGGAATCTTGTTCTCAGCTTTCAAGCGCAAGCCGGGCAACTCGAAGAGCCCCACTGCCTTCCAAGCAGTCTGCATTGCCTTGATGACTAGGTGGGTCTCGTCGTGGGGAACCTCGTCTGAGCCCTCACCTGTCAGCTCAAATTCCAGTCCCTGTTCAATGCGGGTTACCGTCAGTTCATCAAAGTACGCTAACGAGACGCCCAGGGAATCATACCCCGGCCCCAGGTTTGCGCTTGAAGCGGGAACACTGACTGTGACGCTAGCACCCACCGGAATGATATCCGGGGAATACTGAGCCTCATCAGAACCATCAATCATAGGCAGAACAGACACTGAAACTTCACCTTTATCTATCAAAAACTATCGCGCGGACTATGCCGCTACTCGCCCTCAACACGAATGACGCTGGTAATCTTACGCACGGTGCCCAGCGCATCTACCACAGCCATACACTTGGTGAGATTCTCGTTGGTCGCGCGGTGCGTAATGATACGAATGGTCGCCATTTTATTATCAGCGCTACCGCCGGTACGGGTCTGACGGATGGTCTGAATCGAGACAGAGTGTTCTGAGAAAATGCGGGTAATATCAGCCAGTACACCCAGCTTGTCATCAACCTGCAGACCAACGGAGAAACGCGAAACAACATTAGACAGGCTAGTTGCTACAAGGGACGCGTGGGAAGACTCAGGAATACCGGGACCGCCCAAGACCATGCGGCGGGCAATCGATACGAAGTCACCCAGTACAGCGGACGCCGTAGGTGCCCCACCTGCACCGGGACCGTAGAACATAAGCTCACCCGCGTTATCAGCCTGCACAAAAACGGCGTTGTAAGCATCGTGAACCGATGCCAGCGGATGCTCGCGGGGAATCAACATGGGATTCACTCGAATGTTAACGCCCTCACCGTCACGTTCGCACACTGCCAGCAATTTGATGACAAAACCATCATCAGCTGCCGCTTTAACGTCTTCGGCGCTGATAGAAGTAATACCTTCGATGTGAACATCGTCGATAGTGAATTCTGAGTGGAAGGCAAGGGAAGCAACAATAGCTGCCTTGGACGCTGCGTCGTGACCCTCAACATCAGCGGTGGGGTCAGCTTCAGCGTAGCCAAGACGCTGCGCCTCAGCCAGCGCGTCCGAGAACTGAGCGCCGGTGGTGTCCATCTGATCGAGAATGTAGTTGGTGGTGCCGTTCATAATGCCCAAGACGCGGGTTACATGATCGCCTGCCAACGAATCGCGCAAGGGGCGAATAATCGGAATAGCACCGGCAACTGCTGCCTCGTAAGATAGCTGGGCACCGGTTTTATTAGCAGCTGCTTGCAGCTCCATACCGTGCTTAGCCAGCAACGCTTTATTACCGGAAACCACCGACTTACCGGCATTGAGGGCACGAAGAATACGAGTGCGCGCCGGTTCAATACCACCGGTCAGCTCAATCACCACATCGGCGGCGTCAATCAAAGCGTCCGCATTGGTTGTGAGCAAAGAAGAATC
Source organism: Rothia sp. ZJ932 (assembly GCF_016924835.1). Classification (NCBI taxonomy): domain Bacteria; kingdom Bacillati; phylum Actinomycetota; class Actinomycetes; order Micrococcales; family Micrococcaceae; genus Rothia; species Rothia sp. ZJ932. The sequence goes on along the minus strand of NZ_CP070480.1, from coordinate 855,221 downwards.
AATATCAACCTGGCGAGGGGCCGCAGTATCGCGCACAGCAATACCAATAAGCTCCACACCGGTACCAATACGCTGAGACAGCACCGAAGCGTCATCCATCAACATACGCGCAACCTGCGCACCGACGTTACCTGCGCCCAAGAGGGCTACTTTGATGGGCTGGGGGTCACTCATAAATAAAACTCCGAAAAATCAGCTAATAACTCGTTGATGGACGATGTACTGATAACTCTAGCGGGTGAACCTTTTAGATGGCTCCCCCACTAGAGTTTGTGCTGCACTGTTACCGTATTACGGGCGCAGTACGCAGATGATGGTTCTAAACAATACCCATATCGCGCGCCAACATATCTTCTTCTGTCTCGCGGCGAACGATTTCGCGCGGAGCGTGCTGGGCACTGGTTGCTACCACACCGGGTTTGGTGAGGTAATTGTAGTTTGAACTCAGCGCGAAGCAGTAAGCACCGGTAGCGGGTACTGCCAAGATGTCTCCTGCCCTCAGGTCTTCTGGCAGGTAAACGTAACGCACCACGATATCGCCTGATTCGCAGTGCTTACCCACCACGCGTGAGAGCACCTGGCTACCGCGCGGGGCACGGTTGGCAAGGGTTGCAGTGTAGTCAGATTCGTAGAGAACCGGACGCGCATTATCGCTCATACCACCATCGACCGAAACATAGCGACGCACTCGAGTGTCACCGTTTTCATCCTCGATAGAGACGTTCTTGATAGTGCCAACCGTGTAAAGCGTAATACCCGAAGGACCAGCGATAGAACGCCCCGGTTCAAAGGAGAGGTGCGGAATCTTCATGCCCAAACGGGTGCAAGTATCAGCCACCATCTGCGCCAAAGACTGAGCTATTTCGGCAGCACCGCGCGGATGATCCGCCTCAGTGTAACCAATACCGTAGCCACCGCCAAGGTCAATCTCGGGCATAGTAATACTAAAGCGTTGGTTCATCTCGTGCATGAAGTCCAGCACCTTTTCAGCTGCTTTGCCAAAGCCGTCAGCCTCAAAAATCTGAGAACCAATGTGGCAGTGCAGACCGCGCAAATCAAGGGAAGGTTCACGGTGAGCTATCGCCACAGAAATCGCCGCGTAGCAATCATTGGCATCAAGACCAAGTTCCAGCAGGTCTTCCAGCGCCAGACCAGAGAGACCGCTCGTACCTTCTACCAGGGACTGACCGAACTTCTGGTCTTCGTGGGCGGTAGCAATAAAGTCGTGAGTGGACGCGTGTACACCGGGAGTCACCCGAAGCATCACAGGGGCTACAACCCCCATCTCAGCGGCAACCTGAGCGATCAGCTGCACCTCAGGAACAGAGTCAGCAACAATACGACCCACCTTGTTCTCCAAAGCGCGGCGAATCTCAGCCACGGACTTGTTGTTGCCGTGCAAAGCAATGCGCTCCCCCGGGACCTGCGCACACAAGGCAATACCCAACTCACCACCTGAAGCTGTATCAAGGTTCAGCCCCTCTTCTTTTGCCCACGCAGCAACAGCAGTGGTCAAAAAAGCCTTACCTGCGTAGTAGACCGAAACCTCCGCACCAAAGGGAGCAAACGCGCCCTCAAAGGCAGCGCGGAACTCGCGAGCACGTGCTCTGAAGGTATCTTCAGAAAAAACGTACTCGGGAGTACCGAACTCCTGCACCAGCTGGCTGACTTTTACGCCATCGACGGTAAGCTCACCGCTATCGTCACGAGCAAAAGAGGAAGTCCAGATACGGCGATCCAGTGCCTCGGGATACTCCGGGTACGTCAGCCACTCAGGCTTGTACAAAGCTGCCTCAGCACCCATTTACATCTTCTCCGGCGCAGTAACACCCAACAGACCCAAACCATTAGCAAGAACCTGACGAGCAGCATCGTTGAGCCACAAACGGGTGCGGTGCAGGTCAGTAATTTCTTCATCTCCCTGAGGTGCAACACGAGAAGCACCGTACCAGCGGTGGTAAGCACCCGCCAAGGTCTCCAAGTAGCGGGCAACGCGGTGCGGCTCGCGGAAGTTCGCTGCCTCTTTGACGGTCGCCGGGAACTGCCCCAAAGCTGCCAACAATGCTGAATCGGCGTTGGAGTCAAGCAAGGACGCATCGAAAGAGCTACGCTCAACACCGGCGGCAGCAGCGTTACGCGCCACAGCACAGGTACGAGCATGCGCGTACTGCACATAGAAAACAGGGTTTTCATTTGACTGCTTGGTGAGCAAATCAAGGTCAATATCAATGTTTGAATCTACCGAGTAACGGGTCAGGGAGTAACGCGCGGCGTCCACGCCCACAATCTCTACCAGGTCTTCTAAAGTAACGACAGTACCGGCACGCTTTGACATACGAATGGGCTTGCCGTCCTTGACAAGGTTCACCATCTGACCGATCATGACCTCCACCATATCAGGGTCATCACCCAAAGCCGCAGCAGCAGCTTTCAAACGTGCCACATAACCGTGGTGGTCAGCGCCCAGCATGTAAATTGCCAGATCAGCGGGGTTCTCTGCGCGCTTCGTCTTGTCTTGGAAGTACGCAATATCGCCGGCGATGTAGGCGGCATTACCGTCAGATTTAATAACAACACGGTCCTTATCGTCACCAAAATCGGTAGATTTCAGCCACCATGCGCCGTCCTTCAGGTAAAGGTTCTCAGACTCTTTGAGCTTCTCCAGAAGCTCATCAACCTTACCGTTCTCGAACAGGGAATTCTCATGGAAGTAAACATCGAAATCCACACCGAATTCGTGCAGCGATTTTTTAATATCCTCAAACATAAACTCAACACCTGCGGCGCGGAAGCCCTCCTGCGGATCCTCAGATTCAAGGACGCCGGGGTTAGCGTCCATCACACGATCAGCGATATCGGTGATGTACTCGCCACCATAGCCGTCTTCAGGGGCTGCCTCATTCTTCGCGCGTGCCAGCAGGGAACGAGCAAAACGGTCAATCTGGTTACCGTGGTCATTGAAGTAGTATTCACGCACAATCTTGGCACCGGATGCTTCAAGAATACGCGCCATTGAATCGCCCACCGCAGCCCAGCGGGTACCGCCCAAATGAATGGGGCCGGTCGGATTAGCAGACACAAATTCAAGGTTAATGGTTTTACCGGAAAGCTCATCATTGGTACCAAAGCTCTGCCCCGCCTCGACAACGGTCTTCGCCAGTTCACCGGCAGCAGCAGCATCCAACACAATATTCAAAAAGCCAGGGCCCGCAATATCAACACCAGCCACACCGGCAATCTGTTCAATACGAGCAGCAAGCAAAGTCGCAACCTCGCGCGGGTTTTTGCCCACCTTCTTAGAAAGCTGCAAAGCGACGTTGGTCGCCCAGTCACCGTGGTCGCGGTTCTTCGGGCGTTCAACCTTCACAGCAGGCAGTTCAGTGCCGTCCACCAGGGTCAGTTCACCCTGGGTAATAGCCTCATTAAGGCTGTTTTCAATAGCAAGTGATAATTCTTCGGGAGTCATGCACACCAGTCTACCCAACCCCCGCCAGCGCACACAGCCAGCGCTTAGTCAATGAGACGAAAAAGTGATAGGATGACGGGTATTGTTTGGGGTTTTCCAAGCAAGATGCCCCCGTAGCTCAGCTACGCGTTGATTTTCCGAGCGAGCGAGGAAACAAAAATCAAGGCGTAGAACACAGTGAAAGCTGTGACATCCACTGAAGCTACGGTAGTTGATACAAAAACTAAATAAGCCCCCGTAGCTCAGTGGATAGAGCACAGGTTTCCGGTACCTGGTGTCGAAGGTTCGATTCCTTTCGGGGGTACAAACATTCCCAGTGCAGAAATTTCTGCGCTGGGATTTTTATTTCCAAGTGAGGAAACAAATTTTTGCAGGCAGAAGCAGTTTGCATTGAACCGGTAGCTGCCCGCACCTCAGCGATTTGTGTCGGATGGAGGGGTAGGCTATACCCTATAAAACTTCTTGCCGTTTCAATGACAAAAGGCTTTTATGGCAACTGCTACTCACTCAGGGTTTTATACCGATCATCAAGATACTTCACGTTCCTATGATTTCTACCCGCCGCTTTCTGTTCCTGTTTCTTCGCCCGCTCCTCTGCTGATTTATATTCACGGCGGTGCTTGGCGTTTTGGCGATAAGGAAGTTGCCCGGTTCTCGCCCTCCGGCGTTCATAAACTACGCATCGAGTTCACTCAGGCTGGGTTTGCGGTAGCTTCCATCAATTACAGGCTCTCGCACGAGGCGAAGTTTCCCGCGCAGCTACACGATGTTAAAGCAGCCGTGCGGTTCTTCAGAACTAATGCTGAGCACTTCAATATTGATCCTGCACATATTTTTGCCGCCGGTGGCTCCGCTGGGGGGCACCTCACCACGTTGCTAGCGGGTACTGCTAATCACTTAGATAAGTACCTTGAAGGCGAGAAAGCCGAGGACGCGCCCTCTTCTGCTATTACCGCAGGTCTCAGTATTTACGGGGTCAGCGACTTACGCACTATTTTTAACGACCGCGTTGCGTTAGGTATGCCCTATGACCACCCCGAAGATGACGGTGCTGAATGGCGTCTACTGGGCAGCACCTACCCTGCCCCCACCGGAACTGCGGCTGAAAAAGCGTGGGCGAGCGCGCATCCACTTGATTATGCCCAAACTGCCACCACCGGGTATGCCCCGCTCTATTTGATTCATGGAACCGGAGATACCTGCGTGCCGTGGAATCAGTCCTCGAAAATACACAGTGTCTTGCAGCGCCGCGGTATTGATACGGAGTTAGTGCTTGTTGACGGTGCTGAACACGGCGATTCTGCTATTTACGCCGATGCCCACCGCCTTGAGCAGGCGGTGGCGTGGGCGCAGAAACATATCGAAAAGTAAAGAAATCATAAAAGACTACCGGAAGCACGGTGGATTCCGGTACTCAGTTGTATTTCTTCATGTACACCCCTGGCATGGTGCTTTCGCAAGCAGAGAGCCTTGATAATGTGTGAGGTTCTCACTTTGAGAGCAACGACAATATCGTTGAAGTGTATGTACGCAAACTACGGCAGAAGATTGACGTGCCCTACGATTCAGAATTACTAACAACAGTGCGGGGTGCCGGCTACCGGTTCTCTCTATAGCCTGCCCGAATCCAAAAATCCAAAAAAGAAAAAGCTCGGGCACTCACTACAGTGAGTGCCCGAGCTTTTCTCATGGTGGAGATGCGGGGAATCGAACCCCGGTCCGATGTGACATCGTCAGGTCTTCTCCGTGCGCAGTTTGCGTAACGGTACTTTTCGGCTCCAGCATTTGCACAAACACAGATGCTGCCAAACCTATTCGTATAAGTGTTCCTCTTACCCCTACGACGAGGGCAAGAAGCAGTGGCCTTTTAAACTGATACTGGGAGCTGAGCTAAAGGCAAGCTCAGGCCAGCAGATTCGCTAGTCGCGCTTAGGCAGCGAGAGCGAAGTCAGTGCGCTTAGATTCTGCACTTATTGTTTTGCAGAGAGCGTTTACGAGATAACTCTGCATCCTCGGCACGCTTCCCCTGTCTCAACCCACATCGTCGAAACCGATCATCCCCATATTCTTTTATCAAAGAACTCGCTTCAAAGTTATCAGCACGTTCACCTAAAAACGCACCGAACTATTAAAGCCTAGAAGTAAAACTATACCCCGCGCGTCCACCTATTTCAAGAGGGTAGACGCACGGGGTAGAGTCACAAGACCGGTTGCGGCTAAAGGTTAGAAATTTTCAGGTACTTCGTGACCGTTCTCGCGAAGGTAGTCTGCCATGCACTGCTCCAAGGCCTGCTGATTGTTAGTGAACTGTTCGCAGTGTTCGGCGGCGTCCATGATTGCACCTAAGTCAACCTGGCTCAGGCCCCACAGCATCAGACCGAAAACAACAGCACCTGCGAGCATAGCCAGGATGCTGGTGACAATGCCGCCGATTGCCACGCCTTTAGAACCACCTGTTCTACCCAGCTTGCGCACAGCGATGATACCGAGAATAAGACCTACGAGTCCCAGCAAACCGCCCAGACCGAGCATGAATGAGGTGAGGATGCCCAAGATGCCCAGCACCAGCGAAGCAATACCCATGCCCTTGCCTTCTGGTGCTACATAGGCTTGGTTGTGACCGTTGTAGTTGTTGAAGTCACCGGTCTGACCGTACTGGTTGGGTGCAGCGTACTGACCGCCGGAGTACTGCTGAGAGTATTCAGGGGTGCCAGAGTAAGCAGGGTACTCAGCCCCAGTGCCCTGCGTGTTGCCAGCAGCACCGGCTACTGGGTTACCGGGCGCCGATGGAGCGTTGTAGCTAGATGATCCGTTGTAGCTACCGGTGCCGGTGGTGTTGTTATCTGCGGGCTGGTTGTTACCGTAGGCACCGTAGGGTGAGTTTGAGGAATTGTTCGGGGTGTTGTCTTGGGACATTGTTCACTCCTTCGTGTTTGTGGGGTTTAACCCAGGTTTTTGTAGCGCATGGCGCGGGCAGCTTCGAGGTTATCTTGACGTTCACGTAGCGCTTGGCGTTTATCGTAGTCGCGTTTACCGGTGGCCAACGCGATTTCAACCTTGGCACGTCCGCTCACAAAGTACAGTTTCAGCGGCACAATCGTATAACCGGTCTCTTTCAGTTTTTGAATGAGCTTGTTGATTTCTTGACGGTGCAACAGCAACTTGCGGCGACGGCGGGCGGCGTGATTCGTCCACGAACCGTGACCGTATTCTGCGATATTGATAGCTTCAAGCCATAGCTCGCCGTTGTACTCCTGCACGAAGCCCTCGGTGATAGATACTCCACCATCACGCAGAGATTTCACCTCGGTACCCATGAGCACTAGTCCAGCTTCATAGGTATCAACAATATTGTACAGATGGCGCGCCTTCTTATTCTGGGCGACAATCCGGTTGTTGGGATCTTTAGGGTCCGCTTTTTTCTTTTTAGTAGCCATTGTTTTCTCTTTAGTCTTTACGCCGTTTCAGTTTCATTACGGGCTGATGCTCGCCAACGAATACCGGCATCGATGAATCCATCGATGGCACCGTCGAACACCGCTGACGGGTTGCCCTCCTCGTAATTGGTTCGTAGGTCTTTGACCATTTGGTAGGGGTTGAGCACGTAGGAACGCATCTGATCGCCCCAGCTCGCTTTCACATCCCCGGCAAGTTCTTTTTTCTTCGCGCCCTCTTCTTCTTGCCGTACCAGCAGCAAGCGGGATTGCAGGACGCGCAGGGCAGCTGCCCTGTTTTGCAGCTGGGATTTTTCGTTCTGCATGGAAACGACGATGCCGGTAGGAATGTGAGTCATACGCACCGCTGAGTCGGTGGTGTTCACTGACTGGCCGCCGGGGCCTGACGAGCGGAAGACATCCACCTTAATTTCAGACTCGGGAATCTCAATGACATCGGTCTGAGCAATCAACGGAATAACCTCAACTGCTGCGAAGGAGGTCATGCGCTTACCCTGAGAGTTGAAAGGGGAAATACGCACCAGGCGGTGGGTTCCTGCTTCAATCGAGAGACGACCAAAAGCGTAGGGTGCCTTGACCTCGAAAGTCGCAGACTTCAACCCCGCTTCTTCAGCGTAGGAGGTGTCGAGCACCTGGGTGGGATAGTTGTTTTTCTCAGCCCAGCGCAGGTACATGCGTAGCAGCATCTCAGCGAAGTCAGCAGCGTCCACACCACCGGCGCCTGAGCGAATGGTGACAACAGCCTCACGCTGGTCGTACTCCCCCGAAAGCAGGGTAACGACTTCGAGCTCCGCTAAGACTGTGCGAATAGCGCCCAACTCGCGCTCGGCCTCGCTCAAGGTATCAGCATCGTCTTCTTCTTCGGCTAACTCCACGAGCGCTTCAAGATCATCGATGCGCTCTTGAAGTTTCACCAGCTTATCGAGTTCGCTCTGAGAGCGAGAGAGCTGCGAGGTAATCTTTTGGGCTTCATCGGGATTATCCCAGAGATCGGGCGCATTGGCAGCCTCTGATAACCGAGAGATAGTAGCCCGAATACCCTCGACGTTGCTGACCTCTTCAATAGATGAATAGGTTGAACGGAGGGTTTTGATTTCTGCGTTAAAGTCGATGGAAGCCATGATTATTAAGCCTAGCTGATAACCAGTGGCTGTGTGCAATGGGCGCTCGCGGGTAACGGTGAAAGATGCGGTCTTGTTACCCTGCACGGCTGTGTGGAGTAAGAGATGGACGATTGGAAGCGGGCTTGCTGTGTTTCTACTGTTGGGCGGTGATGCGGGCTGTTCCGGTGGCGCTGATGGGCACCCCGCCCGGCACAATGATAGAGACAAGTGGTGGGTGAGCTACCGCGCTGAGTTGAACTCTGCCGGTGGTGCCGTCTGCCGTTCCGCTACCCGGTGCGAGAACTAGCTGATCGAATTGGGTGTAGGCACCGCTTTCAATGAGAAAGATACCTGCTTGTTCGTGGATGTGAGCGGAGGTGAGCACGGGCAAGGGCTTATTGGCAAGGTCACCGCTAAGACCGGCAAAGTTTTGCACGGTGGCTGAGGCTGTTCGGTCGGCCAGCGCCTGTAGTTTTTGCCGTTCAAGGTAGACACCGGTAATGCCGGTAACAACCGAGGCAATCAACAAAACGATCAGGCACAGACCAATCAGTAACAGCAAAATGGAGCCTTCATCCCGACTCCCGGTTTCGCCTTTGTGTATTGCACCGCTTTTGCTACGGGTTGTCACGGCAGCAATTCGCCGGGCGGACGCGCTCACCCAATCCCAGCGCGAAGGGGTAGGTTTCATTGGTATTTCCCTCCCCAGCCCACCGCTGTTGAGCTCAGTTCAGCAAATCCGCCCGGAGCTATCCAGGGAATCAGGGGAACTTGAGCTTCGACAGTGACGGTCACCTGAACAGCCGATGATGCAGAGCAGTCGGCTACGCAGTTGAATACTATGCTCGTAGAATCGGGCGGAATCTTATAGTCAGATGCTGCCATCTGCGCTACCTGGCTGACGTTAGTGGCCGAAAGCTGTTCGCGCGGAGTTGATTGGGCGTACTGCACTGCTGCCGAGCTTGCCGCATTCGCTGCTAAAGCCGCTGATTGCACGCTAAAGACAGCCAGTAAGAAGTAGACCGTGGGCAACAAAAGCATCAGCCCCAGCACAATAAACTCAATCATGGCGTTACCGCTCTCAGCTGTTTGAGCCGTAGATTCCTGCGGATCTTCAGCCCCGGCATCCTGTGTGCAAGAGCCGCACCTAGCTACCAGGTGGGTCAGACGCGTCCGCCCGACGCTCAACAAATTACTGGCTTTGAATAATGGCATGACCACTCACCGTTATAACGTCCGAAATACCAAAGGAGCCGATAATCGGCAGAGGCGTACGTGCCGTTACTTTGAGCATACGAACACCATCGACAGCTGTCTCCTCAAAAAAGACATCAGAAGCGTAATCATCAGGCAGAGTCTGCTGAATGAGCTCCTGCGCGCGAACAGCCCCTTCACCGTGAGAACGATCCAACAGCGTTCCATAGCGAGCGCCAGAGGACACCGCGTCCTGCAACATATTGCGGGTGTGCAAGATAAAAGCCAGCTGCAGAACACCCGCAAACAGCAGAATCACGAGTGACACCACCATCACGAATTCAGCGGTGGCGTTCCCCCGCTCATATGACTCCCAGATGTTCTGCCGCATGGGCTTAGCCGCTAATCTTGCTCATAGCGTTTTGGAACATATTAACCAGCGCGTCTTGGGCTACTACCAGGAGGGCGGCAACGAGTATAGCTGTCATCATCGTAATCATGACCCAGCCCGGAACATCGCCGCGTTCGGAGTCGTCTGAGGGGCTCACTCGCAGCTGCAAAGCAGTGAGCAGGGTCTGAATCATCATCAAGAACTTCATGGTTCTTATTCCTTTCGTTAGGTTTTTCAAAAGTCGAGTTGGAGAAGGGATATACCGGGGAATACCGCGAAAATCACGGTCAGTGGCAAAATGAAGAACACCACGGGAACCATCATGGCGATCTCTTTCTTGCCGGCTGTTTCCATGAGCTCGCGCTTGGCTACATCCCTCACATCTTGGGCTTGGGCTCGCAGAACATCAGAGAGTGGAGTACCGCGCTCAACGGCCACTACAATGCCATCTACGAATCGGGAAAGTGCAGTGACTGAGGTGCGTTGAGAAAAATCTTGCAGGGCGGGCACCAGCCCATCGCCGGAACGAGTTTGCGCGAGAATCTTCTTGAATTCGGTGGAAAGCTCACCGTTCGATACCCGGCAGACGCGTTCGAGAGCGTTGACCGCTGACTCTCCGGCGGTCACGGATAGCGCCATGAGCTCAGCCAACGCGGGGAACTCCGCAAGCATCTGTTTTTCCCTGCGCTGAATACTCTGGCTCAACCACCAATCCCGCCCGATGAAACCAGCGATACCACAGGCAATTGAAAGGGCTGCACCAGCTACCAGTGAGGTTCGCCCCTGATAGGCTGCAATGCTCACGAGAAAGATGCTAAAAGCGAAGGACGCCAGCGCCCACACAATCTGTTCGGCACGAAAATCAGCAACAGTTTTGCCCTCATGAGCCTGTTCGAGGCGTCTCTCAAGAGCAGCGCCACTAGCTGTACCCAGTGAAAAACGGTTGAGCGCGTCCGTCACAAAAGGCAGCGCCAGTTGGTAAAGACCACCCCAAATTCCCTGTTTATTGAAGGTTGTTTCTTCAAGCAGAGTCGATTTCAGTTCTGAGCTACGCATATAGGGGGCAATGCGTTCGGAAAAATCAATAGAACGGGCGGCTTTGGCGCTGAGGAACACCAGCCAGATACCCGCAGCCAGGGTACACCCGATAACAATTAACCAGTTCATGCCAGCACCCTCTTTTCGCGGGGCAGGGCACCGAGTTTCAGCATCAAGATGTAAGCGATACCGGTAATTACCAGGCCACCGACCATCACCATGAGCCCAGCAAAAGAGTTGTACACCTGCACGGTTCCGGGCTGGGTAGCCATTAGGCACAGAATCAGCCAGGGAGCAAGAGAAGCAAGACGTGCCGCGTTGACCGTCCACGACTGGCGGGCTTCAAGTTCCGCGCGGGTTCGGGCGCTCTCGCGCAAAAACTCGCTCAAGGTGCCCAGCAACCGCCCGAGATCGGTGCCACCCACCTCACGGGTAACTTTGAGAGCCTCAATGATGTTGTCAGCGGTGGGGTCAGCTAGACGTTCTTTAAGCCTATTGAGCGAGGGCACGAATTCACCGCTGGCACGGTAGTCGCGGGCGAAAGTTTCAAAGGCAGGACGTAGCACTTCAGGCCCGCGATACTGCAACTGCATGAGAGCCTCAGGGAGCGAAAGACCGGCGCGGATAGCTGATCGCAGGTGGTCAACCACATCAGGCCAGAGTTCCCTTCCACTAAGCAAGTGCTACTCAAAGTAGCAGTTTCTTGATGTTTTTTACCGCTCGTGTCTTGCCATGTGCGTCAAAAACGTAAACCTTGCCGGTTATGACGCATAATCATTTTGACGCAATGTTTTGATACATCTCTCAGGGAGTTGAAGGTCTTCTTGCGTACTGCTCGGTGAGTGCGTCAAAAACGTTGGTTTATCAATCACATAGAAAGAAGTGGTATGTCTCTGTCTCGTCATCGGTGTCTAGCTCCCCTGGTCGCTATCATCTGTGTTGTTTTTCTTTTTGTCTATTTGTCCTATCTCACCTTTCGGGGGGAACATGAGAAAGGAGCTTTATCCATATTTTTTTGCTGTACTTCGTACCTACCGGAGCTATTTTGTTCTTTAGCATTCGCCTCTTCCGCTTCCTCAAAGCAGAACCATCGCAATTTAAAGCGCGTTTAAAGACCCAGCTAACCGCAATTAAGTCAGGTTTCGCAGTGACTCTGGCTTTTATCGCCTCTATCCCCCTATTCAGCATGGAAGACAAGCAATCAAACACAATTATGAGCGATACTTTTCTGTTTTCAATCATGGCGTGCGTGATCCTAGCATTTCCGTTTTTCTACTCAACCCATCTGCTGAACCTTCTAGAAGAGGAATAAGGTGTGAAGATTGGATACGCGCGAGTTTCAACGCAATATCAACAGGACTCGCTAAATGCTCAGCAACAAGTCCTTAAAAGTTATGGTTGTGGAAAAATCTATACAGACCAGCTATCAGGTGCTAAATCAAGTCGCCCCGGCCTAGCAGCTGCCTTGGAGTACGCGCGAGAAAAAAGACTCAATTGTAGTTACTCGTCTCGATAGGCTTGGCCGATCAACTGTCGATATTCTCCGCACCGTACAAGACTTGGATAATCGGGTAATGCAGCATCTACGAAGGGGCTGGAGAGATCTAGGCGGCGACCCGAGCTTTTGAGCATGCGTTCTACAAGGTAGCGCACCTGGTCATCGGTGAGACTCAAGCCCGTTAGCTCAGATTCACCGGCGCGGGCGATGAAAACTTCGTGGGGTGAGTTAATCCAGATTTCCTCTACCGTGGGGTCATCCAGGTAGGGCTGTAGTTCGCCAAAGCCGCAGATAGCGTCGGTTAGCCAGCGTTCCGCAGCGGCAAAGTCATCGATAAAAGGCAGTGAACCTGTCATCATGCGCTTCTCGTAGTCAGCCAGTGCAGACTGGATTAGCCGTTTGGTTTGCTCAAAATCAGTCAGCGGGTCAATGCCGCTGCGCCGCACCAGTTCACGCACTTCATTTTCGACGAGGCGGTAGCCCTGGCGGTTGTCAGTGGTCGCTATAGCCAAGGCTACCCTTCCTCCAGTGGTTCATGTGGTTCAGTTCGTGGTTGCATACCAAGCTGGGTTCTAAGCAACTTGGCTTCCATGAATCTAGCGAAAGCGCTGGGTGTATTCAATCGGGTTTCTACCAACCTGTGGATAACTCCTCAGCACCATATTTCCTAACCAGTAACATACGTTCTATTACCCGCGGGTAACGATGTGCTGACCTAGGGGTACGCGTTGGTAACTTAGCTTCTACACAGAATGGGGGACACACGTCCGTACTCTGGCGAAAGCACGTAACAATCTGTCACAAAATGGTGCAAGAAGGTGTCCTAGTACCCAGCACGAAGGCTCTAGCAGCTGCCCACAATCTCAACTTCGAACCCTTCTTCATTCTCAAGATAGAGGGCACAATGCTCCTGCCCGCCAGCGTAAGGGTACGTCTCGGCAAAGAGCTCAGACCATCCCCGGCGCGTTAGATACGAGCAGATATCGTCCAGCCCACGGGAGGTGGTAAAAGCTAGATGATTCATCCCTGCATGCGTGCGCTGATGGCTACCGCTGACGTCAGGTGACTGCTCAATCACGACGTAAGTATTCGCCGTTGGTTCTGTGAAGGATATTCCGTTCTGCCATGTCGATTCTTGTTGCCAACCGAGAGCTGCAAAGAGGGCCTCCCACGCGGGCAGATTCTTCGCGAAATCGCTTGTCCATAGTTCAATGTGGTGAATCGACGAAGCTGACTGCGCACCGTCTACTCCATCGCTTGCCAGCCTGCCCGCCACCATAACATCTACCGGTTCACCGTCCACCACGAATTTTTCGCGCTCGCATCCTTCACCCCTAAAACCGGCAAAGACGGCAATAGCACCCGATGCCGGGTTATTGGTGCGGCACCCCAGTTCAAGACGGCGAAGGCGGGGGCTGGGTGCAGCAAGTAGCTCGCTGACTTCTAGGGTGTATTCACCCAGTTCTAAGGACGCGTGCGTCTGCGCGTGAGGGTAGGCAAGAGCCCAATCCGTCACGGCTTTGACCAGGTGTTTCATAACGCCTAAGCCGCGCAAGGTGCCACCGTTCCAGTAGTAAACCCAGCCGCGATCATACGAGTCACCGCAGAGCCCCTCAAAGCTAATGCCCACCAACCCCACCGGGTTACCCGCGTGCTCCACGCACCAGACACTACGATTTTTAGCCGGTATAAAGTTCTCTTCAATCAGCACCCTGGCATCACCCTCACCGGTCAGAGACCTCATCTGCCGGTGGAGATCGCTATGTTCCCGGTAGAGCCTGAAAAGCTCACCGGCATCCTCAAGCCGCCACGGTCTCAGATAAAAAACGGTCATGAGAGAAACTCCTTGTAAGGTGCCACAGCACGGCTCTTCTTACGAATATTGTTTTTCAGTCTTGCACACCCACTAAACTAGTAACCAGTATGTCTACTTCATCTTCTCAGCCTTCTTTTGCCGCTATGGCTCAGGCTATGCACGCAGCGTCCACCCGCACGCCCGAAAAAACCGAAGTGTCCCAGCAGGCGGAGGCAGGCGCGTCCGCTCAGGGTTCACCGCGGGGCAACCGCAATAAGAAACGCTCCCAGCGCGGTAAAGGCTCAGCACCACGTCGCAACCAGCAGAACAACAACCGCTCAGGCAGTAAACGCCAGTTCACTCCCCCGGTGGTTACCCTCGATGTGGCAGCCATCAGCTACCCCGAATCGCTGCCCGTCTCAGCACGCCGCAACGACATCATGGCGGCAATTCGTGACCATCAGGTAGTGATTATTGCTGGCGAAACCGGCTCGGGTAAAACCACCCAGATTCCCAAAATGTGCCTGCAACTCGGTCTTGCCGAAACAGGTCTCATCGGCCACACCCAACCCCGCCGTCTAGCCGCCCGCAGCGTTGCCGAACGCATCGCCGAAGAACTGGGCGAGAAGCTGGGGCAGACCGTGGGCTACCAGGTACGTTTTACTTCTGAAGTCTCAGAGAACTCAGCCATCAAACTGATGACCGACGGTATTCTGCTGGCAGAAATCGCCAATGACCGCGAGTTGCGTAAATACTCCACTATCATCATCGATGAGGCACACGAACGCTCACTCAACATTGACTTTATTCTGGGGTACCTCAAGCGTCTGCTGCCCAAGCGCCCCGACCTCAAGGTCATCATCACCTCAGCAACCATTGACCCCGAACGCTTTGCCCGCCACTTCGCGCCGTCCTTTGTGCCCGGTAAAGGAATCGTTGACGAGAGCCTCAGCCCAGAAGAAAAAGAAATCGCCGAGCAGCTGGTGCCCGATGATGCGCCGCCCATCATTGAGGTGTCGGGACGCACTTTCCCCGTAGAAATTCGCTACCGGCCCCTGAACAACCCGTGCACGGGCGACGGTGGTGAAGATGCTGAGGACGCCGGTGATGGTCTTGAAGATGAAGACCGCGACCCCATCGACGGTATTTTAGAGGCCGTCCGCGAGCTATCAGAAGAAGAACCCGGCGACATTCTGATTTTCTTCTCGGGTGAACGCGAAATCCGTGATGCTGAGGACGCTCTGCGTTCTTTGGTTGCTTCATCGCGCCGTTTT
Source organism: Rothia sp. ZJ932 (assembly GCF_016924835.1). Classification (NCBI taxonomy): domain Bacteria; kingdom Bacillati; phylum Actinomycetota; class Actinomycetes; order Micrococcales; family Micrococcaceae; genus Rothia; species Rothia sp. ZJ932. Next base: position 840,007 of record NZ_CP070480.1, on the reverse strand, counting down.
GGTAGCTATGAGATTTTGCCCCTTTATGCCCGCCTGTCAATGGCAGAGCAGCACCGGGTATTCCGCCCCTCAGGTAAGCCCCGCATTGTACTGGCAACCAACGTCGCTGAAACCTCCCTGACCGTACCCGGCATTAAGTACGTGATTGATACCGGCACCGCCCGCATTTCACGCTACTCTGCCCGCACCAAGGTTCAGCGTCTACCCATTGAACGCATTTCACAGGCGAGCGCCAACCAGCGTTCTGGTCGAGCGGGACGTACCAGTGACGGTATCGCGATTCGTCTTTATTCTGAAGAGGATTTCGTTTCTCGCCCGGAGTTTACCGATCCCGAGATTCTGCGTACCAATCTAGCTGCGGTTATTTTGCAGATGACGGCTATTGGTGTGGTGCGCTCCCCCGGTGATATTGAGAAGTTCCCCTTCGTGGAGCCGCCCGAAAAACGCGCGATCAATGACGGTGTGAATCTTTTGCGTGAGCTGGGCGCTCTCAAAGACGCCCAGAAGTCAGCGTCCAGGGGCCGCCGCGGCGCGTCTTCCCCTCTCACTGCTGCCGGACGCGCGATGGCGGCTTTACCTGTTGACCCGCGTTTGGCGCGCATGATTGTTGAGGCTAATCAGCGCGGGTGCGCCAAAGAAATGATGGTGCTTGCAGCTGCGTTGACTATTCAGGATCCGCGCGAGCGTCCGTCGGAGAAGCGCGGTGAGGCAGATGCCATGCACAAGCGGTATGCCGATGAAACCTCAGACTTTTTGAGTTTCTTGTTGCTGTGGGGCTTTTTGAATGAGAAGCAGGAGGAGCTTTCCTCCAGCCAGTTGAGAAAGATGTGTCACAGGGAGTTCATTAACTTTCTGAGGGTGCGCGAGTGGCAGGATCTTTTTGCCCAGTTGCGTGAGATGGGTCGTTCGGCTGGCATTTCAGTGTCCAGCGGGCGCGATATTGACCCTGCTGCCCACGAAGAAGCTCTGCATAAATCGCTGTTGGCTGGTTTGCTCTCGCATATCGGTTTGAAAGATGAGCGCAACCCGAATGAGTATTTAGGTGCCCGCGGTACCCGTTTTGCGATATTCCCGGGGTCTGCTCTGTTCAAGAAACGCCCCGATTGGATTGTGTCTGCTGAGTTAGTAGAAACTTCTCGTCTGTGGGCACGTATGAATGCCGATATTAAGCCGGAATGGGTTGAAGAAGTCGGCTCTCACCTGGTTAAACGTCATTATTCTGAGCCACACTGGTCGTCCAAGCTGGGCGCTGTGATGGCGTATGAGAAGGTAACCCTGCACGGGGTGCCGATTATTGCTGATCGTCGCGTGCAGTACTGGCGTATTGACCCGGTGCTTTCGCGTGAGATGTTCATTCGCTCTGCTCTAGTGGAGGGCGATTGGAATACCCGTCATCATTTCTTCAAGCGCAATCAGAAAGCCCTAGCGGCCGTTGAAGAGCTTGAAGCTCGTTTGCGTCGCCGCGATTTGCGGGTGGACGATCAAATCCTCTTTGATTTCTACGACGCACGAGTTCCCGCTGGTGTTGTTTCTGAACGCCACTTTGATAAGTGGTGGAAGGAAGAGCGCACACGCAACGAACACTTGTTAGACTTCAGCCCGGAAAATCTGATTGATGAAGAGGCTGCCGATTACGATGAGTCGGCGTTCCCGCGTACCTGGGTTGCTCAGGGCAGTGGCGGTGAGCTGGTGCTGGATTTACGCTACGAATACGCCCCTGCGGTGGCAGTTGGCGGGGTACGTTCCCACGATGCCCAGACCGATGGTATCGCGGTGCAGGTGCCGGTTCTCTTTCTTAACCAGTTGGAGCCCGCTCCTTTCAAATGGCTGATTCCCGGTCTGCGTGAAGAGCTGGTCACGGCGCTCATTAAGTCTATGCCTAAGCAGCAGCGCAAGAACTTTGTGCCTGCCCCGGACGTAGCGCGCCAAGCGGTTGCCCTGCTCAATGAGGAGTTCTCACCGACTGAGTCATCCCTCGAAGAGGCACTTGCCTTGGTATTGCGCCGTCTGCGCGGGCACGTGGTTGACCCTGATATTTTCGAGTGGGACGCTGTGCCCCCGCATTTGCGTTTCACTTTTCAGGTGCGCAATCCCCAGAACAAGATTCTGGGTGAAGGTAAGGATCTCAAGGAGCTTCAGAGCAGGCTACACACCGAGATTCGCTCGGCATTAGCGGCTTCTTTGGGTGCTTCCCCCGATGCTTTGGCAGCAATGTTGAGTGGTGCCCCCGCTCAACCTGCCCAGGGTAAAGCGACGGGCGGACGCGCGTCCGCCCCCTCACCGAGAATGGATGCTAGCTGCCGTGCAGGCAAAAACCAAGCAGGTTCAGCCCAGAGCGTTGAACGCAGCGGTCTCACCGAGTGGCCAACGCCCGATCTACCGCGCAAAATTGAGCGATCCATCGCAACACAAACGGTGGCAGGCTACCCCGCCCTGGTGGATGAAGGCAGTAGCGTGGGTGTAAGGATTTTCCCCCACGAAACGGAGCAGCTGCGCGCCCAGCGAGCAGGCGTCATTCGCCTCTTACAGTTGCAGGTACCTTCCCCCGTGCGCTATGTCAGCGATCACCTAAACAATAAAGAGAAAATCGTCTTCACGCAGAACCCCCACGGTTCAATCGATCAGCTTATTACTGACTGTACGGTTGCTGCCGTTGATAAGCTCACCCCACACACGCCTATCTTTGAGAAGGCAGAGTTTGAGCAACTGTTCAACGCTGTTCGGGCAGAATTGATTGACACTGTTTTTGAGGTCACCAAGCTCGTTGCTGAAATTCTTTCTGAGGCGGCAACGGTACGTAAGCTCATCAAAAAGTCTTCGTCGATGGCGGTCATTCACGCAATCAGTGACATCAAGGCTCAGTTGGAGCACCTCATCTACCCCGGTTTTGTTGCCAAGACCGGTTACGACCAGTTAGTGCATCTGCCGCGCTACCTCAAAGCTATGCAGATTCGCATTAACAAGCTGGTGGGTGCTCAAATCAACCGGGATAACCAGCTGATGCTGGCAGTGCAAGACCTCGAAGACGCTTACGATACCGCGGTCAAAAAGCTCCCTGCGGGTACTGTTCCCTCACGCGAGATGGAACGTGTGGAGTGGATGATCGAAGAGCTGCGCGTTAGCTTCTTCGCCCAAGACTTGGGCACCGCCTACACCGTTTCTGAAAAGCGCATTGGCAAAGCGCTGCGAGAGGCGGTAGAGGCACTAAATAAGTAGTAGCACTGAACATAGTTAGCGCTGCTCGTTCAGCAAAAACTCCCTAAGAAGCAAGAAGAAGGCGGTCTCTTGTAAGACCGCCTTCTTCCTGTTAATATGATGCTTTACTGGCTAGGGCTTAGCTTTCAGGCACGAATTCCCCGTGGCCCGCTGCGCGCAGGGCGTCACGGATTTTCTGCGCCGATTCATCCATGGCAACAGCGTCGGGGTTCTTCTCAGCATGAGCGAAGTTGAAGGTCTGAATGCTCTTGGCCGGGAACACATGCACATGAACGTGCGGTACATCCAAACCAACAATCTCAACGCCAACCTTAGCGGGCTGCCAGACGGTATTAATCGCCTTGCCTACGGTGTGAGCGACCTCAAAAACGCGGGCTGAAAGCTCTAAGGGCATATCAACCCAGTGCTCAATCTCAGCGCGAGGTACCACCAGCACGTGCCCATGAGCCAGGGGCTCAATAGTCAAAAAGACAACAACTTCATCGTCTTTCCACACAAACCGTCCGGGCAACTCACCCTCAATAATCTTGGTGAAAATAGTAGACATTTTCTTCTCCCTTTTGTTTCTAGGTCTTTAAAGTTCTACAGTGTCGCCGGTATCGAGGTGTTTGTAGCTCACTCCGTAATCAGCGGTCAGGTTAGTTACCTGGGTTTCAATCAAGTTGCGCCCCGAATCTGCCAGGAGAGAATCGTGAATCGGGTAAACAGTGGAGGCACCCACGGAAATCACAAAGTCAATGACCTCGCTCATCTTGTTCCAGGGGGCATGAATCGGAGCCAGCAAAGTTTTCGATTGGATACCGTGAGGCACCGTGAAAGAGTCGCCCGGGTGGAACACGTTATCGTTCACCAACACACCCACATTGTCGATGGTCTTAATGAGGGGATGAATGAGCGCGTGCTGACCACCAAAGGTTTTCAGTTCAAAGCCCTCCAGTAAGATGGTTTCTTTAGCGTCTGCAAGGTACACCTGAGCATCCTCAACCTTCTCGACCAGCGCGTCCAGAACAGCCTGCGGAGCATAGACGGGAACCTGCTTATTCTTCTCGATGAAAGCGGCAACACGCTCAACATCGAAATGATCAGGGTGAACGTGGGTAACAAAGATGTAATCGGCGCCATCGAGCGCCGTCTCAACCTCAGAAAAGCCACCGGGATCAAGTACCAGTACCTTGCCCTCATTTTCAAGGCGAACACATGAATGGGTGTATTTAGTGAGTTTCATAGTTCCAGCCTAATAGAAAGACCTCACCCGCGCCTGATTTTCACCCCTGGCAATACGCGCCGAGCGGACGCGCCCCGCACGCTTCTACCGAAGAAATCACCTCAAGCTTCCGGTAAAGTTTTGTCTGAACATTTTCCACATCAGTCTACTGACGAAAGAGGCACGAGCCATGACACAAGCGCCTAAGCCTGAAGTTCGCAACACCAAGCAGCGACGCATTGTGACGGCTACTTTGGCTGACCTTGACGATTTTATGAGCGCCCAGGAGCTGCACCAGCTCATGCTCTCACGTAATGAAACAGTATCATTGGCAACCATTTACAGGCTCCTGCAATCTATGGCTGCCAATAATGAGGTTGATGTGATTCGCACCGAGGACGGCGAGTCTGTTTACCGCCGTTGCCAGGCTGAGCACCATCATCACCATCTCATGTGCCGCTCTTGCGGTAAGGCGGTTGAGCTTGAGGCACCCGATGTTGAGCAGTGGGCTCACAGCATGGCTGAAAAGTTCGGTTTTACTGATATCAACCACACCGTTGAAATCAGCGGTTTGTGCGCCGAGTGTTCCCACGGCTAAATCGAGCCCTCTGCCCCGCGCACTCCACATTTTCATAGACTCATAGACAAGAGCACCGAGGTACATTCAACGCCTCGGTGCTCTGTTTGATGGGGTGATTTTAGACTGCGGGCAGCGCTCTACCGGATGCGCTATGGCGACGTTTATACCTACCGATCACTCTGCACACTAGGTAAATCGCGAACGATATGGACGTAACGTAGGGGCTGATAGGTAAAGTGCCAGCCAACGCCAACATAATGCCGCCCACTATTGAGATTTCCGCAAATATCACCGAAAAGATGAGGACATTCAGAGGGGACGCGGTGATTTGCTGTGCCGCTGCCGAAGGGGTGACGAGCAAAGAAAGCACTAACAGAGCGCCCACCACCTGCACTGATAGAGCAACCGCAATGCCCAGCACCACCATAAAAATCATGGAGAGCAGACCCATCGGCACCCCCTTGGCGCGTGCCACCTCGGGATCAAGCGAAGCGAAGGTCAATGGACGCCAGACAGCCAGTAGCACAGCAATCACAATAACTGCACCGAGAATCATTTCGGTGAGCTGAGAAGCATCTACCGATACAATCTGACCGGTCAGCAAAGAGAACTTGTTGGCGCTGCGTCCTTGATACAGCGACAGAAAAAGAATACCCAGCCCCAGACCAAAAGGCATGAGCGCACCAATAACGGAGTTAGATTCTGAACGGCGGACGCCCAACGCACCAATCAGCAGCGCGGCAACAATGGAGCCAACCAGCGAGCCAGTAACGACATCGTAGCCAACCAGCAAAAACAGGGCCGCGCCAGCAAAAGACATTTCAGCAATGCCGTGTACTGCAAAGGAGTGATCTCGCATCATCACGAAGGTGCCAGCGAAACCACCAATAAGCCCCAGAACAGCGCCCGCCCAAATAGAGGTAGAGAGTAAATCTAAAAGCTCACCGTAGCGTTCAAACACGAAAACGCGAGAAAAAAGCTCTTGGAGGGCCACAGCAGGAATCAGCGCTGTCATCGTGAAGCCCCCTTAGGTAGAACGTGCGGTGCGATATCAGGTGTGGAACAGTGTTCTGTGTGGGAGTCGCCACCAACAACGATATAGCGCCCGTTGGAACGAATAACCTCAACAGGAGTTTGGTAAAGATCGCTGAGCACTTCGCTGGTCATCACCTGATCTACCGCACCCACCGTGAAGCGTCCATTGGCAAGGTACAGCACGCGATCAACGTGATCAATGATGGGATTAATCTCGTGGGTGACGAAAATAACCGTGGCAGCACGGTCTTTGTTATAGCGATGAATCAGCTCAGACACCGCATATTGATGGTGCAAATCCAGTGACAGTAATGCCTCATCAGCTAATACAATCTGAGGGTCGTTAGCGAGCGCTTGGGCGATGCGCAGGCGCTGCTGTTCGCCACCCGAAAGAAGCCCTACGGGGACGTTTGCGTAGTCACTAGCACCCACGGATTCTAGTAGTTGATCGACAAGAGCTCGGTGCTTGCGGGTGTTGAGGCGAATGCCCCACTTATGACCGTCTAGCCCTAACCCCACCAGATCTCTGGCACGCAGGGTGACCCCACCCAGGGTCTTCTGCTGGGGAATATAGCCTACGCCGGGGTGCCCAGCTTGAGCGGGGCGTCCCAACACCTTGATAACGCCCGAACTCATGGGTGTGAGACCCAAGACTACTTTAAGGAAGGTGGATTTGCCGGAGCCGTTAGGTCCGAGCACCGCGAAGTACTCCCCCTGTTCAATAATCAGGTTGAGTTCATCCCACAGTTTACGCTGCCCAAAAGAAAGCCCGCCCCCGTTGATTTCAACGGAGGCGGTAGGCTTACTAATAATCGTCATAGATTTACGCTACTGCACTTTTCAGGTTGTCCAGGTTTTCTTTCATCCACTCTACATAGTTTTTGCCTTCGGGCAGGGTTTCGGTGAATGAAACGGTGGGGACGTTAGCGTTTTCTGCTGCTGCTCGGATTTCACCGGTCTGGTTGGTTTCGGTCTGCTCGTTGTAGGCGAGCAAGTGAATATCGCCGTCGGTAATCTCGTCCTTAATTTCTTGCAAGGTGAGGGGAGCTACATCAGATTCTGCCTCAACCGCCTCTACGTAGTCAGCGGGGGTCTTGTCTTCCATACCGGCTGAGGTGAGCATGTAGTTGGGCACCGGTTCTGATGATACGAAGCTTTTGCCCTTGAGGTTCAAGCCTTCGGTATTTACCGCTAGCTGCTTCATCTCTGTCACGAAGGATTCAGCGTTTTCGCGGTAAGTCTTTCCGTTCTCGGTATCAACCTGAGCAAGCTGATCAGCAAGCGCAAGCGCTACCTTGCCCATGGTATCGAAGTGGTACCACACGTGCTCGTTGAATGAGCCGTGGTCATGGTGGTCGTGGGCGTCCTCGCTGTGGTGGTGCCCTTTCTTGGCGTGGTTGTGTGCCTCATCCTCGTGGTCGTGACTGTGTTCTTCCTTAGCATGGTCGTGACCGTGCTGGTGACCTTCGAGCAGCTCTGCGTATTCATCGCCAGAGACGAAACCTGAGACCTTAACCGCGTTCACCACAGCTTGCTCGGTATTATCGGTGCCTGCCATCTCTTCCATGAAAGTGTCGTAACCGCCGCCGTTGAGCACTACCACCTCGGCGTCCTTGACCGTTAGACGGTCGTTAGACGTTGCTTCGTAGGAGTGGGGGTCTTGGCTGGTGGAGGCGATGATTGAGGTGACTTCCACGCCCTCGGTATCACCAACGACCGCCCGTGCGACGTCCGCGTACACGTCGGTAGTCGCTACGATATCGAGCGTTTCATCGGGTGATGAGGAGGCATTTTCGTCGTTTGCAGAGCAGCCTGCAAGAGCTAGGGTGGCGAGGGAAAGAAGCGAGAGTTTACGTTGAACTGACATGACATGCCTTCCTTTATATAAGAATGATTATCAGTTTCAGACTAATAGGCGTAGAGGGAATCACGCAAGCCACAGCTGCCACAGTGTGACGCATTAGTCCACCTATGATTTCGCCTGTGATTCGACCTGTTTTAAAGCACCGAAGGTTCGGAAGCATCAACCTTCCGAGCCTTCGGCGCAAGTTGTTAACAATCCGCCACTACTCGCTTTTTCTCACTACCACCTTGATCTAGGGCGCACGGTGGGCTGCCGCTTCACGTCTGCGAATATGATCCTGGGTGGTGTCCTTAATTTCACCAACCAGCTGCTCCAAGATGTCCTCAAGAAAGAGCACGCCAAGACTTTGACCGGTCTTTGAGACAACGTGTGAAAGATGCGCTTGGTTACGCTGCATGACTGCCAGCGCCTCGTCAATTTCCATTTCAGGACGCAGGCTAGCGAGCGGACGCAAACGCGACCAGGGAATATTCTCCTCGGCGCGATCACCTGAAAAGTTCAGGGTGTCTTTCACGTGAATGTACCCCATGAAGGTTTCATCGGCTGAGTCTTGAAGAACAAAGCGGGAGTAACCGGTTTGCGCGCAGGAACGCTCAACGTCGTGGGGTGTACAGGGGAAATTAAGGGTAACAACTGCCTCTCGGGGCACCATGATTTCTTCTACCTTTTTTGAGCTAAATTCCAGAGCGCCCGAAAGCACGCCGGTTTCATCAGCCACAGTGCCCTCCGCCGTAGATTGAGCCACAATGTTCTGTAGCTCGTCCAAGGTGAAGGTCGATGAGACCTCAGCTTTAGGCTCAATCTTCATGAGTTTGAGGGTGTGATCTGCAATCCAGTTCAAGAGGGCAATCACGGGTTTGAAGATGCGTGAGAGTAGTACCAGCGGAGGTGCGAACAGCAGGGCAACGCCCTGGGCTGCCAGCGATACCGCTGCGTTCTTGGGGATCATTTCACCAAAAATCACGTGCAGGTAGGTCACTATAATCAGAGCGACCGCGAAGCTAAGAATTGATACCACTTGGTAGGGAATACCAACAGCTTCAAGCGGACCCGCCATCAGGTGCTTCAGCGCGGGTTCTGAAACGTTCAGAATCAACAGCGAGCAGACAGTAATACCCAGCTGACAGGTTGCCAGCATCAGAGAAACGTTTTCGATAGCGTAAAGGGCTGTTTTTGCCCGCTTGTTACCGGCGTCCGCCAGCGGTTCAATCTGCGAACGGCGCGTTGACATAATCGCGAACTCAGCACCCACGAAGAAGGCGTTGCCCACCAGTAGAACTACCAGCAGTGAAAGCGCTAACCAGTCGTTCATGCGCGCACGCTCCCCTCAGTGATTTCAGTATTCTCGGTTGCTTGCGGAATGAAACGCAGTCGGTCAACGCGTCGTTGTTCCATCTTTTCAACGCGCAGGATGCCACCGTCAACGGGTACGGTATCGCCCTCTTCGGGGACTCGTCTGAGGGCATGCATCATAAAACCGCCCATTGTTTCAAAGGCAGGGTTTTCCATGACGGTGAGCGGTTCGATGTATTCATTCACCTCATCGGGACGGCGCAAACCTGAGAAAATCCAGTCGCCGCTACCGAGTTTCAGAGCGAGTTCTTCGGTGTTACCGGTGTCGTGTTCATCAGATACTTCACCCACAATTTCTTCTACCAAATCTTCGAGGGTGGTCATACCCGCTGTGCCACCGTACTCGTCAAGGACGATGGCAAGCTGCAAGGCGCCTTCACGCAGTTGCATGAGCAGTGAATCAAGGTGAACGGTCTCAGGAACACGCAGTACGTCTTCCATGAGCGCCCCTGCCTCAAGAGTGGGTCTAATGTCTTCGGGAACAGCCACAGCCTTCTTGAGGTGTACTACGCCAACCACGTTATCTTGATCCTCACGGTAGAGAGGAAAACGTGAGTGACCGGTGGTACGCGCCAGCTCAATGACATCTGATACAGGGGCAGTGTCTTCAAGCATTTGAATCTGACGACGCGATGTCATGACATCCACTGCGGTGAGTTCAGCAAAGGAAAGGGTTTTATCAACAAAGCGAGCGGTGTCTGAATCGAGAGTTCCCTGGTCAGCTGAACGACGCACCATCGAAGAAAGCTCTTCGGGGGTACGTGCGCTCGAAAGTTCTTCTTTAGCTTCAAGACCAAAGAGGTTGAGAATCTTATTCGCGGCACCGTTCATACTGCGCACCAAAGGGCCCATCATCTTGGTGAAAAGAAGATGGTAGGGCGCCAGCGCGCGAGCAGTCGGGTATGAGATGGCGATTGCCATGTTCTTGGGAATCAACTCACCCATAATCATGGAAAGCGCGGTAGCCAGACCCATAGAGAAGACTAAGGTGAGAACACGAGCCACCGACTCTGATAAGCCCCAGCTTGAAATGGTGCCAACCGCCATCGACTGCAAGGCAATATCAAGGGTATAACCGGTGAGCAAGGTTGTAATCGTGATGCCCAACTGACACGAAGAAAGCTGGGTTGAGAGAGTCTTGAGGCACTGTAAAACAGCTTTACCTTTATAATCGCCCTTCTCGATTTCTTGTTGAACAGCTGACTGGTCAAGGGCTACAAGCGCGAATTCCATGGCGACGAAGAAGCCTGTGCCGAGAATCAGCAGCAAACCTACAACGAGGAGAATCCATTCCACGAAGGTGTCACCTCCGCGAAGTTATTAAAGGAGCAAGGGTTCATGATCAGATGAGCCGAGCGTCCAGCACGCGCTGCCTGCAAGGGGGCGTTCTGGGGTGGGCGGCAACTAAAAGGGTCGTCCATAGTGTTTTCTAGTGTAGCGAAGTTGAGGGTAAGACGCCTACAGCAACAGGTGCGAAATACGATACCTTGAGGTATGCATAGCGAAGTTGCCTCGTGAGGGGCTAAGACCATGAGGAATGGGCTACATTTGGTTGTTGCCGAAAGAATTCAAAGGTGTGCTCGCGCGGTGAAAACCTAAAATTTTTATAAAATTTTTCCACCCACAGCCAACCTGTAACCACAGAGCAAAACCCCACTAAAAACCACATGAATCTTACCGACCTCCCCTCAAAAACCACATAAAATGACTCTCAAGAGTGTGGTTAATAGCTTTTTCCCCCTAAGTCCCACTCACCGACCGCACCTTCGCGATCGTCATTTATGACATTTAGCGACCCGTGGTGTTCGTCATAAGCCTACAAGCTTACTAGACTGTATCTATAAAGGACGCCATCATTTGTGCTGAATACTTGCACGCGGGTTACCGCACCGCGCAGTAAGACTAACGCACGGTGGGCGCTGCGCACAGAATAAACGATATGGAAGAGGCGAATTGCGTGCCAAACCAGTCAGAGAATAGTTGGCCAGAAGAATTTGCTGGCAACGAATGGTTCATTGACGAACTGTTCGAGAAGTATAAAAAAGATAAGTCATCCGTTGAAGAGTCCTGGTGGCAGCTCTTTGAGGAAAAGCTCAGCGACGCCACCACCTCAAACTCCCCTTCAGCGACGAAGGAATCTCAGGCTTCAGAGAAGAAAACTGAGGCAACAGACGCCGAACCCGCGCGTCCGCAACAGACATCAACTCCCACAGCACAACCCGTTCAACCTAAGGCAGATTCAGTGAGCCCCTCAGAGTCAAACACCGCAGTTACCCCAGATTCCTCCGATGAGAAGGTCGATACCGTCTCCACCCTTCGTGGTCCTGCCAAGGCGGTAGCCTCCACTATGGAAGAGTCCCTGTCAGTACCAACTGCAACCACTGTGCGTGCAGTCCCCGCTAAGGTTCTCATTGACAACCGCACCGCTATCAACACCTACCTAGCACGTACCCGTGGTGGCAAGATTTCCTTCACTCACATCATTGGTTACGCCATCATTCGTGCGCTAGCAAACTTCCCCTCTATGAACGTTGTTTACGGTGAGGACGAGAAGGGTCGCCCCGCTGCTGTTCAGCCTGCACACGTGAACTTTGGTCTCGCTATTGACCTGCCCCGCCCCGATGGTAGCCGTAACCTGGTAGTACCTAACATCAAGGGTGCAGAAGAGCTCTCCTTCGCTGAGTTCTGGTCAGCATACGATGACATTGTGAAGCGCGGACGCGACGGCAAGCTCACTATCGAGGACTTCCGCGGCACCACCGTTTCTTTGACCAACCCCGGCGGCATCGGCACCGTACACTCCGTGCCCCGTCTCTCCAAGGGTCAGGCTGCCATCATTGGCGCTGGCGCGCTGGATTACCCCGCTGAGTACCGCGGCGCGTCCGAAAAGACCATTGCCAACGCCGGTGTCTCAAAGATTCTGACCCTGACCTCAACCTATGACCACCGCGTCATTCAGGGTGCAGGTTCTGGTGAGTTCCTCAAGATCATCGAAAACTACCTGCTGGGTAACGACGGTTTCTACGACGATATCTTCACCGCCCTGCGTATTCCCTTTGAGCCTGTTCGCTGGGCAGTGGATAACCAGGTCGATCCTTCCATCGAGGTCTCCAAGGTTGCCCGCATCCAGCAACTTATTCACGCTTACCGCGTGCGCGGTCACCTCATCGCCCAGACCAATCCCCTGGGTTATGAGATGCTCTCCCACCCCGATCTACGTTTAGAAAACTACGGTTTGACCCTCTGGGATCTTGATCGCTACTGGCCCACCGGTGGCTTCGGTGAGAAAGATACCTTAACTCTCAAGACCATTCTTGAGCTGCTGCGCGAAGCCTACTGTGGCACTATGGGTGTTGAGTACATGCACATTGAAACCCCCGCTGAGCGCGAGTGGTTCCAGGAACAGCTTGAGCACGTCTACAATAAGCCCACCCGCGAAGAGCAGTTCCGCGTCATGGGTAAGCTCAACGCCGCTGAAGCCTTCGAAACTTTCTTGCAGACCAAGTACCTCGGTCAGAAACGTTTCTCCCTTGAGGGCGGCGAATCACTAATTCCACTGCTGGACTACATCATCTCTGAAGCAGCAGATGACGGTCTCTCAGGTGTTGCTATTGGTATGGCGCACCGCGGTCGTCTCAACGTTTTGGCAAACATTGCGGGCAAGTCCTACGCTCAGATTTTCCGTGAATTCGAAGGCGAGCTGGATCCCCGCCTCACCGGCGGCTCCGGCGACGTGAAATACCACCTAGGCACCGAGGGCGTATTCACCTCTGATAACGGCAACCAGACTCAGGTGTACCTGGCCGCTAACCCCTCACATCTTGAGGCAGTCAACACTGTGCTTGAAGGTATTGTGCGCGCTAAGCAGGACGTTCTGACAGCAACCGGCACCAAGGATTACCCCGTGCTCCCCATCCTGGTTCACGGTGACGCTGCATTTGCTGGTCAGGGCATCGTCTTTGAAACCCTGCAGATGTCACAGCTTGCTGGCTATAAGGTGGGCGGTACCGTTCACATCGTGGTTAACAACCAGGTTGGCTTTACCACCACCCCCGCAGACGGTCGCAGCTCCACCTACTCCACCGACGTTGCTCGCGTAGTTCAGGCACCCGTTTTCCACGTCAACGCAGATGATCCCGAAGCTGTTGTTCGCGCCGGTCGTCTCGCTTTCGAGTACCGCCAGCGCTTCAATAAGGACGCGGTCATCGACCTCGTATGCTACCGCCGTCGCGGTCACAATGAGGCGGATGATCCCTCGATGACCCAACCCAGCATGTACACCCAGATTGAGGCTCAGTCATCAACCCGTAAGCTCTACACCGAGGCTCTGGTGGGTCGCGGCGACATCACTCAGGACGAAGCAGAGCGCGCGCTCAAGGACTACCAGTCACGTCTGGAGCAGATCTTCACTGAGACTCACGAGGCTCAGGCGTCCTCTGCTCCCCTAGTAACCGCGGATGCGGCGGCTGTTGCTAACATTGAACGTCCGGCTGCCCAGCAGTCTGAGGATTCAGTACACGTACCCAAGAACACCTCGATTTCACCCGAGATGCTCAAGCGCATTGGTCAGGCTTTTGCTGATGTTCCTGAAGGCTTCACCATTCACAAGAAGCTCAAGAAGCTGCTGGAGCAGCGCACCGCTATGTCAACCAAGGGCGGCATCAACTGGGGCTTCGGTGAGCTCACCGCCTTCGGTTCACTGTTGCTTGAGGGTATTGACGTTCGTATGAGCGGTCAGGACGTTCAGCGCGGTACCTTCGTGCAGCGTCACGCGATTCTGCACGACCGCGAAAACGGCAACCAGTGGAATCCGCTGGAGCATCTGAGCGCTGATCAGGGTAAGTTCAGCATCTACAACTCACTGCTCTCTGAGTACGGTGTGTTGGGCTTTGAGTACGGTTACTCCGTAGAGCGCCCCGACTCACTGGTGATCTGGGAGGCTCAGTTCGGTGACTTCGCCAACGGCGCCCAGACCGTGATTGACGAGTTCATCTCATCAGCAGAGCAGAAGTGGGCACAGCGCTCATCGCTGGTTCTAATGCTCCCCCACGGTTTTGAGGGTCAGGGCCCTGACCACTCGTCAGCTCGTATGGAACGCTACTTGCAGCTGTGCGCTGAGAACAACATGACCGTAGCGGTACCTTCTACCCCGGCATCGCACTTCCACCTGCTGCGCAAGCACGCTCACTCGCGTCCGCACAAGCCGCTGGTGCTGATTACCCCCAAGCAGCTTCTGCGTTTGAAGGCAGCAGCGTCATCGGTTGAGGACTTCACTCAGGGCAGCTTCAAGCCCGTCATTGAGGATCAGGGCAACCTGAACACGTCAGAAGTTGAGCGCTTGGTCTTTGTATCTGGTCGTCTCTACTACGATTTGAACGGTGAGCGCATCAAGCGTCAGGACGCCAAGACCGCGATTGTTCGTGTAGAGCAGCTCTACCCGCTGCCCTTAGATGAAATCAAGGAGCAGATTGCTCTCTACCCCAATGCTGAGGTCATTTGGGCTCAGGATGAGCCTGCTAATCAGGGTCAGTGGCCCTTCTTGGCGGTCAATCTCATGCCTCATATTGGGTACAAGATGGCTCTGGTTTCGCGCCCGGCGTCAGCCTCACCCGCTGCCGGTACCGGTAAGCGTCACCAGGCTGAGCTTGATAACATCTTGACTGAGGTCTTCGAACGCTAAAAATAAAGAATATGCGGTGTACAGGTTTAATCAACTAACCTGTGCACCGCATTTTCCATGGCGTAGACCCCATTTTGCGGCGTAAAAGAATGTGCTGAGACAGTAAGGTGACGAAATAACCGCGATAGTTTGGGTAGCCCGCCTTGCACAGCCTATATTTATGTATAAGTAGTTTTTAGATTTTTAGAGTCTAAAGAGTTTAAGTCAACAGAAAAGGTTCTCGTGGATCAGCGAAACATTCGAATTGTAGCGGTGGGTGATGAACTGCTTTCAGGCGTCGGCGACCCGCGCGCCCTGGGTTGGTTCGGACGTGTCATGGCACGTACCCCGCAAAATGTAGCCTCTGTGGCTGCCTACAACCTGGCGGCTCCCGGCGAGGGTGGTGAAGCCCTGAATGCACGCTGGTTTGAAGAAGCGGCACGTCGTTTTGCTCAGGGCGCAGATAACCGTCTGGTCATTGCGCCCTCGACCCTCGATATTGATTTGGGTCTTACTCACGCGCGTTCACGCCTGAACCTGGCGAACATGGTTGATATGGCCTCGCAGAGCAATATCAAGGTGTTAGTAGTTGGCCCGCCCCCCACCTTGGACGCTGAACGCAACCGCCGTATCGCTGACCTTTCCGCAGCATATGCTGACGTGGTCACCCGCCGTAACCATGTTTACGTTGATACGTTCAACCCGCTGTTGCACCATGAGCAGTGGCGCAACGACTTGGCAGCTAACGACGGCAAGCCAGGTCAGTCAGGCTACGGCTTGATTGCGTGGCTGGTACTGCATCGCGGTTGGTACTCCTGGTTGAACCTGCCCGAGCCTGTCTAAACTCGCTACCTCTCGCCTATCCCCCGCTCAACGTGGGGTAGCTTGCACTGACGCAAAGGTGCATTCGCTTGCTAGATGTGCGAAAATGGACGGCAGTGCTGTGACCATTTTTCCGGTTGCAGCAGTACAACCGGTAGCTCATTATTCTTCTTGAGAATGATTGCTGCTACCGACCATGTAAAAGGAGGCTCTCATGAGCAAGCGCGGTCGTAAGCGCAAGGACCGTCGTAAGGGCAACGCAAACCACGGTAAGCGCCCCAACGCATAAGGTACCTTGAAATACTTTGCAGGCTCTGACACTAAAAGTGTCAGAGCCTGTTTTTTGTATAAAAAACACAGCACCCAGCTACCCACATTAGATAACTGGGCATCGTGGGCAAAAGGTAGGAGGGTGACTTCCTAGCTTTGAGTTCTGATCTCATCAAGACTCACCCGGATTTTATCTTTGAGATCTTCGGGTGCCTTCTCACAGCAGGATCGCTTGATGGCGTCGCGAATCATCAGCTCTAAATCGTACTCGTGGGAGCAGTTACTGCAGGCGGTGAGGTGCTGTTTGAGGGTGATGACATCGTCTTTGCTGATTGCCCCATCAAGGTACTCATAAATTTTGTTGACTTCTTGTTCGCAGCGGCTGCCGCTGCACTCGTTGAGATCGGTCATTGCAGTGGTTATCCTTTCTGCGTGGTGGTCGAAATGAAGCCGCGTTCTACGGCGTAGTCAGCGAGCGCGTCCCGCAGGAGTTTGCGTCCGCGGTGCAGGCGCGACATCACGGTGCCTAAGGGAGTGCCCATGATTTCTGAAATTTCTTTGTAGGAGAATCCTTCGACGTCTGAGTAGTAGACAGCCATTCTGAAATCTTCGGGGATTTGTTGAAGAGCTTGTTTTACATCGGCGTCGGGGAGGTTTTCTAGTGCCTGCATTTCGGCTGATTTTAGACCGGTGGAGTCGTGCTGACTTGCTTGGGCAAGTTGCCAGTCTTCAACGGTGTCAGTGTTTGCTTGATAAGGTTCGCGCTGACGTTTGCGGTAGAGGTTGATGTAAGTGTTTGTGAGGATGCGGTAAAGCCACGCTTTGAGATTGGTGCCGGGGGTGTACTGGTGAAAGGACGAAAAGGCTTTCATGTACGCTTCTTGCACCAGGTCTTCGGCATCTGCTGGGTTGCGTGCCATGCGCAGTGCTGCTGCGTAGAGCTGGTCGATATATTGCATGGCGTCGCGTTCGAACCGCGCTTTGCGGGCAGCGGCGTCCTCTTGGGTGGGGTCTACCGTTTGCTGAGTGTTAGCTACAGCAGGTGGGGTCATAGTGTTTTCCTTCTTCACAGTGCCCGGTGTCGTTCTCGGGTGAGGGACGGTGGTGGGCACTTATGGCTGTGCCGTTAAAGAATCATTGTGTATAACCCTAGAGCACCTCTGTTTATTTCAGTAAATGAATGAGTCGGGGTAAGAAATATTGTCATTTCTGGTGTTGGGCGGGGTGTGATGCCGTATCCCTTTGGCTCTGCCAGTAGGTTTATGATGTAAGGAGTGAGGTTTCAGATGCGATACCTCTTCAATCACATTACGCACTAAGGAGTGTCTTTATGTCCCTCGTACGCCGTCTTGCGCGTCCTGCTTTGGCTTCTAGCTTTATTATTTCTGGCATTGACCGTTTAAAGGATCCGGCTTCGTCCGCTCACTTGAAGAAGGCTGTTTCTTTGGCTGCTTCAACTAACCCCAGCCTCGCGGTGTTGCGTGGTCAGGAGCGTTTGGTGGGTCAGGCGTTGGCTGGTGCTCAGGTGGGTGCCGGTGTGCTTTTTGCCTTGGGTAAGCTGCCCCGTATTTCTTCAACTGTGTTGTTGGGCGCTGGTGCGCTGAACGCTTACATTGAGCACAAGGCAGCGGAGCACGATACCAAGGAACAGAAGGCTGTTCGCCGCAATAACTTGGTGAAGAACGGTTCTTTGCTGGGTGCTATTGCTTTGGCATCGGTTGATACTGACGGCAACCCCTCATTGGCTTGGCGCGCTAACAAGTTCGGTGAGACTGTTGCGAAGAAGTCTGAGAAGATTACCGCTGATGTTGCTGAGAAGGCTGAGGATATCTTCGGTAAGTAAATACTGGGTGCGAGCGTCCTGGCTCTGCTCTTCATATTTGTGAAGGGCAGGGGCGGGGCGTTCGTGCTTTAACCGGCTCACCCGTAAAATGGTGAAGAATACATTTTTACCGATTTTCAAGGATTGACTGTGCCCCTAGCAAATAGTCCTCGCTCAGTTGGCGAGGTTCAGGATTCCGGTGACTGGTTGGCGCTTTTCATGCCTCAGGCAAGCGGGCGGGCGCGGGTTCAGGTACCCGGTTCGAAGTCTTTGACTAACCGGTATCTATTGCTAGCTGCCCTTGCGTCGTCGGAGTCGGTGATTCACGCGCCGCTTCATTCTCGTGATTCCGCTTTGATGATTGCGGCGTTGGAGGCTCTCGGGGCGTGTTTTACCGAGGTTGAGACGGGCTCCCCGTTTGGTCCTGATCTCAGGGTCACTCCCTTGACGCGGGGCACTTCTTTGGGGGATGTTCGCGTGGACGTGGGCTTAGCCGGTACAGTCATGCGTTTTGTTCCTCCGGTAGCGGCTCTGGTGAACTCACAGGTTTATTTTGACGGGGATGAGCACGCTTATGCTCGCCCGATGTTGCCGGTGATTGATGCCCTACGTTCTTTGGGTGTGAGCGTTGATGATGGCGGCTCGGGGTCTTTGCCTTTTACCGTTGAGGGTTTCGGACGCGTGGAGCGGCAGGAGTTGAGCATTGACGCTTCGGGTTCTTCTCAGTTTGTCTCGGCTCTCCTGTTAGCCGGTGCTTCTTTTGCCCATGGTTTGACGCTCAAGCACAGTGGAAAGCCGATTCCCTCTATGCCCCACGTTGAGATGACCGTTGAGATTTTGCGGTCGGTGGGCCTTGAAATTGATGACTCCGTACCGAATCAGTGGCGCATTGAACCACAAAGATTCCCCGGTTTTGAGGTAACCATTGAGCCTGACCTTTCAAACGCCGGGCCTTTTATTGGTGCCGCTGTGATTACGGGGGGAACAGTGGAGATTCCTCACTGGCCCGCTGAAACGACCCAGGGTGGCGACCACTGGCGCAGTATTCTACCTCTCTTTGGCGCGACCGTCGAGCAGGGCGAAAACTCACTGACCGTTACCGGCGCCGATGGCGGACTCTACCGACGAACGGTTTCTCTTGATCTTGATCTCTCAGAGGCAGGCGAACTAGCCCCCACCGTAGCTGCCCTTGCAGCCCTGTGCGAAGGCACCAGCGTCCTGCGCGGTATCGCCCACTTACGCGGACATGAAACGGATCGCCTGGCTGCCCTCACCGCTGAAATTAACCGATTAGGCGGTACCTGCGAAGAAACCGAAGACGGTATTCGTATTACAGCCCCCGTGCAAAAATCAGGCACCGTACGCACCTACGCCGATCACCGCATGGCAACCGCCGCCGCAATGATGGGTCTAGCTGTCGAAGGAATCATCGTCGAAAACGTTGAAACCACCTCAAAAACCCTGCCGAATTTCACCGGTTTGTGGTCTAACATGCTCGCTGAACTGCAGAAGGGTGCATAATGGCACGCTCATGGGATGACTACGAGGTCAAAGCCCGCCCCAACAAAAAGGGCTCACGCCCGCGCACCAAAGACCGCCCCACCTACGATCACGCCGAGTGGGGGCGCATTATTACCGTTGACCGCGGCAGATACACCGCTGTCATCGACGAGAACAGTGACACCGAGCGCACCGTCACCGCCGTACGTGCCAAGGATTTACGACGCACCCCCATTGTTCCCGGCGATATCGTGGGGCTGGTGGGTGACACCTCGGGAGGCACTGACACCCTTTCGCGTTTGGTGAAACTCCAAGAGCGCTCGTCCCTCTTGCGACGCAGCGCTGACGATACCGACCCTGTAGAACGTGTGGTGGTAGCTAATGCTAATCAGCTCGTCATTGTGGTGGCCGCGCAAAACCCCGAGCCCCGCACCGGTTTTATTGACCGCTCCGTCGCCGCAGCTTTCGACGCTGGCATCACACCCATTCTGTGCATCACCAAAACAGACCTCAAATACCCCCAAGAGCTATTGGACTACTACAGCGCCACCGGCGTACAGATAGTGCTCTCGAAATCTTCTGACGGCAAAGCGCCCAGCGAAGAGGACGCGCAAGGTCTTGAAGATTCCCTCATTGAGGCAGTACGCGAGGTACTAGAAGGTAAGGTCTCCGTGCTTCTGGGGCACTCCGGGGTTGGAAAATCCACCCTCGTCAATGCCCTGACCGGGGCAGAACGCGCCACCAGCCACGTCAATGCCCACACCGGACGAGGCCGCCACACCTCCTCCTCAGCCCTAGCGGTGCGTCCGGCAGATCGAAGCGCAGGCACCTGGATTATTGACACCCCCGGTATTCGTTCCTTCGGGCTGGCGCACGTTGAACCTGAAACCATTGTCGCGTCTTTCAGTGACCTCTCCCCCGGTTCAGCGCACTGCCCCAAGGGCTGCGAGCACGCGCCGGGTACCGCGGACTGCGGCATTATCGCTTATGTCAAGGCGGGGCACGCTGGTGAGGCAGGCGCAGCCCGCCTGGAATCTCTCCAAAAGCTTCTCCAGGTTGCCGCCGCAGATGGAGGCGATCACGATAAAGAGCTCGGCGTCGTCCTCTAAGCCCCTCACTCCACGCACCTCTAATCAGAAAAACAACAGTATGAAATCCTCCAGTAACTACACCGACGACCTGCGGTTAGCACACATTCTCGCTGACACCGTAGACCGCCTCACCCTCTCAAAGTTTCAAACGCAAGACTTCACCGTTGAAACCAAACCAGACCTTACTCCCGTCACCGAGGCAGATTGCGAGGCTGAGCGGCTGATTCGTTCCCAGCTATCGCGCGTGCGCACCCGCGACTCTGTACTGGGTGAAGAGTTCGGCGTGACCGGTTCTTCACCGCGTCAGTGGGTTATTGACCCCATCGACGGCACCAAGAACTTCGTGCGCGGAGTGCCCGTGTGGGCGACCCTTATTGCCCTTATTGATAACGGCAAGCCTGTAGTGGGCGTTGTCTCTGCACCCGCCCTGCAACGCCGCTGGTGGGCTGCGGAGGGCATCGGTGCCTACACCGGACGTTCCCTCTCATCAGCCAAGCGCCTCCACGTTTCGCAGGTTTCATCTTTGGCGGATGCATCCTTCTCTTACTCCTCGATGACCGGGTGGAAACAGCTGGGCAAACGCGATGATTTTCTCAACCTCACCGATGAGGTCTGGCGTACCCGTGCCTACGGGGATTTCTGGTCGTACTGCATGGTGGCTGAAGGCTCAGTTGATATCGCAGCTGAACCCGAACTCGCACTCTACGACATGGCGGCACTGGTACCCATTGTTCAAGAAGCAGGCGGACGCTTTACCTCCCTTGCCGGTGCAGATGGCCCCTTCGGCGGCAACGCGGTAGCATCCAACGGGTTGCTGCACGACGCGGTTCTGGAACGTCTGGGCACCGATGCTCGTATAGACGCAGCAGATAACGAAGAGTAATTTTTTAGGTACTCACTCTTTGCACAGAAAACCCCGGTGGGATAGCTAGAAGTAGCTACCCCACCGGGGTTTAGTAAATAGAACTGAAGTTTTATGAGAAGGTGATGAGTACGGTAATCACAGCGCCGATTATGAGCCCGAATATTCCACCTACGATACCCAGTATCGCAAAGGTCTTAGTGCGCGATGCAAGAAAAGTCTTGGGATACTTCTGATAACGCTTCAGAGCGATAACGCCCATGACAATAGCTGCCAGCGGCGGTACCAAAGGTATACCCGGAATACCGGCGCTCAGTATCGGGGTCAGAATAGACAACACCATCGCTGCCATAGAGGCACACGCCAAGTACCAGCCCTTACCCCGCTTATCAATGGGCAACTCCCCCAGAGGGCGACGATACTCAGAAGGAATCCGGAACTCCTGCGGCTCACGCGGAGTCGAAAAGTCAAAGGGCTGCTGCATCGTAGACATGAAAACTCCTTCGCCAATGAACGTGTGATATCAACCTTACCGTATAGACCAGCGTCCACCCTCACGGTCAAAGCCGAGGTAAGCCCCGCGATCATAAGGCTGCGGGCACCCCGACTTTACCAGAAACATTTTAGAGATCGCGCAGCAGGCGGAAACCCCCACATGTTGGAGTGGATGTAGTTGTTATAGTACGCCGAGCGGTAAACTACGCACAGATTCTGCGGTATGCAGTTGAGTTTGACGAAAACTATAGAAGCCCCCGCCCAAATGATAAGCGAACCTGTTTCGCCCCAAAGATGTTACTAAAATATAAGACGTACATCACAAAGAAGTCCCGTGCCAACCTCCTGGAGGAAATCATGTACGCCAGACTAGCCCCACACCATCCCTAGTAGCAGCAACCAGCCTCACTCTCATGGCAGGTACGCTCCCAGCGGCCCACGCAACCACAACATCATTACCCACTTCAATCACTTCGACCAGTGCAACAGAGACAACCAGCCAGGCAACACCTGCAAATCTTCCCTACAGATCACTGGCAGACATTCGAACTGAAGCCCTAACCAAAGGCTTGGATACCGAGACAACAGAGCTTGCCATTGAACTCCAAAAGGTTATCAACGCATATCACAACCTACCTGAACATCTCAAAGAAGCACCCTTTGATTCACCTGATGTACAAAATGCCTTACTGGCAGCCACTTCCCCATCACTAGCTCGCGGAGCAATTGCAAGTGGCATTGATATCGGCAAAGCTAGCGCCTGCGCAAAGGCTGTTGTTTCAACACTGGTCAAACATGGCACACCTATCGGGCAGTTCTGGTCCCTTGTAGAAACAATTGGTGGAGTGGTGGAGCTCGCACAGGGCATTTCCCAAATTCTCCAGTCAACTGCTGAAGAAGATTGGGCCAATCGCACGACCAGTAAGTATGGCAAGGAAATGGGATTTTTGCTTGGAAGGATATTAGGGTACAGAGATATTGTCCTCAGTTGTAAAGATCTGAATCAATAATTATGTTCAATACAGAACGTGAAGACCAGCCATTCTGGCAGCAAAGCCTAATTCTCATGGGAAAGGGAATAGCATTAGGCATATTTTTCTACTACCTACGCGTAGAGTTCAACATCTCTGTCGGCCAGAAACCTGGTGCCCCCGAAGATGTTGACTTCACATGGCTAGGGCTAGCGAGTTGGATTGCCTCATTTGTGGCTTTGATAAATTTCTTTGGATGGTTCGGCCACCTACAGAAAAAGCAGAACAGAACAAGGAATGACATCTCACCTCCACATTGAAACCACATCGTTTCATATCACATGAAATAATGTGGTTTCATTTTATATAACTCTGCTTATCCATAAGCAGCTAGCCCCCCCCTATCAATCACCAACTTAGCCACCGCCAGCATCTTGATAGTCTGGTTGTAGTAATCCCGGCTCAGAGAATGAGAGATGCCTAGCTGTTCACCAAGCGCGGCCACAGCAGCGGTATTAAGGTCTGTTCCGGTAGCTATCATCGAAACCAGCACACTAAAGCCAGCAGGCAAGTTAGCCTCCTTACCCGGCAGACAGTCCAGCAAACCATCAACAGTAACAGCCTCAGAGCCTCCCTGAGCAGCAAGCCGTTCATGAGCATCCAGAGCCCGATGAATAACTTGGGCCAATCTCACGGTTATTGGCCTGGTTATCCCGTAAGGTCTTCGCGGCGATACCCAAAGCTCTAGAGGCGGCAGCTACGTTGCCGTCAAAGGCTAGAACGATCTTGAGGGTGCGCTCTAGGTGGGCGGGGTTTTCCATGATCGTGGCCAGGATTCCCATGATGTGATGCAGGCGGTTATAGTCGCCGTCTTCTTCGATGATGCCGGTTGCGATGTCTTCTTCGATCAGGGTAAGCGTCTCGGTGATGCCGATATGCGCCATGTCGCTGTATTCTTCATCGCGGCGGGCTTCGGTGAGCTTTTTGCGCCGGTAGGTTTTGATTTCGGTGAGGGCTACGTATCGCATCCAGGGACCAAAGGGGCCTTTGGTGGGGTCATAGGAGTCCAAGCGTTGGTGGGCTGCTAGCCAAGTGTTTTGGTGGACGTCGTGGGCGTCGTGGGCAGGGCTATCGCTGGTGAGGCGGGAGCGGATCAAGGAGAGGGTGTTTTGCCATTCTTGGAGCATTTGGGGTGTCCAGGCGCGGGCAGCTCCTGTTTGCGTGTGGGTCATGTTTGTTTTCTTTCTTTGGGGTTGATGTTTTAGTCGGTGGTGGTGCTCTGCTGGTGCGGCTAAGTGATAGGGGCAGGGCGGAAACGGTCGGAGCGGGCTAGGCACATCATGAGTTATGCTCGTGATCTACTTAATCGGCTAGTTTCTTGCGGCAGTAAAGGTCACGGATAGTCTTGAGCACAAAGATGATGGCAAGCACGATGAAGAAAAGGTTCAGGCCACCAGAGGCGTATACAATGGCTTCTTCGTTTACTGATGAAGCACCTAGTTGGTTCTTGAGAGCCACGGCACCGCCAACACTGACGCACAGAAAAGCGGTGAAGCACAGACAGAACAGGTTTAGGAGGTTTGTCGCGATGGTACGGATGATGCTAGGTGAGTGAGTGGATTGTTGGAGGTTCATGAGTGTTTTTCTTACCCTGGTTAGGCAGCTGGGTTCTGAGATAGGCGGCGGGCACGGATTTGGTCACGGAAGGCTTTACCAGCTTCAGGATCTGCTGGAGTCTCAGGGCTTTCGACAGTCAGAGCACCGGTAGCTTCCTTGAGGCACAAGGGGCAGTGACCGGTGTACTCGCGAGTGTGCACCTGGCAGAAAGCAACAGGGGCTGAGGGTAGCGGGGCAGATGAGGCAACTAGCTGGGTTTCCTGGGCGGTGTTGCTGCATGAACATGGGTCCTTTAGAGGCAGTCATTGAAAAGCTCAAAGTTTAAGCGTTTTAACCCGTCATTATGTATATGCACTGAGATGACCGAATCGGCGGGCTGGGGACGGATATTTTTTAAAAATTTTTGGTTATCAGGTGTTGTTGTCTCGGTGTGTGGTTCCTGCGAAGAAGTCCATAACTTCTAGATTCTCTCTGTTGCAAGGGTTTCGAGTTCGCTGATTCTGAACTCGACGCTGCCTGACATCCTGCTTTGGATAACAGGTCTACTTTTTCCGAGGATTGCACCTATATCCCTGTATTTGAGTTTCCTGTGGCGGGCTTGGGTGCGGACGTTGCGGGCTACGATCTGTTGGATTGTCAGGTGTTCTGCCATAATTAAGAACTATATTCTTGTTTTCAGAATCAATCAAGGATAAATGTTCTCTTTTTCAGAACTTTCCATCGTTTTATGCTTGCGGTGTTATCGTATTGACGATAGACTTTCGCCATGACCACCAAGACTATCACCACTCGTCAAGCCATCACTCGCGAAATCAAGAGCGCTATGGGGCGAGCAGAAATGACACAGCGAGAACTTGCAACCAAGGCAGGCTTCTCAGCTAGTAACCTCTCAGAAAAAATGAACGGCAAACTGTCCTTCAGTCTTGAGGATCTGCTTACCATTGCTGGAGTTCTAGAGCTCTCCCTCACTGAGCTGCTAGGCGAAGCACTCACCGCCCAGCGCGTCCCCATGCCAAGCTTTATAGAGGACGAAAAGGGCAAGAAAAAAGTCGCCCCGATCGGATTTGTTCCAATCGGGACGACTTATGAAATGGTTGCGGGGGCAGGATTTGAACCTGCGACCTCCGGGTTATGAGCCCGGCGAGCTACCGAACTGCTCCACCCCGCGGCGTTGATATTTACTCTACACGCCCTTTTTCACCGGCGCAAACCAAAACTGGCATTTGAGAGCTAAAACACAATTATAAGCAGGTGCCTCACTCAACTACCAGGGAGTTAAACAAAAGTTTCCCCGCCTCGCACCCTGCCCACCCACCGTTAGGTAGGTAGACAGGTGCGAAACGGGGAAACTGTTTTCTAGGGGTACTTACCGGCTAGTTGTCGGAGTTTTCCTCTTCTGCGCCAGTGCCTACACCGCTGTCTGCCTCAACAGCGCGGTCGAGTGCCTCCTGCAAACGGTCCTGAGCCTCACCGTAAGCTGACCAGTCGCCAGCCTTCATAGCGGCATCTGAATCCTTCATCGCCTGGTTGGCATCGGTCAGAGCCTCCTTCAATGAACGGGAATCAACCGCACTGGCAGAAGAATCATCAGATGAGCTTTCCTCAGCATCAGCAGACTCAGCCCGAGCCGCAGCAGATTCATTCACGCCAGCATCCTCAGCAACAGCAGCACCAGAGTTACCGCCGAAGACCTCGTTCAACGCCTCTTCCAAAGTAGGAGCAAAACCCACCTTGTCACCGAAGCTCACTAGCACGCGACGCAGGGTCGGGTAGGCAGAGTCGCCCGATGACTGCACATAGACCGGCTGAACGTACAAGATACCCCCACCCACGGGCAGGGTCAGCAGGTTACCGTTAATAACGTCCGAAGCACCGCGACGCAGCAGGTTCAGCTCAGTTGATACATCAGCATCAGAGTTGAAGTTATTCTGCGCCTGACCGGGGCCGGGAACAACGGACGATCGAGGCATCTCCAAAAGGGTCAGCTTGCCGTAATCCTCACTGCGTTCACCGTCCTTGCCGGTACCGGCATCACCGTTCGCTGAGAGGAAGCCGTACATCACGTTACGGGTGTTCGAATCAGACTGCTGAGGAATAAAAGAGGTGGTGAGTGAGAAGGACGCCTGCTTCTGACCGGGTATCTGCAAAGACAAGTAGTAGGGCGGCAGCGGCTGATCGTTATTTACTGTCGGGTCCTTCGGAGTTGACCACACATCATCGCCAGCGTAAAGGCTGCCGGAGTTAGTCACGTGGTAGGCGTTGAGCATCTCACGCTGAACCTTAAACAGATCCTGCGGGTAGCGCACGTGGTCCATAAGCTCAGCGCTCATCTCGCTGTAGCTCTTAAGGTTACCGGGGAACACTTTCTGCCATGCCTGCAAAATCGGGTCTTCTTCATCCCAGGCGTATAGTGTCACCGAACCGTCGTAAGCGTTCACGGTTGCCTTGACGGAGTTGCGGATGTAGTTGACCTCGTCCTGCGGCAGAGCGCGGGTCACACCGGCTGCTGTCTCAGAGTCGCTAGTTGCATCTGATAGCTGCGCGCTCTCAGCGTAAGGGTACTGGTCAGAGGTGGTGTAGGCGTCCACAATCCACTGCACCTGACCATCAATAATCGCCGGGTAGGGGTTACCATCAACGGTCAGGTAAGGAGCGACCTTTTCCACGCGTTCTGAGGGGTTGCGGTCGTAAAGAATCTGAGATTCAGGGCGCACACCGTCAGAAAGCAAGATATCAGTTGATTGGAACTTGATAGCGTATGCCAGGCGGTTGAAAGCGTTGCCGATGTTCGGGCCACCATTACCGGCAAAGGTGTACTTAGCGTCTGAACTTTCATCACCGGCGGTTGCTGGGCGGTCAAGCTCAAGCGCCTCATCCCCCTCAGCGCCACCCACAATCGAGTAACTGGGTGATGACTGACCAAAGTAGATACGGGGTTCGTAGTCTTCAGAGATTTCACCGGTTGCGGTGATGCCCGACTGTATGAAGCGGGGCTTACCATCTGATTCGACCTGGTTACCGTAGGCTGCGATTACGCCGTAACCGTGGGTGTAGACCACATGCTGGTTGAACCACGATGAGGACGCGTTCTGGGCGGGATTGAGCTCACGCGCAGCGATGACGGTGTCTTGGATTTCACCGTCTACCTCGTAACGATCCACCGAAAGGTTGTCGTTGAACTGGTAGTAAGGGCGGAACTGCTGCAACTGTGAGAAAGCGTCAGAGACCACGTTGGGGTCAAGCAAACGGATGTTTGAGATGGTTTCGCTTTCGCCCTTGAGCGCGCCGGAGGGTGCGTTAGTGGTGGCGTCATAATCGCTGGCTTCGATTTTATCCAGGCCGTAGGCGGCGCGGGTCATATCGATGTTGCGCTGAATGTACTCGCTCTCGTATGCCTGTTCGTTGGGGGTTACCTGAAAGCGCTGAATAATCCAGGGGTAGATTCCACCCACAACCAAGCTGACGATGACTAGCAGGGCGGTGCCAATAACAGGCAGTCGCCACTGGTTACGCACCAGAGCGTAGATAAAGAGCAGGGCAACCAGTACCGCGGCAACAGCCAAAATTGAGCGGGTGGGAATAATCGCGTTCACATCGGTATACATAGCACCAGCCCACTTGCCGGATTGCTCCTGAATCGAGGTGTAACGCTCCAGCCAGTAGCGAGCGCCACGTACCAGCAGGTAGAGGGTTACCAGTAGAGCCGCGTGGCGCTTGAACTGTTTGCTGGTTTCGATGCCTTTGTCATGAACGGTGATTCCGCCGTAGAGGTAGTGGGCGAAGGCGCCACCGATGGCTGCAATCAAAATGGCTGAACCGGCAATGCTGGTTAGCAGGTTCAAGAAGGGCAGGGTGAAGATGTAGAAGCCGAGGTCTTTGCCGAACTCGGGGTCGGTGCTACCGAATTCTGTTCCGTTGAGAAAGAGCAGTACGGTTTCCCAGTGGGTCATCAGTGAGGTTGCGACGAAGGCACCTACGCCCAGGGGAATGAGCCAGGTCAGGGCTTTGGACGCGTTGTCTGCGTTTTTGCGGTAGCGGTTGAGGTTCTGGTTGAACATCTCCTGCAGGTCAGCGAAAGGGTCTTGCTGGGGTGGTAGGGGGTTGCCGTTGGCGTCAAAGCGCGGACGCGGGGTGGTGGGTCTGCGCGGTGCGCTCTGGGGTGCTTTGCCGTGCTTGAGAGCGTAGCGGAGGGAGACCCACAGGGGCAGGGCAATGAGTAAGGTGCCGAGTACGAAAATAGCGGCTTTGGTGAGGTTCTCTGTTACGAAAACGTTGGAGAAGCCGAGCTGGTTGTACCACAGCACCTCGGTGTAAATTTGGGTGGCAAAAACAAAGACCATGACGAGCACTGCAACGATTATCAGTGTGAGTGTCAGTGTGTTGTTTTTGCGTTTACCCGATGGGGCGGGCCGTGGTTGGGATGGTCCGGTAGTCACTAGGAATCCTCATCGATTGGGGGTGGCGCAACACCGGGTTTTCTGGTGTTGCGAAGGGGCTTTGCCGCAGGCTGAGCCGCAGATAAAGTTTTACCTTCTATTGTGCCAGTTATAGTGCTCGATGAGTAACGGTGTTACGTCAGTGACTGTTGGTGTTTAGGGCGCAGGGCAGGCGTCGAAGCTCTGTGCGGACGCGCGTCCGGCACCGATATCTTTCAGTGCGGTGGCTGCATCGTCGAGGGTTTTGACGGGTATGATGGTCAGCCCGTCCGGGATTTTCCCGGTAACGTCAGCGCAGTTGTCGTGGGGCAGGAAAAAGACGGTGGCACCGGCGTCCGCTGCTCCCACCAGTTTTTGGGGCGCACCGCCGATAGGGCCAACAGTGCCGTCGGAGTCAATGGTTCCCGTGCCGGCAAAGTGCTTGCCACCGGTCATCTCTTCTTTGTTCAGCTCGTCAATAATACCCAAGGCAAACATGAGCCCCGCGCTGGGACCGCCCACCTCTTCAAGCCCATAGTTCACTGTGAAAGGAAAATCGTAGGTGCGGGTAATCATCAGTCCCAGCAAGTAGTTTTGTGACTGTTCATCAAAACGAGGGGTCACCTCAACGGTGCGTTCTTTGCCATCGCGCTCAACGGTGACGCTCAGCTTTTGCCCCTCAGATGCTTGTACCTGCTCGGTCAGCTCAGAGTATTTATTCAGGCGTTGACCGTTCACCGCAACAACAACGTCCCCAGGCTCAAGGAGCCCTTTACTCGCGCTGTCGGGGGCTAAATCGTTCACCACCAGCTTCTCGTTCACGTCCTCCCCCAGATAATTCAGCGCAGCTGCCTGGGCAATCTCCTGAGAGTTAGTCATCTCCGCGGTGTTTTGCGCCGTCACTTCTTCGTGGGTCACGGTCGGAGCGTAGATAAGATCGCTCGGTAGCACCGTTGAACTTGCATCAAAGAAATTCGCCAGCGCGTACAGAGCAGTGATATTGGTATTAGGACCACCCGCTACAGATACCGTAGTCATATCAAGATTGCCCGTCACCGGGTGTGATTCTCGCCCTTCAATCTCAATCAGCTGCGCGCCCTCGTATTCACCGATGGTGTTGAAGGTAGGGCCGGGCTGCTCAGTTACATACTTCACTGGCACGGCAAAAGACCCCAGCGTCAAGATAGCGGTTACTGCCCCACAAGTGCGTGCCAACGTCCACCGGGGCTGCGATGCGGACGCGGATGCCGAAGATACTGACGATGCACGAAAAAAACGGCGGCGGGGTGATGAAGTCATGCCTTTTAGAATACCCTGACTCTTCTCACCGAGCGCAGTTCGCGCGAGCAGCGAGCGCCGATACTCACCAAATACCCAGCAAAAAACTGTAGGCTTGAAAGTAATCTGCACGCATTAATCTCTAGAAAGGTAACACTTGTATGTCACAGAATCCTTTTGGCAACGGTCAAGACCCCTTTGAAGAATTTTTTAAGAAGCTCTCAGAAAACGGCGGTGCCGGTTTCAACGCTGATGATATGAAGAACATGGGTATTCCCCTTGACCCCGCGATGCTTTCGAACATCATGGGGCAGTTCTCTGCCATGATGAGCAACCAGGGTGAGGGCGTGAACTGGGATCAGGCGCGTCAGCACGCCCGTCAGGTTGCCGCAAGCAATGAGGATCCTTCTGTGACTGAGAACCAGAAGTCAGCGGTTAAAGACGCCTCACAGCTGGCTGATTTATGGCTTGATCCTGTGGTTGAGTTCTCGCGTCCGGAGTATTCCACCGAGGCGTGGTCACGCGCTGAATGGATTGAGAATTCCTTTGACACCTGGACTGAGATTGCCCAGCCCGTTGCCGAAGAGACCACCGCCGCTATGAACTCTTCTATCTCATCGCAGATTCCTGAAGAGATGAAGTCTATGCTCGGTGGCATCAACATTATGGGAAACTTGGGTTCCATGATGTTCGGTATGCAGATCGGCTCGGGCGTAGCTCACCTTTCCACCGAGGTTCTTTCCACCACCGATATCGGTATTCCTCTGGTCTCAGGACGTAGTGCTCTGCTACCCGATGCCATCAAGAAGTTCACCAACGGTCTTGAAATTCCAGCCCAAGAAGTCATGCTCTACCTGGCAGTGCGTGAGGCTGCCCTCGTCCGTCTGCACAAGACCGTTCCCTGGCTGCGCGAAGACATTATGGCACTCATTCAGCGTTTTGCCCGCGGCATTCACGTTGATATTGAACGTATGCAGTCACAGGCAATGGAAATCGATCTCGATTCCATGGATCCCGAACGTATTCAAGAAGCCTTCAGTGCCGAGATGTTCGAACCCCAGCACACTGAAGATCAAAAACTTGCTCTCGACCGTTTAGAGAACTTACTGGCGCTCATTGATGGCTGGGCAACCGTTGTTACCGAAGAAGCCACCAAAAACCTGCCCTCAACCGTCCGCATGAGTGAGGTAATGAACCGCCGACGCGCTGATGGTGGCCCCGTCCAGCACCTCTTTCAGGGTCTGCTCGGTCTCAAGGTTCAGCCCCGCAAGTTCCGCGAGGCAACCGACTTCTGGCGCGGCTACGAGTCTGAGCACGGTGCAGCTGCCCGCGACCAGCTCTGGAACGCACCCGAGAACCTGCCCACCAGCGATGAGCTAGAGGATTCTCAGGCTTTTGAGGATCGCAGTGAGTTCCTCAACTCCACCGATGAAGACTTCGATGCGGCTCTAGAAAAGTTGCTCTCCGGTGGGTACGATGCCCCCGATGAAGAAGGCAACAACAAGCCCGATGAAAAGCCCTAAGGTTTGTTCACGCTTTCACTAGCTACCTATCTGTAGAAGAAACCACCCGCTGTTTTGCCCGCATATTTTCTGTCGGGCATGCAGCGGGTGGTTCTTTATCATCTAGCGAGCAGATGCGTTCTTTTGCTGCCCAAAACTCAGACCTTCGAGGAAGGCTCTGGCTTCAGCGGTGCGCGGATAACGTGCTTCCAGCCCTCTAAAAGCTGCGCTGTGGTTCAGGTACACAAAATGGCACAGCTCGTGGTGCAGCACGTAGTCAATCACGTACTCCGGTGCCCCCTGCAGCAGGTGGCTCAGGCGGATGCGCGAGGTTGCGGGGGTTGCTGAACCCCACCGGGTTGATTGGTTAGTGACCCATCGGATCTCTTGAGGTAGCTCAACTTCCGGCAGATACTGCGCAATTAGATTTTGTGCCCGTTGCACCAGGTAGTCGTTACTGACGAAAGTACGCTTACGCGCGTCCTGGGTTTCTTTCTGACGGATGATGCGCGGCAAAAGGTGTTCCAGGTACTCCCAAATATCATCGTCCGTAGTCTGCACCGGCACTAAAAGCCGTACCCGCCCCTCGGGCGTGAAAGATCCTGAGACCGTTTTAGTACGACGCGGCGAACGAACAATCTCAAGTTCCGGGTGATCGTCCGTTGCCGGAAGGTACTCGGTAGAGGGTTTGCGGACGGACGCGCGCAATCTAGTGGGCACGGTCGAACCTTTCAAGAAGTAGATTAGTAAATGCTCTGTGGAGCGAGCGCGTCCAAAAAGCGGGAACGCTTACGGTTGGGGCGCCCGCCGGGGGTGCGTGACAGTGACCAGGAAAAGGTGATGTACTTGCGGGCACGGGTGATACCAACATAAAGCAGGCGGCGTTCTTCATCGATGTCATCGCTGGTCTTAGCGAAAGAGATGGGCATGAGCCCCTCATTGAGTCCGCAGAGATAGACCGCTTCCCATTCCAGACCTTTCGCTGCGTGCAGGGAGGCGAGGGTGACGCCGTCCATGGAGGGGGCGTCCTGGTTGGCAAGACGCTGGGCAAGGTGCGCCACGAACTCGTGCAAAGACAGCGGGGCGGGTAGCTCGCTGGCACCGTTCGACTGTGCCTGTTCGATTTCTTTGTCTCGCACCGCAGTGAGCGAATCAGCCATTGATACTAGAGCGGCAAGAGACTCCCATTTGGCGCGCACCGCCCCCGAAGATGCCGGGGCTTTATCGGAATACCCCAAAGATTTCAGCACATCGCGCACAAAATTGGGAGTCTTCTCCCCTGTCTGCGCCTGGGCTGAATTACGCAATAAGGTAAGTGCATTGCGAACCTCAGGACGGGCAAAAAACTGTTCGGCACCGCGCAGCTGATAGTTAATACCGTGTTCGCTCAGAGCCTGTTCAAGGGCAGCCGATTGCGCGTTAGTTCGAAAAAGTACCGCTATATCGCGAGCATGCACCTTGTTGTAGGAGATGAGTTCTTTGATATCGCGGGCAATACGGTGGGCTTCATCTTCATCATCCGCTGCCTCGATCCAGTCAGCAGCAGGGCCTGTACCGCACTGAGCCACCAGCTCTAGGGGCTTAGCCCAGCTACCGGGAGTTGAATCTCGCTGCGCTTTACGGGCATTCAAAAGGGTGTTTGCCAGCTCAACTACCGTATGCGTTGAGCGGTAGTCGCGCACCAGTTTGACCTGTTGGGCGTTCTCATAGCGGGTGCGAAACTCCGTCAGAAACCTGCTGGTTGCCCCGGTAAAAGAGTAAATGGTCTGCGAAGCATCGCCCACCACGCACAGATCATTTCGGTTACCCAACCACGCGGTCAGCAAGCGCTGCTGCAGGGGCGAAACGTCCTGGTACTCGTCCACCACAAAGTGTCGGTACTGCGAGCGCACAGCCGCTGCGATTGTCTCGTCATCTTCGAGAAAAGAGACAGCCAGCAAGAGAACGTCCTCAAAATCAATGAGGTGGCGTTCGTCTTTGAGTTCTTCGTAGGTGCGGTAGAGTCGCACCAGATCAAGGGCTGACATGTTATTAGGCAGCGCGCGCCCTTCTAGGTGCGGTAGCAAGGTATCAGGGGTGAGAACTTTCACCTTCGCCCACTCAATCTGGGCGGCGAGATCACGAACGGTCGCGCGGTCTGTGGTCAGCCGTAGACGGTTGGCTGCTTCGGTAATCAGCTGAGCTTTGTGGGGCACGATAGTGGGTGGTGGTCCGCCCACTGCCTGCGGCCAAAAGTACTGCACCTGACGCAGCGCTGCGGCGTGAAAGGTTCTCGTTTGCACCCCTACCGCGCCCAGTTGACGCAGTCGTACCCGCATTTCATCCGCTGCGCGGTTGGTGAAGGTAAGGGCAAGGACGCGCTGAGGTACGTACCTGCCGATGGCGATGCCGTAGGCAATGCGGTGGGTGATAGCTCTGGTTTTACCGGTGCCCGCACCTGCAAGTACACACATGGGACCCTCAAGTTCAGTGGCAACCCGACGCTGCTCGGGATCAAGACCCTCTAAGATCTTTTCGGGTGTGATAGCGGAAACCGCAAGCGGTGTTATCGACACAGGTAAAACTCCCTTTGAAAAGAAACGGCAGGCACTCTAGTCTAGTAGCTCCTTAGGTTTCTTGGCGAGAAGAGATAGAACACACCGGTGGCAGGTACTAGAGTATAAGCGCTCAGCAGATAGAGGACGCCGGTGGGTTAATGGCGCGGGTATTCTCATCAGCCTAGAGAGTAGCGGGATCGATTCCTTCTTGGAGCCACTCTTCAATCAGTTTACGAGAGATAGAGCTGCGTCCTGGCAGAATCACTGATCCGTTTGCTTTAGCTTGCACTAATTCAGAACGAGTAAACCAGCGCACCTCACCGATTTCATCCCCGTCACCGCGCGCGTCCTGTGGATTTGACGCCACCGCCCGGTAGCCCAGCATCAAAGAACGAGGAAAAGGCCAGGGCTGAGAGCCTCGATAGCTCATGGATTCCACTACGATGTTAGCTTCTTCAAAGACCTCACGTTCAACGGTGTTTTCGAGGGATTCGCCAACCTCAACAAAACCTGCAAAGGTAGAGAATCTGCGCGGCTCCCAGGCATTAGCGTGACCCAGCAAGAGATGGTCTTCACCGTCAAAGACAGCCGTTACCGCAGTAATCACCGCAGGATCGGTGCGAGGGAAAAGCTCTCTACCCGAAGCGCTCATACGTGCCCAGCCAGAACGGTGAACGGTGGTCGGTTCTCCGGAAGCCGGGTCAAATTGAGCCGAACGGTGCCAATTTTTAAGCGCTGATGCCGCAGAAAGAACAGCGCCCCAGGCACGTTCGCTGTGGTTTTCGGGCAACTCGTCAAAGCCCAAAGTGGCAAAGGCACGAACACTCAGCCATGCAGAGAGAGTCTCATCTCCCGAAGAGTGAAGTGCCGCGTCCTCCCCCACGCTCGGCGTATCTGCCCAGAACGCATTCGTTGCCGATAACAGATAATCCGCTTCTTCCGCAATCAGGGCAAGAACCGGTCGAACCCCAGCTGCATCGCTGACTTCACCGATGTACACCAGAGTTGCCCGGTGCTGTCCCGGCTGCGCAGCACGGCGCAAAGCTGCCACGTCGCACTCTGACGGGTCAAAAAGATAGGGGGAAATAGTGCTGCTATCTTGTACCCTCACCGCAACCTCAGCATCGCGCACCACAATCAGAGCAGGACGCGCCTGCCAAGGATAAAGTTCAGCAACAGGCTGCGCGCCGCCAAAAACATCAACAGCATGCGGCAAAAACCCCGGTTGATCGCGTATCTCATCAAAACGACGCATACCGCTACTACTCAAGGGGATATGCCCTAAGGGCGCAAAACTCACGTCACAACTCTCTTTCGTAGGTAGTTGGTAAAGGCTTCACCGGTGTCTCTAGGCTATACCGTGCTGTCATCTGACTCGAAGAGCTCTTCACGCACCCGCCATATTTTGCGCCGGTCGTGAAACCCCTACCGTCTTGTGGTAGGTATAACTCCCTGCCAGTGTGATGTGATAACTATCTTTAGTACCCTTAGATACGTGACTGTTACTCCGCTTCAGCTAGCCGCTATCGTTTCTGCAGGGGTGCCCGGACTCTACCCGGTGGCTGCCCTGCCCTCAGCCGACGACGCCGCAGACTTCGACTCTGCGATCATCATCGACTCCGCCAAGAAACGTTGGCGGGTACGTTCACCGCGCCACCCAGAAGCAAGTGTCCGCCTTGAAGCTGAACACGTTATCTTGCAGTCTTTTTCTGCCGGCTTGCGCGCCCGCCTGCCTTTTGAGGTGCCCACCATCGTGGGAACGGTACCCCTGAACGGTATGCAGACCTTCATCTACACGCACATTCCCGGCACCCACCACGATATCGATGAGTTGGCAGAATTTTCCCGCCATGCCGCCCGCGCAGACGAAAACCTCGCCACAGAGCTGGGCAAAATGATTGCCATTATTCACGTGATGCCAGAAACCATCATCGATGAAGCAGACCTACCGGTCTACTCGGCAACCGACTTACAAGAACGCCGCATTCGCGATGTTGAGCGCGCCGAAGCTACTGGCAAGGTGCCTAGTGCCTTGCTCAAACGCTGGAAAGATATGGTTCACGATGACAACCTGTGGACTTTCCGCCCTCGTGTGGTACACGGGGATCTAAGCGAAGACAACCTAGTGCTCAATAAAAAGCACATTACCGAAGTCACCGGCTGGTCAGAAGTCTGCGTGGGCGACCCCGCCATAGATTTCTCCTGGTTGCTTGCCTGCTCTGATCAGAGTTTCAGCGACGAAGTATTTGAGGTCTACTCACGTCAAATGCCTCAGGCACCGGATCGCAACCTCATGCTTCGCGCCAACCTCTACGCCGAGTTCGCTCTTGCCCAGTGGCTGATACGCGGTATTGAACTCGATGATGACTCCATGGTTACTGAAGGTGTATCGATGCTTCAGGGCTTAGAGGCTGATTTACGAGCAGCCGGAGAAATCGTGGAAGAAGAAAAACTTCCCGCTTTCATTGAGGACGAGTCAGCCCCCGGTAACGATCCCACCATTACGTGGAACCCTGCAACAGGCGCCGCCGAACGCAAACCGCTTAATACTCCCTCCGCAGCAGAGCTGGACGCGCCCACGCACCCCGATGCACCGGGCGCCTCAAGCGGTGGCTCAGTCAGGGCATAAGAAGCTACTCACTCTTAGTTTTTAGGCTCTACCGGGTACATTCCGGTAGAGCCTGAAACTTTTTGATCCTGGTTCTAGTTCGCGCTCTGATCTGCACCCCGTCCTGCGTTCTGCCCTGCTTTACGTGCCCGACGAATCAACGCTTCCAGAGCAGCAGCGTCCGGGTACCGTTTGATATCAAGCTGACGTTCCTCACCGCTGGCAACATAGTAGAAGGTCGCTGAAACATTCTCTAAAGGAACCTGCATGAGACGCGAAAAACCCAACCGGTAGACAGCCAACTGCACCTGCTTATGCGCCAGCTCCTGCTTTGTCGGCACCCGCCCGGTCTTCCAGTCCACCATCTCCCAGCTCTCGGTACCGTCCTGCTCCACCTGCTTGAAAATCGCGTCCACGCGTCCGCGCACCGAAATGCCGTCCACCGGAGTTTCGATGGGATACTCCACCTTCCACGGCTGCAGGTCAGCCCACCGGGAGCTCTTAAAGTTCTGCCGCAGTTGATCCATATTCAGAGTTTCTTCAACCTCATCGTCAGCGAAATCCTCCTCGAAATCAAGAACGGACTGCTGATCGTAGTAGTCCTCAATCCAGGAGTGAAAAGCTGTGCCCTGACGCGCAGCAATCGTCGGACGCATCGGCATAGGCCTGCGGAACTGCTCCATCACCTGCACCGGATTATCGCTCAGAGCAACCAGCTGGGACGCGCTTAGGTGCTCGGGTAGCTCGGTTTTCTTCTCGATTGCTGGGGCGTTCAGAATACTCAGCAGCAGCTCTGTCTCTTCCTGCCAGTGGCGAGCAGTCTCAGCAGATTGAGCGTAAGTACGCTGTTCCAAACTATCTGAAGCATCAGGGGTTGGCTCCCCCTCTTCAAGACCACCCCTGAAAACATTGTGGGCGGCTCGATTTAATCGGGCGCGGCGCGAACTCAAGAAAAGCTCCGTCAGGCTCTGCGATTCAGCAGCCGGGTCACCGTGTTCGGGCTGTTCATCCCTCAGCGCTGCTTCAGCACTGGCACGGTCAAGCTCCTGCGCAGAAGCCCACCTGCGAACCTGCGGGCCCTCCAGCGGGTCAAAAGGCCACAGCGCCGTCACCACCGCTGCTTGCAGGGGGTTCTCACCCAAGGTCTGATGGTGGGCAACCGTATTCAGCACCTCAAGAGGCACCTGAGCTTCCCCAGCCTTTTCAGCTTCTTGCGCTGCGCTCAATAAATCGACCCCGTCAATGCCCTCGGGCAAGAGCTCAGCGTCCATTAAATCGTAAGGCACAGCTTCGAGTTGTTGCAGGTGGCGGAAGTACAGAGCACGACCACGGGCATCCAAGTCAACTAAATCACGCAAGAACGGCGAGATACGCCCCGGCTGGTTCTTACTCCCCAGCCAGTGGGAGTAGGTGAGCACCAGCAAAGACCGCGCACGGGTGAAGGCAACATACGCCAAACGGCGCTCTTCAGCCAGAGAATACTCCTGCCCCAGTTCCTTAAAAAGCTCAAGATCATCATTGAACTCTTTAAGGTTTTCTGCGGTCTCAGGATTAAAAGGAGGCAGATACTGAGCATCGCCCCTCAACGCCCAGGGCAGCGTCTCAGCGTTTTGCGTCCACCGATTGTCTTTACCCGACGGAAAATTACCAGAGCTCAACGCCGGAACATACACGTGGTCCCACTCCAAGCCTTTAGCTGCGTGAACCGTCAGAATCTGCACCACATCACGACGCGGCTCCTCCCCCGAAACAGATAGACCGTTCTCGTGTTTAGCAGCCTGCTCGCACCACGCCAAAAATCCAGCAACACCCGTTGCCGAGGCTGACGAAGCATTCAGAGAAAAACGAACCTCACCGGTAGCGTCCTCGCTCTCAATCACACCGTCACGACCAGCAAGCAAGGTGGCGTTGATACGTGGCGAGCTTGCCAGATACGTCTGAGCTGCCTCATGGAAAGCGTCGAGATGACGGCGAGCTGTCAAAGCGTTAACCTGACTTTTCGCCGCAATTTCGATATCCATGAGAGTGGTCTCTTCAATGCGATGCATCAGCGTCACCAGATCATCAGCCATAAACTGACGCAGATAATCAAGCTCATAAGCTATACGTTGCAGTCGCAAGTAACCGGTTTTGGTAAAAGAACGCCCCGTAAGAGGTGACGCCCAGTTCTGATCTGGCAGATTCTCAAGGGCTTCAATCAGCGAAGAGTTATCGACGATATCAGATTCAGCGGCAGCTTTCACCTGGTTCCAGCGTGCTTTAGCCGCCTGACGTGTTTTCTCTTCGAGAGCGGCTGGCGTACGCGCCTGGCTGTGCTGAGCGATGAGTTCCTGGGCGCTTGCAGCCGACTGAGTGGCTATGCTGAGCAGCTGCTCAACGTCCAGCCCCTCTTGCATACCGCTCAACTCAAGTTCAATACCTTCACGAACTAAAATCTCACGGCGTTTTTCAAGAAACTTTGACCACTCTGCCAGCGCTAGTAAATCATCAACACCGATGCGCCAGCGCGCACCCGTGAGAATCCGCATCAGGGCGTCCGAGCGTCCGGGGTCTGAGAGCACGTGCATGATGCTGGTGAGATCAACAACCTCGGGAGTATCAAGCAGCCCACCCAAACCCACTACCTGGTAGGGAATCTCAGCAGCGTCAAAGGCTACGCGCAGGGGTTCCATGCTGTTTTTGGTGCGGGTCAGCACCGCCATTGTGGGTACCGGTTGGTCCCCCGCCTGCGCGCGTCGCTCAGCAATCAACCCGGCGATAGCTGCTGCCTCTTGTTCCTCTGTCTCGTAAGCACCCGCTAAAACACTGCCCTGACCTGCCTTGGGCCGCGGTTGTAAATCGGGCAGGGTTACTTCTGAGGACGAGCGCGCCCACTCGGGCTGCTGGGCTAAGGGCGCGGCAACCGTGTTGGCTGCATCGAGTATAGCGGTATCATTACGCCAAGCGGTCGAGAGAAAGCTGGGGGTGGGATCTTCAGTGGGAAAGTACTCGTAGAAGCTAAAGAGCTGCCCGGCAGACGCCCCGCGGAACCCATAGATCGACTGCTTGGGATCGCCCACAGCCATGACCGGGTGAGGTTCGCGCACCTTAGCGTCAATGGCTCGCTGGGTACCCCCAAAGAGATCAGAGAACAGGCGCATCTGGGCGTGAGAGGTATCTTGGAACTCATCAAGAAGCACCACTTTAAAACGGGCGCGTTCAGACTCAGCCGCTTGAGGCACGGTTGCCGCAATACGCGCCGCATGAGCAATAAGATCACCGTAATCAAGCACCTGCATCGACTGCTTGAGACGAATATAGCGTTGCACAAGCTCAGCAACAATAACACGCGCATGAATGTTCTCGGCAAGCTTGTTGCGGTTGGTGACAGCACCGGGCTTACCCAGATTCGTCAGCGCATAGTACTGGTTCAAGCAGTACTCTTGTACCTTTTCAAGAGGTACCAGGTGCTCAGCGCAGTCACCAGCAAGCTGAACCACAGCACCAATTAGACTTGCCTTCGACATGCCTTTTGACGGCAGCTCTCCCTCGTAATACTCCACGAGTTGGGCAACCAGCTGCCACGCCTGCGTTTGCCCCAGCATCTGCGCGTCCTGCTCAACACCCAAACGAAGACCGTAGTTCTGTACCAGGGTATGAGCGTAGGAATGGTAGGTACTGACCACCGGATCGGTGGATATACCCTCGTCGCCGGGTTCGGGAGTGTACAGCCCCTGAACGCGCAGAGTTTCGATGCCGTTTCTCATGCGCTCGCGCAGTTCACCGGCTGCTTTACGGGTGAAGGTCACGCCCAAAACCTCGTCGGCGCGCACAAAACCGTTGGCAACCAGCCAGACCACGCGATCAACCATCGTTGCTGTCTTGCCAGAGCCTGCACCGGCAACCACCAGCCGGGGCACCAGCCCCAGCTCAATAATTTTAGACTGCTCATCAGTGGGACGGTGTTTTCCCAGAGCATCGGCAATTTCAAAAGAAGTCAGTAGTTTGTGGTCAGTCATCTGTGTCAGAAACCTTTACGTTAGCTCTGGGTAATCTGGCGCCCGCGAGCGCACAGGGGGCAGATTTCGGGCAGTTTACAACCGTGGGTGTAGGCTGATCCTGTTCCGTGGCGGGCTTGGAAAGTATCGAGTGAAATGAGTTCGGCGGCTCGGTTGATAAGTTCTACAGCCCAGGCGTCTTCGGTGGTCAGCGGGGGTTGTTCCTGTTGGCTGAGTTTTTTGGTGCCGTCGCCTAGCTGGATAAGCCAGGCGCCACCGGAGAGTTCTTGCAAATTCATAAGGTGGGGCAGGGCGGTCTCCGTTGTGTCCTGTGCAGGCGGACGCGGCGAATCGGCGGAGTTTTGAAGTTCAGCGACCATCTGTTCCCCTGCGCCGGCTTCAAGGGCAACCTGATAGCTGGCAAGCTGCGGGTGTTTTTCAAGATCGCTTTTGCTGGGCTTAGCTTTGCTGGTTTTCAGGTCGATGATGACGTACTTACCTGCCTGATCAATCTCTAGCCGGTCTGCACGTCCGGAAAGTATCGCGTCTTTAGCGGGGCCTGGTACGAAAACGCTGAAGCTGCCTTCAATGCCCACCAGGGAGCGCCCGGTAGAGGGTAGTTCGCTCACGTAGGTGGCAAACTTGCTCATCATTTCTTGGGCGCGTTCAAAGAGTTTGTCGGTCTCCCAGGTGTCAGGCAGGTTGAGGGTGGTAAAGCGCTGGCGCAGTTCAGTGAGCAGATCAGCTTCGGAGGCTTCTGGCATTTCTTCGGCAATAGCGTGTATCAGGGAGCCGATTGAACGCGAGACATCGGTGAGTGCCTCTGCACGGGCTGCTTGCACAAACCAATCCAGCGGGGAGGTATGAATTGTCTCTACCAACGAAGGAGAAATACGCACCGGCTCCTCGGCGGGCCGGGCTGTACCCCCAGAGGAGAGCGGCAGCAGACCCCACCAGCTATCGGGGCGAGCACCGGGCACCTCAAAGTTATTGGTCTGTTCCTTGTCTTTGAGCCGGTGAAGCAGCGCCGCGGCGTGGTGGGCGCGCACAGGGTCAGCGTCCTGATCAGCTACGTACTGGCGTAGTTCTGCCACCAGCGCACGCAGGGTCATTGGTCTACGTACCTCTACATTTTCGCGGTGCTGGGTGGGAGCTACGATGTCTAAAAGCTCTGAGGGTAAAAAGTCATTGGTGGACGCGGCGGTACAGATCAAGCGCTGTGAGGCACGAGAAATAGCGGCGGAGAACATCCGTAGCTCATCAGCTCTGGTGTCTCGAACGCGCTGGGTATAAGTCATAGTGCGGGCAATGTCGGGGCCGTATTCCACGGTGTCAATGAGTTCTTGGGTGCGAAGGAGCGTGCCTCGCACCGTAGTGTTCGGCCAAACACCCTCTTGTAGACCGCTGACGTACACGATATCCCAGCTGCGCCCGGCAGCGGTTGCCGGGGTTAAGATCTCCACTGCTTCAATGGTTTGCACCCTTGCAGCTAGAGTATCCATCGGCAGATCTTGAGAGTCGATGTAATCCAAAAATTGAGCGGCGGTTGCTCCGGGCATCTGATCCACGTAGCGGCTGGCAGCTTCAAAGAGACCAATGATGGCGTCAAGATCACGGTGGGCTCTTATGCCGGTGGTGTCATCAGTAGCTGACGCCTTATGCCAGATATCAGCCAGCCCCGATGCCTCCCACAGTGCCCAGAGCACTGTTTCAGCGGTAGCCCCCGGCTCTTCTAGCGCGCGGCTGCCTGACTGCAGAACACGTGCCACGCGGCGGGCAGCGATTCCTTCGCGTCCGCCCGGTAAAAGCTCAGGGTCAAGCAGTGCCTCTACGAGCAGGGTCTCCGATGAGCGGGTGCCACCGGCACGCAACTCAGCACCGCGTAAAACCTGACGCAGACTGCGAATATCCATTGCCGATGCACCACCCAAACGGGAGCTGAGCAGGGCAACGGCGCTTTCGAAACCGAGATCCAGGGCAGCACCGGTTGCCGCTGTCTCTTCGTCGGGCTGCTCCCCCTCTGCAGATTCTGTTTCGACAGGTTCTAGCTCGACACTTGTCTGCGAAGTGCTTGCCTGAATAACCAAACGTAAAGCATCAAGAAAGGGTCGGACGGCAGGTTCATCACGCACCGGAGTTTCAGCAGCTGAGGTAGCCA
Organism: Rothia sp. ZJ932; assembly: GCF_016924835.1. Classification (NCBI taxonomy): domain Bacteria; kingdom Bacillati; phylum Actinomycetota; class Actinomycetes; order Micrococcales; family Micrococcaceae; genus Rothia; species Rothia sp. ZJ932. The sequence continues at coordinate 797,171 of NZ_CP070480.1, read as the reverse complement.
CAGGAATGCCTTGAGCCTCCAGAATACGCTTGATACGTTGCACTTCAGCCCCGTTACGCACAATCACTACACTGCGGCTGTAGCTTCTGCCGCGGTGCAGACGATCTTCAAGAATCATCTGGGCAAGCAGTGCCCCCTCCAGCTGAGGGGTATCAACGGTGAATGTTTCAAGAGCTGCATCATTGCCCGCCGATTTTTCGGGGTCTAACAGCTGATGGTCGTCGCCCAGTGGCGGCAGTGCCTGTTCAACGTATTCGGTTTCGGGGGTGGACGCGAGGACGCGAGGGCTGCTCAACCCCGCCGGCGCATGCGGGATGCGTTCGGCAACAGCTACCCAGGCTGAAGCGATATCCTCTGGCATACGGTAGGAGGTCTCCAGCGTCTCAATGACGAGGTCTTCGTACATGTCGCGGATCTTGCCCACGTAATCGGGGCGGGCACCGCGAAAGCCCTGCACTACGGTATCGGTACACAGGCTCAGCACCGCGGTGGGTGCTAGGGCGCAGGCATTGACCAACGGGTCATCGCCTGAGGCTATCTTATGCCCCTGCAGTAGGTATGCCAGGTTGGTTCCGGTGAGTACCGCCAGCAGACGGTAGATTGAGGGGCTTGCCTCTTGCAGATCGTCCACCAGCACCAGGTCAAACCGAGTACGTTCGGCAGCCAGAAAGTCGGGGTTCTTCATCAGTACCCGCACAGCTTCGTGAATCAGCGCTGAGGGGTCAAAAGCGTTGGGGGCGCGCAGTCGCCGCACCTGCTGGTACTCGGTGTACAGCTGGGCTGCAGCCACCCACTCAGGTGTGCCGGTGCGCTCACCCCACTGGGCAACGGTCTGCGGGTCAAGGTTGTACTCTGCTAGTCGGTCAAAGAAGTCGCGAACCTCATGGCGAAAACCGCGGGTAGCAATAGCTTCCCCCAATTCATCGGGCCAGCGGGGCCCTGTGAGAAAACGACGATGCCCTTCCAAGAGCTCTTTAATCATCACATCTTGTTCGGGCCCCGAAAGCAGTTTGGGCGCAAAGTCTAGACCGGGGAGAAGCTCAGCCGCATGGGCTCTACGCAGAATGTCGTAGGCGTATGCCTGCCATGCTCTCGTGGGGGCAGCAGAAAAAGTCGTGTTGATGCGTTTGGTCAGCGCATCGCGAAAGCGGGTGGCGCTGGTACGCGAGGGAGTGAGCACTAGCAGACGCGCAGGATCACTACCAGCAGCCATAAATTCGGTAGCCAGTTCGAGCAGACGGTAGGTCTTACCGGTACCAGGTGCCCCCACCAAAACGCCGGCGCGACCGCCGGTTATCTGCGCCAGAAAATCGGTGGTAGTGCCAGTGTGTGTCTGCCCCAAAGTATCCATGCCATTATTCTTGCAGAGGTGACTGACATTTTAGGGCGATATTCGCCCACCGCTTGAAAAAATTATTTTTTCTTCATGCCTCGCAGAATTGCCGGTAAGTGACGGGTAAGCTGCGCAGCTGCGTACTGGGATGCTGATTGAGATGATGTGCCGCGCGTATGAGTACCAGAAGCGTCGTACCCTGACCCACCGCGGTAATCCTTGAAGGGGCGATCGTAGGGCGATTGGTGCGACTGCTCGTAATGTACACCACGCCTATTGTTATGATTGCCCTGCCCGCGACGTTTGCCATCGAGCAAACCCGCAGACTGCGCCAACCGCACTGCCCGCGATAGGGTGGAGAATGTACCCGAGCGTCCGCGGCTTTGCTGTGAAGCAATCTTCATACCAATATTCAGAGCCTGCTTGAGGTAGCCTTGCGCTCCCCCACGGGATCCAAAGTTTCGAGCCATGATGCACACTTTCTGATCGTTGGTTACCCTGCCATTACTCTTCAGACTCTAGCACTGGCACCCTGTAGCCGGTATCGGGTGCGAGGGTCTTTCGGTGAAGGCTGATGAGTGTACCCTTAAAGGTATGACTTCATGGACTGAAAGCCCTCGGGCTACTTTCGATCTTGAAACCACCGGTATTGATGTTCGCACCGCTCGCATTGTGACGGCATCACTCATTCTGGTAGATGCTGAGGGCGAGATATTACGCAAGGGTGAGTGGTTGGCTGACCCCGGCGTTGAGATTCCCACCGAGGCTTCTGATGTTCACGGCATTACCACCGAGTACGCTCGTGCTAACGGTCAGCCCGCTGCGAAGGTGGTGTACGAGGTTGCGATGGCTCTGGGCGGTCTTTTTGCTGACGGTGTACCCGTTGTTGCCTTTAACGCTGCCTACGACTTTTCGGTGATGCACCACGAGCTGGCACGTCACGGCTACCCACCGCTCAATGCTTACCCTGTGCTTGATCCACTGGTGATTAATAAGCAGGTACACAAGTTTAAAAAGGGCAAGCGCACGCTTGAGGTTTTGAGCGCCGAGTACGGTGTTGAACTTGCGGACGCGCACACCTCGAGCGCCGATGCTGTTGCTGCTGAACGCTTGTTGACCGCAATGAGCTTTGAGTATCCCGAAGAGATTGAGCAGGACGCAGCGACCCTGCACCAGGCACAAATTGGCTGGGCACGGGCTCAGGCTGCTGATTTGCAAGCCTACTTTGATCGTGTGGGCAAAGATGCAACTATTGACGGGGCATGGCCTATTCGCGCCTGATCCACCGTTCTTTCAGTACATCAATCATTCTCTTAGTCCCCTCATCCCCTAAGGATTGTTGTGTCTGAATCTACCCGCAGTATTACTCCTGGTTCTACCTGTATGCACCATGAACGGTTGGTACGTCAGTCAGCTGTTGTGTTGAGGTTGGGGTTGTCTTTGCCGCTGGTTTGCTGGCTAAAATTATTGCACCGCTGCTGCCAGCGCAGGCTCTCGCGCGTCTCGTTTTCTGGTCCTGCCATAGTGACAATGGTTCCCGGAGTGCTGTTCTATCTTTCAACGGCGCACTTTAGCAAAGGAAACGTCGCAGAGACTTTGGCAGGTTTGCCAGCTGCACGTTTGCTCATGGCTACCAACTGACTCAACGGCAGAGACACCCAAAAACTATCAACCACTGCTGTCAGCCACAGAATGCGGTAGAAAAACAATGCCCCGGTGAAAAACACCGGGGCAATTATTTTTTAGACAGCGGGGTAGCTCACTGCTTACGGATAAACACCTAGCCTGTGAGTTTTTAGCTGCGAGCTTTATTTAGGCGGTTGCCTGTGCCGCGGCTTCAGCTGCATCAGGCAGAGCCAGAGCGATGCGTTCCATAGCGCCGTCATCGTGAGCAGCTGAAAGGAACCACGCTTCAAAAGCACTTGGCGGTAAGTAAATACCTGATTCCAGCATGGAATGGAAGAAAGCGTTGTAGCGGTAAGTCTCAGATGCCTTGATGTCATCGTAGTTGTGGATGTCCTTCTCTGAGCTTCCGAAAGCTACGGAGAAGAGGTTACCGGCAGTTTGAATACTGTAATCCACCCCGGCAACGTTATAGGCTTCGGTCAGTGCCTTCTGCAACTGTAGAGAGCGCTCATCAATCGTTGCATATACCTGAGCGTCAGCCGCGGTGAGTGTTGCAATACCTGCCGCCATCGAAATCGGGTTACCCGAGAGGGTACCTGCCTGATAAACCGGACCGGTGGGAGCCAAATACTCCATAATTTCGCGCTTACCAGCAAGAGCAGCAATAGGCATGCCACCGCCGATCACCTTACCGAAACAGAAAATATCGGGTACCCAACCGCCATCAGTGGGAGCAGCATAACCCCAGTAACCAGCGGAAGAAACGCGGAAGCCCGTGAGCACCTCATCAAAAATCATCAACGCGCCATTGGTTTGGGTCAGTTCGCGCAATCCCTTGTTGAAGCCCTCATGAGGGGTCACCACACCCATGTTGCAGGGCGCAGCCTCAGTAATAACCGCAGCAATCTCACCGGGGTAACGCTCAAACGCCGCGCGCACCGCCTCAAGGTCGTTATAGGGCAGCACAATCGTGTCAGCAGCAGTAGCCGCAGTAACACCAGCAGAGCCCGGCAGCGCCAAGGTCGCTACACCCGAACCAGCTTCAGAGAGCAAAGCATCGACGTGACCGTGGTAGCAGCCCGAGAACTTAATAATCTTGTCACGACCTGTGTATCCGCGAGCCAAACGCACAGCAGTCATCGTCGCCTCAGTACCGGTTGATACCATACGAATCTGCTCAATCGCACCGGGAAGAGCAGCATTGATACGATCAATCACTAACTCCGCCAGCTGCGTCTCAGCCTCGGTGGACGCACCAAACGACAAACCGCGCTCAACAGCAGCATGAACCGCCTCGATAACCCGCGCGTCCTTATGACCCAAAATTGCCGGGCCCCACGAGCCTACCAAGTCCACATAGTTATGGCCATCAGCATCGGTAATGTAAGCGCCCTGTGCCTCCACCATGAAAGCAGGAGTACCACCAACAGAGTTGAAAGCTCGCACAGGAGAATTCACGCCACCGGGAATCACCGCACGAGAACGGGCAAATAAATCTTCATTAATAGTCATTTCTCACTCTTTCTCACGCACTCAACGTAACAGTCTAACGAACCGAGCGGTTCAGCCACTGAGCAACCTCAGTAGCATAGTAGGTCAAAATCATGTCGGCACCCGCTCTGCGAATACCCATCAAAGACTCCAGGACAATGCGCTCGCGGTCAATCCAACCTTTCTCAGCGGCAGCCTCGATCATTGCGTACTCCCCCGACACCTGGTAGGCGGCAACGGGCACGGGCGAAACCTCGGCAAGCTCCCGCACGATATCAAGATACGCCATAGCGGGCTTGACCATCACAAAGTCTGCACCCTCTTCGATATCGAGCTGAGCTTCAAGAAGAGCTTCACGACGCTGGGAGGGGTCTTGCTGGTAGGTCTTACGGTCGCCTTTGAAGGTGGATCCCACCGCGTCTCTGAAGGGCCCGAAGAAAGCTGAAGCGTACTTGGCGGAATACGCCATGATAGACACATCGGTGTAGCCAGCTTCGTCCAAGGCATCACGAATGGCGCCCACCTGACCGTCCATCATGCCCGAGGGGCTGACTGTATGTGCCCCGGCTTTCGCCTGAGAAATAGCCATCGCGCAGTAGGCTTCAACGGCGCGGTCATTATCAACAACCTCATTACCCCATTCATCCTGGGTCAGCGGGCCGCAGTGCCCGTGGGTGGTGAACTCGTCCAGGCAGGTATCAGCCATAATCACAATCTGATCACCGAACTTTTCACGCAGAACGCGAAGACCGCGGTTGAGAATACCGTCCTCAGCCCATGCAACCGAACCGGTCTCATCCTTGTCTTCTTCGCGAGGAACGCCAAAAAGATCAACACAGGCAATACCGGCATCGATTGCTTTTTGAACCTCGGGCACCAGGCTTTCAAGGGTATGCTGAAATTGACCGGGCATTGAAACGATCGGCTGAGGTTCGCTAATACCATCACGCACAAATAGCACCTGAATCAGGTTGCGCGGTTCAAGCGAGGTCTGAGCTGACAGCCTGCGCATCGCCGCAGTGGTGCGTACACGGCGCGGGCGGGTCACTAGATTAAGTGCCGGTGTCGATGAAAGATTCTGCACTGCGTATACTCCTTGGTTTCAGGACGGATTGGTTTCAGGATGGACAAAAATTTTAGGTTAGGTTCTGCCGCGGATTGCTGGTCAGCAGCTCAAGGGCAGTATCAGCGAGGTCGGACGCGCGTGGGCTGGCGGCTGCGATCACAGTTAGCTCAAGTTCTTGGGCGGCTGACTTGGTGGTTGCCCCGATGGCGACTACAGGCGGTAGGTTGCTCCCCGCCTCTGCTACCAGCGCCCTTAACAAAGAGGGTGCTGTTGCGATAATAAGGTTTGTATCGTGCAGTTGTTCCTGTGCCTGTTCCAGACTCAGAAGATCTACGCCCTCAGGTGTTGTGCCCACCGGCACCAGAGGATTGTGCGCTGGGTAGGGTCTCATGGTGTAGACTGTCTCGCTCTCCACCTGCCAGCCGAGTTCGGTAAGACCGCGCGATAACGTGTCTCTCGCATGATCACCCTGCACACACAAGACTGTGCCGCCTGTGCCTGCCTTTTCAGGCCACTCAGCCACCATATGGAGGGCATCGGCAACTGTGGGCACAAAATCAACGCGCACCCCGTACTGCTCCAGAGTTTTTTGGGTTGCGGCTCCCACGCAAGCAACCTTGACGCCCCTCAGCAGACGGGCGAGATCACCGGTGGTAGCACCGGTCTCAGTCTTTGCGCTGTCTCCAGCCAGCATTCGGGCACCTACTTCGGCTGCTTTCACCCCGTTGGCACTGGTAAAAGTCACCCACCGATAGTTGTGAGCATCTGCTAAGTGACTGTCAGACAAGCTCTTCGTCAGGGCTACTGCCTGGTAAATGGGCGCGCAGGCAATCTTCAGCTGCCCCAGATGGGCACGCTGAGCACCGCCGCGCAAACTCTCTATCAGTTCGGCGGCGACGTCAGGCGTCCGGGTGATAATAACCCGCATCCTAGAGGGTAAGCCCCGTCAGTTCAGCAGCCCCATTTTCTAGCAGGTTATCTGCCAAGCGAATGCCCAGCAATTCCGCCACTTCAACGGTCAGCTCATCGGCTGACGCGCTCTGACGTAACACGGTGGAACCATCGGGGTGGGCGGCAACTGCGTCCAGCACCAAGATGCCCTCTTCAACGCGGGCGTAGGTGCCAACGGGGGCAGCGCACCCCGCCTCTAAACGACGTAACAGAGCACGTTCGGCGGTCACTGCCATGCGCGTTTCCAGATGATCAAGCGCCATCAATGCGGTGGCAAGCGCTGAAGGCTCCGCTGATTCGGTAGCGGCAATTTCAAGACTGCGGGTCTCTAATGCCAGCGCCCCCTGCCCAGGAGCAGGGAGGAAGGTCAGCGGATCCAAATACTCGGTAATGACCTTTTCAAGCCCCAAGCGTTTGAGACCTGACGCAGCAAGAATTACCGCATCGCAGTCACCGGTTGCGGTAGCCATTGTTTTCGTGCCGTAGATACCGTGCCCATTGACGCCGTACTTTTCTAAGCCAGCTACACGGGCAAGTCGGGTACCCACGTTGCCACGAATATCAACAATGGTCAGATCAGGACGAGCTGCCAGCAGCTGAGCAGCACGACGCGGCGAACCGGTACCCACGCGAGCTCTCTCGGGCAGCTGGCTCAGGGTCAGGTTGTCGCGGGCGCACAGGGCATCTCGGGGGTCTTCACGTTCGGGAATAGCCGCGATGCTTAGCCCCTCTGCCTGTGCAGTGGGCAAATCTTTAAGGGAGTGAGCCGCAAAGTCCACGGTGCCATCCAGGACGCGGGTACGCAGGGTTGCGGCGAAGACTCCGGTGCCCCCCATCTGTGAGAGAGGGCCGGTGAGTACATCGCCTTCAGTTTTGACGGTGACAAGTTCAACCTCGAAACCGCCTGCCTGCGCCACGCGCTGCCCCGCCATGCCCGACTGGGCCATGGCGAGGGCTGAACCGCGGGTACCCAAAAGGTACTTAGCCACGAGCACCGCCTTGGGTGTCATCCCCAGTGTAGTTAGCGATCACGGGCTTGTCTGAGCCTGGGCGGCTTGACTTGCAGCAATCGGGGTTGCAGGCGTCAAACCAGCCGCGTGAACCGCACACGGTATCACGCTGCGCCTGGATTTCTGCGGGGTCGGCTGACGGCGCTGTTGAGCTGACACGTTCAGCGATGAGCTGGCGCAGTGATTCAACGTAATCGGGGTGGATGCCGGGGGTCGGGGTGCGAGTGGCAATAAAGCCGAGTTCGGCACAGGTGTCGAGCGCCTCGGTGTCCAAGTCCCACTTGACTTCCATATGATCCGAGACGAAGCCTAGTGGTACCAGTACAACACCGTCTACTGCGCCCTTGAGTTCTTCGAGAGCGTCGTTCACATCGGGTTCGAGCCAAGGCATGGTGGGAGGGCCTGAACGTGACTGGTAGACCAGTTCCCATTCGACCTTATCGAGCAGGGCGGGGTCGATAGCTTCGACCCCGGCAAGAACAGCTCGTGCTGCTTGCAGGTGCTTTTCAACGTAGGCGCTGCCACCTTCATAATCTACTCCGCGCGGGCCTGCTTCGTTGGCTGCGCTGGTGGGCACTGAGTGAGTGCAGAACATGACGCGGATTTTGCCATTGCCCGCAGCGGGGTTTTCAGCGGCTTCCACTCCAGCCTGTACTTCTTTGAGACCATCGACCAGACCATCAACGAATGATTTGATGAAGCCGGGGGCATCCCAGAACTGACGGACTTTATCAATCTGCAGTTTGCCTTCGAGACCCAGCTTTTCAAGGGCGATACCGTAATCCTCACGGTACTGACGGCATGATGAGTAGCCGGGGTAGGCGCTGGTGGCAAGAACTAGAATCTTGCGTGCGCCGTCCTCGTATGCCTGGGAAACAACGTCGTTCACGTAGGGTTCCCAGTTACGGTTTGCCCAGGTAATGGGTACCTTGGGGCCGCGGTCTTCCATCGCTTCGCGCAGGGCTGCCAGCAGTGCCCGGTTCTGGGCGTTGATGGGTGATATACCACCGTTGGCGCGGTAGTGGGTTGCCACTTCTTCTAGGCGTTCATCGGGAATACCTCGACCGCGGGTGACATTGCGAAGAAAAGGAATAACGTCCTCTTGACCTTCGGGGCCACCAAAGGACGAGAGAATAACCAAGTCATAGTCATCCGGTGCTTGTGAGCGGGGGCGGGTGAGGTTTTCTTCGCCGTGGTAGCTCTCAACTGTTGTCTCATCGAGGGCCGCCGGGCCGTTGCTGGCGGTGTTGTTAGGGTCGGTGAGGTTGGGGCAAATATCGTTGAGTACGGTAGCAGTCATTAGGCGAGAACCTCAGCAATTTCTGACGCTTCAAGGCGACGTCCGGTGTAGAAGGGAATTTCATCGCGCACGTAGTGACGCGCTTCGGTGTTGCGGAAGGAACGCATGAGATCCACGATCAATACCAATTTGGGTGATTCAAGAGCGATCAACCACTCGTAGTCGTTCAGCCCGAAGGTTGCGATGGTGTTGGGTAGAACCTCGGGGAAGTCGATGCCCTTGAGACCGTGGTTCTTCATGATCTCGCGGCGCTTTTCGGGGTTGAGGGTGTACCAGTCGAAGGAGCGCACGAAAGGGTAAACACAGACCCAATCCTGAGCGGGCAGCCCCTTGGCAAATGAGGGGGTGTGACCGGCTGAGAACTCAGCGTCGCGGTGTACGCCCATAGTTGACCAAACAATCTTGGTACCGGTGAAGGCATCGGTGCGGCGAATCTGGCGGATTGCTACCTGCAAATCCTCGGGCACAGCGCCGTGTACCCAGACCAAAATATCAGCGTCGTTACGCATCGCTGAGACATCGTAGAAACCGCGAACAATGACGCCGCGGCTCTCCAGATCAGCAACAAGGTCGGTGATTTGCTGGGTTGCTGCCTCAGAGGTTGCGGAGGCACTTGCCTGGGTATCACGGGCAAAGACGGTATACAGGGCATAGTGGAACTGGCTATCACCTTCGGCTACCTCGCCGGGGCGCTGCCCCTGGATTTTGCCGTTGGCGTCTTTAGCGGTGGGCATGGGCGGACGTCCGCCACGAGCGCCGTGGGAGTAACCGGATGTTCTGGCTGAAGAGTGCGATGAGCTGTGGGAGTAGGCAGGGTGCCCGCCTGTGTGCTGTTCTGAGCGATTCTCGGGGTGCTCTTCGGGCTTACCGTGGTGTGCCATGGGGGTTCCTTCCAGAGGTTTTGCGGGTGTTGATGATGGAGTGAGGTTTGCTAGTTGCATGCCACGTTCTGCCGAACGTTGGCGGAGAACTCGGCTATAGTTGCGTAGGTGTCTTTAGTCACCGCTACTAGACCGGTACCTGCCAGCCAGGCACCGACTGCTGTGACACCCTCAAGCTGCCCCAGCGCGTCCCTAAATTTTTCGGTTTTTTCTTGGTGACCTGCGCGTGGGGCGGGGATTGCGCCCTGCCAGCGCACCACATCTGCGGCAACAAGCTGTTGGGGGGTGAGACTCACGCCCAAGAGTTTGGCGGCATCGCGCAGACCTAAGGTCACCAGCTGGTCATCGGTGAGATCAACCTCGCGAATAGGCTGAGAGGTGTCACCGGTGCGACCGTACGAAAGACGGACGATGTGCCTGCCAGCCCCGGCGCGGTCGGCAATCCACTGCCATTTAGCGCTGGCGTGGGTGAGTGCCTTGGCACGAACGGTGGTCACCTGGTCTGAGACCAGCAGACCGGTGCCGCGCGGTGCAGCATCGAGGGAGGGCTGGTCTACCACTAAGGAAACCAGTGCCACCTCGGGGCCGGATTTGACGGAGGGTACAGCGGATGCTGGCAAGTGAGAGCCAAGGATGCGGGTAGCGGTAGGAGCATCAGTGGCAACCACAAGGTTGGTTGCTGAGAGCGCCACCGTGCGTTCTGATGTATCAGAACGACGCTGAATCAAGGTCCAGTCGCCCGATGCCGGGTCGCGATCAACAGCGATAACGTCAAAGCCGGTGACCATGCGTACCCGCATGCGCTGCAAATCAGCAACCAGCGCTTCGGAAAGCTGGTTCATGCCACCTTCAATGCCTGCTACGGCAGAACCTGCCGGAGCCGCGCGGCGGATAGCGGCAGCCGCTGCCGCCAGTGAACCGTAGGTGCGTAGCCCCTGGCGCAGACCGGGAGCTACAGTGTCAAGGTCTAAGACATCGGGGTGCATGGTGTGAACACCGGTCACCACAGGTGCGACCAGGTTGTTAAGCACCTGGCTACCCATTCGAACGCGCACCAGTTCGCCCAAGGTTTTAGCGTGGGCACCCACGCTCGCAGGCAGTAGCTTATCGAGCTTGGCACGTTGAATACCGGCGAAGTTAAGAACCTGCTGCACTGCCGGGTCTTCAAAAGATCCTGGGATACCCATGAAACCGGTGCTGGGTGCAGGGTAAGCACCACCGGGCAAATAGAGCCATGAGCCACCAGAATTTGGCAACACAATCTTGTCTTTAAGCCCCAAATCTTCTAAAAGGTTAGAGACAATGGGGTTGCGGGTAGCGAACGATTCAGCTCCAGAGTCAAGAACCAGCTGCGCCAGTTCGTGGGAAGCAACTGCCCCACCGAGGTGCTGGTTCTTTTCAACGACAGTGACTTTGAAACCGTCCTGAGCAAGGACGCGCGCCGCCAGCAAACCTGAAACGCCGCCGCCCAAGACAATGGCTGTGTACTCTGGAGACTGTGGCATGTTCTTGATCAGCTCTTTCGGGTTGATGAGTGAATGTAATCTACAAGATCGGTCAAAACCTGGGGGTCGGTGGTGGGAGGTACACCGTGACCGAGGTTAGCAACGTGGGCGGGGGCGGCGCGTCCTGCTTCAAGAACCTCATCTGTGTGAGCATAAAGCGCCTTGCTGCCTGATGCGAGCAGCGCCGGGTCGATGTTGCCTTGCAGTACAATACCGCCGCCCAAACGGCGATCAGCTTCGTTCAGGGGCAGACGGTAATCAACGCCCATAACGTCGGCACCGGCTTCGAGCATGGCTGGCAAAAGTTCTGCGGTACCGGTGCCAAAGTGGATGCGGGGCACGCCGTAGTCTTCGACCATCGACAAAGCGGTGGCTGAGTGTTCTTGAACAAAACGACGGTAGTCGGCTTCACCCAAAGAACCAGCCCACGAGTCAAAGAGCTGCACAGCTGATGCGCCAGCTTCAATCTGAGCTTTCAAGAACTGACCGGAGGTACGCGCTGCCCAAGCGGCGAGTTTCTGCCAAGCTTCAGGTTCAGCGTGCATCATGGTGCGGGGCTTGAGGTGATCGCGTGAGGGACCGCCCTCCACCATGTAAGCGGCAACGGTGAAGGGAGCACCCGCAAAACCAATCAACGGAGTTGAACCCAGCTGCTCGATGGTGTTGGCGACTGCCTCACGAATAACGTCAAGGGCTGATTCTTCAAGCTCGGGCAGGTTATCAATATCGCTTAGGGAGTTGATGGGTGATTCCAGAACGGGACCTCGACCGGGAACAATGTCAACATTGACGCCGGCGAGCTTCATCGGGATCACGATGTCAGAGAAGAAAATACCGGCGTCCACCTTGTGGCGGCGTACCGGCTGCACTGTAATCTCAGCGGCAAGATCAGGGGTGAGGCAAGAATCAAGCATGGCAATGCCTTCACGTACCTTGCGGTATTCTGGCAACGAACGTCCTGCTTGGCGCATAAACCACACCGGGGTGTGCTCAGCTTGGCGCCCGGTCAGGGTACGAAGCATTGCTGATTCGCCGGTTCCGGCAGTTTTCAGCGGGTGGGACGCGGGCAAAAGTTCTAGCTGCTGATCTGTGAGCAGGGCACGTTGACGCAAAGTATTAGCCATACATTCTATTGTGCCAAGTTAACAGCTGCATTTTGCAGACAGAGTGTCATTATTGCCCAGCTTTCGACGTCAGTGTTAGCTCAGGGTTAATCTTTGGTACTGTGGATAAGTTCAAAGAATTCTTACAAGATACTTTCTATGACTATCTTTACCCTCGTTGCATCACATAAAACAGTTGATCTGGAAACCGTTGCCAAACTCAGCACCGGGGCTATTGATTTACCCAAAAACCTCAAAGAAGAGGGTTTTGAGGGGTCTGTTATTCTCTCTACCTGCAACCGGTTAGAGCTCTATGTTGAGACCAGCTCACAGGCGGCACCGGCTGAGAGCCACCGGGCACAGCAGGTTGAAGAGAATAAGCGCGTCATTATTAGCCAGCTGGCTCAGCTCTCTGGCATTGATACCCAGGTTGCCCTCGACAGTTTTGAAACTTACGTTGATCATGATGCTGCCCACCATCTTTTCACCGTGGCATCCGGTCTAGAATCTGCGGTGGTTGGTGAACGCGAAATTACCGGTCAGGTGCGTCGCGCCATTGCTACAGCTCAAGAGGACGGTCACGCCACCGGTAACCTGGTGCGCCTCTTTAACCAGGGCACTCAGACTGCCCGGCAGGTCGGTCAGCAAACTGCTCTGGGCTCGCGGGGGCGCTCAATCGTTTCCGTTGCTCTTGATTTAGCGGACGACGTTGCTGAAAAAACGTGGGAAGACCGCACAGCGCTTGTTTTTGGCACCGGCGCATACGCGGGGGCAACGATGGCAGCGCTAGCTGATCGCGGGTGTACACGCGTCCTCGTTTTTTCTCGCTCCCACCGAGCCGAAGAGTTTGCAGCTAAGCGCGGCGGTATACCGGTTGCAGATGGTGCGCTCGAAGAGGCAATGGCTGAGGCGGACGTTATTATTGGTTGTTCTGGCGGTTCAGCTCCCATTACCGCTCATCAGATTCCTGCAGGCAAGCGCGTAGTTCTTGACTTGGCACTCACCCGAGACTTTGACCCGTCTATTGCAGAGCTTGAAGGCGTTGAGCTTATCACCCTAGAATCGGTGCGTTTAGCAGCCCCAGAAGAAACAGCTGAATCCGTTGAGATGGCACGCTCCATTGTCGCGGCGGCAAGTTCTGAGTTCACTCAAAAAGAAAAGGCACGCGACATTGATGCCGCAATTGTTGCCCTTCGCTCACACACCCTGAGTATTCTTGATACCGAACTTGAAAAAGTACGCACCCAGTTCGGCTGCTCAGGAGCCTCCGAACACCTAGAATTTGCTATGCGTCGAATGGTGAAGTCTTTACTTCACTCCCCCACCGTTCGCGCAAAAGAGCTAGCAAAAGAAGGACGCGCCGATGAGTACATTGCCGGATTAGAGGCTTTATACGGCATCGAAGTTGAATCATCAGTTACCCCGGCTGAGAGAGACTACAAGGTATCCTAAGCCTTCTTCGCACCGCCTCCTCAGAGTAAAGAGTGCGGTGAGAAGATTCGTTATAGTCCCCTTACCCCGAGTTATCGTTCATTGTGCGCCAGCACCTAAACCGAAGATGAAGCATGACAATTGTTGATGAATCAGCGTCACTTAAGGCAACGAGCATAGAAGAAGATTCGCGTGATGAGACTAGCGGAACCCTTGAGATCCAGGTTCCTCGCAAACCAATAAAATCAGCGAAAAAGAAATCCACAAAGAGCCGTAAGTCTACAGTACGGTTGCCGCGTGATACCCGCCGCCGTCAGCTCATTGACTGCTCACTTCGAGTATTTTCGGCCCAGGGCTATCATGTCACCACGATGGAACATATTGCCGAAGAGGCTCAGGTTTCAAAGCCCGTGTTGTACCAGCACTTCAACGGTAAACAGGATCTGTATCTAGCATTGTTGGACGATCAGATCGCCCAGTTCGTTGCGGCTGTTTCGGCACCCCTCTATGAGACCGAGGTTAACCGTGATCGTGTGGAGGGCGTCCTCATGGCGTTCTTCAAATTCACCCGCGCCAACCCCCAGGGGTACCGCCTCATCTTTGAATCTGATGTTCACGGCGATTTGATGGTGCAAGATAAAGTTGAGGGTTTGCACCGCACTATGGCGGAGCATATTGCTGGCATTTTGGGGCCCAACGCCGGTCTTGATAGCCAGCAGGCAGTCTTACTTTCGCGCACTCTCTCTGGCATGGCGCTGAGCGCCACCCAGCACGCCCTGCACTCGGGTATGAGCCCCACAGACCTCGACCAGGTGGGTAAGCTCGTCTTCAAGCTCGCCTGGGGTGGTGTTTCAATTCTGGACGAGGACTGGCTCTAAAGTGCGCTGTCGCATCGAGTCTTGGTTTCTTGCGGATGTTCTCTCACAGAGATGTTGCACCGGCAGGTACACCGGTAGCTTGTAGACTTGGACGCAAGACGTCTTCACCTGCCACCAAAGTGTGGCGCACACGTTTAGGGGTAAAATATGGATATCAAAATTGGCGTGCAGAACGTTCAGCGTGAAATTGTTGTTGACACCGACGAATCAGCAGACGCTGTTAAGGCTAAGGTTGCTGAATCTCTCGCAAACGGTTCGGTGCTTGAACTGACCGATTCAAAGGGCACCATTATCTTGGTTCCCGGAGCTCAGCTGGGCTACGTTGAAATCGGTGCTGAAACCAAGCGTCGCATTGGTTTTGGTTTCAGCGAGGCATAAACGCCTCTAACAATGAGAGCTTCGGCAGAAGTTTTGCAGCCGGTGGCACCTGACTCTCCCAAGGGCCCACGGTGTCACCGGTTATTTTATGCCGGTATGCGTTCACGCTGAGAACGCATGAAATACAGGTGTGTGCTCGCTCATTCCCACAAATAGCACTCAAGCGTATAGACTTAGTGGAGTCTATGCGGTTGCCCGGTCGTTGGTGAGTAAAACACAATACATAGACTTTAGATACGCTCTATAAGCCCCAAAAGCGCGGTGAGAGCGTAGCGCGCATATTCACGATCGGCTTCCCTCATTTTCATTGGTGTTTACCGCGACGGTGACACAGGACTTTATAAGGAATTTCGAGACGTGAACGAAGAAGATAAGACATTCGTTGATTACGGTGTTCGCGAGGACATCGCCGCTGCCTTAGCGGCTAAGGGCATCACCCAGCCCTTCCCCATTCAGGCGCTCACCCTGCCGGTAGCGCTTGAAGGTCACGACATTATTGGTCAGGCGAAAACTGGTACGGGTAAAACTCTGGGCTTTGGTTTGCCCGCTATTCAGCGCGTGGTAGGACGCGAGGATGCCGGTTGGGATTCACTCAAGATTCCCGGCGCACCCCAGGCTCTTATTATTGTTCCCACTCGTGAGCTGGCTGTTCAGGTGGGGTCAGATTTGAGCGCGGCTGCTGCCCAGCGCAACGCTCGCATTGAGACTCTCTACGGTGGATCCCCCTACGATGCTCAGGTGAAGGCTCTTGAAAAGGGCGTGGAGATTGTCGTGGGCACTCCCGGTCGCCTGATTGACCTGCACCGTCAGAAGTACCTTAACCTTTCACAGGTGAAGATGGTGGTTCTTGATGAGGCTGACGAAATGCTCGATTTGGGATTCTTGCCCGATGTCGAGCGTCTTTTGGCAGCTCTGCCCGAGGCGCGTCAGAGCATGCTCTTCTCGGCTACTATGCCCGGACCGGTGCTGACCATGGCACGCCGCTACATGACCAAGCCTATGCACATCCGTGCAGAAGCTCCCGGCGATGATTCAAAGACCAAAGCCTCTATTCGCCAGGTCATTTACCGCGCGCATCCGCTGGATAAAGACGAGATGGTGGGGCGTATTCTGCGTGCTGAAGGCCGCGGTCGCACCATTATCTTCACCCGCACCAAACGCAGCGCTGCTAAACTCTCTGAAGAACTAATCTCACGCGGTTTCGCCGCCGCTGCCCTGCACGGAGATCTCAACCAGGGCGCGCGAGAGAAGGCGCTCCAGGCTTTCCGCGATTCTAAGATTGATATTTTGGTGGCTACCGATGTGGCTGCCCGCGGTATAGACGTTGACGACGTTACGCACGTGATCAACTATCAGATGCCTGAGGATGAAAAAGCTTATACCCACCGCACAGGTCGTACCGGTCGTGCATCTAACGAAGGTACCGCTGTGACTTTCGTGGACTGGGAAGACGTACCGCGCTGGAAGTTCATCAACCAGGCACTGGAACTCAACGTTCCTGAACCGGTAGAAACCTACTCTTCGTCTCCCCACCTCTTCACTGATCTGGGTATTCCTGCCGGATCTAAAGGTAGGTTACCGAAAGATGAGCAGACTCTTGAGGGCATTGGTTCACAGCGTCAGGACATCGACTCGCGTGATTCTCGCGGTGGCGGTCGCGGTGAAGGACGCGGTCGTGGCGGTAATCGCCGTCAGCGTTCTGATGATCGTCGTTCAGAAGGCACCCGTTCGGCGAATAAGCGTTCTGAGGGTAAGGTCTCTTCGGAAGATGCTGGCGAGAAGCATTCAGAGTGTCCTACTCGTCGCCGTACCCGTGCAGAGGGAACCGAACAGCGTAGTAAGACAGTAGAAAAGCGTGAGGATGGTACCCGCCGCCGTCGCCGCCGCCGTAACCCATCAGCTGAAACTGAGTAGGACTGTTCGTTGACCCGTTTTGACGCCGACGGCCATTCGTTGGTGGTTCAGGCAGATAATCTTTCGTATCTGCGTGAACTGCCCGATGGGGTATTCACCATGATTTATATTGACCCGCCTTTTAACACAGGGCGGGTTCAGACCCGTAAGACTCTCGCCACTACCTCTGTTGAGGAGGGTAGAGGTGACCGGATGGGGTTTGCTGGCAAGTCGTATTCTTCGGTACTGGCTCAGCTGGCAAGTTATTCGGATAGTTTTGAGGATTACTGGGGTTTTTTGGAGCCTCGTATCACAGAGGCTCACAGGCTGTTGGCTGACGATGGTACCCTGTACTTGCACCTTGATTGGCGTGAGGTTCACTATGCCAAGGTTATGTGCGACATGATTTTCGGTAGGGAATCGTTCATTAACGAGCTGATTTGGGCCTACGATTTTGGTGCCAAATCGTCTCGTCGTTGGCCGACCAAGCACGACAATATCTTGGTTTACGCAAAGAACCCTAAGGCATACTACTTCAATACTGAAGAGGTCGATCGCGAGCCCTATATGGCACCGGGGTTGGTGACCGCTGAGAAGGCGGCGCGCGGCAAGCTACCCACCGATGTGTGGTGGCATACGATTGTCTCGCCCACCGGTAAAGAGAAAACCGGTTACCCTACGCAAAAGCCGTTGGGTCTTCTGCGTCGCATGATTGCAGCATCTACTCGCGAGGGTGATTGGGTGCTGGATTTCTTCGCCGGTTCAGGTACTACGGGTGCAGCTGCGGCTGAAATGGGTAGGCGTTTTGTATGTATCGATCAGAACCCACCGGCTATCAGGATCATGAAGAAACGTCTGGGGACCGTAGGGCCTCGCAAGGCTAGTCTTCTGGTCCAAGAGCAGGCTGCAAACGCGGTGACGGCAGTTTTCACCAAGCACCGCTCGGCGCGTGCTATTGAGCAAAGAATCAAAGCTGAAGCCGCTGTTTTAGAAGCCAAACGGTTAGCGCGTGCTGAGCGTAAGGCAGCGAAAGGCGAAAAGCCCGACGTGTAAACCCCGCAGGAGGTCACAGCCCGGCGCGTTCGCGGATGCGCTCCACCATCTGCCCGGTGGTGGTGTTTTCCCCCAGACGGTTGGGTTTGCCTGCCCCGTGATAGTCAGATGCCCCGGTAACAATCAGGTCATGCTTTTGAGCAAGCACGCGCAGTACGGCTCTGTCATCTTCTGCATTATCGCGATGGTTAATTTCCAGCCCGCACAAGCCGGCATCAATCATCTGTTCGAGCAGTTCTACCGATGCCACGCGTCCGCGCGAGCGCGCAAACGGATGCGCCATCACCGGCACTCCCCCGGCTGCACGCACCAGTTTCACCGCTTTGACGGGATCAACAGCGTAGTGTGAGACGTAGTAGGGTGAAGCCGGGGTCAAAATAGTGGCAAACGCTTCTGAACGGGTTGAGACACATCCTGCGGTCACCAAAGCATCAGCAATATGCGGACGCCCCACGGTAGCCTCCTCGCCCACGTGCTCCTGCACAAGATCCCAGGTCACCGGGTAATCGACGGCAATGAGATCCACCATTTTCTGTGCTCGGGTGATGCGCGAGTCTCGCGCCAGATTGATCTCCGCAAAAAGGTCAGTGTTTTCAGGGTCATGGTAATAGGAGAGCAGATGAACACTCAGCCCGGAGGTAGCACACGAAACCTCCATGCCCGGCACAAAATCTAAACCGTACACATCAGCAAGCTCAGCAGCTCGCGTCCACCCCACGCACGTATCGTGGTCGGTGAGTGCGAAACCAGTTAGCCCGGTACCTGCGATTTCACCGACGAGTTCGTCTACGGTCTGAGTACCGTCTGAGAGTGCTGAGTGAGTGTGAAGGTCGTATGCCATGACTCTTAGTTTAGCGGCTGGTCCTCACAGCTGTGATCTAACGGTAGAAAAAATAATCAATCACGGTAGAGTAAGAAACATGACTGAAAATTCAACTGACCAAAACATTGAAGAGCGTGTGAAGAACCGCTCTCAGCCACCCACATCACAGGCGTTCAAAGATTTCATGGCGTCCAAGTGGGCAGAGCCTTCCGGCGATATGCCCGCCCGCGATGAGGTCGCTGACTACGCCGCCGCCCGCCGCGCCAAGCTCTCAGCGCGTTTTGTCGGTGAACGCTTGGTGATTCCTGCCGGGCCACTCAAAGTGCGTTCCAACGATACTGACTACCGTTTTCGCCCGCACTCAGCATTCGCCCACCTGACCGGTTTGGGCACCGACCATGAGCCTGATGCCGTGCTAGTGATGGAGCCCGTCGATGAAGGCACCGGCGATAACGGTTCAGCGCACGAGGCGACCCTCTACTTCACCCCGTTGGCAGGTCGCGATAGCGAAAAGTTCTACGCTGACCCCCGCTACGGTGAGTTTTGGATTGGCGCTCGCCCCACCCTGGCTGAGGTTCAGACACAGTACGGTATCAATACCGCTGATCTTGCCGAGATTGAAGTAGCTGTTACTAAGAACGCTGGCAACCAGGCTCTCGGTGGCATCCGTATTCGTTTGGTGCGCGATGTTGATATGAATATGGATGCTTTGGTCGATACCTCGCGGTATAACACCGGCGTTGATTTGGAGCAGTCTGATCAGTTAGACGCCCAGCTCACCGAGGCGCTGAGCGAGATTCGTCTGATCAAGGACGCCGTTGAGGTTGAGAATATGCGTCGTTCGGTGAACGCGACGATTGCCGGTTTTGAAAATATCGTCAAGGCGATACCTACTGCCACCGGGCACCGCCGCGGCGAACGTCTAGTAGAGGGCGCTTTCTTTGCCCAGGCTCGCGCTGAGGGTAACGATTTGGGCTATGACACCATTGCTGCCTGCGGTAATAATGCAACGGTTTTGCACTGGATTCGTAATAACGGCACTGTCGATGAGGGCAAGCTGATTCTGGTGGATGCCGGTGTTGAGGATGATACCCTCTACACTGCTGATATCACCCGCACCCTGCCGGTGGACGGCAAGTTCACTGAGATCCAGGCGAAGGTTTACCAGGCGGTGCTTGATGCCGCTGACGCTGCTTTTCAGGTGGCTGTGCCCGGTAACAAGTTTAAGGACGTTCACGCGGCTGCGATGAAGGTTCTCGCGAACCGTTTGGAAGAGTGGGGTCTGCTGCCGGTGTCGGCTGAGGTTTCACTGTCTGAAGTCGGCGGTCAGCATCGCCGATGGATGCCGCACGGCACCAGCCACCACCTCGGTCTTGACGTTCATGACTGCGCCCAAGCGAAGCGTGAGCTGTACATTGAGGGCGTTATTGAGCCGGGTATGGTTTTCACCATCGAGCCGGGTCTTTACTTCAAAGAAGAGGACTTGGCAATCCCTGAAGAGTACCGTGGCATCGGCGTGCGCATTGAAGATGACGTACTGATTACCGAAGACGGTAATGAAAACCTCTCTGCTGCTCTGCCCCGCGATATCGAAGGAATCGAGCAGTGGATGGCTGACATCCTCAAAACCAACTAACCGTACGCCCCGCGGTTAAGCGCAAGCCCGCGCGTCCTTACCCCTCAAGAAGGGTAGGGACGCGCAGGCTTGTACTCTACGTTATGGTCTTGGTCCCATGAACCTATCGCCGTTGAGATGAATCATGTGCGTCGGTTCATCAGCAATCCAAATCTCGGTATCCCAAGCTATATCAGCAATGAACCTACGCATGACTGCACGGTTGGGAAAACATGATACAAAGACTAGCCCAGCAGAACTGTGCCCAAATATTCCTTGAAGTTCAGCTTGCGGCTGAAATCAACAGGACCGTGGGTGGAGGCAGCTTCTATAAGGTAAAGCCAGTTCTTTTCGCGAAGATAGACCACTACATCAGGGAATTTACCATGAAGATTGTAAGTAATCCCTAACTGCTCTAAAGCATGCTGGTTGGTCGCAACAGATTTTGATTTAGCATCCCCAATAGCTATGACTTCACCTCCAGGAGCAAAGGTTGGGCAAAAATCTTCGATAATTTGTTTGATGAGAGCATTCTGACCGCCGGACTTAATGAACACGTCAGTTCCCGGGGGAAGTGCAACCGGTATTCTTTCAAGATTTTTTCGTTCTTCACGTTGGCGGCTTAGAAGTGATGGGATATCTACTAAATACTTATCAAGTAAAGGGAGAAATTCATCTGTTCCAAATTTTTGGATGACGCACAGCGCCCGGTCATTAATCTTGTAGTTATTCTTTGAAGAATTAGTAGGTCTAGCTGGATCATCTTCATTATGAATGACAAAGCCAACTTCAACAAACTGATGTAATACGAATCGTCGAATAGTCTCCCTGGAGTTTTCTGCGATGGGATGATCAAGTTCTTCACGCATCCAGTCCAAAAGAGCCCTCACACCAAGCCTATAGGACGTTGCTTCTGACCAGTGCTGTTGGGGTTTGAGCTGGACTAACGACAAGAAAGTGCGTGCGGCAGTAGCGTTCGTTCTCTTGGCGTCAAAACCGAATGCTCCGAGGATAACCTGTGCCTCTTCTAAGGTTGCCATTATGCTGCTTTCTTGGATTGATCTGAATAGGAAAATAGGTCTTCGACAGCGCTATCTACTAATGAATCTTCAGCATCTGCTAACCGCAGCAGCTGGCTCTTTGAGGGAAAAGGTAAAGATCTTAAGTCACCGGTGTTCACCTGAGTATGACCACTGAAAATTCTGAAGTACTGATCTACTCTTGAACTTGAAAGCCATTTGTGGATTCCTAATGCAAGCTGCCCATTGATCCCTTGCCCATCCGTGTGCAGGTAGTTTAATTTATTGTCCAGTGCTGTCGGCGCTGAGACGTCCAGAACAGCTGAGACAATACGTTTTTTCTCTTCCTTAGCTGAGAATCTCTTCACAAGAACATAGGTTCCGGAATCAAGCGTGTTTTTCCTGAACGTCTACGGGAGCATCAAACCACTGTGATTTTTTCACAGTTGCTCGGGGATGAATAACTTCGTTATTCACTATGTTTGCAGGATATAATAAAGGCACAGAAAAAAGAGTAGGCGAGTCTAACAGATATTCTTTAAGTCTAAACCCCACTACTTTGCCTGTTGATACAGATACACCTAAATCTTTGAGCGTATGGGTGGCTTGTTTCATCCACTGCGCCGTATCACTTGAGGCGGCGCCAGATGGTATGAAAATAAAATCATTATCTATAATCGCAGCTACTGGGTATTCCACAGTTTCTGCGGATCCTGAGGAACTCCTAGCAATTGACACCTTAATATTTTGGGATTGCTGGTGCCCCGCTATGACTGTAATCATTGATTCTTGGAGAACTCCCATGTCGCCAAACACTTCGCTGCGAGAGTCAAAAAGGTAGAGGTGCTCCAGACTAAACCCATCTCTAAGGTCTTTTCGAAACTGTTTATAGTACGTTCCATTGGTCCATGATCGAGGGGTAATAGCAACGACCTGACCACCTGGATTCAAGAGGTCTAGCGATAGCCTCACGAATGCGGCATAGAGGTTAGGAACTTTGATACCTGCATCAGTAAGCAAAGTATCGTGAAAAGATTTTGAATGAAGCTTTTTATAGGGCGGGTTCTGGACTATCAGGTCGAAAGCGTTACTTTTTTGTTCCAGCGCCCACTCTATAAAATCAGCTGATACAACGGTAGTTTTAACCCCGATTGCGCGTAACTCATGAGCTGCATCTTCTAGTACTGGCAGTAGCTCTGTGTCTTTCTCAATGGCTGTGACCCAGATTTCAGCATTGGGGATTTCTTTGAAAATTCTCTGAGTTAGAGCTGTCATCAGCACTCCCGACCCCGCTCCGGGGTCGCACAAGCGGTCACGATGGATACAAGAACCCTGTTCGAGGGGGCACCACACAAGCGTCGATACCCTCTAAGACCAGCAATTTTGCGCTGGATAGGCGGATCGAGAACCGGGGTATCATGCTGGCGAGAGGGCTCCCTCGCAAGGTTCAGGATTGCCTCTGAATCGGAGTGAATCAGTCAGGAATTTGCGCGCAGCAATTGCTGAGCAGCTGATCTCCACAACAGAAACAACCAGCGTAGACGTCGCGCTGCTCCTTTCTCGGAGGAGCTTGGAAGACGGGAACAGCGCGAAGACATGCTAACGATCAGCGTGCCGCGTTTACAACAGTCATATCTAACAGAAACCTGTTGCGGTCTTGAGTGCGTCCCGGAATTCGGTCATACGGTTCTCCTGGTTGTAGAACGGCAGCCCGATAATGCGGTAATCGGTGTTGTCGACATAGACGGTGTGCGGGATCGCGTTCTGCTCGATGGCGAGTAAGAAGTCCTCCTTCCACCTGTCAGTTTCAAGCAGGTGCGTGCCCTTCGGCTCCACGTAGACCTGTTGCTGTTTGTAGGGCTGTCCCTTCTTGCGCAAGAAGAGGAGGAAGTCGGGCTCGAATCGCTCGCCGGTCTCGAACGAGTAGATGGCCAGCGGTGCGAGCCGTTCGTTGCGCACCAGGTAGACCTCGTCGTAGCGCTGCTTGAGGTCGTCGACAACGGTCGAGAAGTATTTGACAAAGGACTTCTCTTCGCTGGTGCCATAGTTGTCGTTGTAGACATACCATTCAGCGTTCTCAAGGTTAACGCGACGGCTGGAATCAGGATCGCTAGTCTGGCT
This sequence comes from Rothia sp. ZJ932, assembly GCF_016924835.1. Taxonomy (NCBI): domain Bacteria; kingdom Bacillati; phylum Actinomycetota; class Actinomycetes; order Micrococcales; family Micrococcaceae; genus Rothia; species Rothia sp. ZJ932. The sequence continues at coordinate 773,694 of NZ_CP070480.1, read as the reverse complement.
GGTGCCGATCCCACCTTCGACCGGATTCGCGATCTGTAGGCGCTTGTTGCGTAGCACCTCGTTCAATCGCTTGGCTTCGAACTGGTGCGTGCCGCGGTAGGTGACTTTGATGCCTGCCAGGTAGCTGGCGACGGCTAGGAACACCTTGTCCAGGCCCGCCCGCAGGTCGGTCGCAGTGAGGTCTTCAGTGTCGCTTTGGAAGGTGATCTCAGTATCACCGAGGTAGTCCTTACACGTGATGAACTCGCGGGCAGAGTTCAGATGAGGGAAATAGTGCTTAAGCACCTCGAAACGCAGTGCGTCGTAACTTGCTAAGGATCCCAAGGCCACATTCAACGGCATCTCGCTGATCTTTCGGCGGATCGTATGAACCGTCGAACTCTTAGGCGCCTCTGCTTGCCTGCTATCGGCTTCAAAGAGGCTCACGAGCCGGGAAGGTGCGTGGCGGACATCGAACTGATAGAACGCGGACTTCACCCGGTTATCCAGCTGGGTGACCTCCTCGCGGGAGACTTCCTCGCGCTGGTTACTGAACACCATCGCTTCGTGGTAGAAGTCCGTCTGTTTGAACGCCGGTTTAAGTTCGTAGGTGACTTCGGTGACTTCGTCAGGAAGTAAGCCTGTTTCACGCAGCGCGAGGCGAAGCTCGGTGATGTACTTCGAGTCTTGCTTGGAGTGGTAGAGCAGGGTTTCAAGGAGCCGGTTCGGGCTATCAAGATCCTGATCGTACTTCCGGACGAACTTGTCCTCTTGATCGCGTTCGACGGACTCGTTTTCAAGCATAAACGGGAAGTAGCGGGCTCCGCGCCCGATCAGTTGCGCTTCCTTAATCGTGTACGCGCCGGGTTTTCCTGCTTTTCCTCCCTGGCGTGTTTCATAAAGCCGGACGATGTCATAGAGGTTGAGAACGTCCCAGCCTTCGTTCAGCATGTCAACTGTGAAGATGATCCGATACGGGTTGGAGTGATCTTCGAGCGAGTTCACTGCCAACTGCTTCTCCGTTGAGTTGTCTGTGGAGCCGTTCATGATGATGGCGTTCGCTTCGGCGAACCCTTGCTGGATACTCGATCGCAAGGAGCGCAAGCTCGGGTCCTTCTCTTGGAAGTAGCTGATCACCTCTTTCATCAGACCGTCGGTGGCCATCTCGAGGATCTCGTCCTCCGTGAGTCTTTGGAGTCGCTGGAAGAACTCGTCGTAGAACGCTTTCGAATCATCGATTCTTTGCGATTTCAGTAGCACCACAGGCTTCGAGAATACGCCACCGTCGGCAAACAGCGCGCGGCGATACTCCGACAAGACAAGTGCTTGCAGAGTCCTTCCCCACTGGTCGAGGACAGACTGGAAGTTCTGAAAGTCCTTGGTGAACCCGGACTCACGGAAACGTGCCAGGGGATAGTCGAAGACGATCTTGTCTTTGTACTTCTGCAGAATGTTACGGTCGCGCAGATCGACAGTCGCTGTGAACTCCAGCAGCACATTGTCCCGGTTGCCCAGGAAAGCTGAGCTGACCGTGTACTCCCACGAGCGGTCTTCCTCGTCCTCAGCCTTCGTTGCCCTCTTGGTGCGCGTATTCACGTGGTGCGACTCATCAGAAATCATCACCACGGGTGCATCCTCAAAGTCATCGGTTGTGAGCGCGTTTTCCTTCGGGGCAAGGAAATCCAGATGCAGCTTTTGGGTCGTCGAGAAGCAGAGGTTGATTGCGTTCGGGTCGGCGGCAGCGAAGTTGCTAACCTCGTTAATCGGCACACGCATGCCATCGATCTCGATTGACTCAGCGAACAGGTACTTCGCCGAAGCTGTATCCAGGAAGTTAGCTTTAGTCTTCTCGATGATGTTCGTCTGGTTCACGAAGAACAGGAAGTTACGATAGCCAAGTGAATAGTAATGCAGGATAAGGCCAGCCATCATCACGGTCTTACCTGAACCCGTCGCCATGTGATAGAAGAGATGGGTCTGGCGGTTCTTCGACAACTTGTCATTGCTCAAGTACTCGAGCGTATTTGAGAACGCATGCTCCTGGTACTCACGCAGCTCGATGTGAGGGGCAAGATTCTGCTCGATGTGTGCAGGTAGCTCGTGTCGCGTCCCGAAGTTATACAAGGGATCGAGTTGCTGGAACAGGAACTTGTCTTGGTCAATGGAGCCGCTCATTATTTGCCCTTCTGGTAGAAGAACTTAGTGAACTCGACGTCAGCCTCCGACAAACCGAGGTCGGCATCCTCGACTTCCGAAGCGTTGACGTACAGCCGGTTCTTGTCGATCAGCTCAGCTACGGTCGTCTTCCGGTCGTCGAACGACAGCTCCGCGAAGTTCGATGCAGAAGCTGCTAGTTCATCGGGCAGAACAGATGGCCGCAACAGGCCCCGCTCAGTTGCTTGATCGAGTACAGCCTGAACCTCATCGGTGGTTGTCGCGTCTTGCAGTTCGCTCATCAGTTGCTCGCCCTGCTTGGCAAGCTCGACGTAGACGAACGAGCCACCACCCTTCCAAGCAACACCCTTGCTAATCCCAGACTTGTCACCATCGATAACTTTGCGCAATCGGACAAGAGGGCTGTTGCGCCCATAGTCGAGCTGTTCGATTCCTATGTATCTGCGGCCCATTTTGTGTGCAACCGCAGCCGTTGTCCCCGACCCAAGGTGGTAATCAAGGACCAGGTCACCTGGATCTGTGTTCAAAGCAATAATGCGCTGAAGGAGCTTCTCAGGCTTCTTTCCACCCTTTAACTTAACTCCCCCCTCGGATGCGATGCCCTCGTATGGTGTGTCAGTCCAGATGTTTGTCACCTGCATGCTAGGCACAAGCTCATTATCGATCTCGCGAACCTTCTTCGAATAGAACGCCAATTCTTGACCGTTATGCACGTAAACCGTGTACTGGTTTTCACGTTCGATAGCGATAATGCTCTCACGAGTCTTCTTCGAGGCTTCACGTGCAGCTACAACTTGGGCACCAGCTTTGTCACTAATGGCTGTATAGCGGAATACCGAGTCCTTGTGCTGTAAAGCAAACTCTGCTGCCATTTCCTCGACTGCAGCTTTGCCGAGCTGCCCTCTCATTTTCGCTAGGCTGGTAAATCCGTTCTGCTCGGCTAGATAATCGTAAATTCTTACGATTTCCCAAGCGTCAGGCGCTTCGGTTCTGTTTAGCACGTAGTATTTGTAGTTACTATCCCAGCTTGTGGCGACATACTGCGTGTTGTAGCGCCACTGTCGCTTCTCCTTACCGAAAGCAAGAACATACTCCGCTGTTTCGAAAACTCCAGCGTTGACACTCGCGAACCCTGAGGGCGATTTTGTGCGGACCGTGATCTTGTTTAGGAAGTTCTCCTCGCCGAATACTTCTTTCAACAAGAGATGCAGTTCGGCAACTCCGTCATCACTTATTTGCACGAATAGGGCTCCGTCTGGGGAAAGCAATCGACGCGCTACCTGCAATCGGTTTTCCATGAACGTTAGCCAGGTGCTTTTCTTGAAGTTGCTGTTGTAAGCAAAGGTGTCCTCAGCCCTTGTTGCGTTGAAGTAGTACGGCGGATCGATATAGATACACTTGACCTTGCCTTCATACCGTTCGAGTAGCGAGCTCAGGACGAGCAGATTGTTGCCTTTGATGATCAGGTTTTCGTTCTCGTTGAACTCTGTAACGCGTTCTTCTCCTTGTGCGGTGTACCGAGTGGCGTTGCTGAAAGCTTTCGGTGCGAGGAGTCTGGTCACTTCGTCAGGCGCGAGTGTCTCGTTGTAAAAGATCTCATTACGTTTTTCGTCGTCTTTATCTTGACCACCTTCGAGTACGCAGTCCTTGTATGGCCACACCAGAGTAACCTCGCTCGAAGCTGCGATGAGGTTGCGGCCGTCGGCTGAGAGGCCGATTTTGTTTCGGTAGGCCGTGTAGCTATCAGGTAGGAACTCCTTAGAGCTGACCACCCACATGAATTTCTCTTGGTCGAAGATGGTGATGCCATCAACAGTTTTGAAGAAATGCTCTTTAAGAAGGGGGGATGCCGCTAGGCTGCGGATTAGCTTGGCATCGAGCTGCGAAACAGCGTCGCGAACTCGTGGTTTGAGCAGTTGACCGTCCTGGGAAACAAAGCGCTCATCGCTCTTGAGCGCACCTTCGAGTTCTTGTAGGAACTTCATTGTTTCACCTCTTTCTTGATGGTTTCGGATGTGGTTCGCCGCTGGTTGTTTCGTGCTAAGGGAGAAAATGAGTTTGCAGTAGACAACGCAGTGAATGCCTGGTTGCACCTAGCACAACCATCGAAGCGACCATTGGTCGATTCTGAGATGATCACGCAAGTTGTAAACAAGCTTTCCCGACGGCACACACTTAACTGCCTCATGCATCTTTTCCTTTCTCTTCATCAGCGGGCACAACTTCGACGATATCTGCCATTTGGCAGTCCAGTGCTCCGCATAATTCGTGCGAGCACTTGAGTTGTTACGGTCTCGTCGCGCCCCATCTTGGCGATAGTGACGCTTGAGAGACCGGTTGCTTTGCGTAGGTCTTATTTTGTCATATTTTTGTCGATGAGGGTCTTCCAGAGAGGCTTGTAACTAACCACTGGTGTCGTCATTCGGAGTATTCCTCTTCTGCTACGTCTATAACGTCTTTCAGGTAACCGTAACGACCGTTTTCGGTATCTTTGGTGAACTCAATGAGGTTTCCCATAATGGCGCGGTCGACACCGAGAACTTTGTCGGTGTTCTCCAGGATGATGATTTGCTCGTGCACATTTGTATCCGTTGTGGCATGAAAGTTTCTAGAATCTTGATTACTTCATGATTATCGGCAAAAGCGTCTAATTGGATTTGCTCGGCGATAGTCTTGGCAACCGCGATGGGGGTAAAGAACTGGCCCAACTCACTTTAACGAATTGAGTTTAGGCTTCCGAGGGCAGATTCTCGCCGGTTCTGAGCTGCTTCTAACAAATCCATAGTTACTAGAGTAACTCGAAAATACTAGCGAAGAGCTCTCCATCAGCAGCGCGAAAGAAAGCGCAAGTCCGCGCGTCCCTGCCCCTGTTGACGGGTAAGGACGCGCGGACTTACGCTATTTTCAGCTGTCGGGTTTAGCGCTGCTGGTTGTCTTCATCGGGTTTGCGGATGGTTGCCTCGTACTCGGCGGGGTCGGTGATACGCTTACCGTATTTTTGTACCGGTGGCTCGTTACGTACCGCTTCAACGACGGGGTTGGTTTCGGGCTTTTCGGGCGCATTACGCACCATCGCCTCGTATTCTGCGGGGTCGGTGATACGCAACCCGTACTTTGATTCGCCGTTTGTGGCGGTCGGTGGAGCGAAAGGTGCTGGCTCACCGGCATTGGGTTGAGTAGTCTGCTCTGGCTGCGCAGCAGGCGCTGCTACCGAACCGCGTTCTTGAGACTGCCCAGGGTTCACCGGCACTTGGGGGTTCTGCTCAGGCTGTCTATACTGACCGGGCTCAAAAGGGGCTGCAGGAGGCTGCTGGGGAGGCACCGGCTGCTGCCACTGTGGGTACGGCGGGGGCGTAGACTGTTGCCCCTGCTGCGGGTGAGGATGCGAGTGCTGAGGTGTACCAACCGGTGGCACAAAGCCGGTCGGGGTAGCGCCGAACCCCCGAACACCCAAAATCTGACGTGCCTGCTGTGAATACTGGGGAACCACCATCAAATCGTAGGACTCCGCAACAGTAGTAGCGCGGGTGGCAAAGGCGTCCTTATTTTTCATTCGAGCCACCGAAAGCACACCTGTCAGCATCCAAAAAGCGATGCCCAGAGGAACAGCAGTCAAAGCGTTAGCGAGAATAGACGTATTCGTCACGAGAGCCATCACCACAGAAATCAGTGCGCCGAAAGTGGCACCCGAAATTGCCCCGCTCAGTGCGGCTTTGGCGTAGGTAATCTTTCCGGCGATAACTTCGACCTGGCGAATATTGTTGCCCACAATGAAGAGAGCCTGAGCAGGAACACCCCCGTCGGTCAGACGCGCAACGGCAGTGTTGAGCTCATCGCGTGATCGGTGGCTGGTCAGTTTATGACCATCGGGAATAGAAGTGAGGGCAGCAGATGCTTTAGCGCGAGGTTGAGTATCGTCCATGCGTTCTATTTTTTCGTACCCCACCGCCCCCTGTCGTCTCAAGTAACCACTTATCGCCACTGGTGAAACGAAAAGCGGAAGAAAAAACGTCATATAGTGCAGATATTGGGGTGCAATACCCCACATCTGCAAGGTTGTAGTGGGTTTATCGCAACATAACGCCCTAGTCTATTAACTGTGAGTACTGCACCTAATAAAATTTTTATTGCCCGCCTTCTAGGCCTCGATGTTTTTGACCCCATGGGCGACCGTCTGGGGCGAGTACGAGATATTGTGGTGCTCAAAGGCAGCTTTGTTGCCGATCAAGCAACCCGCGCGATTCCCGGCAAAGAACCCGTTGTTGTAGGTATCGTCATTGAGGTGCTAGGCAAAAAGCGTATCTTTGTGCCCATGACCCGAGTAACCTCTATTGACTCTACCCAGGTGATTTCAACCGGTCTGGTTAATTTGCGTCGCTTTGAGCAGCGTGGTTCTGAAGCTCTCGTGGTCGCTGAGCTGTTCGACCGCAAAGTGCATTTAGAAGACGGCTCAGGCGAAGCAACCATTGAGGATGTTGCGATGGAGCAACGCCGCAACGGAGACTGGATTATCTCTGAGCTGTTTGTTTCTCGCGGCACCGGTCAAAGCGGTCTCATGCGTCGCAGGCAGCAAACCCTGGTGGTTGATTGGAACGAGGCGGTTATTTCAACCGATCACGAGCCCCAGGCAGCTACTTCGTTTGTGGCTACCCACGAGAATTCCCAGGCAGCTGACCTAGCGGATGCGCTACATGAGATGAACGATAAGCGCATGATTGAGGTCGCTCAGGAGCTTCAGGACGAACGTCTTGCGGACGTGATGCAGGAGCTGCCCGAGGACGACCAGGTAGAAATTCTTTCGCACCTTGACCTCGAACGCGCAGCGCAGGTTCTTGAAGAAATGGAACCCGATGACGCGGCTGACCTTCTTAACGAGCTCTCTGACGCCCAGCGTGAAGAGTTGCTGCAGCTCATGGATGTTGAAGAAGCGGACGATGTTCGCCGACTACTGGAGTATGAAGAGGGTACTGCGGGTTCTTTGATGAACCCCGTCCCCGTTATTTTGCCCCCGGAGGCTACCGTTGCCGAGGCGCTGGCGCATATTCGCCAGGAGGAAATCTCCCCGGCAATGGCAGCAGCGGTCTTGGTCACGCGTCCGCCCCAAGAAACCCCCACCGGCAAATATTTGGGCATGGTTCATATGCAGCAGTTGCTGCGTGTTCCCCCGTCGGTGCAGGTGGGAACTCTCTTAGACAGCTCCATTGAGCCGGTCTCTGATATGAGTTCTCTTGAGGAGCTCTCGCGCGTTCTGGCAACCTATGACCTCACCATTTTGCCCGTGGTCAACGACTCTAACCGTCTGGTGGGAGCGGTGACTATTGATGACGTTCTCGATGCGCTCTTGCCCGATGACTGGCGCACATACGATGATGGAACTCCCATTCGAAAGGTAGGTCGCCGTTATGAATGATAAGTCTCGTGACCGCTCAGCGAATTCTCTGAGTACTCCCCAACGCGCCCGCCGCAAACTTTTTACCTACAAACCCAACCCCGATGCTTTCGGTCGTATGACCGAGGGTTTCGCCCGCTATATGGGTACTCCGCAGTTTTTGATGTGGATGACCCTGTTCTGCGTGGTCTGGATTGGCTGGAATACGCTGGCACCCGAGCATATGCAGTTCGACCCGCGAGCGCTTAACTATACTCTGCTGACGCTGATGCTGTCTTTGCAGGCGTCGTATGCTGCGCCTCTATTGCTGTTGGCGCAGAACCGCCAGGATGACCGTGACCGCGTGGTGGCGAAAGAGGATCGTAAGAGGGATCAGCAGAATCTTGAGGAAACTGAGTACCTGACCCGTGAGATTGCGTCTTTGCGTATTGCGATGCGCGATGTTGCGACGCGTGATTTTGTGCGTAGCGAGTTGCGCGATGTTCTTGAGGAGCTTCTGGAGATGCAGAAAGAGGACGCGCGTGTTGATGAGGGCGAGGCGGACGCCGCTGATCAAGAGGGCGGTTCAGAAGGTAGTGCTGAGAAGAAGTCTGAGCGTAAGGGCGAGCGGAAGTCAGAGCGTAAGAAGTCTGGCAGTAAAAAGTTGGTCAAGGATTTAGAAAAGGCCGATAGCTAGATGGAGCAGATCGATGTTGCACTGTTAGAGGCGCTGGGTCGGGTTGATGATCCTGAGTTGCGTCGACCGATTACTGAGCTGGGCATGGTAGAAAGCGCCCGTTTGGTGGACGGTGTTGCGATGGTTTCGGTCTTGCTAACTATTGAGGGTTGCCCGCTACGCTCGACGATTGAGGCGGATGTGAAAGCCGCTGTCTCAACGGTTGAGGGTGTGCGCGAGGTGATTGTTGAGGTGGGGTATATGACCCCCGATCAGCGCACTGTGTTGCGCGAAAAATTGGGGCATAGTGCCAGGGTGAATCCCTTTGCGTCCCCCGATTCGTTGACGAAGGTCTACGCGGTGGTCTCCGGTAAAGGTGGAGTGGGTAAGTCTTCGGTAACTGTAAACTTGGCGGCGGCTTTTGCATCTCAGGGACTCAAGGTGGGCGTGGTCGATGCTGATGTTCACGGCTTCTCGGTACCCGGTTTGTTGGGTATTACCCAGGCACCCACCAGATTAGAAGAAATGATTGTTCCGCCGGTGGTTTCGCTGCCCGATGAGGAGTTGGCTGCGTGGCAGCGCCAGCATTCTGCGGTTGAGCCAGGTTTCATCAAGGTGATTTCTATTGGCATGTTTGTTGATAGTGTTCAGCCGGTGGCGTGGCGCGGTCCGATGCTGCACCGGGCGTTAGAGCAGTTTTTGACGGATGTGTATTTCGGTGACCTTGACGTGCTCTTGCTCGATTTGCCCCCAGGCACCGGTGATATTGCGATTTCGATGGCGCAGTTGCTGCCCACCGCTGAGCTTGTTTTGGTATCAACCCCGCAGCTTGCTGCGGTGGATGTCGCGCAGCGTGCCGGTACGCTCAGTTTGCAAACGGAGCAGAAAGTAGTGGGCATTGTTGAGAACATGAGCGCTATGGTAATGCCCGATGGTTCAGCGGTTGAGGTTTTCGGCTCCGGCGGCGGTCAGGTGCTTTCTGAGCGGCTGGGTGAGGTGCTGGGCTATGAGGTTCCTGAGCTGGGTTCTGTTCCCCTGGATGTTTCTTTACGTGCAGGTGGGGACGCAGGTAGGCCCGTGGTCTGGTCAGCTCCTGATTCACCGGCAGGTTCTGCTCTGCGTGCTGTTGCACAGACCTTAGGTCATGCCAAGCGTAACCTCGCGGGGCGCAAGTTACCCCTGAACTTCTAAGGGTAGGTTTTAGACTCTCGCATACGCAAAAAGCCCGGTCTTGATGAAAGGCCGGGCTTTTGCGTATGTAGTTTTACAAAGTTTTAGGTTGCCTCAATATCGAAGGGGGCGAGCGCTCCAGCGCTCAGACGCTGAGGGGGCACTGATGATGCATTGGCTGCGGGAGTCAGCTCCCTGCCTTGTGCCTGGGTCTCAGAGCGTTCCTTCTCGCGCTCAGCGTCATCTTCTGCCAGTGCCTCACGCACAATAGTACGCGGGTCATACTGACGAGGATCGTATTGACGCCAGTTAATATCTTCAAGGCCCGGTCCCAAGGTCTCTTTGAGGTCGTCCTTAGCATCAAAGGCCATGCGACGCATAGATTTGATGAACTCTTTGGCCTGTTGCGCATATTCAGGCATGCGTTCGGGGCCGATCACCACAAGCGCGATGACGACGATGATTATAAATTCAACACCATTGATTCCAAACACACACCAGAGTTTACCTGTCTTTGAGCAGAAAAACCTCTCAGGTGGGCAATGGCTCTATATGATATTGATGAATCACCTGTTTTTTGACCTGAAAGTTGTGTAAGAGTGGCTATTCAAGCGCGTCAGTTGAGCGATGCTTTTTGCGATGAGTTCCCTGTTCAGGATGCACTCGCCGTGCAAGCCCGTGAACACAGCGCGCGGTGGGGCGTTCGGGCGGTGAGCCCAGCAGCGGCGTCCCTGCTAACGGTATTAGCGGCGATCTCCGGTGCGCGTCAGGTCGTTGAGGTGGGCACCGGTAGCGGGGTTTCAACCCTCGCTCTTTTAGAGGGGCTACCGGCTGGGGCTACTTTGACCACCATGGATATTGATTCAACACGCGAGCATCTGGCGAAAGAAGCTATCAAGGCTGGCGGTTTTGACCTCACCCACCGCGTGCGGGCGATTACCGGGGACGCATCGGGGATTCTCCGCAGGCTCTCAGAGAACTCCTACGATTTAGCCTTCGTTGATGCTGATGCAGAGAATTTTGCCCACTATGTCTACGAGTGCTTGGCTTTGCTCAAGCCCGGTGGTTTGCTGATTGCCCATGACGCGCTTAATTCGGGGCTGGTGGCTTCTCCTGCTACCCGCGATACAATTACCCAGAACCACCGTGAGGTACTCACCGCTCTGAGGGAGATTGACGATATTTTCATCTCTCTCGTGCATGCTGGTGAGGGGCTTTTGCTGGTTTATAAAAAGTAGCTTCCCCTCGCTGGGGCAGCGAGGGTTTACGGCGGGTAGTCTCCCCCGCCTGGCAGCTGCTTCCAATGCCAGAGCCACCCTACCCAAACCCACTGACCGGTAGCACCGGTGAGCAAAAGCAAGTACCGGTAGGCACGTGAGGTAGAGAGCGCGACGATTGGCAACGCTAGAACGAACAGGGGCAGCAGCATCCGAAAAGTTGAGCTTTGCGGAAACCAGAACAGTAGCAAATAGCCGGCAAAGCAGGCGCACCACAGGCGCAATTCAGGCGGCAACACCCGACTCGTTACCGGTGTCAATAGAGCAGCTACGCCACCTGCTAGAAGCAGTAGGAAAGCCATCGGGCCAATAACGCCCAAGTAGTGGTAGCTCTGGGTAAACCAGGGAAGAATAACGGTGAGGTGGGTGCCACGCCAGGCTGTTTCGGTGGCTGTGTACGCATCCATCTGACCGGTAGCCCACCAGGCAAGGGCAGGCCATAAGAGCGCGAATCCGCAGACCGCCAGAGCGCTCATAAGTTGCGGTGCTCGCTGGGTAAAGGCACGCATCCATGGGGCGCGGTGCTGGTACACATCGGTGATAAGGCACCACGCCCACCATAGCCCCAGGGTTGCGCCCAAGGGTACACCGATAGGACGCGAGAGGCAGGTTGCCAGGGCAAAAGGCAACAACAGGAAATAGCGCTGGCGAAGCAACAGATACAGGGTTGTAGCCAGGAACAAGAGGTTAAAAGACTCGGCGTAAGGTACCTGCAAGATAGCAGAGACGGGTGCAAAGCCAACCAAAGCGACCGCCCACAGGGCAAGAGTATGGGCTGACTCGTGAGTTTGCGCCCCGTGCTGTCTTTGTATTCTACGGGTGTAGCCGGTGCGCCGTAGAGCTTCACCGAAGAGAAGGTAGATAGCCCAGGATGCTGCGAAGCCAGAAAACAAAGCAAGAGCGATAGCTACACTCATATACGGTGTACCCAGCCCAGCTGCTAGAGCACCTGCCACTAGTGGAAACAGCGGCATGAACGCCCAGGTGTTTTGTTCTACCGTTTCGTTAGCATCGCGGGGCAAAGTCGTAGGGTAGCCTTCGTGGGCGATTTGCTCATACCAGCCGGCGTCCCACAGCCCTAAAAACCGGCTGTAGCTCAAGGGACCTTCACCCCAGGGGCTCACCATTTGTTGGGCGGCAACCGTTGAAAAGACCAGCCAGCCCCACACCCGTGACACGCCGTAGACTGCCAGCACCTGCGTCCAGACCGGCAGACCGCTCACGAGAAATACGATGCGCAGCCAAACTGCCATGAGATGTTCGCTCGCTGTGCGTGGACGCTGGGTTACCTGGTCTGAACCGGTGACAGCTTGCATCTTTTTAGTCACGGTTGCTCACAGCACGGTGCGGTGTTTCTGCTGCCTCGAATGCTGAATACGGGTGCTGGCTAACGCGCTCTCTCAAAGCAGCGTTTTGCTCCAGCAGAAGCTGCACGAACTGATCAACTTCGTCTTTGTTATACCCAGCAACAGAGGTCGCGAACTTCACCCGTTTCAGCTCTTCAGAAGAAGGGTTATCTGAGAGTACGTGGGCGGGGTCTACTCCCGAGGTGAGAGCAACTCCATCAGTGGATACGTATTCAAAGAAACGTTGCCCCGGAAACACCCTGTCTTTACCTAACAACACCGCTGCCAGCGCTATACCCACTGCTGCCGCAGCTGTCAGTGTTACCAAGATGTATGCCATGTGGTACCCTTCTCCATATGCTAGGGTGATATGAAACACGTATAAATTCTGTGTAAATTTTTGCTTTTACCGCGTAACACGCCGGTTACCTAATGCCAGTACTGTAAGCCCATGTTCTCGGACATCAGCAGCTCTCTACATGCTACACGAGGGCGCCCATCCACCGTTCCAAGGAGGAACTCAATGAGCAGTCAATCGCTCGTTCAGGTTCGCAATATCAACAAACACTACGGCGACCTGCACGTTCTCAAAAACATCAACCTCGAAGTCGGCAAGGGCGAAGTTATCATTCTCCTCGGCCCCTCCGGCTCCGGAAAATCTACCCTCTGCCGCACCATCAACCGCCTTGAGCCCATCGATAACGGCGACATCCTCATCGATGGCAAAGTACTGCCATCAGAAGGTAAAGAACTCGCCAACCTCCGCGCAGAAGTCGGCATGGTCTTTCAGTCCTTCAACCTCTTCGCCCACAAATCCATTCTCGATAACGTCACCCTCGGACCCCGCAAAGTACGCGGTCTATCCAAAGCAGAAGCAGAAGCAGAAGCAATGGAACTGCTCAAAAAAGTAGGCGTTGAGTCTCAAGCAAACAAGATGCCTGCCCAGCTCTCCGGCGGTCAGCAGCAGCGCGTCGCCATCGCCCGCGCACTCGCCATGAAACCCAAAGTCATGCTCTTTGACGAACCCACCAGCGCACTCGACCCAGAAATGGTCAATGAAGTGCTTGACACCATGGTGGCGCTCGCCCGCGAAGGTATGACCATGATCGTTGTTACCCACGAAATGGGTTTCGCTCGCAAAGCAGCTGACCGCATCGTCTTCCTAGCGGAGGGCCAGATTGTTGAAGAAGCAACACCCGATGAATTCTTCTCTAACCCCAAGTCAGAGCGCGCACGAGATTTCCTCGGCAAGATTCTCAACCACTAGGCACCGCGCCTTTCTTTGAAAGAAGAACCTTCATGGCATACTCATTCCTCACGAAAAAAGCGGCAGCAGGCACCGCACTTGCTGCCACGGTTGCGCTAGTGTTCACCGGTTGCGGTTCCTCCACCGGTGAAGACACTCTGCGCATCGGTATCAAGTACGACCAGCCCGGTCTGGGTTACCAAGACGGACGCGAATACACCGGTTTTGATACCGAAGTCGCCCGCTACGTCGCCAACGAGCTGGGGTACGTAGAAGATCAGATCGAGTGGGTGGAATCCCCCTCTTCAAACCGTGAAAACATGCTTTCCAACGGTCAGGTTGACATGATTTTTGCGACCTACTCCATCTCTGAAACCCGCCTGAAAACAGTGGATTTTGCAGGTCCTTACTTTGTGGCGGGTCAGGACCTTCTCGTGCAAGAGGGCAATACTGACGTCACAGGCCCTGAATCCTTGGGCGGTAAGGATCTGTGCTCAGTGACCGGTTCAACCTCGGCGAAGAAGATTCAAGATAAATACACCTCAACGGTGCAGCTGGTTCAGCAGAACTCCTACTCCGACTGCGTAGTGGCGCTCAACGCAGGCATGGTGGACGCGGTAACCACCGATGACATCATTCTGGCAGGTCTTGCCTCCACCAAAGCCAACAAGGGTGAGCTCAAGGTTGTGGGCAATACGTTCACGACCGAACGCTACGGTGTTGGTCTGCCCAAGGGCTCCGATAAGTGCCCTGCCATTAACGCTGCCATCAACAAGATGGTTGAAACCGGCGCCTGGGAAGAAGCTCTCGCCAAGAGCGTTGGCGATTCAGGCTTCAAATACAACACCGAACTCAATCCGCCCAAGCTCACTGATGCTTGCGCCACCGTTGAGAAAAAATAGTAGTTGAAAAAATGGCACCCACTTTTTACTTATTAGATGGAGACTTTCATGTCGTTCTCTGAACAGCTCTCCACGCTCTTTGAAACCTACAATGTTTTGGGAGCGTTTTGGACGAACGTTCAGCTGACCTTCTGGGCAGCTATCGGCGCTTTCGTCCTCGGCTTAGTTCTAGCGCTTATGCGTATTTCCCCCGTTCCCTCCCTCCGTTTGGCAGGCACAGCTTACGTACACCTCGTACGTAACACTCCCCTCACTATTTTGATGACCCTGGCAATCTTGGGTGTCTGGACCCAGTTTCAGCTCTCACTTTCATCAAATTTTGAAACCAACTTTTTTCTCTACGCGGTGATTGTTCTGGCGATTTATCACGCAGCTTTTGTGTGTGAGGCAATCCGCTCGGGTGTGAACACCGTTCCCGTGGGGCAGGCTGAGGCAGCCCGCGCCATTGGTTTGGATTTCATGGCGACAGCCCGCCACGTGATTTTCCCCCAAGCGCTACGCGGGTCTATTACCCCGCTTGGCAACACCCTGATTGCTCTTGCCAAGAACACGACGGTTGCCACCGTAGCGTCCGTGGCTGAAGCCTCAGGCATGATGAAATCGATGATTGAGTTCAACTCTGATTTGATTTTCATGATCTTCTTTGTTTTCGCAATGGGCTTTGTGGTCATTGTTGTTCCCATCGGCGTCCTGACCACCTGGGCGTCCCGTAAGCTGGCGGTGAAGCGATGAAACGTCACGTAACTACGTCCGTACTCTTTGATATTCCCGGGCCCAAGGCTCGCGCCCGCACCCGCATTTTCAATATTGTTTCGCTGGTGCTGATTGCAGCCTTGCTGCTTTACATCGGTGTAGTCATGCACCGCCAGGGCCAGTTAGAAGCAGAAAAGTGGACATCACTTTTCTCAGGTAATCTGTGGGCTAACTACCTACTGCCCGGTCTGTTCAACACCCTTAAAGCTGCCCTGATTGCTGTAATTACTTCGGTAGCTTTTGGCATTTTCTTTGGTATGGCACGTCTTTCACCGTTAGCTCCGGTGCGCTGGTTTGGCACCGTGGTGGTGGAGTTCTTCCGCGCAGTACCCGTGCTGATTATGATGATTTTCTTCTGGCTGTTCTTGGGTCAGTTCTCGATTTTCTCGCCCTCACAGTTGCCCTTCATCGCCGTGGTTTTGGGTTTGACTCTCTATAACGGTTCTGTGATTGCTGAGCTGCTGCGCTCTGGTGTTCACCAGCTGCCCAAGGGTCAGGGCGAGGCGGGTCTAGCAATTGGTCTAACCCCTTGGAAGGTACTGACCTCTGTTCTGGTACCCCAGGCGATGACGGCTATGATGCCCTCACTGCTCTCACAGTTTGTGGTCATTCTAAAAGATACCGCGCTGGGCTATATCATCTCTTACCCCGAGCTGCTGGCTTCGGCACGCCGCTTCGGTTCGGGTGAGGGCAACATCTTGCAGATGCTGTTGCTGGCTGCGCTAATCTTCATCGTTATCAACTTTGCGCTCACTCTCTTAGCTGAGTACCTTTCGAAGTTCATGAGCTCACGTTCAGATGTTGCTATTAAGCACGCTGACGGTGTTCCCGGTGAAGTCGACGACGCGCGTCCCAAGACCGAAATGATGTTCAAGATCCCCAAGGCGTAAGCCTTGCAGCCTTCACTTAGTTAAACGAGCACCCGCGACCCTGCCCTTTTCTTGGGGTCAGGACGCGGGTGCTTTTGAATGTCTTCAAACACCGTCTGAGCCGTCGGTAGAGTCTCTGAGGCAGAGAAAAAGAATCGGCAGAATTATAGAAAAACAATCGATTCACTTGCGGAAAATGGACTGGTTCAGAGGTGGAAATTCGGCAGGTAGCCCCCCTACACACTCAATAATTCTCTAGGCGATCAGCCACTGCTTCAGCGCCCGGTAGCACTTGTCAATAGCCGAGGCACTCACGTGTTCGTTGTCGGTGTGGGCTAGTAGGGCGTCGCCGGGCCCAAAGTTCACGGCGGGTATGCCGATTTCAGAAAATCGGGCTACGTCCGTCCACCCGTACTTGGGTTTGGGTTCTTGCCCTACCGATTCGATCAGCGAGCGCGAGAGTTCAGCGTCAAGACCGGGGCGGGCGGCCGATGACTGGTCGACGAAGTCTAGCTCGTAGCCTTCAAAAACTTCTTCAACGTGGGCGATTGCCTCGTCAAGGGTTTTATTGGGGGCAAAGCGGTAGTTGATGTGTACCGAGGCGGCGTCGGGGATGACGTTACCGGCAACTCCGCCCCTGATTTGTACGGCGTTGAGGCCCTCACGGTAGGCAAGTCCCTCCACCTCGTAGGTCTGCGGTTTGTAGGTTGCCAGTCGGGTGAGCACATCGCCCATCTTGTGAATGGCGTTCTCCCCTACCCAGGCGCGTCCTGAATGGGCGGCTTTGCCCGCGCAGTGAACCCAGAAGCGCATAGTGCCGTTGCAACCGCCCTCGATGGTGCCGTCGGTGGGTTCCAGCAGCACGGCAAAGTCAGTGTCGGTCAGTAAGTCACGGTGTTCGCGCATCAGGCGAGCAAGACCAGAAAGTTCTGATGCGACTTCTTCGTGGTCATAGAAAACATAAGTGATGTCGTACGCTGCATCGGTCAGGGTAGCAGCTAGTGCCAACTGCACCGCTACTCCGCCCTTCATGTCGGTGGCACCGCGTCCGTAAAGTATCTGTTCGCCGTCCTCTTCAATCCAGCGTGAAGGTACTGTTCCGAGCGAACCCTCAACCTGAGGCAGGGGTACGGTATCAAGGTGCCCCGCCAAAACGACCCGCTGGGATTTACCCCAGTTGGTGCGAGCAATAATGGAATCCCCATTGCGAACTACGCTCAGGTGGCTCAGGGCAGTCAGCTGCTGTTCAACGGCATCGGCAAGACACTTCTCTTCACCCGATACCGAAAAAATATCAAGAAGATCCTGGGTCAGCTGGGCTACGTCCTGCCCAATATCGAGGGTTTTCGGACCATAAGATTCAAAGTCGCTAGGTGCAAGTGTCTTTGTCATGTGTCCACCATACAGCCAGTTCTTGAGCTACGCCCTTTTTGTTTCGTAGTCTTGAGAGTATGACTAATTCACGCACAGCTTCAGGCTTTGGTCTGGCAACCATCGTCCATTCAGGTAACAATGCAGGTACCGTTCTCGATACCTGGTTCCCTGCTCCTGCCCTTTCAGCCTCAGCAGATGCAAGCGTCCAGCAGCAGCTGACCGAGCTAGTGGGTGAGGACGCTGCTCGCAACGTTCGTACCGAGGTCGTAGAGGTGAGCATCAACCTTGATGAGGCGCCCGCCGATGCTTCGGATGCTTACCTGCGTCTGCACTTGCTCTCGCACCGCCTGGTGGAGCCGAACTCTATTAATCTTGATGGTCTGTTCGGTCAGCTCGCCAATGTTGCCTGGACCAATTTTGGTCCGGTTCTCGCTTCAGAGTTCAACGCTCTTGCCATCGGTTTGCGTAAGCGCGGTCATCTGAGCGTCAGTCATGTTGATAAGTTCCCCCGCATGATTGACTATGTGGTACCCGCTGGTGTTCGTATTGGTGATGCCGACCGTGTACGTCTGGGCGCTCATCTTGCATCAGGAACCACCGTCATGCACGAAGGTTTCGTGAACTTCAACGCGGGTACCCTGGGCACCTCAATGGTTGAAGGACGCATTTCCCAGGGCGTCATTGTCGGTGATGGTTCGGATATCGGTGGCGGTGCCTCCACCATGGGCACCCTATCAGGCGGCGGTACCGAGCGTGTGCGCGTGGGCGAACGCTCACTCATCGGTGCTGAAGCTGGCATCGGTATCGCCCTCGGTGATGACTGCGTAGTTGAGGCTGGTCTTTACATCACTGCTGGCTCACGCGTGAACGTTTTTGTTGAGAAGGGTGCAGAACCCAAGGTGTTCAAGGCTGTTGAACTCTCAGGCGTTTCACACCTACTCTTCCGTCGTAACTCACTCACCGGTGCTATTGAGGTGCTGCCTCGCGTCGGAAAAACTGTTGAGCTCAACGACGCTTTGCACGCTAACTAAAGATTCTCTTTTCTATGCGGGGTGTTTTCTGGCTGTTATCAGAGGACGCCCCGTTTTAGACTTAAAGCAGTAGTTGATTGACAGAAGGAGAAACTATGAAGATTTTGGTGACCGGCGGTGCCGGCTACATCGGTTCGCATACCGTATTGGAGCTTCTTGAGGCAGGCCACGATGTAACCGTGATGGACAATCTGGCGAACTCATCGGAGGAATCGCTGGCGCGTGTTGCTGAGCTAACTGGCAAGAAGGCAGCTTTCCACCAGGTTGATTTGCTTGATCTGCAGGGTATGAAGGATCTTTTCAACGAGGTGAAGCCCGATGCTGTGATTCACTTCGCTGGTCTCAAGGCTGTGGGTGAATCGGCTGAGAAGCCCCTGTGGTACTACCAGACCAACGTAGCCGGTACCCTCAACCTGCTGTACGCGATGGAAGAATCAGGCTGCAAGTCTATTGTTTTCTCATCATCGGCTACGGTTTACGGTGCTCCTGAAGAGATGCCCCTGGTTGAAAAGGTTAATATGGACGCGCAGTCCTGCTACGGTCGTACCAAGGAACATATTGAGGACATGCTGGTTGACCTGGCTGCCTCAGATAATTCTTGGAACATTGCCCTGCTGCGCTATTTCAACCCGGTTGGCGCTCACGAGTCTGGTCGCATTGGTGAAGACCCCGCCGGTATTCCCAATAACCTGGTGCCCTTCATTGCTCAGGTTGCGGTGGGACGCCGCGAGTACCTGAACGTCTTTGGCAACGACTACCCCACGGTTGATGGCACCGGTGTGCGCGACTACATTCACGTGGTTGATTTGGCGGATGGCCACCTCAAGGCACTGGATTACATCGCCGAGCACGGTGGCTTGCACACCTGGAACTTAGGCACCGGCAACGGCTATTCGGTTCTTGAAGTTCTACATGCCTTTGAAGAGGCAGCAGGTAAGGAACTGCCCTACAAGATTGTAGACCGCCGACCCGGCGACGTCGCTGTCTCCTACGCCGATCCTTCCTCCGCCCTTGCCGATCTGGGGTGGAGCGCTACCCGCGACATCAAGACCATGGTGCGAGATCATTGGAACTGGCAGAAGAATAACCCCAACGGGTACGAAGCCTAGAACTCAACTTTAGCTCAAAAAGTGGGTGTCCATCTCTTTCCCAGAGGTAGCCACCCACTTTTTATATGCTGTCCCAGACAGAAGAAAGCTCGCCACTAGAAAGCTCAAGGGCGCCCCCCCCCCCCCCCCCGCAGGGTAGTAACGTGGGCACACGGTAAGTTTCGTAGTAGGGGGGGGACATCAGCCTTCTAATAGTGGTACCGGCAGGAGGCGATGAGCAGACTATCCTCTGTGAGTGCGTAGATAAGTCTGTGCTCATCAGTAATACGCCGGGACCAAAAGCCCGACCAGTCATGTTTGAGCGCTTCAGGTTTTCCGATACCTTCATGCCCATTGCGGGCAATATTTTTGATGAGCAGGTTTATTCGTTTCAGCACTTTGCGATCCTGTACCTGCCACCACAGGTAGTCCTCCCAAGCTGCTTCATCCCAGACAATTTTCATGGGCTTACTCGTCGATGAGGTTGTGTTCACTACCCATGCCTGAGCGTAAACGCTCGATAGATGCAGATACTCGCGCAGCATTACGGGGTGAGCGTTTGAGGTAGGCTGTTTCTTTCAGCGAATCATATTCGCGTAGAGAAAGCATGACCACCGGTTCATGCCCAGCGCGGGTGATAACGATTTCTTCGCAGTCATCGACTACGCTCGTCATGACTTCTGCATAACGTGCTCGTGATTCTGAGTAGGTCATTGTTTTCATTTTTCCTCCTTGTACAATTTATTGTACATATTTAACAGGAAGGAAAATAGGCATACACAGATTCATTGGCAGCATCGCCGTTCAAAAGGCACCGTTAGATACCACTAGATAGACGAGGACGCACCGCCCCACTCCCCTGCGCAGGGCAGGTAAGTAGGGTGGCGCGTCCTTTAGCTGCTCAGAACTCTAGCGCGGTCTATGCACCGGGGTAGTGGCGCAGACCCTCACCAATGTATACCTGGCGGGGGCG
Source organism: Rothia sp. ZJ932 (assembly GCF_016924835.1). NCBI lineage: Bacteria > Bacillati > Actinomycetota > Actinomycetes > Micrococcales > Micrococcaceae > Rothia > Rothia sp. ZJ932. The sequence continues at coordinate 753,467 of NZ_CP070480.1, read as the reverse complement.
ACCAATCTTGGTCTCGGGATCCTGAATCATTTCACGCCACTGAGCAATCCAACCGGGCATACGACCCAGCGCGAAGAGCACGGTGAACATCTTTTCAGGGAAGCCCATAGCGGTGTAGATCAGACCGGTGTAGAAGTCTACGTTCGGGTAGAGCTTACGCTCAATGAAGTAGTCATCAGCCAGTGCCTTCTCTTCCAGACGCTGAGCAATCTCAAGCAACTCGTTGTCGCCGCCCATCTTGCCCAGAACCTCGTCTGCGGTCTTCTTAATGATGCGAGCGCGAGGATCGTAGTTCTTGTAGACGCGGTGACCGAAGCCCATGAGGCGTACGCCGTCTTCTTTGTTCTTGACCTTCTCCATGAAGTCTTCGGGTGCGATGCCTTCGTCGCGAATCTTGCGCAGCATATTGAGTACTGCCTCGTTGGCGCCGCCGTGCAGCGGACCGTAGAGGGCGTTGATGCCGCCTGAGACGGAGGTGAACATGTTGGCGTGGGCTGAACCTACCAGGCGCACGGTTGATGCTGAGCAGTTCTGCTCGTGGTCTGCGTGCAATAGCAGGAGGGTATCGAGTGCCTTTGCCATGGTGGGGTCTACTTCGTAGTCCTCGGTGGGGAAGCCGAAGCACATGCGCAAGAAGTTCTCTGAGTAGTTCAGATCGTTCTTGGGGTAGAGCAGGGGCTCGCCCTTGTCCTTGCGGAAGGCGTATGCTGCCAGGGTAGGTACCTTTGAGAGCAGACGGAAGGTTGAGACCTCAACCTGGTGATCGTCGAAGGGGTCCAGTGAGTCGTTGTAGAAGGTTGACATGGCTGAGACTGATGCAGCGAGTACCGCCATGGGGTGAGCACCGCGGGGGAAGCCCGAGAAGAAGGTCTTGAAATCTTCGTGTACCATGGTGTGGCGACGAATCATGGTGTCAAACTTCTCTAGCTGATCTGCTGTAGGTAGTTCACCGTAAATCAAAAGATAGGCAACTTCAACAAAGCTAGACTTCGCGGCGAGTTCTTCGATAGGGTAGCCGCGGTAGCGCAGAATGCCCTCATCACCATCAATATAGGTGATCGCTGATTTAGCGTTGGCGGTGTTCATGAAGCCGGGGTCGTAGGCTACGTGCCCGGTTTCTTTCAGCAGGCCAGCGGTTTCGAAAGCGTCGTTGCCTTCAACAGCCTTGATGCCTGGTAGAGTCAGCTTCTTTTCTTCGAAGTTGAGGGTTGCTGAGTGGTGATCGGTCATTTTTCCTCCAGATGACGGTGAGAGTAAGAACTGCACGGTATTCAGCGTTGAAGCGTGTGCAGAGTTTTTTCACCTCACAAAAGTTCTGTTGCTAGACTACCCTGATTTCATGCACCAGGTCACATTTGACAAGTCATAGCGTGTAATTTTTCTACTTTTAGGTGGTTTGGGACGTCAGACGGGCTACCGCCCGGTCGATATCAGCGTCAGTGCCGGTAAGGGCAATACGCACGTAGCCCTCCCCTGCGTCCCCGTAGAAAACACCAGGGCCGATGATGATTCCCAGACGAGCAAAGCGCTCGATAGTGCCCCAGGTATCTTCATCAGATTTTGCCCACAGGTACAGACCGGCTTCTGAGTGCTCAACGGTCAGACCGAATGCTTCCACTGCCGGGAACAAGCGTTCACGACGGGCACGGTAGATATCTTTCTGCGCGTTCACGTGCGCGTCATCTGCCAGAGCCACTGCCATCGCCACCTGCACCGGGGCGGGAACAATCATGCCCGCATGCTTGCGCGAGTTCAAGAGATTGCCAATAATCTCGGGGTCACCGGCACAGAAAGCGGCGCGGTAGCCTGCAAGGTTGGACTGTTTTGACAGGGAATAGACGCTGAGCACCAGTTCTTGATTCTCGCCGCTCACGCGCGGGTCAAGAACTGAGGGGACGCGGGTGCCCCCACGTTGCTCGTCCCACTGCCCCCAGCCCAGCTCCGCGTAACACTCATCGGAGGCAACCACTGCACCCACAGCACGCGCGTCCGCCACCAGTGCAGCCAGCTCATTAACATCGCGCACAATACCGGTGGGGTTAGCCGGTGAATTAACCCAGACTAAACGCACCCGTGCGCGAGTTTCATCATCAAGTTCTGCCAGCGAATCAGCGGCAATAGGGGTCGCACCGGCAAGCTGCGCGCCAATGTCATAGGTGGGGTAGGCAACAGTTGGGCGCACCACGATATCGCCCTCACCCAACCCCAAAAGGAAGGGCAACCATGCCACTAATTCTTTCGACCCAACGGTCGGTAGCACCTGGTCAAGGCTCAGTCCCGGCACATCGCGGCGGCGGGCAAACCAATCAACAATAGCCTGGCGCACCTCAACTGTGCCATGTGTGGTGGGGTAACCGTGCGCGTCCGTAGCGGCAGCCAACGCCTCACGAATGACATCAGGGGTGGGATCAACCGGTGTGCCAATCGACAGGTTCACCACACCATCGGGGTGCTCCTCCGCCAGCTTTTTATAGGGAGCCATGGTGTCCCACGGGTAATCGGGTAGTTCTAAACCAAAAGTTCGCATTGAAGGCACTTTCTTGTGATTTTCTCTTACTAGCTAAGTCTAATGAAAGATCATGAAAAGACGATGAGCCTTACATGAGTGATTACACATCGGAATATTTCGGGTACAAAAAACCCGCCTACGGCACATGCCTAGGCGGGTTTGAAACCAGCTCAACGCTGAAAAAAATATTAGTCCTGATTCTGCGGGGGCAAAGCAGCAATCATGGGGTGATCCTTCTCTATCTTGCCCAAACGCGCAGCTCCACCGGGTGAACCCAAATCATCGAAGAAGTCAACGTTGGCGTTGTAGTAATCAGCCCATTCTTCGGGTACATCGTCTTCGTAGTAGATAGCTTCTACAGGGCACACGGGCTCGCAGGCACCGCAGTCAACACATTCATCGGGGTGAATATACAAGGAACGTTCACCCTCGTAGATGCAGTCAACAGGGCACTCATCAACGCATGCCCTATCTTTCACATCAACACAGGGTTGGGCAATAATGTAAGTCATGCCGCGGCCTTTCTTCTTCAACAACGGGTGAACCTCGGATGCGTCGGTAATTGCTGACGGAGGTACCGCTGGTATGCAGATATTTTCTTTTACAGTCTAAACCGCTCAACCAGTTTGCACAGATTTTAGTGGCAGACAATACATCATGTTCTTGATACAGAAACTTTTAGCGCCGGGCAGACTCGCTTGTGGAACGCGCGCCTACAAAACCGGCAACAAGAATTCCGGCTGCCACAGACACTAAAGAGCCCATACTCCACAGCGTGCCGGCAGCCCCCGGTGCGTACTCAGTATTCATAAATACCAGCATCGACCCCTCGGATGCGCGTCCGAACGCCATATACATAAGGGCGAGAAAGAGGGTGAAACCCATCACCCCACCCGTCCAGGCTCTGCGGGTATGTGAGACCAACCAAATGGTAGCAGCAAACGTCAGAATCAGGGCAAGCACAGCGCCCCAGGGCAGGTAAACGCTAGCAGAGAAATAGTAGATAAAACCGTGCCACATGGTACCTGCCAGGGCAACGATAAGACCTAGTGCAGTGGCAGTGATAGCGCTAGTGGTTGTACCCGGTGAAAGCTCATGAGGTCGCATCCGCTACCCCTTTCCCGCCAGCAGGCGGTATGTTTCGGTGGCAGAGATCTTCTGCGGCACCCGGTTGGAGAATTCAAAAATATCGTCAGAGATAATAATGACCTGCGTAACGTGGGCACGCATCGCCTCACGCTTGCGGGAGTGATCTCCGCGAATAACAGCCTGAACACGGGCGTCTTGGGCATCGAAGTCTCCTTCTAGCCCCCAGAGTAGGGCGGGAGCGTCCGCCCCCAAGAGCTCAAACGCACGCACCACGACTTCGTGGGTTCGTACGTGGTCGGGGTGCCCGTAGCCGCCACCGTTATCGTAGGTCACTACCACTTGCGGTTCGAGGGTACGAATATGCTGGGCTACTGCCTGCGCCTGCGCCTCAGCTGAGAGTTTAGTCAGGCAGTCATCGGCGGCGTCAGGGTTAGCGGTGGCTCGCCCATCAGCGCCCCATGCCATACCCGAATCGCGGTAAAGCTCAGGAGCCCCCTCAACATGTGCGCTCCCCTGCCCCAAATACTCGTGATGCTTCACGCCCAGCACTTCAAGTGCCTCTGTTAGTTCTTGTTCGCGGACGCGCCCTAGCCCCACCCCGCGGTCAGTAGTGCCGGGATGCCACGCTTCAAGGTGTTTGAGGTCTTCGGGAATGACCTCGCCCATCTCACCGCGTGTAGCCGTCAGCAGACTCACCTGCGCGCCAGCAGCAGCTAGGTGTCCCATGGTTGCACCGGTAGAGGTGGATTCGTCATCGGGGTGGGCATGCACAAAAAGCACCCGTGCGTCCTCACTATTCAGCCCCTCGGGCAGTAAGGAGTACACGGCATCATCGCTCACCTGCGTGCCCTGCTCAGGGTAGTAGGGAACCTCAGTGTTCTCACCCAGCGGTGTTGTCTTCACGGGTCTCTTCTCTCAACAAAGGTTTTTGCTCTTTCGCCATTTTATAGGCTCTGCCCGCGCTCAGCAGTCAGCATCTTGTTTCAGAGCTGTACGCACTCAACGGTTAACGAAAAGTGGGAACCCTCATTGCTGAAAGTTCCCACTAAGCGTTTAGACCTTAGGCGCGTGCGCGGCGACGGTACTCGCGGACGCGCTCGTTGGCGTCCAGGGTTACCTTGCGAATGCGGATTGCCTCGGGAGTAACCTCAACGCATTCGTCTTCACGAGCGAATTCAAGTGACTCTTCGAGGGTCAGTTTGCGCGGCGGGGTCAGGTTCTCGAAGTTGTCGGCAGATGCCGAACGCATGTTGGTCAGCTTCTTTTCCTTGGTGATGTTTACTTCCATGTCATCTGCACGGGAGTTCTCGCCAACGATCATGCCTTCATAAACCTCTGTGGTGGGTTCTACGAAGAATGAGCCACGCTCCTGCAGGTTAATCATCGCGTAGGGGGTAACAACACCGGGGCGGTCAGCAACCATTGAGCCGTTGGTGCGGTACTCGATGTCTCCGAACCAGGGCTCGTAACCGGTTGCGTAGGAGCTGGAGATACCCGCGCCACGGGTTTCAGTGAGGAACTGGGTGCGGAAGCCAATCAGACCACGTGCCGGAACAGCAAATTCCATGCGAACCCAGCCGGTGCCGTTGTTCGCCATGTTCTCCATGCGACCCTTACGAGCTGCCATGAGCTGGGTAACTGCACCCAAGTACTCTTCGGGAACATCAATAATCATGTGTTCCATAGGCTCGTGAACCTTGCCGTCGATAGTCTTGGTGACAACCTGGGGCTTACCCACGGTCAGCTCAAAACCTTCGCGGCGCATCTGCTCAACAAGAATAGCCAGTGCCAGCTCGCCACGACCCTGAACTTCCCATGCATCAGGACGCTGGGTGGGCAGAACCTTAATGGAGACGTTACCAATCAGTTCTTTATCAAGGCGATCCTTGACCTGACGGGCGGTTACCTTAGCGCCCTTGACCTTACCTGCCAAGGGTGAGGTATTAATACCGATAGTCATGGAGATCGCGGGATCATCAACCTTGATGAGGGGCAGGGGTTTGGGGTTCTCAAGATCGGTGAGGGTTTCACCAATGGTGATGTCTTCAATGCCTGCAACCGCAACGATTTCACCGGGACCAGCTGATTCAGCGGGCACGCGGTCAAGCGCCTTGGTAGCAAGCAGTTCAGAGATACGAACGCTCTTGGTCTGACCGTCATGGCGTACCCACGCTACGGTTTGCCCCTTGCGCAGGGTGCCGTTGAAAATACGCAACAGCGCCAGGCGACCCAAGAAGGGTGAAGAATCAAGGTTGGTGACGTGCGCCTGCAAAACCTCATCGGGGTTGTAGGTGGGGGCAGGAACGCGCTCAATGATGGTCTTAAACAGAGGCTCAAGGTCATCGTTATCGGGCAGCGAACCGTCAGCGGGCTGGTTCAAGGACGCAGCGCCAGCCTTACCCGAGGCAAAGACAACGGGGACGTTCAACAGTGACTCTTCGTCAAGATCGGGTACCTCGTCAGCCAAGTCTGATGCCAGACCCAGCAGAAGGTCCATAGTTTCGCCGATCACTTCGTCGATACGTGCGTCGGGGCGATCAACCTTGTTCACCACAACAATCACGGGAAGTTTAGCGGCAAGTGCCTTACGCAGCACGAAGCGGGTCTGAGGCAGGGGGCCTTCAGAGGCATCCACGAGCAGTACAACACCGTCAACCATTGACAGACCGCGCTCTACCTCGCCACCGAAGTCAGCGTGGCCGGGGGTGTCAATAACGTTAATGGTGATCGGCTCGCCGTTAGTGCTGGGACCGTCGTAGAACACGGTGGTGTTCTTTGCCAAGATGGTGATGCCTTTTTCTTTTTCAAGGTCACCGGAATCCATGACGCGGTCTTCTACGTCTGCGTGGGATGAAAATGCGTGGGTCTGCTTGAGCATCGCGTCAACAATGGTGGTCTTACCGTGGTCAACGTGGGCAACAATAGCCACGTTGCGTAGATCGCTACGTGATGCGGTATTTTCAGACATGCGTTAGGGTCTCGCTTTATTCTAGGAAATATAAGATGCTTGCGGCATGCCAAAGATTTTGGGCACGTAGAACCGCAGGCTTTAGGTATATCATACCCACTGGGCTGGGATTTCTAGCTATCAGGTACACCACAAATACCGCAGGTGTGGTGAGCTACACCTTTTAAAACAACACCGGCTGAGGGTGAACCTAATGCTTATGACAGCAGTAGGCTCGCCCTCAGCCGGTGTATTTTTAGGAAGTAAAAAGCTTAGTTTTTCTTCCAGGGGGCGCGGAACTTCGAATCCTTCTGAGTCTTCGCAGCCTGGTCAGCTGCGATTTCATCAGCAGTCAGCAAGCGTTGCGCCTGAGTGTCAGTCATCTGCTCGATAGCAACGTTGTGCAAATCAACCTGGTTGACGACCTTATCCAAGCGGGCATCAACATCAGCCACGGCGTCTGCCACGGCAGCATCGACAGCCGCTTCAACACGCGCGTCCACAACCTTTGACACACTGGTCTTCACTTCTGAAGCCACCATCTCATCGATGTTATCGGCAACGCGGTCTGAGATCGCACGTTCAATTTCACGGCGGGTCTGGCGGCGCTGGGCACGAACAATGAGATTGTGTTCGTGACGCAGGGTTTTAGCCAAGGACGCGCACATCAGCAGAATCACGGCTGAGAAAGGCAGCGCGGTGAGAATCGCGACAGTCTGAATCGTAGTCAGTGAGTCAGTACCACCTGCAACAAGCAAACCAACAGCGGCAAGACCAGCAACCATAGTCCAGAACACGCGAATCCAGGTCTTGGGTTCGGGTGAGCCGTGGGTTGAAATCATACCCAGAACCAGGGCACCGGAGTCAGCTGAGGTCACGAAGAAAATGATAATCAGCAGTACAGCACCGATGATCAGGGCGCTACTTGCGGGCATGCCCTCCAGCATACGGAAGAGGATGTTTTCTGCAACAGCTGAGCCGTCCTCCTCCAGCAGACCGCCGCCCTGAAAGAGCTGGCGATACAGAGCTGAACCGCCCATGACGGTGAACCAGAAGAATGAGATCAGTGAGGGTGCCAGCAGAACGCCCAGCACGAATTCACGCACGGTGCGTCCCTTAGAGACGCGGGCGATGAACATACCAACGAAGGGCGACCATGAAATCCACCAGCCCCAGTAGAAGGTGGTCCATGCAGCCTGGAACTGCTGACCCTCATCGCCGTAGAGTGCCAGAGTGTTGAAGGTCAGCGAGATGAAGTTCTGCAAGTACGCACCGATAGCAGCAACAAACTCTCGGAAGATGAAGAGGGTGGGACCAACCAGCAAAACAAAGATGCAGACAACCGCTGCCAGTATCAGGTTGCCGTTAGAGAGGATCTTCATGCCTTTTTCAAGACCGGTCACCACTGAAATGAGAGTAACGACGGTTAGCACAGCAATAATCGCAACGTAGCCCAGCTGGGTGTTGGCATCGATGTTCATGTAGCCCAGACCAGCTGCAATCTGCATCACGCCTAGACCCATGGAGGTTGCAACACCAAAGAGAGTACCTACCAGAGCGATGACGTCGATTACATCGCCCCAGCCGCCTTCAATGCGCTTGCCGAAAATAGGCTTGAGCGCGTAGCGGATAGAAAGGGGCAACCCCTGACGGTGGGTAGCGTATGCCAGTGCAAGACCAACAATCACATAGATTGCCCAGGGGTGCAGACCCCAGTGCAAGAAGGACTGGCTCATTGCTGCCTGAGCTACCTGAGCTTCGTTACCGCCAACGCCAGGACGCGGGCTGACGTAGTGCATGAGGGGCTCTGAAGCACCGTAGAACACCAGACCAATACCCATACCTGCTGCGAACAGGAAGGAAAGCCAGGTCAGAAAGCTAAAATCAGGTTCATCGTCGTCACTACCGATTTTCACGTCGCCCAAGCGGGAGAAACCAACGTAGAGAGCGAAAACCACAAAGAATGCCACAAGGGCTACGTAGTACCAACCGAAGTAACCGATTACGGTGCTCTGGAGATCCGAGAAGATCTCTTGAGCGGTGTCGGGCATTGCCAGTACCCAGCCGATGAATGCGACCATGATGATGGTTGCGGGCCAGAAGACTCGCTTAGCGAGAACGCCAGATTCGACTTTCTCCATCATTTCGCGGGTCAAACCGTTGGGGGCTAGATCCCCAGGCGGCGTTTTGACTGTACGCGTCATTTATATCTCCTTGTATATTTCGTATGTGTCTTTTCGTCTTAGCCTCGCGAGCACCGAAAGCAGGTTTATCCGGCCATCGACGCGGGACCACACCGCAGCTTCACAACGGGGGCACACGAAAAATCCCTTTGAATTTATTTCAATTTTCAAAGGGAACAGTACCTCTACCTTATCTAACCGTCGCTCTCATTTCTACAGTGGTACACCGGTTAGCAATACATGATTCATCACGGTAAGCCCCTTGATAAGGCAATAGTTAGGCAGTGGCATGAGAAAAAGAGTGGTCTATTTCGCTCCGTTTCCCAACCCTATACGTGACGGTAGTCTCCACATTTTTGTGAGCTTATGGGTTTGTGAGGGAAAATTCTTAGGTTTTGCGCCTGTTTCTGCCCTTTGGGGTAGTTCTTTCACGAGGTGAGGGTTCAAAATGGAAGTATGGACTTTTCACAGCTAACAGATGCAACCACCACCTCAGAGTGGAAGGCACTTGCAGACCACCACGATTCACTGGCCCCCGACCTTCGCGAATGGTTCGCTAACGACCCGCAGCGCGCGTCCAAGCACACCCACCGCGCAGGCGACCTCTACGTTGATCTTTCAAAGAACCTCATCACCGATGAAACTGTTGAGCTGCTGGGCAAGCTCGCGGAAGCCGTCAACCTTACGGGCTACACCGAAGCGATGTTCACCGGTGAGCACATCAATATCACCGAAGACCGCGCTGTACTGCACACTGCGCTGCGTCGCCCCGAAGCCAAGACCCCCGAGCTCGTTGTTGATGGTCAGAACGTTGATAAAGACGTTCATGCCGTGCTCAACAAAATCTATGCTTTTGCAGAGCGCGTACGCACCGGCGAGTGGGTAGGCATCACCGGCAAAAAGATTGAAACCATCGTCAACATCGGTATCGGCGGCTCAGACTTGGGGCCCGTCATGGTCTACGAGGCGCTCAAGCCCTACAAGCAGGAGGGTCTAAGCGCCCGCTTCATTTCAAATATCGATCCCACCGATGTTGCTGAAACCGTCGCTGATCTTGACCCCGAGACCACCCTCTTCATTGTTGCTTCCAAGACTTTCGGTACCTTGGAGACCCTCACCAACGCGCGCGTTGCCCGCGAATGGTTGCTGGACGCGCTGCGTGATGCTGGCGCTTTGGAGGGTAAGGAAGAGACTGAAGCCGTTGCCAAGCACTTCGTCGCTGTTTCTACTGCCCTTGATAAGGTTGCAGAATTCGGCATCGATCCCGAGAACGCTTTTGGCTTCTGGAACTGGGTGGGCGGCCGCTACTCCGTTGATTCAGCAATCGGCACCTCACTGGTTATCGTTTTCGGTCAGCAGGTCTTTGAAGATTTCCTCGCAGGTTTCCACGCCATTGATGAGCATTTTCGCACCACTGAGTTCTCCCAGAATGTTCCTGCCCTCATGGGTATGCTGAACATTTGGAATGTCAACTTCCTGGGTGCTCACACCCACGCCGTACTGCCCTACGACCAGTATCTACACCGCTTCCCTGCCTACCTGCAGCAGCTCACGATGGAGTCCAACGGTAAGGGCGTTCGTATGGACGGCAGCCCCGTCACCTGCGAGACAGGTGAAGTGTTCTGGGGCGAACCCGGCACCAACGGTCAGCATGCCTTCTACCAGCTCATTCACCAGGGCACCCGCCTAATCCCTGCCGACTTCATCGCTTTCGCGAACCCCGTACACCCGGCGAAGGACGGCGAGCAGGACGTTCACGAACTCTTCCTGGCAAACTTCTTCGCGCAGACTCAGGCACTGGCATTCGGCAAGACCGCCGACGAAGTACGCGCAGAAGGCACCGCCGAGCAGATTGTGCCCGCTCGCGTCTTCACTGGCAACCGCCCCACCACCTCTATCATGGCGTCAAAGTTGACCCCGTCCGTCTTGGGTCAGCTGATTGCCCTCTACGAGCACATCACCTTCGTTCAGGGGGTTGTCTGGGGTATCGATTCCTTCGACCAGTGGGGTGTTGAGCTGGGTAAGAAGCTCGCCCTTGAAATTGCACCGGCTGTAGCAGGTGACCGCGAGGTGCTGGCACAGCAGGATTCATCAACCCAGGGTCTGGTAGATTTCTACCTAGAAAACCGTAGCTAGTCTCTAGCAAAAGGTTAACTAAAGGTGGTTGTCGCTCACAGGGCGGCAGCCACCTTTTTCGTGCCCCGCAAAGACCTCTGTAAAATAGTGAGGGACAAATTTTCCCTAGCTTGGAGGAAGGATCAATGACCTCGCAGAGCCCCTACGAACCCCGTATTCCACAAGAACCAGCTGAAACTGCCAGCGGGTCAGCCGAATCGTCAAACCCGTCATCTTCTACCGGCAGCCACAGCGCTGGTAGCTACGATCCAAGCGGCAACCGTACTGAATCAGTACAGAATTCGTACGTTGCCCCCGGCGCAGACAGCCAGCCATCGTCCTACAGTGGTCAGTACCCCTACGGACAGGGCGCTTACAATAGCGGCTACAGTACACCGGGTTACGGTGTTGCCGGGTACGGCAATGCTGGTTATGTTTCTAAGCCTCGCCCCCATGTGGGCTTCGGGCAGGCACACAAAAACTGGTTTAAGTACATGTTCCATTTTTCGGGCCGTGCCAGCCGCTCAGAGTATTGGTGGGTTCAGTTAAGCATGGGTCTTGTGCTGATGCTACTGCTCATCGGTTCTGTGGCAACTTTCGTTGCCGGGATACCTACCTCAGATTCATCCGGTGAGCTGACCGACGCCGGCGTTGTTGCTATGCTGACAGGTTTTGGTTTCTACACAGCACTTCTCCTTGTTGCGCTGATTTTCTCTGTCTTGACTCTGGGTCTGGGCTTCCGTCGCCTGCAAGATGCGGGTTTCCCAGGTTGGCTCTACCTGCTCAGCTTCGTGGGTCTTTCAATCGTACCTTTCGTGATGTCGATCTTCCCCTCAAAAGTTGAGGGTTATCAGTACGACAAGCCCAAGGACATTGACCGCCCCTAACCTTTAGGTTTGAAAATGCCCTGCGCTGGTAACAGTGCAGGGCATTTTTGTGCTTTAGCTGTTTTAAGAAGCTATCGGGTCTAACGTTAGTTCTACTGCGCGGCTGAGCACGCCCCCAACAGTTTCAAGAGGTAGCATCGGAACTGTTTTTCCCTCCACTCCCCCGGTATCTTGGTGGGCGGTGAGGGTTTGGGGTATTAAGCTGTTACCGATAGCCGGTATATGGATGAAACCGGCGGGAATACCCGTATCGGCTAGGGTATGCATCAGGTGAAAAAAGACGTGGTTGCAGACGTAGGTACCTGCTGTGTTTGAGATTTCGAGGGGGTAAGTATTACCCAGCTCTGAAAAGATAGCGCGGTAGGGCAGGGTGCTGAAGTATGCCGCTGGAGCCCCACCAATGATGGGGGTATCTTGGCGCTGGTCTCCTGCATTGTCGGCGATGCGCGCGTCATCGCAGTTAATGGCGATGCGCTCAAGGCTGATTTTGTCTCGTCCCACGGCAACACCCGTGGCAATCACAGCATCAGGTTTGTGGGCTTTGATGAGCTGTCGTAACTCATTGGCTGAGGTATCGAAGGCGACCGGCAGCTCGGCAAGTACCAGGTTAAGGTGCGGACGCGTTTGTTCAAGGTGGGCACGAGCGTATTCTGCAACCTGCTGGGTGGGGTTCTCGGCGACACCTTCGAAGGCACCAAAGTAGGTGATGAGCGCGGTAGACATGAGAAACTTCCTCTGACTTTCTTTGCAGGGGTGGACTGTTTACTAGCTTAGCCCGAAGGTCCGCGGGTGGGTTAACACCGAAAAATATGGCTGAATGTGAAGCTGGTAATCTTTTGACTCTATTTCCATTCACAAGTGGCTGACTAGGATCTTTACGGGGGCTATAAAAGTTATCCACAGGTTGTCGGTACACGTTTTTTTGGTAGCGCGGCTTGTTAGTATTCTGTGCATTGAACCACTACGCACCACAGCGTAAGAACCATTCACACCACAAAGAACCCCATGATTACCATCATGTCCCAACCGCCTGCTGTCTCTGTATCGGCACACGGTTAGCAATCCCCCGGTAACCGGGTTTGTCAGCCTTTCAGGACGCAGCGCGGTTTCCCTACCTGCCGCGGTCTGAGACAATGGTGAGGTGAGCAGACCTACCCATAACCCCGGAACCAGCCAACCCCTGTACCTTGAAGACACCCCGGAGGCACTTAGCGAGGGCGGTTTTCACGACGAGTTCGAAGCCGAGCAAGAAACCCGAAGCCCCGCCGTCGCTGTCCATAACGCGTCCTTCACCACCGCGCTTCATCGTTTCTACGCCCAATACTGGTTACGCACCGGCACTTCAAGCACCTCAGAACTCCTCTGGGCACTGGTGTGGTTAGTAGCAGTAACCGCCATTCTGTTCGGGGCTACCGGGTACACGCGAGCGCTGGTGGATGCAGGAACCGCTTCATCACTGACCCGCACCCTCTACATGCTGGTTTTTATGGTGGACTGCCTGTGGGTCATGGCGAATCTCGGACCGCTCGGCTCAGTCATTGCAAGGTACCGCAACTACAGAGCCGCCCGTTAGCTAAGATGCCACGGTGAGATACTCCAGAAGAGCATCAGGCGCTCGCTGACTTCCGTCGAATAATGGAAGCCAACGAGCGCCTGCTTTTATAAGATGCGCGGTAGAACTCTACAGGGAATCATTCGCCGCTACGTGCGGTGTATCCCAGGTTCTTGGGCGTTTCAAAGGCGCGTCCTAAAAGGTGGGTATCAAGCCATGCGCGCACGGTCTGGTACCAGAGTCGGGAGTTTTCGGGCTTGAGAATCCAGTGCCCCTCATCGGGGTAGTAGAGGTATTTGTGCCCGAGGTGGGAGCTGTGGCGGTTGAGCGCAGCCCATAGCGCCAGCCCCTCCCCGATGGGTACGCGATAGTCCTTGTCGCCGTGAATCACGAGCACCGGTGCCTGCACGTTCTCGATGTGCTCATGCGGTGAGTAGGAGTTGCGTTGACCGTTTTCAGGCTCGTACATCCATTCGTGCCACGTGCCGTTATCGGTGGTGAAGTACATGCTTTGCATGTTGAATAAGGACGCGTGGGTGACGTAGCACTTGAAGCGGGTGCCTGCGTGCCCTGCTACCCAGTTGGTCATGTAGCCACCGTAGGAGCCTCCCATGAAGGCAGCGTTGTCGCCGTCGATGTCGGTGCGGGCGCTGGCGACTTCAATGAGAGCCATGATGTCGGTGTAGGGGGTGTCGCCGATAGCGTCCCCACCGCGATCGAGCATGGCGCGTCCGTAGCCGAGGGAAATTGCGGGGTCGGGTAGAAGCACGGCGTAACCTGCTTGGGTAAGTACCCAGGGGTTCCAGCGGTAGGTCCAAGAGTTCCACGAGCCCCAGGGGCCGCCGTGGGCGAAGGTCACCAGAGGTAGCTTATGTTCAGCTGTTTCGGGTAGTGCTAGCCAGGCGGTGACGGTGGTGCCGTCTTCGGCAACTGTCTTGATTTTTTCGAGCTTTCCGGCACCTCGCAGGGTTTTCACTGGGGTGGGCAGTAAAGTTTCTTCTGCGGTTTCGGGGTTGATAATCACAGGTTCCGGCGAGTGCAGAATGGAGTCACGCAGGGCGATCAGTTGCCCGTTGCCAGCGCCCAGTGAGGAGTAGTGAGTGGTACCAGTTTCTATCAGCTGACGGGTTTCGCCATCAAGAGTCCCCACAAAAATTGCTCCCGCGCCCAGGTGATCGGTAGCGAAGGCAAAACGCTGATCGTCAAGCCATAGCGCGTCGCTGGGCCAACGATCAACATCAGCGCCCTGCCGTGTTAGGGCACCGGTAGCGAAGGTGTAACTGAAAAGTTGTAGGTCGAGGCTTTGACCCGGCAACCAGATTTCAGTGCGGTAGATGAAAGCACGCGAACCGTCGGGGCTAAATGCCCCAGCACTGTAGACTGCCCGGTCTTCGCCCTCGGCAATGAGCTGGGCGGGCGCGTCCTGCTCTAAATCAATGAGATAAACACTAGATCGCGGGTGAATACCGCGCACTTTTGTCTGTAGGGTGACCAGGGCACGGGTGCTATCCGGTGATACTTCATACCCTTCAAGGACACCGGTGGGCAGGGAAAGGCGGCGGGGTTCAGAGCCTTCGTCCATCAGGTAGAGTGCCTTGGTGCCCAACCCTAAATCGTGATCCCAAAAACGCGTGGGAAAAGAATCGTAGAGTACCGCGCTGGCACCATTTTTCTCGCGGGCATCGAGAAGTTGCGCCTGATCCTGGAGTGAATCTGCAATATGCTGGGCAGTGAAGATAAGCCGTCTGCCCGCTGCGGTGTCGCGCACCTGAAGGTTGCTAATACCACCGGGGTAACTGAAAACCAGCTGCGGTTCGCCGCGCTTGCCCAACTTCCAGATGCCTTTCAGGCTCTTCGATTCAGCTTCATCAATATCTTTGTCGAGGGTGAGGTAAAGGTCGCCGTTCTCGGCAAGCGCCAGCAGCTTCGCGTTGCTCTCAATGGTGGTGAGCGCTACAGGTTTGGTGAGTTCGGTGCCCGCCTGCGCGATAGCAAAAATCTGGGTGCGGTACTTTTTACCCTCTTTGTTCAGGGTGCTGACGCTCATCATAACGTCGCCTGCCCGGTTGGTAATGAGCGCACCGGTACGCGGTGCGGTGATGAGGTGGTCTAGGTAGTCAGTCATAGACCCAGCATAAGCCAGCTCATATGGTGTGGGGCAGGTTGTCGCTCTCCATTACCGAAAATGACCCCAAACCTAGGTAAACGGCTACTTACCACTGACTTTCAGCCGGTTATTCCGGGGGGGCGTTGAAACTCAAGGACGCGTTCTCCCGTCTGGATTCGATACCCGCAAAAATAAGGCAGTCGCGGTAGAGTCCTACGCCCTTGCCTTCGGGGGGGGCAGCCAAGTAGAAGGCTTCTGAGACAAGGTGATCGCCCAAACCTACGTAGCGGTCTTGGTGGCGTGACAGGGTGCTCACTATAGACAGCGCTACATTATGCGGAGTGTCAGCTACGTGGAAGAGTCCCGCTTCTGTGCGCGCCGGCTGACGCAGGTGCGGATTGTAGTTTAAGAATTTGTTACCCAGACCCAGCCAGATATCTTTGCCGTCGTAAAGGATCTCGTGCAGCCCCACACCGCGGGTGTAAAACTTGTACACGGTTTTCATGTTGCGAACGCGCAGGCGAACGGCTCCTATGTCGAGAGCATCGGGCAGTCGGTCTTGATGGGATGCAGTTGTCGTGGGCTTTCCTTCCACGGTAGGTTTCTTCACAAAAATTACTTTGCTCCTAAAGCAATTCTTTGGAGACTCATTGATGAAGCCCACGCGCAGACTTCCCTAGACCAGGGCAGGGAAAATATGCGAAAGGTTCAAATCAGCCTGGTTCTCGCGCTCCGTTGCAGGGTTCACCCATTTGAGTTCAGCAATCTCAGCCGCCGCCTGCACAGTATCTAGGACGCCGGGGGTAAGACCTCGCACGGTAAATACATGGGCACGCACCGTCATGTCAGGCTCATTCAAGGCTCGCGCTTCAAAAACACCCAGGTCTGCCAACTGATGACTTTCTAAAACCAACCCCAGTTCTTCCCTCACCTCGCGCAGGGCGCAGGTACGCGCGTCCTCACCTGCCTCAGGCTTGCCACCGGGCATCATAAAACCTGTGGTGCCGTTTTTACGAACGGTAAGAACCCAACCGTCCTCACGCACTATCACCACCGCGCTGACCGTAATAATTTTCATGCACGCCAGTTTACGCCACCACCCAGTCAAGGGTTTATGGATCAAAAAATTACGAAAAATTCACAACTCATTTTGTAGTGAGCACAGGCACATAGAGTAATGTAAGAGACGACACTGCCCGTAATCTTCAAGGGAGAGGCCCCTACATGGCAAAGATCATTTACACCCACACCGACGAAGCACCCCTGCTCGCTACCTACTCGTTTAAACCCATTCTTGAGGCTTTTGCAACCAGCGCAGGTGTTGCTATCGAAACTCGCGATATTTCGTTGGCTGGTCGTATTATTGCGCAGTTCCCTGAGCATCTCACCGAAGAGCAGCGCCAGCCGGACGCGCTGGCTGAGCTGGGCGAGCTGGCGAAGAAGCCCGAAGCTAACATCATTAAGTTACCCAACATTTCGGCGTCAGTTCCGCAGCTCAAGGCTGCCGTGAAGGAGCTGCAGGCAAAGGGTTACGACCTGCCGGATTACCCCGATGACATCGAAACCGATGAAGACAAGGAGATCCGCGCACGTTACGACAAAGTTAAGGGTTCAGCGGTGAACCCTGTTCTGCGTGAGGGTAACTCAGACCGCCGTGCTCCCCTATCGGTGAAGAACTACGCCCGCAAGAACCCCCACAAGATGGGTGCTTGGTCAGCTGATTCAAAGACCAACGTAGCGACCATGGGCATTGACGATTTCAAGGCTAACGAGAAGTCAGTCATTCTTGAGCAGGACGACACCCTGGTGATCAAGCACCTTGCAGCAAACGGCGCAGAGACCATCCTCAAGGAATCCCTGCCTGTTCTTAAGGGTGAAATCATCGACGGTACCTTCATTGACGCGGCAAAGCTTGATGCTTTCTTGGCTGAGCAGATCAAGCGCGCCAAGGAAGAGGGCGTACTGTTCTCAGTACATCTGAAAGCAACCATGATGAAGGTTTCTGACCCCATCATTTTCGGTCACGTAGTACGCGCTTACTTCTCAGAGCTTTTCGCCAAGCACGGCGCAGCTCTTGAAGAAGCTGGTTTGAACGGCAATAACGGTCTGGCAGCTATCATCGACGGCATTGGTGAACTGCCCGCTGACATTCAGGACGATGTTCGCGCTCTGATTGAAAAGGGTCTTGACGAGGGCCCCGATTTGGCAATGGTGAACTCCGCTAAGGGCATCACCAACCTGCACGTTCCCTCAGACGTTATTGTGGATGCGTCCATGCCCGCCATGATTCGTACCTCCGGTCATATGTGGAACAAGAACGATGAAGAGCAAGACACCCTGGCGGTTATCCCCGATTCTTCATACGCTGGTGTTTACCAGGTAGTGATTGAGGACTGCAAAGTCAACGGCGCTTTTGACCCGACCACTATGGGTACTGTGCCCAACGTTGGTTTGATGGCTCAGAAGGCTGAAGAGTACGGTTCACACGATAAGACCTTTGAAATTGCCACTGATGGCAAGGTTCAGGTTGTGAACTCCGCCGGTGACGTGCTGATTGAACACGAAGTCTCAGCCGGTGACATCTGGCGTGCGTGCCAGACCAAGGACGTCCCCGTTCAGGACTGGGTCAAGTTGGCTGTTACCCGTGCACGTGATTCGAAGACTCCCGCTATTTTCTGGCTGGATGAAAAGCGCGCCCACGACGCTAGCCTGATTAAGAAGGTGAACGAGTACCTGCCCCAGCATGATACCGAAGGCTTGGATATTCGCATCCTCTCCCCTGAGGAAGCTACCCAGGTTTCGATTGACCGCATCCGCAAGGGCGAGGACACCATTTCGGTGACCGGTAACGTTCTGCGTGATTACAACACCGACCTCTTCCCGATTCTGGAGCTGGGCACTTCAGCGAAGATGCTCTCTATCGTTCCTTTGATTAATGGTGGTGGCCTGTTTGAGACCGGTGCGGGCGGTTCTGCACCCAAGCACGTTCAGCAGCTGGTGGAGGAAAACCACCTGCGTTGGGATTCACTGGGTGAGTTCTTAGCGATTGCTGCGTCGTTCGAGCACTTGGCGAAGAACTACGACAACGCTGCGGCTCAGGTTCTGGCGGACACTCTGGACGCGGCAACCGGTACTTTCTTGAACGAGAACAAGTCCCCGTCACGTAAGACCGGTGAGCTGGATAACCGCGGTTCGCACTTCTACCTGGCGAAGTTCTGGGCTGAAGAGCTGGCTCAGCAGACTGCGGACGCAGATCTGGCGGCTAAGTTCGCTCCCGTGGCTAGAGCTATGGGTGAGAAAGAAGAGCAGATCGTAGCTGAGCTACTTGAGGTTCAGGGCTCCCCTGTTGACCTTGGCGGCTACTACCAGCCCAACACAGAGAAGGCAGACGACGCGATGCGCCCGTCAAAGACGCTAAATGAGATCGTGGAGGGCTTGAAGTAAGCGAGAAGCTTGCAAAAAGCGCTTTCAATAACTGAATAAAATATAAGAGTGGCTGGGCCTTCACGCGAGGAGCGTGGGGGCCCACTAATCTAGAGGCTTATTCAAAAGTCTCCCCAGCCGCAAAAAACACCAACCCCCGCACCAGAAGAAAACACCCGCCGGTAAGACCCCAACGGCCGCCTGAACCCAGTGTGCAAAACACGCCAGGCCTTAACATTTGCAATGACTTGCTCAACGACCGAACGCAACCTATTGATCTGACGATTCACTGCCTTATGATTCCTGCCTAGTTTCTCACCAGCAGGCCTCTTGTTCGGTGTCACCAGCCCTAGCCCGATATAGCCCTTATCAGCCAAAGTCGAAGAATCTAGGAACCGATTCAACCCGTGCTCCTTGAAGCAATATGCATCATGCCTAGCCCCAGGTAACGGGTCTGTCATCGCTAAGAGTTTACCGTCAAGCGTGCAGATAACCTGATGATTAAAACCAGCTTTTTTGTGCTTGCCTTGAGAAATTTGTTGTACCTAATGAACGCCAGTTCCAGATGGGTATGAGTGTCCCATCAACCACCAATGAGCCAGGGACTTTTAGACTTTCTCTCAAAGGTCAATTCAGTGGAGAGAGGATTTTCTCTAAGGCGTGTTCGATGGTGTTGATGCCCCGCGATATCGTTGGCTCAGAGGTGCCGAAGAGGTCTGCTAAGAGCTCTTCGGTGAGGTTGTGGCGGTGATAGAGCAAGGTGGCTTTGAGTCCTTGGGCTAGGGTGAGCGCTGGGGGTCTACCGCCTGGTTTGCCCCAGGTGAGATGGTGAGTGAGGGTTGTGTATAGCGTGGCGAATTACGTGGCAGTCAGCCCGGTTGGACGCTGGTGTGGCAACGGTCTTTTCCGGTGTGGCTTTGAGAATATTTGTAGTGATTTATCCTCAATTTTTTGCCGCTGGTGGGGTCGTTGTCTAGTTGGTGGGTGCGGGGTGGTTCCTTACTTTTGAATAAGCCTCAGTTTGCGAGACTTTCTCACAAAGAATCTCAGGAACAACAACATCCACATCAACTCCGAGAATCTGACGGAACAGCTCATTGATACCACCCATACGCATCAAAAACCGATGCTCCGGGTTACGCAACTACACCATAAAATCGATGTCGCTCTCGCTACCAGCGTCTCCCCTGGCAACCGATCCAAAAACCCGCAGATCATGGGCATCATAATGGTCAAACACAGCCTGGGGCTCGGTTTTATGTTCCAGTACTTTATCCATCAGAACCTTGGATTCTGAGGTCATTAAGCTTATATCTCATATGCTACAAGACCAGATACCCAACCAACAGGTCTACTAGGTAGCGCTCAGCCCCATCATGTGTCGCCAAGCTAACGAGCTGCCCCCTCTCACAGCTGAACACGGCCTGTTGCCCTGCCGCTTGGTAAGAACAAAGTGGCGCAGGAGACCGTAGTCCTTACCCTTGCCCCAGAGGTTCTAAAAAGTTCTAGCCAGTTCTATAATTATTTTTAGAACTCACTATAAGTTTTTAGAAGTAAATGCTCGATCGATTGGTAGCTCAAACCCTATCCTGCCCCGGTGCTGGCATAGTTGCGCATGGGCTCGCCCGTAGCAACCGAGAACATCGCAACCCAGTTAAAGAAGCCCGCTTCGGGTACTAGCATCCTGCGCAGCTCCCTCATTGAAAAGGGTCTCATCTACTCCCCCGCCTACGGAAAAATCGCTTTCACCGTTCCCGGCATGAAAGATTATCTCTCTCGCGCTGGATTGTAGAAAGTCCCATAAGAGACGTAGTAGCACCAGCCTCACGTCCTCAAGGGTTAAGCACAAAAATACCCACACAACCTCTCAGCCGTGCGGGTATTTTTGTTATCAGCTAGCTCTTTCAAACCGAAAGAGCTGCTAGAAGCTGTGAAGCTTATTCAGCGTCGGTCACTGGCTGAGTGATTGCGTCCACGACTGCTTTGTTGCCTTCGGTGGTTGCGCTTGAGACGGTAATCAGTGAGAAGCCCTTGTCATCGCCGGCAGGAACAACAGACTCAACTGCTGAATCGCTGGATTCTGATGCTGAAGCGGATGCTGATGACTCCATTGAAGCCTCAGTTGAAGGCATAGCAGCAGCTGAACTTACTACCGAGCTGGCGTCAGTTACTGCTGACTCAGCGGTATCGTTAGAGCCGTGACCAGCCAGAACAGCGATGCTCAATAGAGCCAGCGAAGGGGCTGCAAGGGGTTTCATGGTTACCTCAAAAAGTAATGGTTAGCGTTAGAGACCACACTTTTTACTTGAGAATCATCCCCGTATATTTCAAAAGCCTCGCACACCAGACACACAATCTGGCGGCTCTTCTTGCCATTGACACACCGTAACCCATGCCAAAATACTTGCTGCGGAAAATCAAGAGACCATGTCAACAGCACTATGAGAGTTCACTTTGATAACGGTACTGCCTCTTTAAGCAGAGCACATGGGCGGCCGTGGCAGGGCTCTTAGACCTCACTAAATGTAGGTAGTAATGTGGACGCCTTAAACCACCGGGCGGTTCTTCTATTTGACCGCGCCAGCGGCAGTGCGCGTCCGCCCATCCAGTTAAGAGACCGGGTGTACTGCCCTAGCGCTACTGGCTCAGCTTTCCACCCGATTCTTCGAGATAGCAGGACGCGCACAGTGACTCGTAACCCACGTGTACCCCGTCGATTGCCACCTGGCTGCCCTCAAAGATAAAGACCCCGTTTACAGTGCGACCGTTAAACATCGCCTTGCGTCCGCACCGGCAAATAGTCTTCAGTTCCTCTAGCGTGTGGGCAATTTCGAGCAGGCGTGCCGAACCGGGAAAAGCGTGGGTTCTAAAGTCAGTGCGAATACCGTACGCCATCACCGGAATGTTCTCAGTGACCGCAATACGCATCAAATCATCAATCTGCTCAATAGTCAGAAACTGCGCCTCATCAACCAGCAGACAAGAGACAGGTAGATGCCAGTGCATGCGTTCATCAGCGTGTTCGTGCTCTGCCTGCTCAGCAGCCTCGTGGAAAAGCTCCAATGCACTATCGCCAGAGCCAATCAAAAAATCAGCCTGGCGGGTCACGCCCAGACGCGAAACAATCTCGGTATCGCCCTTAGTATCTACGCGGGGTTTAGCCAGCAACACCCGCTGACCGCGCTCCTCATAGTTGTAAGCAGCCTGCAACAGCGCGGTAGATTTACCCGAATTCATCGCACCGTACCGAAAATATAACTTAGCCACTGTTTGCCCCGCCTTCACCGCGCTGACCCAAATAAAAAACCTCACCAATTCTAGCCCACACGCGCCTGCCCAACACTGTGCATCCGTCACATTTTCAGTGCCGGTTAACCGCTGAATGCTCCCAGCAGATAGGCTAGAAGTACCCCCTCATTACCCTGTGCGAAAGGCGTTCACTGTGCTTTCTAAATCCGATATTGCTGCCCTCTCAGAGCCAGTAAAACGCGAGCGCGCTCCGCTTGATATCTTGTTGGAACAGAACCAGACCCGCCTGGCGCATTTGGTGCCGGTGCGTATGGGGCGCATGTTGGAATCTCCTTTTGCGTATTATCGCGGTACTGCCGGAACGATGGCTGCTGATCTTTCGACGGTGCCCACCTCGAACGTCAGTATGCTCATTTGCGGGGACGCGCATATTTCGAACTTTGGTTTTTATGCTTCCCCCGAGCGCAAGCTACTCTTTGACCTCAATGATTTTGATGAAGCGGGTTACGGACCGTGGGAGTGGGATCTCAAGCGGCTGATGGCGTCCGTTTATTTGGCGGCCATTGATAATAAAGAGAGCAAGTCTACGGCGTTCGAGATTACCCGCAAGACCTCCAAGTACTACCGCGAGACGCTACTTCAAATGCTGGAGCTCAGCACGCTTGACCGCTTCTACTATTCGGTGAATGCCGACAGCATTGTGGACGCGATGGATCAGGGTAAAGCGCGCAAGCAGTTTGAGAAGGTCACGAATAAGGCGCGTACCCGTAACTCAGCGCAGGCGCTGGCGAAGTTCGCGGTGAAAGAAGAGAACGGTAGCCACCGCATTGTGGATCAGCCGCCGCTGACCATGCACTCAGATGCCCTGCCCAATGAGGTGAGGGAGCAACTGTGGAGTCAGTATGTGAACAGCGCGTCCAGCGAAATTCGTTATCTTTTGCAGAGTTTCACCGAGATAGATCAGGTGCTGCGTGTGGTAGGTGTTGGTTCTGTGGGCACCCGCTGCTACATTTCCTTGCTTGAAGATATTAACCGCGCTCCCCTGTTTTTGCAGATCAAAGAGGCGCAGACATCGGTGCTTTACAGCTACGGCAGGCAGGGTGCGCAGGCGCATATTCCGGGTGGACGCGAGATTCGCGGTAACGGCTACCGGGTAGTGGCATCGCAGAAAGTTTTGCAAGCGCAATCTGATATGTTCTTGGGTTGGGTTGACCGTATTCCTGGGCATGATGGTTTACCGCGCGATTACTACATTCGCCAGTTCCGCGATATGAAGGGTTCCATCAACCTAGCTGCCCTCGATGCTGACGGGCTGAAAACAACCGCGAAGCTCTGCGCGTCCTTGCTGGCACGCGCCCATGCCCAGTCGCATCGCATTGGCGATATCGCGATTTTTGCCGAGGGCGGTAAGCCACTCGATATGGCGCTGGCGCAGTGGTCCCAAGGTTACGCGAAACAGTGTACCGCTGACTTCGAAGACCTCAAATACGCCGCCGAGAAAGGCATTGTTCCCGTTCAGTACGGTCTGTAAAAGGGTATAAATATATCGCATTACATTCCCTATTTGGTGATGCCAGTACTGTGCGGTTTGCTGGCAAAAAGATGAGTCTTACTCCCCTGTTAGGTTTATGGTCGGCGGGCTGATTCTGAACTTCATCGGTTATGAAGAGCTGGGGTGTTATCACCGAGCTGGGTGATTCGGGTATCACACTCATGCTCTTCACTATCGGTCTGAAATTCGATATCCGTCTACGGCTGCGTAAAGAGGTCTGATTTACCGCCAGCACGCACCTTGTAACAACACACTCTCTTGGGCGCAGATTTGATGATGATGCTAGCCGCGGTGGGACTGACCGCTACCGGCATGCTGAGTCTGACAGAAGCGGCGTTGCTGGGTTTCTCGTGCTTTCCTTTTTCTCCACTGTTTTGGTGGTAAAAACCTTTGAAGCGGGTGCCGATAATTCCTAAGCTCGCGTTGAAAAACTCTCAGTATATCGAAAAAGTCATCAATATTTACGACGGTGCGGGTGAGACTCTCACTGAGCACGCCTACGATACTGACATCGAGATGAAGCGCAAAAACAGCCCTACGGGGTAAAACCAAAAGGTCTCACCTATTCCCCACAGAAAACTCTGGGCAGGATAGGTGAGACCTTTTGAGTGTAAGGCTGGTGTTGCCTACTTGGTGAGATCCAAGCCGGTGACGTCCATCTGGTCCAGGGGAACAGTCTTAGACTTGGTTACTGCCTTGTGAATCAGCCACACAGCGATAAAGATGGGCAAGCCGATGTACGCGCTCAGAACCTCAGCGCCGCGTCCGGCAAACACAGCCTCGTAGTTCTGACCGAGAATAACAATGACGCACATGAACAAAGCAACCAGCGGTCCCAGCGGGAACAGGGGTGCCTTGTAAGGAAGGTCCTTCACATCATTGCCCTGCGCAACGTAAGCACGGCGGAAACGGTAGTGGCAGATCGCAACGCCCACCCAGACAATGAAGCCCGAAAGACCGGAGATATTAATAAGCCAGGTATAGGCAGAGCCAGTACCAACGATGGCGGTCAAGAAACCAAACAGACCGATAGCTGCGGTCATGAGCAACGCAGGAATGGGCACACCCGCCTTGTTCACGCGAGCGAAAATCTTGGGCGCCTGCCCCTCTTTCGCCAGACCGTAGAGCATACGTGATGAAACGTAGAGACCCGAGTTACCGGCTGAGAGAATCGCGGTCAGAATAACGGTGTTCATCAAACCAGCAGCAAACGCAAGACCTGCACGCTCAAACACCATCGTGAAGGGTGAGTAAGCGATATCGGTGGCGTCCGATCGCAAGAGGTTAGGGTCGGTGTAGACCACGAGGGTACCGATGATGAAGATAGCACCGATGTAAAACAGCATGATGCGCCAGAACACGCTCTTGATAGCCTTAGGCACATCACGACGAGGGTTCTCAGCTTCACCCGCAGCAACACCAATCATTTCAGTGCCTTGGAAGGAGAAGCCAGCCACCATGAAGATAGAGATAATGGAAAGCCAGCCGCCTACAAAGGGAGCATCTCCCTCACTCCAGTGAGCAAAACCCTCACCGTGACCACCAAAGATACCAAAAATCATGGCGACACCAGCAATCAAGAAGACGATGACGGTAACAACCTTGATGGTTGCCAGCCAGAACTCGCCCTCACCGTAGGCGCGAGCGCTCAGGGCGTTCAGTGCGGTGAGAACAACGAGGAATACGCCCGCCCAGATCCATCCGGGCACGTTGGGGAACCAGAATGCCATGATGATGCCGGCAGCAACGAGCTCAGCGGCAAGGGTAATCGCCCAGTTAAACCAATAGTTCCAGCCCATGGCGAAACCGAAGGAGGGTGAAACGTAGCGGGTTGCGTACGCCTGGAAAGAACCAGAAATAGGCAGGTGCGCTGCCATTTCACCCAGTGACTGCATGAGTAGCAGTACCATGATGCCGATCAAACCATAGGCGAGGAGGGCACCGCCAGGGCCAGCGGTAGCGATGGTTGAGCCGGATGCCACGAAGAGCCCGGTGCCAATAGCGCCACCGATTGCAATCATTTGCAGGTGGCGGTTTGCCAGACCGCGCTTGAGGTTTTTGTCGTCAGTGGTGACCGATGGTGTCTCCACTGGCGCTGAATGAGATGCCATAGAAAGTTACGTCCATTTGCTGTGAAAGGAATAAAGAGAGCTTCATAAGTTTTACTTATGCCCCCTAAGCTGCTCTTTAGACTACCACCGGGGTGGTACATTCAATAGCTACTTTTGAGATTTATTGTACAAATGTGGCTGGCATCAACCCGCTGTGGGCACGCAGGGGGGGGCAGATGCATCCGCCCCCCATGAAATGACAACCCGCAGGTGAGGTTGTGGTGCCCGGTAGAAGCTACCCCCTGGTGGGGTTTTCGTTGATGAACTCTACCCGGGTAGCGTGCTCAACGGTGCGAGAAACAGTGCAGTCTTTCTCTGCCGAAAGTTTGATAAGACGATCTACCATACTCTGAGCTTTAGCTCCCTCATCGGTGGCAGGGAAGGTGACCTTGAAGCTGACCTCAACATCGTCGAGGCGAACCGCGCCCTCCTCTTCAATGCGCAGCGCTGAGGACTGCACCGAGAAATTCTCGGGTTCTGCTTTACGGGAGGTCACTATGTCCACGTCTACCGATGAGCATCCGGCAACAGCTGCAAGCAGCAGTTCTACGGGGGTCAGCAGACCCTCACCCTGGCCAAAATCGAGGGTAGCTCCGTTAGCTCCCCTTGCACGGTAGTGCTTGAGACCAACACGCTCAACAGTGACAGAACGGTAGTTGGGGTCAGCGGTACGCTCCGCCGGTGAGGTTTCGTTAGAATCAGCCATGGTTTTCTCTTTCTACCCTTGGTGTTCTGAGGGCACCTGTGAGGGGTATAGGTAAGCCCCGGTTATTCTGGAACCGGGGCTAAACATCAGAGGTACGGGTTTATTTCAGTGCCTTGAGAGCAGCTTCGTAATCCGGTTCGGTCTTGATTTCGGGAACAAGCTGGGTGTAGGTTACTTCGCCACCCTCGTTGATGATAACCACCGAACGCGCCAGCAGACCTTTGAGCGGACCGTCAGTCATGGTTACACCGTAGTCTTGACCGAAGGACGAACGGAAAGCTGAAGTAGCTACCACATTCTCGATGCCCTCAGCACCGCAGAAACGACCCAGCGCAAAGGGCAGATCCTGCGAGATGCTTACAACAACGGTGTTCTCTAGACCGGCAGCTTCCTCATTGAACTGGCGTACCGACTGGGCGCAGATGCCGGTATCAACAGACGGAAAGATGTTGAGAACAATCTTTTTACCGGCGAAGGTCTCAGCACTGACGTCTTCAAGACCAGTGTTGACGGTCAAAAATGCCGGAGCGGTTGAGCCCACTGCGGGCAGTTCGCCGGTGGTGTGTACGGGAGTTCCATCAAAAGTAATATCAGCCATGTTCTTATTGTGACTCCCATCAAGGTATAAGCACAAGCGCACGCGAGGGGTTAAGCTAACTGCCAACACTGCCTATAGCGCCTACTATCTTTAGAGGTACACACCTTTACTGTTGAGGTACCTCTTAGCTTTGGGGTATTCCCAGCAGATAACGAGGATGCTGATAACACCGAAAACAAGCTGTGCCATCATGGCATTTTTAAAGGGCTGCAAGGCATAGCTTTCGGGGTTACCTGCACCCTGAATGTCGAGGAGCAGACCCACCACGAACATCATGACGAAGGTGCCGGTGTACCCGCCCATATTCGCTATTGCTGTTGCAACACCGCGCTGGGTCAAAGGAGCGTGCGAGCGCACCACATCAAAGGCTACCATTGAGATTGGCCCTCCGGTGCCCAAGGCTACCGCCAGAACGGTAAGTAACCACAGCGGTGGTGTACCAGGGAAAAACAGGACGATTGCCCACAAGATTTGGTTTATAGTTGCCACACCGACTGCAATGTGAACGCGGTAGCGGGTAAAACGTCTGAGAATGCTGCCGGCAAAGAAACCAAAAACGAGCAGGGTCACGATGATGGTGGTAATCAAAAAGGCAGCGTTAGCTTCGGTATATCCCAAACCACCGGTGATAAAAGGGGTTCCCCACAGCAGGGTAAAATTAAAAACAGTGAAACACAGCGAAAGGTGAATCCAGAAAGCCATGCGGATTCCTGGGCGTTTGAGCAACGATTTCAGCGCCTTAGCGATACCCGATGAGTTGGGCCCAATAATGGGTAAAGCCTCAGTGATGGGTGACGATTGGCGGGCGTTGAGAACGGTGGAATGAAAACTTTTGCTCGATACGGACGCGGGTTTGTGGGTAATTTTCTGAAAAATAGTTTGTTGCTGGGGTTTGTCGCGCAGGCAGAATACAGCGGCTACGGCACACAGCAGACACAAAGCTGCCAGGACAGTGAAGCCGGTTTGCCAGCTGGTTGTTTGCACTAAAACCACGAGGGGGGTGACCGCAACAACCTGACCCATTTGGCCGATATTGCCGCTAATTTGGTTAACGACGGGAATCTGGCGGGGCAAGAACCACTCAGAGATGAGCCTGATCATCGAAACGAAAATGCAGGCGTCCCCCATACCCACCAGCAGACGTGCCAGAACAGCGCCCCACACAGTCTCTGCATTACCCAGCAGAAACTGACCAATACTCATACTCACCATGCCAGCTGTCACCAGGGCGGGCGCACCCCAGCGGTCAAGCACAACGCCCACGGGTATCTGCGCCATCGCATAAACCACCAGCTGCGCGGTAATAAAAGACGAAAGAACGGTGGCATCAACACCAAAATGCTCCTGAGCCACCGGGCCGAGTGCAGCAAACGATGACCTGTTGATGACCGCCAAGACGTAAGCTAGTACGCCAACTGCCCAAACCAACCACTTCATCTGCATGAGACCTTTCGCCATTTTTCGCCCTTATAAGCATAGTCCCTGCCACACCGGTATTACGTTAGCACAGTAAATATAAGGGCTTATTTCAGATGTATCGTGCCCTCGTGTAGTGCCCGGCGCATCGCATCCTTACCAATATTTACCGCTTGTTTAAGGATTGCCGGGTTTGAGTCGGTCATCGAAATACTCGGTGCATCATGCGGCGGGGCGACCTGCAGCACGCGCGCAGACTCTTTTTGCAGCAGAACCTCAAGTTCTTGTTTGCGGCGGTTGCGTGCCTCCCACGCAGAAACAGCCCCCGGTGCGTGTTTAGCTAGCCACCTGGCAATAACTGCCTGGGTATATTTGTTAGTGGTTGCCAGCTCGGTGCTGGGTGCTTTAGTGCGAATCACCAGCACGTGCGTAGCGCCCTGCGCCAAAGCGGTCTCAATAGGTACATTCTCGGTCATACCGCCGTCGATAAAACGTCGCTCTGCAAGCTCAACAGGTAGACCTGAAAGTAGCGGGATGCGCGCGGTTGATTTCATGGCGCGCTTAAGAGAATTGAGGTCTTGGATCAGCGACGCTAAATCTGTGTTCTCGCCGGTATCAGCATCCGTAGCTATAGGGTGGTACTCAATGGGCGAAGAGAGCACCTCTTCAAAGCCCATTTCGGTGACGTTCACGTACACATGATCGATGAGTAAATCCCCATCAACCACGGGTTTACCCCTGAAAAAGTTACTGATTTTAATGGCAGCTTTCATCGACTCAGGATCCCACCAACCGTGCATATTGGCGTTGGCACGCTCACACAAAAACCAGGCGGCGTTCAAAGCACCGGCGCTTGTACCGTACACAGCGTCAAAGACATTGAGGTAACCTAATTCTTCGAGCACCCCCACCATTCCCCCGCCGTAAGCAGCGCGGGAACTGCCGCCCTCCAATACTAGGACAAGCCGGGAATCATCATCACGGTTCAGAGGTAAAGAACCACTGCGCTTGCGGGCATTCATCAGTTCAAGAGTAGGGTGCATACGCCCCACTTTACCCGCGGCATGCACTCGCAACAGTTTTTGTTTCACAGTAAGAACAGCGCAACCGGGCTACACTGAAAATATGCTCTTTCATATTGCCCTTCCCGAAGACTACGCAGCTGCCCAACACGACGGTGAGTACGCCCTCTCAACGCGCAATACACCACTGACCGCCGATGGCTTTGTTCATGCGTGCGCCTCCATTGAGCAGGTGCGTACCGTCTGGAGTGCCCACTACAGCGACCGTGATGACATCATCATTCTCGCCATCGACGATACCTCTCTTGAAGATCACCAGCTCACCGTGCGCTTCGAACCCGGCACTCCGGACGACGGGGAAGAAGAACTGTTCCCGCATATCTACGGTGGTCCACTGCCCATTGGAGTTCTCAAAATCTACTCTTCAGGGTTGCCTATCAACTAATCTTTCTCCAACCCACGCACAAGGGCCAGTAGATTTCTCTACCGACCCTTGTACATGGTGCTCTTTAGCTATATCGCAGCAAGTTAGCTGACCTTTTTTACAACCGATGACTTGAGGTACATCTGCCCGGCACCGGGTACTTTAGCCTCAATATCGTGACCGTTCACAGGAGATTCCAGCAGGCGAATACCGCGCACCTTAGTGCCAGCCTTGATATCAGCACCGCCCTTAACCTTCAAACCCTTAGCGATGGTTACGGTGTCGCCATCAACAAGCTCATTACCCACCGCGTCCTTAACTACACTGGTGGATGCATCCACTGAATCTTCTGCAGCATCAGCATTCCACTCGTGGCCGCACATAGGGCACACCAGCAGATCGCCGTTCTCGTAGGTGAAATCTTCTGAACATTCGGGGCAAGCGGGCAAAGTATCAGCCATAGCTTTCTTCCTATCTCATCTGTGTGTAGAGGCTCTCCCCATTCTACCGGGTGTGCAAACAACCGCCCACCCGAAACCGTGTGCAGTGAGCTTTTGAGGAAAGACACCCTTAGGGAGTAAGTACCTGCGCCAGCTGAACAGCAGGACGCCAGTAGACCGCTCGCTCGGCGGTGAGACTTTTAACGTGGGGTGAAGTCAATTCGTCGAGGGCGCGAATATAATCGGGTACGACCTCCCGCGGTAGCCGCAAACCCATGGTCAGGTGAGGAACCCAACGCCCGCCCCGCCCCTCGGGATTGGCAGAACTGAGCTGCTGCGCCACGTCCTCAAGCTCAGTGGGAGCCTCCAATAACCAGGCAACTGTCTGTTTACGCTTAATACCGAAGGTCACGAAACCTACCCTGCGCATCTCAGCGGGAATCACCGGCGGCAAAAGTTGCTGAGCCAGCTCCACCACACGCGGTTCTAGGGTAGGAGCGAATGTCAATGAAATATGAGGCGTCTGGTGTTGTCGAGGAAAGCCCCTCTGTTCCAACTCATCAAAAAGACCGTAAACATAAGCCTCATCGCGCGGACTCAGTCGCAAAAGAATATTCTCGGGTGAAGTCATCAGTAGTACCCTACCAAAATCCTATAGGCGTCTACGGGGTAAAAAAACCGTAGCGCTTCATCTGTTCGGCGCTACGGTTTTGCTGTTTAAGGCAAAAGCTCAAAAGGTGACCTTAGTTGTTAATGGGACCTTCATCTTCGATTGCGGTTGCGGGGTCTGAGATGACGTCCTCAGGTGCCTCGTCAGCGATCTTTTCAGCCTTCTTCTTAGCTTTTTCGTTTTCTTTACGAATCTTGTCGGCTTCTTTTTCTGCCTCAGCGATTTCTTTGTCTACCTTCTTTTCAATTTTCGCAGATTCTTTTTCAGCAACTTTTTCAGCTTTAGCTTCTTCGCGGTTTTCTTTAACCTCTTCAGCCTTAGCCTTGGTTGCCTCAGCTGCGGTAGCGGCAGCTTCCTTCGCTTTTTCGGCTACGATGGGCGCCTTCTCAGCGATAGTCTCCTGCGCGGTCTTGAGACCGTCCTGAACCTTGGGGTCGTTCCACACGGCGGATGCCTGATTCTTGATTTCCTCGTAGCGTGAACGACCTGCGCGTGTGCCCAGCACGTAACCAAGGCCAGCGCCAGCAATGAATGCGATGCGAGTTTTCATCATGTACCTCATCTGTATAGGTGAATAGTGTTCACTCATTATGCCAAACCCACCTAAGGGGAGGCGCACAACACACCGAATCTTAAAAATTTATCAGGACGCTGAGTATTTAGGTGCGCGGTCAGAGCGGTGGGGTGATGGCTAGTTTTCTCGGGCCTAGAGCCGCCCCGATACCGTGGAGAAAACCTTAAACATTAGAGCGACATTCCACTAATTCTCGCTAATATTGGGGGCCTGTACTCAGGTAATCCTTTAAGGCTTCCTGTAGCTGAGGTAGATGGTTTTCAATCACATCACGCACAACTTCACTGTCAATCCCAACATACTCATGAACCAAGATATTCCTAAAACCTTGAATATCATGACCGTTGATAGCATGAAATCAGTCTATCGCCAAGGTCACCCAAAAGTAAGAGCCGAGATTACTGCCCCCAGAGGACGCAAAAAGGCGGTCGACCGCTCCCCTACTGGCAGTAGCCGACCGCCTAAACTTCAGACCGTTGCGGGTTAGACGTTGAAGCGGAACTCCACCACGTCGCCATCAGCCATGATGTAGTCCTTACCTTCAATGCGAACCTTGCCCTTAGCCTTTGCCTCAGCCATAGAACCGGCAGCGTCCAGATCAGCGAAAGAAACAACCTCAGCCTTAATGAAGCCGCGCTCAAAGTCAGTGTGAATCACACCGGCAGCCTGAGGCGCGGTGTCGCCCTTAGCGATAGTCCAAGCGCGGGTTTCCTTAGGACCAGCGGTCAGGTAGGTCTGCAAACCAAGAGTTGAGAAACCAACGCGAGCCAGCTGATCCAAACCGGATTCGTCCTGACCGTTCATTTCCAGCATCTCGCGAGCCTCCTCATCAGAAAGCTCCACCATGTCAGCCTCCAACTTCGCGTCCAAGAAAACAGCCTCAGCCGGGGCAACCATATCGCGCAGCTCCTGCTGCTTCTCCTCAGAAGCCAGCACGCCCTCGTCCGAGTTGAAAACATAGATGAAAGGCTTGGTAGTCAGCAGGTTCAGCTCACGCAACAGAGCAAAGTCGAGCTTAGCCTCGTCCTGCTTGGAAGTCAGGGTATCGCCCCCTTCCAAGATCTTCTGAGCCTTCTGGTACTCCTCAAGCTGAGCAGGGTCGCCCTTCTTAATCTTCACAGCCTTCTCAAGACGCGGAATAGCGTTCTCAAGAGTCTGCAAATCAGCCAGTACCAGCTCAGTGTTAATGGTTTCCATATCTGAGGCAGGGTCAACCTTGCCGTCCACGTGAATCACATCGGGGTCATCAAAAGCACGCACCACCTGCGCGATAGCGTGCGCCTCGCGGATATTTGCCAAGAACTGGTTACCCAAGCCTTCGCCCTCTGATGCACCGCGAACGATACCCGCAATATCAACGAAGGAGACGGTAGCCGGCAGAATACGCTCCGACCCAAAAATCTCAGCCAAACGAGCCAGACGCTCATCGGGCAGACTCACCACACCGATGTTCGGTTCGATGGTTGCGAAGGGGTAGTTCGCTGCCAGAATGTTGTTTTTGGTCAGTGCGTTAAAGAGGGTGGACTTGCCAACGTTGGGCAGACCGACAATACCAATAGTGAGAGCCACGGAAAAATAACCTTTGTTTTAGGGTGTTCTTAGCACCTAGTTTACTAGGCGGGACGCGCGGCACGCTTCTTTCAGCCGCCACCGCACAGGTGAGTTTGCTTGTACTTTGGCAGTAACCAGCTCGTGCGACCGGTGGAACCTATGACAATTGTCAGGGGCAAGTCATGACTTTTGACATTCTTAGCCCCTGCCAGTAGCCGGCAGACTAGAACCATGAACACAGTAACCAGGTACGCAGCGGTGAGCACCTCTCACCTGTCCCAGAGCTTTCACAGCCGTAGCGGCACAGTCGATGCCGTCAGAGATGTCAGCTTTAGTATTGCCCCCGGCGAGATTGTTGCCCTGCTCGGAGAAAACGGTGCGGGCAAATCTACTCTCATTGACATGCTACTGGGGCTAGCCTCCCCTGCTTCCGGATCAGTGACCGTTTTCGGTACTGCCCCGCGTGCCGCCATCCAGAACTCGCAGGTGACGGCAGTCTTGCAATCGGGTGGGTTGCTCAAAGACCTCTCGGTCAAAGACCAGGTTGCGATGGTCGCCGCCACTTACCCCCACGCACCCGATGTACAAGCGGTGTTAGAAACAGCCGGTATCGCAGATATCGCCCGCCGAAAAATCGGCAAGTGCTCAGGCGGCCAGCAACAGAAAATTCGTTTTGCTCTTGCGCTTCTGGGCAACCCAGACCTACTGATCTTAGATGAGCCAACCACCGGTATGGACGTCAATGCCCGCGCGTCCTTTTGGTCTTCTATGCGAGCGCAGGCCGCAACCGGTAAGACCATCATTTTTGCAACCCACTATTTAGAAGAGGCTGAAGATTTTGCAGACAGGGCTCTTGTGCTCGCAGATGGTCAGCTCGTTGCCGATGGAAGGTTAGAGGATCTGCGGGCACGGGCGGGTTTTCGTGAGGTTTCTTTTAATCTGGACGACACCGCTCCCCTGGAACTGACCCAGCAGCACACTCATGATTGGGGTATTTCTCACCTGAGATGCGCTGATGGGCGGTACACTCTGCGTTGCGCTCTCGTTGAAGAATTTCTTACCTACCTACTGCCCCGGCAATCTATCAGCAATCTTGAGGTGATTCAGCCCAGCTTGGCTGATGTTTTCACCAAGCTGACAGGCAACCCTTCTAAGTAACCTCCCCCTCCTGAAAGTTTTTCCCATGTGCCTTCTTCGTTTCATCGGCTTTGATCTCAAACAGTCGCTCTTCAATATTTCTGGCGTTTTCTATCTCATCATCATGCCGGTAGGTTTCTACCTGCTCTTTGGTGGTATGCAGACCTACGGTGAGTATGCTTTTCGTGAGGGTAACGCCGCAGCTTATGTGATGATTGGTATGGCTGTTTACGGTGCTGTTTCGGGCGCTGTCTCTGCTTCTGCATCATCGGTAGTTGAGATTGAGTCGGGCTGGGGCAGGCAGCTTGCGCTAACGCCCCTAACCAGCAAGCAAGTGTTGCTCGCTCAGGTGGCTCGGGCTCTAGTTACAACTGCACTTCCAGTGCTGTGTGTAAACATCATTGCACGATTCACCAAGGCAGAGATACCGCTTGAACAGCAGATACTGTGCGCGCTAGTAACCTTCTTAGCGTCCTCTATCTTTGTGTTCTACGGGGTCGCTTTTGCCCGTATCTTCAAAAATCCCAGTGCCATTTCGGTGGCAGCAGGCTTGCTCGTGTTCTTTAGCTTTTTCGGCACGACCTTCAGCCCGCTTTCCCCCAGCCTCCTAGAATTTGCCCGTTTTACGCCCCTCTACGGCGTCACTCAGTTATCGCGCTACTTCTTCACAGGTGGCGATACCGTGACCACGGATGCAGTCAATTGGTTTGTTACAGAACCGCTGGAATACGCCGTCCTCAATTTCCTCTGCTGGAGTGTTGTCTTTGTTCTTAGCGCCTGGTTGTTGCGTCACCGTGCCCGCAGCCGCTAAGGCTAGGCTAGATATCGATAGGAGAATAAAACAGTGAATTTCTCAGCGCTCAAAGAATTCGATAAGGTAGCCACAGGTTTCTCGGGAATCTGGCTGGTGTTTCAGGTCTACCCTATCCTTTACCTGATGCAGAACGATTCTTTCAGCCCCCTATCTAAGGGGCTAGGACTCCTTTGTTTCCTAATCTTTTCTTTGACCTATCTTCTGTCTTTCGGCGCCTACCGTCTTCTGACAGCACCCAACCCGGTCAAGAAAACCCTCTACTGGAGCCTGCTTCTGCTTCTTCCCTTAGGAGGTCTGACCTTCTTTCTAGGGCCCTGGGTTCTCTACGGTACAACCTACTTTGTGGCTCTATGGTGCTTTCATGAACCCCAGCTACTGGGTATTCGCGTTGGAATTTCTATCACCGTCCTCTCTTTCATCACTCTCTTGGTATTCTTCCCACAGATATTTGAAGCAGGCGGCTTTGGTTTTATTGCCGGCTCCGGGTTTGTGGTGTTCATGGCGATACTCAGCTACTTGTCAGACCAGCATCAGCGCAAAGAAGAGGAACTTGCCCAAGCGCAACAGGCTGAGAGCATCGCCCGCGACGTCCACGATATTCTCGGGCACACGCTGACAGTCATCAGCCTCAAAGCCGAGTTGGCATCGGCGCTCGCTGAAACCCAGCCAGAGAAAGCAAGCCAGGAAATGCGGCAGGTCGCTGAGCTGTCGCGCACCGCGCTGGCAGAGGTCCGAGCAACCGTCACCCGACTCAAACGCCCCGACTTCGCCGGCGAGATCGAAGCAGCATACCGGGCACTCGAAACAGCCCAAATCACCGCCCACCTCCCTCAACCAGCGGACGCCACAAAGGCAGGAAACAATGCTGCCCTCTTTAGCTGGGTTTTACGAGAAGCGATTACGAACATCGTCCGGCACTCATCGGCACAGAACTGCTGGGTTAATCTCACTGCCGAACGCCTTGAAATAATAGATGACGGTGCAACCGGTGAATTTGTGATGGGCGAGGGACTTACCGGGCTCAAAAATCGGGTGACTGAAGCAGGCGGCGACCTCATTCTCACCCACCACCCGAACACCAGCCTGCTGGTGACAATGAACGGGCAAGATACCCCAGATATTCCGTCAGCGCCCACCACAGAAAGCAAGCCATGATTAAAATTCTGATAGCCGATGACCAGCAGCTAATCCGTGAAGCTCTGGGTACGCTGCTCTCCTTACAACCAGATATTGAGCTTGTAGGAACCTGCGGACGCGGCGATGAAGTGCTGAATCTTGTGCAGGAAACTCAGCCGGACGTCATCCTCCTCGATATAGAAATGCCGGGAATGACCGGCATTGAGGTCGCCGCGCAACTTACTGAACGCAAGGTAGCTACCCGCTCCCTCATAGTGACGACTTTCGGTAGACCGGGTTATCTCTCCCGCGCACTAGAAGCCGGTGCTTCAGGCTTCATTGTCAAAGACACTCCCGCCGCCCAGCTAGCTGAGACCATTCGTAAGGTTTATGCAGGGTTGAGAGTAGTTGATCCTGCGCTGGTTGCCGAAAGTTTCTCGGTAGGAGCTTGCCCACTCACCGACCGTGAGAGCGATGTACTGATAGCAGCTCAGGACGGTGCATCTGTGGCGAGCATTGCCCGGCAGCTACATCTCAGCCAAGGAACGGTACGCAACCATCTCTCGAACGCCATCGCAAAGGTGGGCGCAGAAAACCGTTTCGATGCCGCGCGCAAGGCAGAAGCAAACGGCTGGTTGTAGGTAGCGCCCCGTGACAAGTTACCCCAGCCAGCCTTTTGATTAGTGGGTTGGTGGTGGGGTGCCAACGGTTTCCAGGATGCCTGTCGCAGGGCCAGCAGCTTGGTGGGTGCTACCGCCCACGTTGAGTATGACAACCCCGGCGATAATCAGCGACACGCCCACAACTTTCACCACCGTGACCGGCTCACCCAAGAAAACAGCACCAATAGCCACAATCGCGGCGGTGCCCAGCCCACTCCACATCGCATAGGCGACACCCACCGGAATGTCTTTCACAACGTTCGCCAGAGCGAAAAAAGAAAACCCGTAGAGGGCTAGACATCCCAGCGTGGGTAGAAGTCGAGTGAACCCCTCCGTCGTTTTTAGTAGCGAGGTCGCCAACAACTCAGCAGCAATTGCCAGTATCAAAAATAGATAGGGCACAGCGTTATCCTCCCAGCTCACATAGCAATTTCACTCGTACTGTACCCATTATCGTCATCTTTACTCTTAGTCTGAACTCCAACATCATAAGACACACTTAGCAGTGTTTGGGCTTACATTCATTCTGCGCTAGTCTCAGAGATAGTGAGCTGGGGAAGATCCCCCACTATACACCCACTATTAAATAAAAAGGACTCTGATGAGCTCATCACAAACACCCCACGAGTATTCAGATACCTCAACCGCAGCCATTGAGATGAACCCGAATGCTCCCGCTAAACCCAAGTGGAACGCAAGCGACAGTACCTGGACTATTAGCCTCTTCGGTACCGCTATTGGCGCAGGCATCCTATTTCTGCCCATCAACGCTGGCTCCGGTGGCGTCTGGCCGCTCCTTTTGGCAACCATCGTTATTTGGCCCATGATTTACTTCTCGCACCGTGCGCTCTCTCGCATGGTGTGCGCCTCGCAGAACCCAGATAGCGACATCACCAACCTCACCGAGCAGTACTTTGGCGTCAGCATTGGACGTATTTTCACAGTTCTGTACTTCTGCTCCATTTTTCCCGTTCTTCTGATTTACGGCGTAGGTATCACCAACACCGTTAATTCAGTCATGGTGAACCAGCTGGGCATGGCCCCCTGGCCCCGCTGGTTGCTCTCGGGCATCCTGGTTGCAGTTCTCACCGGCGTCATGCTGATGAACCAGAAAATCATGCTGACCATCACCAACGCCCTGGTCTACCCGCTGATTCTGATTCTGCTGGCTGTTTCTGTTTACCTGATTCCGCGCTGGTCTTTTGACAGCTTCTCGCAGGCTCCCAGTCTCGGCGACTTCACGCTGACCTTCTGGCTGATGCTCCCCGTATTGGTTTTTAGCTTCTACCATGCACCGGCTATTTCGCAGTTCTCCGTGTCAATGCGCGAACGCTACGGTCTGCAATCAGCAGCAAAAGCAAGCCAGATCCTGCGAGCGACCTCTACCATTCTCGTAGTATTCACTATGATTTTCGTGTGGTCCTGCGTTTTGGCGCTGGGCAGCGAGGGCGTGCAAGAAGCTCGCGAGTCGAACCTTCCAATTCTTTCTTTCTTGGCTAATGAGTTGGACGCTCCCTTCATCGAAATTCTGGGACCGATTGTTGCGATTACCGCGATTTCATCGTCCTATTTCGGTCACTGGCTGGGCGCACACGAGGGTGCCATGGGCATCATTCGTTCCAACTTCAAGACCGAAGAAAAGGGTATTTCTAAGAACAAGGTCAGTCTCGCTGTTTCGGTGGTGCTGTTCTTCTGCGTGTGGATTGCAGCGATTCTCAACCCCAGCATCTTAGGTCTGATCGAGACCCTGGTGGGCCCCATCATGGCTGTGGTGCTGTTCTTGATGCCGATGTACGCTATTCACAAAGTTGAGGTTCTTGCCCCCTACCGTGGCAAGCTCACCAATGTCTTTGTGGTAATCGCTGGTCTGGCTGCTTTCAGCGCTATTGTGTACAAGCTCGGTGACCTGTTCTAAACCGCAGATACTGAATGCACGCCGTTTGTAGATAAGACCAACCGCATATAAAACTGCCACCCTCTAAGTCATAGAGGGCGGCAGTTTTATAGGTGTAACTGGTAAGCGAGCTTTAGCGCATGGGCTTCGCACCGCGTCCACCTAAGTGGTTTTCGGCAGTACCCTTGAGCGCTGAGCGCAGTTCTTTGGGTAGGGAGAAGAGGATGTCCTCGGTAGCGGTCTCTACCGGTTCTACATCAGAATAACCGTAGTCTGAGAGCAAGTTCAGCACATCTTGCACCAGCACCTCGGGCACGGACGCGCCAGAGGTTACACCAACAGTGGCAACCCCCTCAAACCAGGCTTCATCAACTTCGTGAGCGAAGTCCACCAAGTATGCCTGCTTGGCACCGTATTCAAGGGCAACTTCTTTTAGACGCACCGAGTTCGAGGAGTTAGTGGAACCCACTACAATTACCAAATCAGCTTGGGGAGCGATCTCCTTGATAGCGCCCTGGCGGTTAGAGGTCGCATAGCAAATATCATCGGACGGCGGGTTCTGCAGCGACGGGAACTTCTCCTTCAACCGCCCCACGGTCTCTAAGGTTTCGTCCACCGAGAGAGTGGTCTGCGAAAGCCACACCACCTTTTCAGGATCGCGTACAGTTACCTGCTCTACCTCATCAGGGGAGTTCACAATCTGAATATGTTCAGGTGCCTCGCCCGCGGTGCCCTCAACTTCTTCGTGACCGGTATGACCAATCAACAAAATGTCGTAGTCCTGCTTGGCAAAGCGCACAGCCTCACGGTGAACCTTATTCACCAGCGGGCAGGTGGCATCAATCGTGTTCAGCTGACGTTCCTCAGCGGCGTTCACCACAGCGGGTGATACACCGTGAGCAGAGAAAACGGTGACAGAACCCTCAGGAACTTCCTCCACCTCGTCCACGAAAATAGCGCCCTGCGCTTCAAGGGTTTCTACCACGTGACGGTTATGCACAATCTGCTTGCGCACGTATACGGGGGCACCATAATGCTCCAGAGCCTTTTCAACAGCGATGACAGCGCGGTCGACGCCAGCGCAGTAGCCGCGAGGGGCTGCCAACAGAACTTTTTTGGCTCCGTTCACAGGCGCAGCGGCTTCAACATCTTCGCGGGTACGGCGGACTTTGGGAACGCGGGGCAGTCCCAGGGAAATCGAGGTGTTTTCTACAGGTGCAGACATAATCTCCATTCTAAAGGTTCTTGACGCCTATGCGGTACGCCTTGTGATGCCCCTGACGGCAGTTACTACCACAGCTAGCACCAGCAGACCCGCCGAGACCAGAGCAACAGTACCGGCTAGGGAATTGTTGAAAGACGCCAAGGAGTAGGTGAACGTTGAAATCAGCTGCTGCACGAAGGTCTGACCGGTGCTGGTGGGAATATTGAAAGCGTCAGTGCCGAAAGCAGAACTGTGTGCAAGTGCTCCCCCTAGCGTCAGCATGCCAGCACCCAAGAAACCAACTATTGCGGCAAATAGCAGTCGGCGGCCGGGCCACAGAGCGAACATAAACGCGCCCACGGCAATGGTCAGCGCAGTAAGAATCTGCCAGCTATCAGCAAAATTCATGAGACTTTGCACGAAACCATTGATGGGGTACCCGCCCTCAGCACCATCGAGCAAGATGAGGCGCTGATCCGCGTCCGCATTGAGGTCAAACCCCAGCGGTTTGCCCACAAACGCATCCAGCTGATCGTAGAAGTAGTTGAGGTCTATAGCAGCGGCTTTGCGTTCACCGTTGAACAGGTAAGCATGGGTATCAGCCATAACGGTCTCCCATACTTTCGGGTAAGAATCGTGGTTCACCATCGCTTGGGCAGAATCGTGTACAACGGTATTGACTTGATTGTGCAACCAGTTTTGAGCGCCCCCGTACCAGGCAGTTGAATTGCCGTCTCCCAAGATTGCTGTGGCACTGGATGAGTTCATGAAGTCATCAGCAGCAGCGCGGGCAAGATTGCCTTGGAATTCGGTGTCGTATGCCATCGACGCGCTTAGCGCCTTAAAGCTCGCGGGGTTAATGATGGTGCTTTGAACCCAGTAGGCAAGGGCACTTGCAGATCCCAAGGCTAAGAATACGGGCACGAGCAAAACGCACAGTAGTCTACGCAGGGCTGAAAAGCGAGGTTTACGGGCGGGTACGCGCACCGGTGATACCTGAGGCTGCGCATAAGTGGGCGGCGAATATGCCGGTGAGGCGTACCCCGATACTGCCGGCTGGGTGGGTGGTGCGTAGACAGGTACTTTCTGCGGTGCCCTGTATGCTGCCGTAGGCTGAGCTGATGGCTGGCTGGCTATTTGGTAGCTAACTGGCAGCGGGGGTGCCTGAACGCTGGGGTTACCCCAGTTACCATCGCCGTAGGCTTCAAGGTTTTCAAGTTTGCTGACTTTAGGACGCGCGGGAGAAGTCTGAGGCTCTACTACCCGATGCGCCGCTAACGGTTGGGTGCTCTCGGCGGTAAAAGGCACTGTTTCTTCAGCAGAAAAGGCTACCTGTTCCGCACTTGTCTTCTCAGATGCACGAACATCAGGTGCATCTCGGCGTACCGGCATGGGCAGGGTCGCGTCGGTATTTGCTGCCTGCGCCTCTGTAGTGAAATGCGAGTAATCACCAGGTGGAAGCACCTGTGTCGCTTCAAGAGGGGGGTGTTTTTTCTGCTGTGCCATGCCACCTAATCTACTGGTAGTTACTGAAAACTTGCTAGATGCTCTGCAACACATCACTTTTTATTTTTTGTACGTTTAGTTTTGTGAGCAGGCTAAAATGTCAGTCTGACTGGTTAGGCTATAGGTATGACTTCTTCTTTTGAACCATCACCATATCAGGTGCAGGTGCCTAACGCTCACCGGCAGTTAGCTCCCACTGCTGGGTCTACGTCGCCGGAGAATCCTTGGCCCCTCAAATTGCTTTCGACAAAACTTCACGAGCACGTGGCGAAAGCATCTCCTACCTGGGTTGAGGGCCAGATTATTGAGCTGAACAAGCGCGCCCGCGTCACCTACCTGACCTTGCGCGATATAGATGAGGAGATATCAGTCTCGGTTACTCTCTTCGATCAAGAAACCGCGAAAATTCAGGGTACATTAGAACGCGGTCAGCGCGTCATCATTCAACTCAAACCTGATTACTGGGTGAAAACAGGCAGGCTTTCCATGCACGGCCGCAATTTGCGGACGGTGGGCACCGGTTCAATGCTGGAACGCATTGAAAAGCTCAAGCAGTCTTTAGCTGCCGAGGGGCTTTTTGACCAGCGGCACAAAAAACCTCTGCCACTATTGCCGCATCGTATCGGTCTTATTACCGGTTGTGATTCTGATGCGATGAAAGACGTTATTCGTAACGCTTCTCTGCGTTGGCCAGCAGTTGCTTTCGAGGTCAGAGAGGTAGCGGTTCAGGGAGTTCACGCGCTGAGAGAGGTGACCCAGGCTCTCAGCGAACTCGATGCGCACCCAGAGGTTGATGTTATCGTTATTGCTCGCGGCGGCGGTTCTCTAGAAGATTTACTGCCTTTTAGCGAAGAGGCAATGGTTCGTGCCCTTTTTGTTGCTCGCACCCCTGTGGTGTCAGCTATCGGGCACGAGGCTGATAGCCCCCTCATTGACCATGTAGCCGATGTGCGCGCGTCCACCCCCACCGATGCAGGCAAGCGGGTGGTACCCGATGTTGCAGAAGAAAAAGCGCGTATCACCCAGGCGCGTGCCTTTGTTGAACGTTCAGTTCAGAATTTTATCGGCAATGAACGTGCCAGTATTGCCCAGGTTAAATCCCGCCCGGTTCTGTTGGCTCCTCGCACCAGTTTGTTGGCGT
This sequence comes from Rothia sp. ZJ932, assembly GCF_016924835.1. Taxonomy (NCBI): domain Bacteria; kingdom Bacillati; phylum Actinomycetota; class Actinomycetes; order Micrococcales; family Micrococcaceae; genus Rothia; species Rothia sp. ZJ932. The sequence continues at coordinate 710,868 of NZ_CP070480.1, read as the reverse complement.
GTGAAGAAGACCTGGAACGTCTACGCTCGCGCGCTCTGACAGCGGCACGTTCTTCAGTGGTACGCCACCATGAAAATATTCGCCAGTTGCGAGCGCGTGTCACGGCTCTCTCGCCCCAGCGCACTTTGGAGCGAGGTTATGCCGTGGTGCAAACCGTTTCGGGTGAGTTGGTGCGAGACGCGCGGAATCTGCCTGAGGGTACCGAGGTAATGGTGCGGGCAGCTCAGGGTTTAGCGAAGGCAACTGTTACTGAGACCTTTGAATCGAATATTTAGGTACAGGGGTCGCTGTCCCTGACTGAGTAAAACTAAATGGCTATGAAAGGCATAATAATGAGCGAAAATATTACTTTTAATGATTCAACCGGCGGTGCTCCGGTAGAGCAGCTGTCATACGAGCAGGCGCGTGCAGAACTCATGCAGGTGGTGCAGCGTATGGAATCTGGGGCGTCTTCGTTGGAGGATTCTATCGCTCTCTGGGAACGCGGTGAGGCACTGGCGGCTCGTTGTGAAGCATGGCTAGATGGTGCTCAGGCGCGGTTGCAGGCAGCTCAGAATAATCAGCAAGAGCACAACAACTCCTAGCACCGCTCGCAGCAGCGTCGTCTAAAAATCTGTTATAAAAATCCCACGCTGTACATACACTAGCGTGGGATTTTTATATGGGTTAAGCAGGCACCGGCGCGCGGGCTAGTTTTGCTTGTACTCAGCCAAGAAGTTTCCGAGACGTTCAAGGGCTGAGTGCAGGGTCTGAGTATCGGGCAAGAAGACCAGTCTGAAATGATCTGGCTGATCCCAGTTGAAAGCTGTGCCTGTGCTGATGAGAATTTTTTGTTCGTGCAACAAGTCTAGAGCGAACTGTTCATCTGAGGTGATGTTGAAGTGATCAACGTCGAGCTTGGGGAACAGGTAGAGCGCGCCCTCTGCTTGGTTAACGGTGATGCCTTCCATGTCACTGAGCATTTTGTAGGCTAGATCGCGCTGTTCAATCAGGCGTCCACCGGGCAAAATCAGTTCATTAATCGACTGGTAGCCACCCAAAGCAGTCTGAATGGCGTGCTGACCGGGCACGTTGGCGCACAGGCGCATGGATGCGAGCAGCTGAATACCTTCAAGATAGTCGGTTGCCTGCCACTTGGGGCCGGTGATAGCAACCCAGCCCGCACGGTAACCACACACGCGGTAGGCTTTGGAAAGCCCCGAGAAAGTCAGGCACAGCACGTCATCACCGCAGATGGATGCGGTATGAATCATCTGCGCGTCCTCGTAGGTAATTTTTTCGTAGATTTCATCGGCGAATACCACTAGCCCGTGCTCACGCGCCAGCTCAACGATGCTTTCTAGAATTTCCTTCGAGTAGACCGCACCGGTGGGGTTATTCGGGTTGATAATGACGATGCCCTTGGTGCGGGAGGTAATTTTCGAGGCGATATCCTCGATATCTGGGAACCAACCGTTTTCTTCGTCGCAACGGTAGTGGACGGGTTTACCACCGGCTAGAGCGGTTGAGGCTGTCCACAGCGGGTAATCCGGCATCGGCACCAGAATCTCATCCCCTGTATCGAGCAGAGCCTGCAAGGTCATGGGGATCAGCTCTGATACCCCGTTGCCCAGGTAGACATCGTTGGGCTCCATGGTGAGGATACCTTTGGTCTGGTAGTACTGCACGATGGCGGTGCGGGCTGTATACAGGCCACGAGAATCTGAGTACCCCTGGGTTTCGGGTAGGTGCTGAATGATGTCCATCATGATGGCATCGGGCGCTTCAAAGCCGAAGGGGGCTGGGTTACCGATATTGAGTTTGAGAATACGATGCCCGCGTGACTCCATATGTTCTGCTTCTTCGAGCAGGGGACCGCGAATATCGTAAAGAACGTTCTGTAGCTTCTTGGACTGCTTGTAAACTGCCATGCGATATAGATTACTCCGTCAGGCTGTCAAACCAGAACATTGCCGCCTCTTGGTGCGTAATAGAGTTCTCACCGGTGGTAAGTCTGCCGAGCCTGACGAGATCCTGGGTGGTGAGTCTGCCAGATACAGTGTTGATGGCGTCCCGAGCGCCCTGGGGCACTTCGTCAGTGCGTATCATTGGCACAATTTGCTGGGCAATAAAATTGTTGGCGTTGTCTTCTAGCACCACAAATGCGTTGTCTTCAATGTCTGGTGAGCTGGTGAAAATATCAGCGATTTGCACTGTATCGTTGGCTAGTTGATCTGATAGCTCGCCCTGGTTATTGACCGCCACAAACTTTTTCGGCTCGCACCCGTAGACCGTCTTAAGCGCGTCCAGCCCGTGACTTCTGTGCTCAAAAGTCGCGGGTGCCCCCAGAGTCAGGTCGGGGCAGTGTTTGGCTATGTCTGCGATGGAGTTGATGCCGTACTTCTCAGCGGTGGCGCGGGTGACCACCAGAGCGTCCTTGTTTTCTGCGGTGGCGGCGTTGAGAAGAGAGGTGTCAAGGGGCAGTGCTTTGTCGAGGGCCGAGATGATGTCGCTGCTAGACATGCCTCGGACGTTCAGGGGCGGCTCAGTAGCAACCGCGCTGGAGCTTGGGCTCGCAGTGGCGCTAGCTGAGGCGCTTGCGGTGGTACTGGGTTCAACCGTGGGTACTCTTGTAGCACGGTCTTTTGCCGCAGCTATATCGGTGGGGCTGAGGGTGCCCTCGGCTGTCAGGTGTAAGAGTAAGTTGCCCGTGTAGTCGGGGGTGATATCAACGGTCTGGGGGTTGTTGGTGGCGGTAGATCGCGCAGAGACTTCGGGGCTTGCCAGTATAGGTGGCGCCGCTACATCTTGGGCTGTGAGAGGACGCGCCTGCATAGCTTCTAAATACTCGGCACGTGTGTTGCCGGTGTCGGTAATTTCGACCGTGTACCCCGCCTCTTTGAGGGCAAAGGCATAGAGGTGAGCGACCATCTTTGTTTCATGGGAAATACCGGCTGAGATAGTGATGGTCCCAAAGGACGTAGCTTCTGGAACAACCGTAATAGCTGGCTTTGTGGGGACGCACGCCGATAAGAGCAAGACCAAAGCTGAACAAGTACCGGCAAGAAACCTACTCTTCACACTGCACCTACCGGCTCAGCTGGCGTTCGCGAAAACGGCGTGCCCAGTCGGTGCTGTTGGCGTACCCCATCATGGTTGCCGCAGCATCAACCAGGTGTACCTTCTGGATCTTGTCAAGATCGGCAATAGGCACCCACCGAGCTTCATCAGATGAACCATCAATTTCGTGCCGCAAAGTGCCGCCCTCAATATGTGCGCGGTAAACGATGCGCAGCGCACAAAAAACGTTCTCCGAACCGGCGTTGGGGTCAAAATAACCCGCGTCCACGCCCAAGAGGTCCTCGGGGGCTGCGTCATAGCCCGTTTCTTCGTAAACCTCACGCACCACGGTGTCGTAGGGCTGCTCGCCGGGGTCCATGCCTCCACCGGGCAGCGTCCAAGCAGGAGAGTTTCTGCGGTCGGCAGGCACCCAGCGGGTCAGAAGAATCTTTCCCTGCTCAATAATGACTGCGTAAGCTGAAGGGCGAGTATCCATAGAAAGCGGCATACTTTCCATAGTAAAGGCTGATCCCTTATAATGCATCCTTATGAAGACTCCTCAGGTGCATCAGTCAGCTAGGCTTGAAGTATGAGTTTTCAAACTATCATTGCGCAGAACGCGCAACCTGTTACTTTCATGGATTCGATTATTGACGATCTGAGCAGTCTCGATTTCTGGCTGGGAAAACCCCTGCGCATCCTGCTCATTATTGTGGTAGCGCTGTTCGTGAGTGCCCTGGTACGCCTGGTCATCAAGCACATCACAGCATCCATTGCTCGCGGTACGCACGCACGCATTATCTCCGGTGGCACCGGGGTGGGACGCTGGATGCAAGACACCGGCATTTCGAATACCCGCCAGGCCCAACGCGCCAAAACGGTAGGTTCAGTCTTACGATCAGTAGCCTCCATTGCCATTTGGGCGATGGCAATCGTCATGATTATCGCAGAACTGGGTTTCAATATCGCCCCCGTTCTCGCCTCAGCCGGCGTCGTCGGTGTTGCTCTTTCCTTCGGCGCACAATCGCTTGTCAAGGATTACCTCACCGGTATTTTCATCGTCGCAGAAGACCAGTTAGGCATTGGCGACTGGGTCGATTTGGGCGAAGCCTCGGGCGAGGTAGAGGCTGTGGGTCTTCGCACCACACAGGTACGCGATATCAATGGCACCCTCTGGCATGTACGAAACGGCGAAATTCTGCGCGTCGGAAACTCATCCCAGGGTTGGGCGCGTACCAACATTGATATGCCTGTTCCCTACGACGCTGATATCGGCAAGGTTAATGAGGTTCTGCTCAGCGCCGCCCAACGAGCTGTAGAATCCAGCGACATCAGCGAACACGTTGTGGGAAAGCCTGAGATCAGAGGCGTTGAAAAGGTCAGCGGAGAATCGATGATCGTTCGAGTGACGGTAAAAACCGCTCCCTCCGAGCAGTGGACGGTTGCGCGCGTCCTGCGTTTAGAGCTCAAGCAAGCCTTGGACGCTGCTGGCTACTGCATTCCCCTACTCAACCAGTCGGTGGTGCGTTCGGCAGATGGCACCCCGCCGACTGCTGTAGCGCCGACTTCCACTGGCACAGGCACCACAGCCTAGTCGTATTTAGCGGCGTTTCTTGCCACCGGGTTTGCCCGTCACCTTCGCCTTCTGGGCGCTGTGCTGGCGGGCATTTCCGTTTTTGCGAGCGTTACGCGCTTTACGGTCTTGCTCCTCACGGCGGGCATTAGCGGCTCGACGCTTACGCTGCGCTTCTTCTTTCTCTTTGCGTTTTTTCTCTAGCGCCTGTTGCTTACTATCGGTTCCGCGGTCTGAAGCGGCAGTGCGCCCGCGGCAAATGCCCACGAAGTCCTGCACCATTGCCTCATCAATATCTTCGCGGAACTCACGCTTCCACACCAAAGCAACAGCGCTAGTTTTGATATCAGGCACCGGGCGGTGGGTGAGATCTTTACGGTGGTACAGACGGGCAATAGAAAGCGGAACAATCAACAGCCCCAAACCGGCAGCCACCAGCTCCACTGCGTCCTTGGTGTGGCGCATCTGCGGAAGTTTTTGAGGGTTGGACGCGCGGTAGGGCTCAGAAGCAGCAGCCCACTCAGGTACAGTCTCGGGTTCCTGCAACAAAAATTCTTCAGCGAGTTCAGCAACCGGAACCTCGTCGAGAATACTGAGAAGGTGGTCCTGCGGCATCACCACCACCTGTTGTTCACGGTAAAGCTCAATGCGGTGGTAGCGGTCTTTATCAGCAGAGACCGGTTCGTGTTCGGGGCGTATCAAGACCATACGGGCGAAGCCATCGAGAGCCGCTAACCCAGCTTTTTCGGCGAGAGGAATTTCAGCCAGCGGGCGCACCTGCCCGTAGCGGTCATGCCAGCGCCCAAACCATTTACCCGGCATCACACCGGGCACGAACCCCACCCGCATGGGGTAGGCGTGCGCGTCAAAAGAGTGCAGGCGTTCAAAAACATCGTGGTCTGCCAGTAGCGGGGCATGTTCTTCTGCTACGAGGGGCAAACGCTCAGCAGCGGTGACGTCTTCTACCGGTATTTCAGTCATGGGTCTTCTCTCTCAACGTTGTAGCGGGCAGGGTGTGCAGCGAATGGGTGTGAAGGTGAGAGGCTCGGCGGTGCTTTCGGCGCACCAGAAGAAAAACAGAGATGAGCGCAGCTACAGCCAGTAGTGCCGCTATCCAGGGACGCTCTAACCACGCCCATACTACTGCCATACCTACGGTGCCGTAGATGCTCCCCCAGATGAGAGTGCCCGCTAGCATTGCCGGGATCCATCGTACGAGCGGCATTTTAGTGAACCCGGTGGTCATAATGACCGCGGTTTGGAGCCCCACGGTAAGAAAACAGGCAGGCACGGCCAGTACTCCCCAGGTGTTCACCAGCTTTTGGGCTCGCTGGTAGGCGGGGTGTTTGAACACTGAGCGGACGCGCTCCCAGCGTTGACCACCGGATGCAGCAAGCCTACCTAAGCTGTAGACAATGCTGGTTCGCACAATACCCACAGCCCAGAAGAAGCTAACGGCTCCCACCAGGCTCAGGTTATCGATCCACTCTTTCATCTGCACCAGTTTACCGGCTAAAGGCTGTAGTTGACAGGTGCCGTGGGGCACGTTGGGGCGGGCAGACAGCGATAGATGAAGGCTTACCTAAGTAAAAGATTAGGTTTTTCAAACTTTTTCTCTGTTGAGACTATACAAGAGGCACAGAATTAGGTTATATTTTTATTACCAAATAGTTCAGCTTGTGGGAAGTTTGAGCTAGACGGTATGAGGAAACTTTTTTCTTCTGCGTGTGTGATGCCAAGGGCCAGAACCCCCAACAACGGAGTTCTGGCCCTTATCTTTTACTTTACCCCCCCCCAAAAAAAATGTATAAGAGAGGTTCTCTTACGCTCGGCGGCGGTTCAATACCTGATCCAAATCAATGCTCTTGCTGCCGCGCGCTGCCGCCTCAACAACGGTCTTCGACTCAGCATGCACAGGAGCCGGTGCCTGCAACGGTTCAACAGTTCTTTCTGCATACACCACCTCAGCCTCCAAATAGGTGGGAACAGGCACCTCAACCGGAGTCCATGTATTAGCAGCAGGCACCTCAAAACTACGGTGCGCCTCGTAGCGTGCAGGTGCATCATTGGGCCCCAACACCTCAGGTTCAACGGCAGCGGCATCCACCCTGCGATGTTCAACCGGGCGGTGAGTACGCGCACGACGCAGATTTTTAGCCGCTGAGGCTACAGCAGCCGGGCGGTAGACCCGCTCAGTCTCGTAAGGAGCTGCCATCTCAACAGGATTTTCCTCGTGAGCGACTGCCTCTGCTACCGTAAGATTCATCGAGCGCGGACGCGCGTCCCCGCGCTCTGCGAAAGAGACAGACTTCTTCTTCATATCTGCCACTGCCAGTGCTCGTAGGGTAGCTAATCCAGTAAAGCTAAAGCCACCCAAGAGCAGGGGCACCCACCAGCTAACAGCGGTAAACGGTGTGGCAAGGGCGGTAAGCAAAGCCAACAGCAGGCAGATTGCTGCGGCAACAAAAATCGCAGTGCGACCTTTTTTGAGAATGAAAGACTGAGCCGGATTTTCGTCAGCGACTAGAGGGTGGGAGGGGTTTTCTTCTTGCCCGTCAATGACGTCAGAAGCAAACTTTTCAGCGTTAATAGCCTCAAAAAGCGGGGTTTTAAAGCGCGATTGAGAAAACCAGATAATGACACCGGCGATGATTACGAGAAGACTCGATGCGCCAACCACAGAAGTCATATCAGACCCCACCCCTTTTAAACTCTTGCGAACACCCCCGCTGGGTGTTTCTATCACTTTACCGAAATTACACATGTGTGACTAATCAAGTGTGTCATAAAAAATCGGTGGAGCGACACATAGTCACCCCACCGATCTCTTCAGCTTCTGACGTTCTTTATTTTCTAAAGTTCAGCAGCGAATTCTTTAACCCAGGCACGCAAATCAGGGCCCAGGTCTTCGCGTTCTGCAGCGAGAATAATGTTCGCCTTGAGGTAGCTGAGCTTGTCGCCGGTATCAAAACGACGACCCTTGAAGACAACACCGTAAACGCCTTCACCTTCGCTCTCGCCCTTAGCAAGAGTCTGCAGGGCGTCGGTGAGCTGAATTTCACCGCCACGACCGGGAGCGGTGTTTTCAAGAACCTCAAAAACCTGAGGTGCCAATACATAGCGTCCGATTACGGCGTAGTTTGAGGGTGCTTCTTCTACGGCAGGCTTTTCAACAAGTTCTGAGACCTTAAAGAAGTTTTCGCCCTCAATCTGAGAAATCGCAGCACAACCGTATGCTGAAATCTGGTCTTCGGGAACTTCCATCAGCGCAATGACAGAGCCACCGGTCTTCTGCTGCACAGCAACCATCTCTGACAGCAGGTCATCTTTTTCATCAATGAGATCATCACCCAGCAGCACGGCAAAAGGCTCGTTGCCCACGTGTACCTTAGCGCGCAAAACAGCATGCCCCAAGCCCTTGGGATCGCCCTGGCGCACGTAGTGGATTTCGCCCAAATCATTGGTATCACGCACCGAACGCAGCAGCTTATCTTTGCCTTGGTCTTCAAGCTGTTCCTCAAGAGTGGGAACGCGGTCGAAGTGATCCTCAAGGGCTCGCTTGTTGCGTCCGGTAATCATGAGTACATCGGTCAGACCGGCGTCTACGGCTTCCTGCACCACATACTGAATAGCAGGACGGTCAACAACAGGCAACATTTCCTTAGGGGTCGCCTTGGTTGCGGGAAGAAAACGGGTGCCCAAACCAGCAGCAGGAATTACTGCTTTAGTGATAGCACGCGATACATTAGTTTCAGTCATAACTTAAAGGATAACTGATAATGCGAAGTATTTCGCTGATGATATAGCGGGGGCTGGTTATGCCACATTTATCGAGTGCCTCACACAATAAATCTTTGTTGAGGTTTCATATTCGTCAGAATCGCGTACGTCAGCACCGTCTTTTGCAGGGATCGCAAGTTGCTCAGGGGCTCTTGGCATCCGGTGTACCGCTGATCGAAGGTCTAGCCCCAAGCTCAGTGCTTGCAGCTTTTCTTCCGCTGAACACAGAACCGCCAATACTCCCCCTCCTGCACACAGCGTACGCCACAGGGCTCCAAGTGATTGTGCCGGTGGTTAAAGCTCAGCGCCAATTAGCGTGGGTAGAGTGGACGCCTCAGGGCACAACCTCCACGAACTCACTGGGAATAGCAGAACCAACCGGCAAAGACCTGGGGGCAGAAGCATTCCTTCAGGCTGATCTTCGCCTCATTCCGGCACTAGCTGTAGCGTCTGACGGCGCGCGTTTGGGTCAGGGCGGCGGCTTTTATGACCTGCTGACGCAGCCCCTGAGCACCCCGGCGCGAGCACGCACCTACGCCGTTATTTTTGATCATGAGTTGCTGGACGCTCTCCCCGCAGAATCTCATGATTTCAGGGCACAGGCTGTGCTAACTCCCAGTGGAGTACACAAGCTGACGTCTTCTCCTCTGTCTTAGGCGCCGTCCCCTCCGGTTCCCGCGGCGCGGTATGATATTTTCAGAAAATTTTACGTCTGAGCACTACATCGCGAAAGAAGTTTTACCTATGCCGGTATATGTTTATCAATGCAAAAACTGCGAATATATTTTTGAACAGCACCAGTCTTTCTCTGAAGATGCCCTCAAGACCTGCCCGGAATGCGACCAGGATCAGTTGCGTAAAAAATTCGGCAACGTAGGCGTTGTTTTTAAGGGGTCAGGCTTCTACGCTAACGACTCGAAAAAATCAGCGGACTCCTAAAATTTCGCTGTTTATTGCAGCCTCTCATCGCGGCAGCAAAAACTCCGGTGGTTCTCACCCTGTCAGGGTGAGAACCACCGGAGTTTTTCGTGGTTAGGTAATTTTTAGTTTATAAGCCGTAGTGCGGAGGTTTCTGGGCTTTCATCCATTCATCCCGTTGTGCATCCTGTGATTGCTCCACGGGGGTAGCAGATGGAGTCAGTCCTGCAAGGCGGGGTTCTGAACCACCGACAGCGCTACCGCCGGTGGCTCGCCTATTGCCGCGCCGGGCACGCGGGGTAGACGAGTACTCTGGCTCTTTTCTCTCGGTCATGATGCCTTGTGCTCCCCCATCCCCAGGTAGGTGCTCATACGCTCCACTACAGCCTCAGGATCCGAGAACACTTCGATGGTCCACAGGGTCAGATAGTTCCACCCGGTGCGTGCCAGACGCTCAGGCAGAAGGCGGGTACGTTCACGCACCGATAAGTCAGCCCAAGAGTCTGCCCCATCAGAGGAAACAGCAAGGGGAATACGCATACTTGCCCCGTCGTGGAGCATAGCGCGGGCACGCGGGCTGCGCATGGCACCAGCAGAGAGGGACTCTCCCTCAGCGGTGACAACCAAAGAAATATCGTTATTTTCAGAAGAGTGAACGCGAGCCCCGCGCTCTTTAAGACGGCGCACCAAATCGTTGAGTAGCCAGTCTCCCATATCGGTTGCCTCAATTGCATCGTTCGTCAAGAACTCATTGGCTGGCAGCTTGTCGGTAATCTGCGCACCGAAAGCCATTTCGGTATCAGCTTCTTGTTGGCGTGAGTACTCCTGGATCAAACGGTATATATCGAGTGCGCCCCCTTTGAGCAGAGCCGGGTTCATATCGTCCAGGCTCAGGCTGGTGATGATGCGGGTTTCGTGGCGGGCACGAGTCATCGCTGTTACAAAATGCTTGCCACCGTGTGCCTCCGAGAATTCCCCGAGAGAGTGGACCTCCGGTTTATGCGGAGCGCGCCCGAACCCCAGCGCCACAAAAACAACATCGCGTTCAATAGTTTCGGCGCGGGCAACATTGACAACGCGGAAAGGTTCTTTACCGGGGGCAAAGAACCCAGCTGCCTGCGGGTAGCTTTCCAACGCTCGACGCACGAAATCAGCAATACGCTGGGCATGACGCGCGGTAGAGGCAATGACCGCCAGCGACTGGTGGGGACGCTTGATGGCATGCTCAATGACGCGCCACCCCACCTGCTCCACCTCAACGGAGGGGGAATCCATGCTGGCGTTATCGCTCATACGCCCCTCAAGGCTCACGTATTCCACGCTGAGCCCCGCGACGCTCTCGGTGATTTCTTCACCCCAGGGGTAGTGGATGAGCTGACCGTTGTAGTAGTGCTCATTCAAGTAGCTAAAGAGAGCGGGGTCTATGGCACGGTTGACGATGGCGAGCGAGCGCTGAGGAACGATCTTTGCTAGCACATCGATGGTGGATTCCAAATTGTCATCAACGTCCATCACTGCGTTGTGGGCAACTGCTGACACCATGAAGGGTACAGGGCGACCGCTCACCGAGTCGCCGAAGGCAATGACCTGGTCTGCGCGAGTAATCGCTGGTAGGTTAGCTGCCAGCGGGGTCGATTCAGCGTCCAAGAGAATCACCGTGTCAAAGCGTTGATGGGCAGGAATCTTGCGGCTGATAGCAAAGGGCGAAGAAACCCACAGAGGGTAGAGAGTAGTGGCTAGGTGCGGGGCGTGGGTGAGAATCTCATAAAGGCTAAACTCGTGGGCACGCAGGTGAGATTTAAGGTATGCAGCTTCATCGGCGTACTCGCTGATCGCTTTTTGCCACTGCATCGCCAAGCGGTGTAGCAAGCGTGCAGGGGTGGACGCGATATGACGGTAGTCTGCACGGCGGAAGCGAGCTTCGAGTTCTCTTAGCTGGTTGCCGTCAAGAATTTCAATTTCTTGCGAAGCGATCATCATTTCCAGAGCAGTCTGCCACCAGGCAAGCTCTAGTTCAGCGGGTGCGTGTTCAGCGGGAATTTGACGCTCGCGTAAGTCATCCAGCAGCTCGCCGAGGCCCTGTTCTGTGAGTGAACGAATCAAGCCATCGCGCTCAGGCAGGGTGTGCAACAGGTATTCGTCATCGATGAGGTGACTCAAGCGTTTGAGTATATCTGCCGCCGGTGCGGTAATAAAATCATTGCCCTGAGGGCTGTTTTCGAGAACGAGTTCGAGACCGGTAAATTCGGCACGCAACTCATCATGATGAGCGCGCAATTCGTCAAGGTTTGCCGGTGGTACAGGAAGGCTGCCCTCTGCTGCCCAGGTAATCCACTCTTCGCGCTGGCTTTGCACCACAACCAGCGCATCGTGAATATCGCCCAGGTGTACGCCGGGGCGAATGTATTCCTTGGCAGCTTTACGCAGGCGTGAGCGTTGCATGGTGCTCATCTCGATGCCGCGTTCGCGTCGCCAGCTACCCGAGGCGGTCGCAGCGATTAAATCGGTCACCGGGCGTTCGAAGATATCACCCGTGAACTCTTTGAGAGTTTCGCGGATTCGTTCTAGCAAACCCAACTGTTCATTCCACTGCTCAAGGCTGTTGCCGGTTCGCATACCAGTTTCGTTGCCCATCAGGCTCATGGCGGCACGAAGGTTGGTCATAGATTCGTGCAGCGATTTCACCAGCTCATGAGCAGCTTGGCTTTCCTGGGTGTCTACGAGGGTGGCTTGATGCCAAGGCGAAAATTGGGTGGACGAGCGGTAGCCTGCCAGTTCGCCCAACCGCACGAGCTGTCGGGTGGTAGCGGAGCGGTCGGTGAGCGCGTCCATGACATCACGGTTGAAACGAACGTGAGTTGAAGGAGCAGGCTGCTGTGCAGTCAGCGCCGCCAGGGTCTGCATCGCATCAAAGGGTGAGCAGCCCCATCGTGACTCTGTGTATTTCAAAGCGTTAAGGTGCTCAGCGAGCTGGTTGCGGGTGGTTTCAAGCTCAGCGTACACCTCAGAATAATCAGGTTCAACAGCGTTCTCATTGCGTACAATTGCTTGAATGAGTAGCTGACGGGTTTCTTCGCTCTCTCTATCTTTGAGCACGTCAAAAACGGTATCGCCCAGACCCAGCGCTGCGGTTTGCGCGGCAATAGTGCGTAGAGTAGAGCTCTTCTCCCCTACAATCAGCACCGATTTATTCTGGCTCATCAGAGTAGAGGCAATATTAAGGGCCGTGCGAATGTCGTCGGTACCGGGTGCCGAGGTGATAGCCAAAGAATGACCGCTGGAAGCTAAATCTACAACCTCCTGGGCAGATGCATCTGCATCGGCAACTAAGAATTCATCGGCTACTGGACGTGTATCAATTGGGGGTAGCGGGTTCACCGCCACGGGCGCGTGTGAGGAGAGCTCGATGCCTGATTTGAGGGCAGCGAGATCACGCACAACTTTGGTGTGCGCTGTAGCAGGTAGGGCACCGGTGCTCTCTTTAAGATCGGCGAAGGTGGAGACCAGGTACTTCGACTCAATCATCATGCCGGGGATCTTCGCGGTGGATGAGCGCATACGGTCGATCACAGGCTCAGGGTCAAGGCGCGACATTGAGTTCGCCAGGGCAGCCACATCCATGCTGCTCAAATCAATGTTGTACTCTTTACGCAGCTGACGCACCAATGCCGGATTCAGTTTGGCGGCACCCGTCAAGCGCAACTCAAAATCATCGCCGCTTGTATGCGGGGTAATAGCCAAAGGTGCAAGCAAGATGGGGGCAATGAACCGTTTCTCGGTAGCCAACCGTTGGGCTGATCCGAGATCACGAGAAAGCCATGAGGCGGTGCCAGCCACAAAATAGCCGGCATCCAAACCGTGCTCTGTCTCAAGCTCAAAAATCTTAGCCCGCAAAACACGTGCCGCGCTCATCCCCGATTCCAAGAGGGACTTCTCACGCAAAATTGTTGAGAGGCGAGTTTTGCGCCCCATCATCAACTGCGCGACGCCAGAGGGGTTAGCATTCGACAAATCAATATGAACGTAATCAACCTGGTTGAAATCAAGCAGCGCGTCAGGCCCGGTGTACAGGTCCATCTGCTCAGCCCACCGCTCAAGACCGGCAGCGCTTTCTTCATTAAAACTATCTGCTGCGGTGTAGTCTTGTTGCTGATTCTGGGCGGATTCACTCACGTTCAAACAATCCTTCGTAGTACACGTCATCGCCCCTACAGGGCGCACTCTTTATGCCAATGGTGATATAAGAAAAGGAAAAACTAGCTGCCCGGCGTCATCTGGTTATAGCGGGCAATAAGGGTCAAGAGGGTAAGGACACCAATCAGCACCATACCTCCGACCAGCGCCCACCTCCATTGCGGAGCGAACTGCTCCGTGCGGTCTTCAAAGCGCAGAGAACGCACGAGGAAAAAAGCAACGAGCGCGGCGATAAGGTTGCCCACCAGAATCTGCTGAACCACGCTGAAAATACCAAAAAGTCGTACCGTTTGAGGGTTCTCGCTCTCAGCGACCTTCAGCATGACCGACTGAATCACAGACATACACGCCACTAAAAATGAAAGAGCAATAGCAGGGTGCTGCAGAGTTTCACTGAAGCTCTGTCCCACCGTCATTGACTGTGTATAGGCAAAAAGCACAAAACCAGCGGCGCTGAGCATCCACACCCAAAAAAGCACAGTTCTCAGGCGCGATGAATTTTCTAAAAAGTTATAAATAGCGTTCATGGAGTTATAAATCTTGATCAATCAAGTCAATATAGCGGCGTACCACGTAATCCAATAGTACGTTGAGACCAATAAAGGAATGAAAGGGGGTGCGTTGCATGGGGATAGGACGCGGGGTCGCGGCGTATCGCAGACTGAAGTTCGCTACCGAAGACATATAGTTCATGCCAAATGCGGTCACCACAATCATGGGAATCTTCCGCAATGACAGTAAGTTAACCGTCTCTCGAATCTGCTCTGTATTGCCCGAAAGCGAAACAATGATGACAAGGTCTTCGGCGGTCATCACGTGAGCACTGCCGGCAAACTCATTGTGAGCCGGGATCACGTGCGTAAAGCGTCCGCACGAGAGCATAGATTTAGCAAATTCTTGCACCGCGTTGCGCTGGGCATAGCCGGTGCCGTAGCAGTAAAGACTGCGAGCTTGTCGGATTTTCTCAAGTGCCGGGGCTAAATCGTATCCCTCAAGGAATTCAAAAGTCTTGGCAATGTCATCTTTTGCTGACTCCACAAAGTTTTCAGGAGAGCCTACCGGCTTATTCAACGACGACTTGATGAAATATTTGAGCTCCGCAAACCCCGTAAAATCCAGCTTTTTAGTCAGCCGAATAATACTCGACGTAGAAGTAAAGGTTCGGTGGGCAAGAGATGAAATAGTAGCCTCACTGACGAACTCCTCGTTCTCCAGCATGAAAGCGAGGATATCGCGCTCCGTCTCACTAAAACGGTGCTGATGGGCATTGACGATGTCCTGCAAATCCAACAAAAGCTCCCGGTGTCTTACGATGCTACCTATTCTTTCGATAGTACAGCATATAAGCTAACCGGGAGCTTTGTTCATTCACTCAAAAAGTGAAGTGAACGTTTACTTGTTGGAGTTAACCATCTCTTCGAAACGGTCACGAACCTGAGGAACGTCCATACCGACGATAACCTGCAAAGCCTTACCCTTGTTGACCAAGCCAAGAGCGCCAGCACCCTTGAAGTCAGTCTCAGAAGCAACGAGCTCGGGGTTATCAACAGATACACGCAAACGGGTTGCGCAGTTGTTCACCGAGGTGATGTTCTGAGCGCCACCGAGCAAAGCCAAGAAGTCAGTTGCACGCTGGTTGTAGGGATCCTTGGAATCAACTGCGGTAGCAGTTGAGCCTGCAGCGGCTGCGCCCAGGGTGCCTGCCTTCTTTGCTTCCTTGTACTCGGCTTTGGTGTAGAGCTTGGTTTCGCCGCCCTCAGCTTCACGACCGGGGGTCTTGAAGTCGAACTTGAGGATCAAGAAGCGGAAGACTACGAAGTAAATCAGGGTGAAGATTAGACCGATGACGATCTGCGAGATGTAGGTACCTGAGTGGTTACCCCACAGCGGAATCCAGTTCTGGAACAGGAAGTCGATCAGACCGCCACCCATGTTGCCGCGCAGACCGAAGACGTACATGACTGACGCCATGCTTGCCGCCAGAACAGCGTGTACTGCGAACAGCGGGGGTGCCAGGAACAGGAAGGTGAATTCCAGGGGCTCGGTGATACCGATCAAGATTGCGGTCAAGCAGACAGGAATCAGCAGAGCGAGGGTCTCTTTACGCTTTTCAGGACGCGCGGTGGTGTAGAACGCCGCGGCGATACCCAGCGGTGCGAAGACCTTTGAGTTACCGTGCAGACCGAAGCCACCTGCGGGGAACTGCTCTGAGAGGGGAGCTGCTGACTGAGCGATCTGGGGCAGAGCTGCAACCCAGTCTTTGGTGACGCCGTTAGGAGTAACAGCGGGGCCGAAGACGAAGGGGGTGTAGATGAAGTGGTGCAGACCGGTGGGAATCAGGATGCGTTCCAGGAAGACGTAGAGCCAGATACCGAAAACGCCTGAGCCCATGAACAGACCCTGCAGTGAGCCGATGCCGGTCTGGATGGTGGGCCATACCAGGCAGAAGAACAGAGCAACGGGCATCATCAAGAAGAAGCCAAGACCGTAAACGAACTGGGTGCCCTGGAAGATGCCCAAGAAGTCGGGGAGCTTGGTGTTGAAGAAGCGGTTATGCAACCACACAACAATAGCGGAGATGATGATTGCACCGAAGATACCGGTGTCGAGGGTCTTGATACCAGCAATCATCTTCAAACCGGTGCCGGCAGCACCCTCTGAGAGGTCCTGCTCAAAGTCAATACCGAAGTTGGTACCCCAAATGCTCAAGATGGCGCCAACGAAGTAGTTGAAGGTCAGGTAGACCAGACCGGCTTCAAGAACCGCACGTGCCTGAGCCTGCTTAGCCAAAGCAATGGGCAGACCAAGAACGAACAGAAGTTCCATCTGGTTGAAAACAGTCCAAGCGCCGGACTCCCAGACAGACCAGAAGTTGTACCAACCGGTACCTTCAGCAGCGATGCTTCCGAGCAGCTGCTCATTTTTACAAATAATTGCGATACCGACGGCAAGACCGGCGAATGCAAAGATGAGGACGGGGGCAAGCATTGCCGAGCCGAACCTCTGGATTTTCTCCATCATGGCAGATTAATCCTCAATCGAAAGAGACAAGTAACGAAGAAGAGAATACATGGTATCTGAGTGTTTAACACCACGCCACGATGGTTTTGGCAATAGTTTCAACGTTTGACACATCAGTAACAGAAACCGGCAAAAGTTCTTTCGATATATTTACGACTTAAAGCGGGATGGCACGTCGCTCGTCCATAAGATGAAACCGATGGCTTTTGTGCCAAGCAGAATCAACTATCACCACTATTTATTCAAAAGCGCAGGCTGACTCAAAACCATGAAAATTCTGACTCTCAATACCCACAGCTGGGTGGAGCTGCACCAGATTCCCAAGATTAAGACATTGGCGAAGTTCATCATTGATGAAGATATTGATGTTGTTGCTTTGCAAGAAGTCAATCAGCACCAGGAGACTCTCGCCATCAGCGCTGATGAATACTATCTCTCGGCTACTGAGCGAGCGGTTCACCACGATAATTTTGGTCTTCTCCTCGCGCATTTTCTCAAAGACTTAGGTAGGCCCTACTACTGGTCGTGGGTAGATGCACACGAGGCGTGGAACGCTTACGATGAGGGCGTTGCCGTATTCAGCAAGGTTAAACCTCGTCAGGTTGCACCCATCGTGATGGATGATTCTTACGATTACAGCCAGGTTTGGCGACGCACTGCCCTTGCCCTAGAGATACCTCACGCTGACGGCAGTTTTTGGGTGGCGAGCACCCATATGAACTGGTGGTTCATCGAAGATAAGTATCTCTTTGCCTCAGATTTTGCATCACTTGATTCTCAGTTGAGGCAGCTGGCAGGCAAAGCTCCAGTGATTCTCGCTGGTGACTTCAACAATGATCCTGAGACTCCTGAGGAAGGCTATGCTGAGGTGATTTCACGCCAGTGGCACGATACCTACCCCCTTGCAAAGGCACGCGAGGGCGAATACACCGTCCACAAAAAAATCGCTGGTTGGGAAACAGCGACCAAAGCGATGCGGATTGACTTCATCTTCACCGATCAGCCCCTACAGGTTGATTATCACCGGGTAGTTTTTGCCGATAACAGCCCCGAGGCAATTTCAGATCACTCCGGTGTTCTGGTGGACTTCGACCCCCAACAGCTCTTTAACTAAACAAACTTTTACCAATCCAACGAGAGAAAGCGAAATACCGTGTCTGTATCAACTCAGTGGTGGCAAGAACCTGTTATCTACCAGATCTACCCTCGTTCTTTTCAGGATTCTAACGGTGACGGCGTCGGCGACATCCCCGGTATCACCACCCGCATGCCTTACTTAGCCAACCTCGGCATTGATGCTATCTGGCTCTCACCCGTCTACAAATCCCCCAATGATGATAACGGCTACGATATTTCGGATTACCGCGACATTATGGATGAGTTCGGCACCATGGCAGACTTTGATGAGATGCTGAAGGTAGCCACCGAGCACAACATCAAAATCGTAATGGATCTGGTAGTCAACCACACCTCAGACGAACACGAATGGTTTGTGCAGTCCCGTTCATCAAAAGACAACCCCTACCGCGACTACTACATCTGGAAGGACGCGGTTGGTTTCGAAGAAGATGGCACCCCGATTCCGCCCACTAACTGGGTTGCAGCTTTCTCCCCTTCAGCTTGGGAATGGGACGAAACCACCGAGCAGTTCTACCTACATCTTTTCTCCAAGAAGCAGCCCGATCTGAACTGGGAGAACCCCAAGGTACGCGAAGAAGTCTACGATCTTATGCGTTTCTGGCTCGATAAGGGTGTGGCGGGCTTCCGTATGGACGTCATTAACCTCATCTCCAAAGACCAGTCATACCCTGATGATCCGGCGGTAGCCGCTGGTGCTAAAACAGACTCGCTGGTGATGGCTGCTAACGGTCCGCGCGTCCACGAATTCCTCAACGAAATGTACCGTGAGGTACTGAGCCACTACCCCATTATCACTGTCGGTGAGACTCCTTTCGTTACCACCGCCGACGGTCTGCTCTACACCGGTTTTGACCGCGACGAGTTGCAGACCCTCTTTCAGTTCGAGCATATGGGCGTAGACTCCAACCCCGATGCGAAACTGGGCAAGTGGAATGACACCCGCTTTGAGCTGGTGGATCTCAAACGCATCCTCTCCAAGTGGCAGGACGACCTTTCGGGCAAAGCCTGGAACGCCCTGTACTGGAACAACCACGACCAGCCCCGCGCTGTCTCTCGATTCGGTAGCGATTCCCCCGAGCACCGCGTCCGCTCGGCAAAGATGTTGGGTACTACCTTGCACTTTATGCAGGGCACCCCCTACATCTACCAGGGTGAAGAGCTGGGCATGACCAATGTTTTCTTTGATGACATCAAGGACTACAACGACCTTGAAATCCACGACTCCTACGAAAAACTCGTGGGGTCGGGCGCTGTTAGCCACGACGATATGATGCGTTATATCTCGGCATCAGGGCGAGATAATGCCCGTACTCCCATGCAGTGGGATACCACCGAGAACGCCGGGTTCACCACTGGCAGCCCCTGGCTCAAGCTCAATCCGCGCTACACCGAAATCAACGCCAAAGAAGCGTTGGCAGATGAGAACTCGGTGTTCTACCACTACAAGAAACTCATCGAGCTGCGCCACGCGCACCCCATCGTGGTCAATGGCACTTACAAGCTACTTGATGCTGATGACAACCAGGTTTACGCCTACCTTCGTTACGGTCAGGGTGAATCTGAGGGGCAGGTACTGCTCGTTATCAGCAACTTTACCGATGCAGAACTCGAACGCGACTACGGTTACGACCTCACCGAGACCCAACTACTGATCAGCAACTACGAGGACGCTCCCGCCGGCAACACCTTGCGTCCCTACGAATCCGTAGTGTTCGCGTTCAAGGCATAAACCCTACCTTCATCTCCGGGGCAGTGTATGAGACCCTGCCCCGGAGACTTCTTATTTTCTGCTTTTAGCTCTTACTCTCTTCTTCGAAAGGAAGACCCCGTGGCTCACACTTCAAACGCAGGTAAACAGTGGTGGAAAGAAGCAGTCGTCTACCAAATCTGGCCCCGCTCATTCCAGGATTCAAATGGCGATGGCATCGGTGATATCCCCGGCATCACCTCCCGCATTCCTTACCTCGCGGAACTCGGCATCAACGTCATTTGGCTCTCCCCCGTTTTCGGCTCACCGAACGACGATATGGGCTACGATATCAGCGACTACCACGCCATCATGACCGAATTCGGCACCATGAACGACTTCGATCGCTTGCTCACCACCGCTCATGACAACGGCATTAAGATCCTCATGGACATGGTTGCCAACCACACCTCAGACGAACACGAATGGTTTGTGCAGTCCCGTTCATCCAAAGACAACCCCTACCGCGATTTCTACTACTGGCGCGATTCTTCAGGCACCGATGAGAACGGTAATCCGCTGCCTCCCAATAACTGGGGCTCAGAATTCGGCGGACGAGCCTGGGAATACGATGAAACCACCGACCAGTGGTACCTGCACATGTTCTCCAAAAAGCAGCCAGACCTCAACTGGGAGAACCCAAAGGTACGCGAAGCTATCTACGAGATGACCCGCTGGTGGTTAGATAAGGGCATCGACGGATTCCGCCTGGACGCCATCAACATCATCTCCAAGCCCGAGGGTCTACCCGATGACCCCTCCGTAGACCCCGCCAAGCACAGCTCGTCCATTCCCTTTGTGATCGAAAACGGTACCAGGGTACACGAATGGATGCACGAAATGAACCGCGAAGCCTTCTCGCACTATGACTGCATGACTGTTGGCGAGATGAGTGCAACCCCACCCGCCGAAGCCATCCAGTACGCAGGTTTCGAATCTGATGAGCTGCACATGATCTTCCACTTCGAGCACATGGGCGTAGACTCAGACCCCGAAGCTGGCATGGGCAAATGGTCCCTACAAAAATTCGATCTGCGCGAGCTCAAAGAAATTCTCAATTCATGGCAAACTGAGCTCGCAGGCAAAGCGTGGGGTTCGCTCTACTGGAACAATCATGACCAGCCCCGCGTTGTTTCCCGCTTCGGCAACGATGCCGAAGAATACCGTGAGCTCTCCGCCAAGATGCTTGCCACCGTCCTTCACTTCATGCAGGGCACCCCCTACATTTACCAGGGCGAAGAAATCGGCATGACCAATGTACAGTTCGATAGCATCGAGGACTACAAAGACCTTGATTCTATCAACTTCTACCACGACATGGTGACCGAGCAGGGCACTCTCACTCACGAGCAAGCCATGGAACTTATCTACGCCAAGGGACGCGATAACGCACGCACACCTGTTCAGTGGGATTCAACAGAATACGCAGGATTTTCCACCATTGAGCCCTGGATCGGTCTTAACGATAACTACCCCACTGTCAACGCAGCCGATGCCCAAGACCGCGAAAACTCGGTCTTTGCTTACTATCAGCAGCTCATCAAGCTCCGCCGCGGTGAACTCAAAGAGCATATGGTCTACGGCACCTTCGTCCCCCTCGATACAGAGGACGCCGATGTCTACGCCTACGAACGTCACGCGGACAACGGCGAAAAGCTACTTATTATCGCTAACTTCACCGACCAGGAACAAGAGCGAACCTACGAGCTCGCAGCGCACAACCCCCAGCTGGTCATCAGCAACTACTCAGATGATGCCCACCAAACGCTGCGCCCCTATGAGGCGAAGGTTTATAAAGTCCTTAGCAACTAACAACCACCATTACGCGCAAAAACCTTGGTAAACCCGCAAAAACCACCTAAAATAAGATGACTCGTAGTAGGGGACTTCCCTAACTCGTACCACGAGCAGCTTTACGGTGAAATCCCCATGACTACCGTAAAGCAACCATCCGGTGTGAATGTATGAGAAGACACTCATAAAAAGGATGCCAAAGGCCTCGCCCCTTCACTAGGAGCGAGGCCTTACGGTTTTCCCCTACTCAGAAGTGACCATCAGAAGTAGGGGGTGACCGCCAAAAGTAATGCTGACCGTACATCTAGCGGTCAGCATTACTTTTGGCGGTCACCAATAGATAACTAGACCGACAGAATCAGAAAAACTGAACAAAACAAAAGGAGTCGGCTCACGCCGACCCCCTTCTAGCCTCGCCGCTTCGCTGTGCTCGGCATCAATAAAAGCAATTTTTGTTTCGGCCACTGGCCGAAAATTGCTTTTATTCCCATTCAATCGTTCCCGGCGGCTTCGACGTCACATCCAAAACCACACGGTTAACTTCACGAACCTCATTCGTAATACGATTCGAAATCTTCGCCAGCACATCGTACGGCATACGCGTCCAGTCCGCCGTCATCGCATCCTCAGACGACACCGGACGCAACACAATCGGATGACCATACGTACGACCATCACCCTGCACACCCACCGAACGAACATCAGCCAACAACACCACAGGGCACTGCCAAATCTCTTCATCCAAGCCAGCAGCAGTCAGCTCCTCACGAGCAACCGCATCCGCCGCACGCAAAATATCAAGGCGCTCACGAGTCACCTCACCAATAATGCGAATACCCAAACCGGGGCCAGGGAACGGCTGACGCGCCACAATCTTCTCAGGCACACCAAGCTCACGACCAATCGCACGCACCTCATCCTTGAAAAGGGTACGCAACGGCTCCACCAGCTCAAAAGTCATATCCTCAGGCAAACCACCCACATTGTGGTGAGACTTGATATTAGCGGCGCCCTCACCGCCACCCGACTCAACAACATCCGGGTACAAAGTACCCTGAACCAAGAACTTAATATCGCCGCCGTCCTCTGAAGCCTCCTCAATCAGCTTGCGTTGAGCAGACTCAAAAGAACGAATAAACTCGCGACCAATCGCCTTACGCTTAGTCTCAGGATCAGTGGTGCCAGCCAAAGCGTCCAAGAAACGCTCCGACTCATCAATGGTCACAATCTTAATGCCCATAGTCGATGCGTAATCATTCTCAACCTGCTCACGTTCACCCTCACGCAACAAACCATGATCAATGAAGAAGCAGGTCAGCTGATCACCCACAGCCTTATGAACCAGCGCAGCAGCAACAGAAGAATCAACGCCGCCCGAAAGAGCACAAATAACGCGGTCACTACCAACCTGCTCGCGAATCTTCGCGACCTGTTCCTCAATGATGTTGCCCGTTGACCAGGACTTCTCCAAACCAGCCACGTTGAACAAGAAGTTCTCTAAAGCAACCTGACCGTAATCAGAGTGCTTCACCTCAGGGTGCCACTGCACGCCACCGAACTTACGCTCGGTATTAACGAACGCCGCAACCTGAGCACCGGGGGTCTGTGCCAACACGGTGAAGCCTTCAGGTGCCTCAGTTACAGAGTCACCGTGTGACATCCACACGTTCTGAGTCTGCGGGGTACCCGTCAAGAACGACGAATCGGCAGCGCACAAAGTCGCATCAGTTGCGCCAAACTCACTCAAACCAGTCTGTGCAACGGTGCCGCCCAAAGTATGAGCCATCACCTGAAACCCGTAGCAAATGCCGAAGACAGGAATACCTGCCTCAAACAGAGCAATATCACCAGAAGGAGCGCCCTCAGCATAAACCGATGAGGGGCCACCCGAGAGAATCACAGCAGCCGGGTTTTTAGCCAGCATCTTCTCGGTAGACATGGTGTGAGGAACGATTTCGGAGTAAACTCCGGCTTCACGGACGCGGCGAGCAATCAGCTGCGCGTACTGTGCACCGTAGTCAACAACAAGTACCGGGCGCTCTTTGAGCTCAACGGTATTTTCTGCGTTGGTCACTTGTTTTGCCTTAGTGTCAATGAGTTGCGTTCAAGCGTTACAACCGCTCAAACATGGATAAAACAATTCTAAGCTACAACACCACAAGATGCAGTAACCGCAAGCTACCAGGAGTCGAGGCTCCTAGTAGCGTTTAAGCGCCTGCGGATTAGCTTCCACTAAGGCAAGAGTTTCCTGGTGAATCTTTTTCTCCACGATGAAAGAGAGGAAGGGCACCACACCGCCCAGAGCCATCACAATCAGCTGAGCAATACCCCAGCGCATCAGCAACCACAGACGCAGGCACGACAACAGATAAATCACGTAGAACCAACCATGAATAATCAGAATCCACGTTGAGATGTTCAGACCGCCCGTCAAGTTACCGGTCTCAAGGTTCAGCCAACCCAAGGCGACAGTCTCGCCAGTGGCAGCATCCGTAGCACCTGCTACCAGGTCATAACCGAAAACGTAACGAGAAATCATCTCAGCTACCAGAAGCAACAAGAAAGTGCCCGAAATCCAAGCGCACCACTTATAGAAAGTCAGCGCCGACCTAATCTGCGACTCGGTACCGCCAAACTTCTTTCGCACCGTAAAACCGCCGCGTCCGTTACTGACTCCGCCTTCGCCAAGAGTTACTTTTTTACCGTCGGTACGTTCAACGGGACCAACCGGTTTTTGATGATCTGCTACCACCTATGGCTCACTTTCTGCTAGTTTTATGCTCGATAATGCGGGTTAGAAACACCCAAAGACGTTGAGGTTGTTACACCTGGTACCTCATCAAAGAAATAATATTTTTGATCCGCGGGGTCCCAGTAATAGTAGCGACCGCTCTCTTCATCTTTGAAATATTCGCCGTCGTACTCAAAATATTGGGCGGGATCTTCCTGTTTCTCTACGGAATCTTTGAGCATACGCCACCATAGATAAAGAGCAAAGCCTGCAAAAACTATCCACTCCAGAGAGTAAAAGATATTGAGCCAATTGAAGCTGGCATCTTCAACCTGGTGCGGTTTAACAGGGCGGACATTCTCGTGAGCACCTATAATCGTGGCGTCCGCTACGATAGTTCCCTCATCGGTCAGTAGAAGTTCTTCGCCCTGCGGCACCTCAGTGGCAGCGGTAAGAATAGAAGAGTAAAGGGGCACCTGCCACAAATTACTAAGGTAGGCAGTCGCTACAGACCCCAGGACGCGCTCCCCCTCACCCTCCAGAGAATTTGAACGTACGGGGGCTTCATTGGGTACTACGCGCCCTGCCACAGTAATCTTTCCTACAGGCTCAGCAGGTACATCATCCGCCGTCGCAACCCAGGCACGGGCAACAGCAATGCTACGCGTAGCGCTGGAGGTAGCCAGCTCAACTTGCTGACCGTCCTCGGGCACAAACTGGCTCACCACCCAATACCCGCGCTGATCCCCGTCATAATGATTGGCTACTAAATACGAAGACCCTGGCACGTAGCTACCTGTTGCCTTCACCACGGTATCTGATTCTCGCGCAATCAACGGAGCATTCGCTTTCATCACCTCCGTGTAAGCGCGCACCCTATCTTTATCAGGGTCAGCGTACACACGGTTAGAAATCGATGCGTTGAGCTGCCAAGCAGAAAGCATGACGAACGCGGTCACGAGCGCAAGAACTAACGCCAAGAAACCGAGCCAGCGCGGGGTAAGAGCCTGTTTTATCACCTTTCTACCCTATCGCTTTTTTAAGGAAAAAATCCCCGCCTACTGTTGAGAGCTCAACTATAGTAAGCGGGGAATTTTCTTCAAACGGGGTATTTACAGCCAGGTTCCCTAAGCGGTGTACGGGGTCAGCGTAACCTCTGAACGCTGGAATGATTTCAGGTCAGTGTAGCCGCAGGTTGCCATAGCACGCTTAAGCCCGCCCACGATGTTCGAAGTACCATCGACGTGGTGAGAAGGACCGTAGAGAACTTCTTGTAGGGGACCAACAGTGCCCAAAGGAGTACGGATGCCGCGAGGGTACTCGGGGCTGTGTGCCTCATTGCCCCAGTACAAGCCCTTGCCCGGTGCCTCTTCAGCACGCGCCAGGGGAGCACCAATCATCACAGCGTCAGCGCCAAGAGCCAAAGCCTTGACCATATCGCCTGAGCGACCCAAACCGCCATCAGCAATCACATGAACATAGCGTCCGCCTGATTCATCCAAGTAGTCTGAACGCGCAGCAGCAACATCAGAAATAGCAGTTGCCATCGCCGCGTGAATGCCCAGGCCGCGGCGGGTAGTTATAGCAGAACCGCCGCCAAAACCAACCAGGACGCCCGCAGCGCCAGTACGCATCAGGTGCATCGCCGGAGTGTAGCCCGCAACGCCACCAACGATCACCGGCACATCGAGCTCGTAAATGAACTTCTTGAGATCTAGCGGTTCGCGGTTCTTCGACACGTGCTGAGCAGAAACGGTAGTGCCACGAATAACAAAGATATCGACGCCGGCTTTGAGCACGGTCTCGTAGTGTTCCTGAATGTTCTGCGGGGTCAGCGAACCGGCAACAATCACGCCAGCATCACGCATCTCTTCTAAACGAGCGCTAATAAGCTCAGGCTTTATGGGCTCATCGTAAATCTGCTGCATCCGAGAGGTCGCCACCGTGGAATCTTCAGAGGAGATAGCTGTAATCTCATCCAGCAGAGGCTGGGGGTCTTCGTAGCGAGTCCACAGACCCTCCAGGTTCAACACTCCCAAACCGCCAAGCTCACCCAGAGCTATAGCGGTTGCCGGTGACATCACCGAGTCCATAGGAGCACCCAAAATCGGGGTGTCGAATTTGAAAGCATCAATCTGCCAAGAGGTATCGACATCTGACGCATCACGGGTACGACGGCTAGGCACCAGAGCAATATCGTCCAGTGAGTAAGTGCGGCGGGCACGTTTTGACATGCCAATTTGAATATCGCTCACGCGGTTTTCCTTTCTGACCTCAATACTGCCCCGCTCACCGCCACGCCTATACGAGCAGCGGGCGGGCGCACAAAGTGAGGGCTACTGCCTTAACGGCGGTAGTTGGGAGCTTCGACGGTCATCATGATATCGTGCGGGTGTGATTCTTTCAGACCCGCAGGGGTAATACGAACGAACTTACCCTTGTACTTAAGTTCTTCAATATTGCGTGACCCCACGTAGAACATGGTCTGACGCAGACCACCCTCTAGCTGGTGCAACACTGCTGACAGCGGACCGCGATAGGGCACCTGACCTTCGATACCCTCAGGAATCAGCTTTTCTTCGCTTGAAACGTCAGCTTGAAAATAGCGATCCTTCGAGAAGGATTTGTTGCGACCGCGGGTCTGCATCGCACCCAAAGAACCCATTCCACGATAAGCCTTAAACTGCTTACCATCAACAAAAATCAAATCGCCGGGTGACTCTGCGGTGCCAGCCAACAAGGAACCGAGCATGACAACATCAGCACCGGCTACCAAAGCCTTGCCGATTTCGCCCGAGTGCTGCATACCGCCGTCCGCAATCAAGGGAACGCCCGCGGGAATAGCTGCCTTCGCGGACTCATTGATAGCAGTAATCTGAGGCACCCCCACACCTGCGATGATACGGGTGGTGCAAATTGAGCCAGGACCTACGCCAACCTTCACCGCATCTGCGCCAGCGTCGATAATCGCCTGGGCACTGGCACGGGTAGCTGCCTGACCACCAATCACATCAACGTGCGCAGCAGCTGGATCTTTCTTAAGGTGAGCAATCATATCGAGCACGCCCTGGGAATGGCCGTTAGCGGTATCCACAAACAAGGCATCTACACCAGCGTCAATCAAGGTCATCGCGCGCTCATAGCCATCACCGAAGAAGCCGATCGCTGCACCGGCACGTAGACGCCCCTCATCGTCCTTAGTGGCACGGGGGTACTGCTCAGTTTTGATGAAATCTTTGACGGTAATCAGACCGGTCAGCTTACCCTCATCATCAATCAGGGGCAGTTTCTCAATCTTGTTATCTGCCAAGAGCTTGAAAGCGTCTTCTTTGGGCATGCCCTCACGACCGGTAATCAGACCTTCGCGCGTCATAATGTCACGGACGAGGGTGGTTTCGTAATCAGTTTCGGTCAAGTAGCGAATATCGCGGTTGGTAATGATACCCACGAGCACGCCCTTGTCATCAACAACAGGCAGACCCGAGATACGGAAGTGACCACACAGCTGATCAAACTCCTCAATAGTGGCATCGGGGCCGATAGTCACGGGGTTGGTAATCATGCCCGATTCGCTGCGCTTAACGCGGTCAACGTGCATCGCCTGATCTTCAATAGAAAGGTTGCGGTGGATAACACCCATGCCGCCCAAACGCGCGATAGCAATCGCCATTTCTGAGTCAGTCACGGTGTCCATCGCCGCCGAAATAATCGGAGAATTCAGGGTAATGCGCTTTGACAGCTTAGTGGTGGTATCAGCGTCAGAAGGAATCACGTCGGTGTTGCCAGGAAGCAACAGAACATCGTCATAGGTGAGACCGGTAAAACCGAAGGGATCGTCAGCGAGAGCTGTGGGGGTGGTCATTGAACCTTGTACCTTTCAAAGGGGCACGCGCAGGAAAACCGGCACGATTACAGTCTTAGTCTCATCATACCGGGGCATGACCTTAGCTGCACTGTCTTGAGCTTCAGCGGGTGTGTTGAACTATCTGCCACCGACGACGCTAGAGGTGAGAAGCCCCCATGCCCAGCGCGGCAAGCAATCTAGTAGAAAAGATGCTGTGTGCCGAGTCGGTAAAAGTCTTGGTCAGATGCGAATCGTCTCTGTAGGTGTACACGTTGCCCACGGTGGATGGGCATTTCTGCTCGGGGCAAATAACATCTGTCATATCAACAGTAGAGAAATTATCGTACTGTTCAGCTAACGGTTGCAGAGGGTTCTCGCTGGCAGCAAGCTCAGAATCATACTCACACAAGCTATCTGTTCGAGTTTCGCAATCTGCGTGAGGTACCCAGAACCTAGGATTATCGCGCAAAGCAACCAGCTCAATACCCTGAGCCTGCACATGCTGAATGTACCCCTCAAGCTCGCTCGGCAGGTACTCCCCCGCGTTCTCGCGCACTGACACAGTGCCCACTGTCACCACCGCATCCGGTGCCTCACCATCAATAAAAGCCTTGGCTGGCCCAATCCACTCGTTGCAGCCAGGGTCGCCGGTATTAGCCGAGGGTTCAAACATGTAGCAGTCGTTGTACTGCAAAAAACGCAGGTTCCAGTGGTATTGCTGGGCAAGAGCGTGCAGGTTATCTATCCACTGCTCCATGTGGGAATTACCCACGGCAATCACAGTTTGGGTAGCTTCTTCCTCGGGGGTGTATATCTGGTGGCAGTTATTGGAATCAAGCCCATAGCTTTCGCTCACGGCAATATCGCAGCGAGTATCAATCAGCGGACGGTCGTCAAAACGCTGAACGGAGAGGGGCAGGTTACCGGGGTTTTCTGCTCCCCGGTAGGTGTATGTAACGTCAAAAATTTGAGCGCCCGGGTTATCTAACTCAGCTCGCGCCAGTAGCTGCTCGCTTACTCGATGGTTGTGCTGCGACCAAGCGCCCACAACACCGGTGACAACGCAACTTACCAAAGCAACAAAAGCCACCCCGCGGTAAGCAGTAGCGTTCAGCCACCTCCACTCCCGTATAGGGGTTTCAATAAGCCGTGTGAGCAGGTACGAGACGCCCAGCGATACCGCAAAGAGAGCAATGCCCGCCCGAAAACCAGCTTTTTCTAAGTTAGCGGTGTAGAGGTAGAACACCAGCAGAGGCCAATGCACCAGGTAAAGCCCGTACGAATAGTGAGCCAACCACAAAAGGGCGGGGTGAGAGAGAAAACGATCAGCGCCAAAGACGCTGTGGGTGTTGCCACCAACCATCACGAAGGCTGCGGCAAGAGTGGGCCACAGGGCATAAAATCCGGGAAACCTGCCCTCAACATCAAGCACCAGCGCGCAACTGATGATGGCTACAACCCCAACCCAGCCCATCACCAGACGTAACCATCGCGGTGCCGAAATGAAAGGAAGGGCAACCGCAACAAGCGAACCTAGAGCAAACTCCCACAAGCGCGCGTAAGTTGTGAAATAAGCAGCTTGCTGATCTGAACCGGTGAGTCCAACGGAATAAGCCAGAGAAACAGCAAAGATAATACCGAAAACTGTGAGAAGTAAAGGACGCACCGGCAACCGCAGATAGCGCACCAGCACCCAGCATCCTGCGAACGCCAGGGGCCAGAGAATAAAAATTTGCCCCTGCATCGATAGCGACCAGAAATGACGCAACGGCGAGGCTTCAGAAGAGTCAGCTGCGTAATAGTCCGTTAGGTTCTGAATATTCCACCAGTTATTGCGGTAGAAAATAGTAGCAACTGCTTCATCCATAATGCCGTTCCAACGGGGCTGCGGCAAGAATATCCAGGTTCCTGCCAGCACCAGCATCACAGTCACTGCCGCCAACGGCACAATACGAGTAAAGGTACGCACCCAGTAAGACAAGATAGCAGACACAAAAACAGGCTCACCGCGCTCCAACTTACGAGCAAAAGAACCCGTCATCAAAAAAGCCGAAATCAGCAGGAAAACATCCACACCCCCAGAAACCTTGCCAAACCAAAAATGGTAGGCGGCAACCAGAGTCAGTGCGAGCGCCCTGAGACCTTGAATTTCGGGGCGAAAAACTGTTTCAGTGGGTTTAGGTGTGGTCGGTGATGTCATCTACCTGAGTATCGCGAACTGTGGGTGAACAAAAAGCAACAGGTGTTAGGTTACTCCCTGTATCTGGAGTGCGTGGGCTACGACAATAGAAAACCCGCCCTTTGTGACTAAACACAAGGGGCGGGATTCTTATCGCTGGTGAAACAGTAGAAGCCTACTTTGAAGTGTTCTCTTCTGTTTCAGCGGGTTTCTCAACGACCAGTGTTTCGGTGGTGAGAACCAGCGCGGCGATAGAGGATGCGTTCTCAAGAGCTGAGCGGGTGACTTTCACGGGGTCAATCACACCGGCTGCGATGAGGTCGCCGTATTCGCCGGTCTTGGCGTTGAAGCCTGACCCCAGTGGCATCTCAGCGACCTTCGAGGTGACAACGTAGCCGTCATGACCTGCGTTTTCAGCGATCCAGCGCAGAGGCTGCACGAGGGCTCGACGTACGATGTCCACGCCGGTCTGTGCGTCCTTGGAGGAAAGCTCAAGACCGTCCAGTGCTTGGAGGGCGTGAACCAGCGCGGTACCGCCACCTGCTACGATGCCCTCTTCAAGAGCTGCACGGGTGGATGACACTGCGTCTTCGATGCGGTGCTTTCGTTCCTTAGCTTCGACCTCGGTTGCAGCGCCCACCTTAATGACGCCGACGCCACCGGCGAGCTTTGCCAGACGCTCTTTGAGCTTCTCCCGGTCCCACTCAGAATCTACGCGTTCTATTTCAGCACGGAGCTGGTCTACGCGCTCGGCAACGTCTTCAGAGGATCCGCCGCCTTCAACGATGGTGGTGTTGTTCTTGGTGACAGTGATACGGCGCGCTGAGCCCAGCTGTTCCATAGTCACTGCGTCCAGGGAGATACCGAGTTCGCCGGTAATGACGGTAGCACCGGTGAGAATCGCCAGATCCTGCATGATTGCCTTGCGGCGGTCACCAAAGCCGGGGGCTTTGAGAGCAACCACGTTGATGTTGCCGCGCAGCTTGTTAACCACCAAGGTTGACAGAGCTTCGCCCTCAACATCTTCAGCGATGATGGTCAAAGGCTTCTTAGCCTGAACGACCTTCTCAAGAACGGGCATCATCTCTGCAACGGTTGAGATTTTGCCCTGGTAAATCAAAACAGCGCTATCTTCAAGCACAGCTTCTGCACGCTCAGGGTCAGTGACGAATGAGGGTGACAGGTAGCCCTTATCGAACTGCATACCCTCGGTGACCTCAAGAGCGATCTCAGTGGTTGAGCCGTCTTCGATGGTGATAACACCGTCCTGACCAACCTTTGAGAAGGCCTCTGCCAGCAACTCACCGATTTCGGGTGATTGGGCAGAAATCGCCGCTACGTGGGCAACTTCGTCGCCCTCTACCGCACGAGCGTTCTCGAGCAGACGCGCAGATACAGCCTTCACAGCAGTTTCAATGCCGCGCTTGATTTCACCGGGTGCGGCACCTGAGGTCACGTTACGCAGCCCCTCAGTCACCAGCGCCTGTGCCAGCACAGTTGCGGTGGTGGTGCCATCACCGGCGACATCGTTGGTGCGGGTTGCTACCTCTTTAGCCAGCTGAGCACCCAGATTCTCGTAAGGGTTCTCCAACTCAATTTCGCGGGCGATAGAAACACCGTCATTGGTAATAATGGGAGCGCCCCACTGCTTATCAAGAACCACGTTACGACCGCGGGGGCCGAGGGTTACCTTGACAGCATTGGCGAGCTTATCGACGCCTGCCTGCAGATGCTTGCGGGCGTCATCATTGAATTCCAGCTGCTTTGCCATGAATTCTTATGCCTCCTTCACGAAGGAAATAGGTCAAAGGCTTTACTTGGTAACTACAGCCAGTACGTCACGTGCTGAGAGAATCAGGTACTCTTCAGCGCCGTACTTAACTTCGGTGCCACCGTACTTTGAGAAGATGACAACGTCGCCTTCTGCAACGTCAACGGGAATACGGTTGCCCTTATCGTCAACGCGACCGGGGCCAACAGCGATAACGGTTGCTTCCTGCGGCTTCTCTTTTGCGGTGTCGGGGATCACCAGACCTGAGGCAGTGGTCTGCTCAGCTTCTTTGATCTGAACAACAATGCGGTCTTCCAAAGGCTTAATGCTTGCCATGGGATTACTCCTTGGTGAAAATGTACGAACAGTTTGGGCACTGCCCACATCTGTATGCTCGATAGACCATGCCTGTCGTCGCGGTGCCAGAAACAGCCCATCATTAGCACTGTAGGCAGTCAAGTGCTAACTAAACTTTAGAACCGTCCACGCACCAGGGTCAAGACGGGAGCAGTTCTTTATGGCTGTGGGCATAACTGTATTCGCTACCCTGTACCGTACGATTATTGGTGTGAGCGCTTTACCCCATCATTTACCCATCATATCTGCCGATGCCATCGAACTATCAGGTGAGCACCAAGACCTCATAGCTTCTTTGGTGCCCTACAATGCCGATCAGACGTTGCACGCAGTAACCTCTCTACGAAAAGCTGGGATAGACGCCGAAACATCAGCTTTCCTGCTCTCTCAGGCAAAGCTACGCACTAAAGCTCAGGCAAAGTTTGGTGATTTAGCCCATCACTTACTCCTCACTGACGCCGGTTTAGAGCAGGCAACCAGAGCCGCCGTTGCCGCTGCTCACGCACGTCGTTTTGCTGAAGCCGGTATTGAATCGGTTGCCGATTTGGGCTGCGGCATAGGTGCTGATTCTCTTGCTTTCGCGCGTGAGGGCTTGGCGGTGACAGCTGTTGAGCTTGATGCCGAAACCGCAAAAATTACCGCCCACAACCTCAGCGGCTACCCCACAGCCCAGGTGATACAGGCTGATATCACAGCCCTCAATGTTGAATCACTGACTGATACCCAAGGACGCGCTGTTCAGGGGCTGTGGTTAGACCCGGCACGACGCGAGGTAGAGGGTGGAACCACTTCTAAACGAGTCTGGGATGCAGAAGCCTTTTCTCCCCCACTCTCCTTTGTTCGGCAACTAGCTGCCCGCGGTATACCCATGGGCGTCAAGATGGGACCGGGTATTCCACACGATCAGATTCCCGCAGAGTGCGAGGCTCAGTGGGTGACGCACGCAGGTTCACTGGTCGAAGTCATTCTTTGGTTCAACGCTCTTGCACGCCCCGAGGTAGGTCGCGCGGCAACGGCGCTCTCCGATAATCCGGTAACCCCGCGCGTCCTGGGTGAAATTATTGCCCACCACGATGAAGCACCTGCCGACGAGGTACCACTTGCACCGGTGGGCGATTTTATCTACGAACCAGATGCGGCGGTTATTCGCGCCGGTCTGGTGGCTCCACTAGCTAAAGCACTCGGCGCGCACCTCATCGACCCGAATATTGCCTACCTGACCACACATCACGAGGTGGAATCCCCTCTAGTTACCGGCTACCGGGTGCGAAGAACACTGCCCCTGCACGAAAAACACCTCAAAAAATGGGTCAAGGAAGAAGGCATCACCACCCTCACCATCAAAAAACGAGGGGTCGATATTGTGCCAGAAACCCTGCGCAGCAAACTTCTCGCCGGGGTCAAGAAAAAGAAAGGTGCAGTAAAAGCCGCAACCCTGATAGCCACCCGCATCGGCACCGGCAACAACTCACAGCGCTTTGCCCTCTACGTTGAGCCGCTACCATTTACTGCCGCACCGTCACACAAAGCAAAATAGCAGACCCTCAATGCCACGATTTTTTTCGTTCACCAGCACCAGTAAACTACGATGAAACCAGAGAACCCAACGTCAAAGGTGAATGTATATGATCCCCTTCTCTGATTCAGCCCAATCAACCATCGGTGTTGAGTGGGAACTTGCCCTGGTTGATCGTGAGACCCGCGAGTTGGCTTCTCGCGCCCAAGAGGTTTTTACCGCTCTTGAGCAGGACGCGCCGCACCTACTCAGCACAGACAGCGGGGCGCACATCACCGGTGAGTTTTTGGATAATACCGTAGAGCTGGTCACCGGAGTCTGCCGGACTGCCGAAGAAACAAAAGACCAACTACGTGCTGCCGCCGATGACCTCGAGAAAGTCTTAGAGCCACTGGATCTAGCCTATTTCTCTGCGGGTACCCATCCTTTCTCGCAGTGGAGCGAACAGCCTGTAGCCAATAAAGACCGCTACCAAAAAATTATCGAACGCACCCAGTACTGGGGGCGGCAGATGATCATCTACGGCGTACACGTACATGTAGGGGTGGATTCCCGCTC
This sequence comes from Rothia sp. ZJ932, assembly GCF_016924835.1. Classification (NCBI taxonomy): domain Bacteria; kingdom Bacillati; phylum Actinomycetota; class Actinomycetes; order Micrococcales; family Micrococcaceae; genus Rothia; species Rothia sp. ZJ932. The sequence goes on along the minus strand of NZ_CP070480.1, from coordinate 676,706 downwards.
GAAAGTTCTGCCCGTTCTCAACGGGCTGAGCAACTACTACCCGCATCTTCTGGCGCTCTCCGCATCCTCACCCTATTGGGAGGGCACAGACACAGGGTTCGCATCGCACCGATCGCAGATGTTCCAGCAGCTACCCACCGCAGGCTTACCTTTCACTTTTGAGCGTTGGGAGGACTACGAGGCTTATATTGATGACCTCATTAAAACCGGCGTCATCGACGACCCCAGTGAAAACCGTTGGGATCTACGCCCGGTAGCCCACTTCGGAACCGTTGAAATGCGCGTATGCGATGGGCTTGCCTCCACCAACGATGTCGCCGCGATTACCGCTTTTACCCAGTGCCTAGCAGAGCATTTCTCGCGGGAAGTTGAAGCGGGGCGCTGCATCGAGCCCCTGCATCCGTGGCACATGCAAGAAAACAAATGGCGTGCTGCCCGCTACGGCACCGACGCTATCATCATCACCGACAATGATTGTTCAGAACCTCTGGTCACCGATCACCTCCGCGAAATCCTGAACGTCCTCGAACCCATCGCTGCTGATCTCGGGTGCTCAACGGAGCTTGCTGATATTGAACGCATCATCGATCAAGGCCCCGGCTACCAGCGTCAGCGTCGTGTAGCTGAGAAGAATCAGGGAGATCTACGAGCAGTAGTAGATGATCTCATCGCACTGGGACGTTCCTAGTTAGCGACCACATTAACATCATCAAAAAACACTGCATCAAAAAGTACCGCCTCCGTTCAACTATTGTACGAAGGCGGTACTTTTCTGCTGTGGGATTATCCCCCTCTACAGTTGCACGGTCGTGACCGGTAACGACGAATCAGCGGTGAAGTTCACACCGGACGGCGCCCGCCCCTCACCCACCAAGCGAGCGCCAAGTGCTGCAACCATCGCACCGTTATCGGTACACAGCGATAATTTGGGAATTACCAGTTGAATACCGTGCTCGGAGCATCGGGCGGCGGTGAGTTCACGCAAGCGGCTGTTAGCTGCTACACCTCCACCGAGAAGAAGGGTTTTAATGCCTTTCTCAGTACATGCCAGCATGGCTTTGCGAGTAATCACATCAACCACGGCTTCTTGGAAGGACGCGGCAATATCGGCAACAGGCACTTCTTCACCGCGAGCCTCAAAGCCTTCAACGACGCGGGCAACAGCGGTTTTTAGACCGGAGAAGGAAAAGTCATAGCGGTGTGGCCCTGGTTCTTCGGCCGTGCCCATATACTTGCGGGCAGTGAGTCCGCGCGGAAAAGCAAAGGCTTTTGAATCGCCCTCACGCGCAGCCCAGTCAATGGCTGGACCACCGGGATAGTTGAGCCCCAGCAGACGCGCCACCTTATCGTAGGCTTCACCGGCAGCGTCATCAAGGGTTGCGCCCAGCAATTCAACGTCAGCGGTAATATCGCGAACCGCAAGAATCTCGGTATGCCCACCAGATACCAGCAGCGCGCCGAGCCCTTCAGCCGGTAGCTGATCCATAAAATCAGCGGAGAACCCTTCAATTCCGCAGTCCTCCAGTAGCCCTACGCCAACGTGTGCCACCAGGTGGTTAATGCCGTAGAGGGGTTTACCAGTTGCCACCGCCAGCGCTTTAGCTGCAGATACTCCCACCATGAGCGCACCTGCCAGCCCCGGACCGGCGGTTACAGCGATGGCGTCCATATCTTCGAGGGTAACATCAGCTTCGTCCAACGCCTTTTGCAAAGCTGGAATCATCGCATCCAGATGGGCGCGGGATGCGATCTCAGGGATTACCCCGCCAAAGCGTACGTGCTCTTCCATAGAGGACGAGACGGTATTAGTGAGCAAGGTGCGTCCACGCACGATTCCGATGCCTGTTTCATCGCAGGAGGATTCAATGCCGAGGATCAGTGGCTGAGTCACCGTGGGGTCTCCTTGGAGTTAGTGGGGTCGGTCAGGGACGCTTGCATGATGAGCGCGTCTACCCCGTCGTTGTAGTAGCGGGGGCGGGTGTGGATATGGCTGTAACCGTTACGTGTGTAGAGGTCTTGGGCGCGAGGATTGTCAGCGCGCACCTCAAGCAAGATTGTTTGTGCCCCTCTGGCAGCAGCTTCACGGTGGAGGTAGTCGAGCAAGGCTCTACCTATCCCCTTGCCTTCGTGTTGCGGGGCAACAGCGATGGTTTGCACATCGGCGGTATCGGCTACGCTCATCACACCGGCGTACCCGATGATGCTGGTAGGGCGCACAGCGGTATCTTCGACAACAAGATAGCTACGGGTTTCGTGCTGGATTTCTGCCAGGAACATATCAATGGGCCAGGCGTCTGCGGGAAACAGGTACCTTTCTAAGGTGTGAACCTGCTCAAGATCGTGGAGCGTCATTCGGCGAAAGCTCACAGGTCCCAGCGGCTGAGGAAGCTCAGCGACACTCATGCGCGGGTTGCTTTCTTGCGGGCAGCAGGCACTTTAGCATCCGATTCGCGCAGATACAGTGCGGCGGTATCGGTAGAAAGATTTTTGATACCCAAACGGGCTGCAGCATGAACAAGATCGCGGGAGTTGGCGTGCAACCGTTCGTACCCTTCGACGGTCTGAAGTTGCTCGGAGTAAAGCCCCGCACCAAATCCGTAGGCTGGTAGCGCCGGAGCCTCCGCGGCAGATCCCACGGAAGGCCCCTCCACCAGTTCATATGACCCGTCGCCGAGAGCAAAAATCGCGCTGTAGATTTCCCGACGACGCGCGTCCGCAGCGACCATGAACGTGTGGGCGGATTGGGCGGCGGCATGTTCCCAGGTGTTTTCGGCTATGGAGTAAAGACTCATGAGACCGTACACCGGTACGTTCCAAGTGAACCCAAGGGTTCTGGCGGTGACGATGCCAACTCTCAGACCGGTAAACGGACCGGGACCGGTACCGGTCAGCACGGCATCAAGTTCTGAACCGGTGATCCCGGCTTCATTCAGTACTTCACGCACAAACTGCGCCATGACTTCGGCGTGCGAGCGCGTGTCAGCTGTCTCGCGGTGGGCGAGAATAGTCGCGGACGCGCCTGCGCAAGGTTCAAGGCGGGCAAGGGTCACAGAGGCTGTTGCTGAAGAATCAATTGCTAAAAGGAGCACTCCCCCATAGTAGCGGTGCTAGCGGTGCCCGGGCTAGTTGCTAGTGAACGGTGGCTTTTACTGCCTGTACCAGTACGTCCCATGTGACGCCTTCCCACCGGGTACCGGTGGCGCTGATTCTCAGTTGGCGGGCTTCTGCTGGTTCTTCCTCGTCGAGGTCGGCAAAAGCATCCGGTGAACTCACATCGGTGAGATCCCCGGTGGGTCGGGTGAGTTCGAGATTGAGGTAGCTATCGCTGAGGTGCTCGACTTTGCCCTGCCCCCATTCAACGACGGTGACAGAAGTATCTTGGGAGTATTCTAGGTCAAGATCGTCGATTTCGTCGGGGCTGGTGAGACGGTAGGCGTCTACGTGCACGAGGTCAGGGCCGCCGGGACGTTTGCCGTCGGGCAGGTTGGGGTGGACGCGGGAGAGAACAAAGGTGGGTGAGATAACTCCTTCGCGCACGCCCAGACCTTCGCCTAGGCTGCGGGTGAAGGTGGTTTTGCCAGCGCCCAATTCACCGGTGAGAATCAGTAGGTCGCCAGCGACCAATAGATCAGCCAAAGCGTGGGCGACGCGGGCGGTGTGTTGCGGATCTGTAATGTCAAGATTAAGGACTGCGGTCATGAGTTGCTCTTTCTCTTGCTCTCGGGTGTTTTAGCTGAAGAATCTGTGGTGTAGTACCTGGCGACACGGGGCGAAATGCGGGTAATGATTTCGTAGTTAATGGTGGATGCTGCCTGTGCCCACTGCTCCACGGGCGGGTTATCGCCCTCGCCAAAGAGTACAGTGCGTGCGCCCAAGTAGCCGTGTTTAGGGTCGGTCAGACCGGGTTGTCCCAGGTCTACCACTATCTGGTCCATAGCGATGCGCCCGACCACCGGGTAGGTACGTGCGAGGGCACCGCCACCAGGGTAGATACGTACCGGCGCTCCGGTAGCGATGCGAGGCACCCCATCGGCATACCCTACAGGAATCAGCGCAAGCGTCGTTGCCTTCTCAGTCATGTAGCGCAGTCCGTAGGAAACCCCCTGACCGGCAGGCACCTCTTTCACAGTGCTCACGCGGGTTTCAAAAGTCATCACCGGGCGCAACCCTAGATCTTTTGATGTTTTATCAGCCAGTGGGGAAAGCCCGTACAGCCCCAATCCCACCCGCACAGCATTACCTAGCATCTGCGCTGACTCAACCTTATCGTGCGCCGTCAATGTGCCCGGAGTGTTTGCCGCGTGAATAAGCTCGGGGGTTAGCCCTGCGTCCTTCGCTTGCTGCACTAGTTGTTCAAAAGCTGCAAGCTGCGCATCCGTTTCAGGACGCGCAGGCTCGTCTGCCACGGCAAGGTGGGTAAAAATACCTTCGACGCTGATATAACCGGCTCGTTCAAAGGCAGCAGCTCGTTGCACCAGTTCTGGCCACTGTTCCAGGGTTGCGCCGTTGCGCCCCAGCCCTGTGTCCACCTTCAGATGGACGCGAGCGCGAAGACCTGTTCGTGACGCGGTGTAGGCAATAGCGTCCAGGTCCCAGCCCGATGCGCCCAAAATGATGTTCTGGCGTAGTGCCTCTCCAAAGTCGGTAGCGGGAGTGTGCAACCACGCCATAAGGGGTGCCTCTATACCTGCGTTTCGAAGAGCACAAGCCTCAGCGATATGCACGACTCCTAAGATATCGGCACCTGCTGCCAAGGCAGCCCGCCCCACCGGCACTGCCCCGTGACCGTAGGCATCCGCTTTCACCACAGCAATCAGAGTGCGGTTTCTCCCGATGAGTTCGCGAAGGCGCTTTACATTGTGGGTCAGTGCATCAAGGTTGATGTTCACCCACCGTTCAGGGCCCTGCCTTAAAGCAGCAATAACCTCGGGCAGAAATTCCGGTGTACTGGTTGCCACGACTTTCTCCTTTCAATGTATCGGCTATATTCTCTCACCTTCACGTCCTCTTTTTTCACGAAAGACAGCTCCTCAGCAGCTGTTGGTAAAGTAGGGAGGGTGATTTCAAGAAACCTGCATCTGATATCGATGCACACCTCCCCACTGTCACAGCCCGGTGACGGTGACGCCGGGGGTATGAATGTTTATATAGCGAGCTCTATGAAAGCGGTGCTCGCCCGCTACAGCGAACTAACTCTTGAAGTCTTTACGCTTGACACCGCCAAAGACTCCCCCGGTTACCGCCGAATTGACGACGGTCCACGATGCACCGTCCACGTTCTCTCACTTGATCAGGCGAGGGGCGCCCGCAAAGAAGAGTTGCCCGCGTACATCGCAGCTTTCGCGGCTGAAATTAAGGCACGTGCTTTAGCTCCCGCTGACGTAGTTCACTCCCACTATTGGCTTTCAGGTATGGCGGTACGTCAGTACGCCCCAGATGTTCCGTGGATACACACCATGCACACCACCGCCGCCGTTAAAAATGCCCACGCAGGTGCAGGCGAACCCCTAGAATCTCAAGAACGCTTCAACGGTGAACAACGTATTATCAACGATTGCTCGGCCCTAGTCGTCAATACCCCCCTAGAAGCCCAGCAGATGGTTGAGCACTACGGGGCTGCCCACCAGAAGTTGCACGTTATCCGTCCGGGAGTCGATACCGATATTTTCTACCCCGAGCCTAAGACCAACCACTCGCCCACGCAGGCGCAGCTGCTTTTTGCAGGCAGACCCCAACCCCTCAAAGGTCCGCACATCATTATTGAGGCGCTCGCCCTTTTACCTGAGTCTCTAGCCGTTACCCTCACTATGGTGGGCAAATCACACAGTAACTATGAACAACAACTCATTGACCGTGCCCATCAACTCGGTATCGAAAATCAGGTAACCGTTCTGCCCGCAATGGTCGCCAGCGACTTAGCACAGACCATGCGTCAAGCTGACATCGTGCTTTGCCCCTCGTCCTCTGAAACCTTTGGTTTGGTAGCCCTCGAAGCGCAGGCAACGGGCACCCCCGTTATCGCCACCGACGTTGACGGTCTTACAGACGCCGTCAAAGATGAAGAAACCGGGGTATTAGTTGCCGATCGCAGCCCAGCAGCCTGGGCACAAGCTATTGAACAGCTGGTTCAAGACCCCAAGAAGCGTCAAAGACTCGGACGTGCCGGCGCCAATCGTAGCGTCAGCATGAGTTGGTCAGCAGCAGCTGATAAAACGGTAAAACTGTACAATGACCTTCTCACTTCACGCCCCCTTAACGACTAAGGATTCTGTATGAAATCCCCAGCCCCCTTCACTATGACAGAGCAAGAATTTGCTGACTACCTCAACGCATCGCGCATCACTGGCGAAGTAGCGACCTCCCGTGAAGTCAATATCGCCCATATGCACGGTTTCGTCAACGGCAATGAGCACCTTGAGTTTGGGGTAAAGCTCAAACGCGAATGGGATTTCAATGCGGTTTTTGAGCTCATGGCGCAGCGTGTAGGTACTAGCGCTGACCGCAACCACACCGAGGGTCAAGATACTATCAGCGCTGAAAAATGCATCGAGGCGCTCAAAGAGTACAGCCGCATTTTCGGTGAAGCTGTGAAAGCGCGCAAAAAAATTCTTTTCGCCACCGGTCATCCCGCAGGTCTCTTCCCCATCTACTTTGAGCTAGCCCGTGCCGCGCAGGCAGCAGGTGCGCGCGTCCTTGAGATTCAAGAAGGCGACCTCTTCTTGGATGGAGATATCCGCCAAATTTTGGGGGTCGTAATGTTTGAGCAATACGGCAACCTGCAGCACACGCACTTCCCCGGTCCCATGCAGCTAGCATTAGACCAGCTTGCTCAACGCGATGAGATGCCAGATCTCATTGTCGCTGACCACGGTATGGCAGGTTATGCGGCATCTCGCGGTATCAACACTCTCGGTATCGCAGACTGCAACGATCCCGGTTTGTTTATCTCAGCTGAGCAGGGAGATATTTTAGTGGCGGTGCCCATGGACGATAATGTCACCCCTCATCTTTACTCACCGGTAACATCGTTTATTCTCACCCAGGCAGGTCTGTTCTAGACTCTTAAATTCTAGGGAAAGCCCAGATTACAGGCGGTATTTTCTTTGATAGGTAAAGCAAATAAGAGATGGAGATAACCGTCAGGAATTGTCACAAAATCTCTTTTTACCTATAGACTTTGCATAACGGGTATCACTTGGGGAAATATTGATACTCACTTAGACGTTTAAACGGGGGTAACCCACATGCTCAACGGTGTTGATTTAGAAGAACGCTGGTCAGGTACTCGCATCAGAAAATCTTGGCACCCAAAAATTTTAGCGGTTCTCTACACCATCGATGCGATTGCTATCATTGCGACCCTTATTTTTGCTCACCTGGCGAGTTTCGGACTCAAGGACGCTTTGGTTCTCGGTCGTGTTGATATCAGCTGGAACTATTTTGTGGTTGGTCCGGTTATTGGTCTGTTCTGGTTCGTCGCCCTGCAGATTTCGGGTTCACGCAACGTACGCCACCTGGGCCAGGGCAACGACGAATACCGTCTGGTTACCAAGGCAACCACCTACTTTTTCTGCCTCATTGCAATCTTCTCGTATCTAACGCAAATTGACTTTGCGCGTTCCTACATCATCATTGCTTACCCGCTGGGTCTGCTGTTGCTGTTAGGTGCCCGCTGGTCACTGCGGCGCTGGCTAGTATCGTTCCGTCTGCGCGGACGCGCGCTTACCCGCGTCATGATTATCTCCGACGCCTCCAGCGGTGAACACCTCTACACGACGTTGAAGGGCGCTCAGCAGTCAGGTCTGAGTCCGGCCGCTTTCTACTTCTCCGGTAGCGCACCGGGAGCTGATATCGAGAAGGATCACGACCTGCCGATTTTGGGGTACTCCCACGAGGCATCAGATATTATTGCCGCTGCCCGTGAGGCGAACATTCACGCTGTTGCTCTTGGCTCCGGTCATGGTTTGACCCCGCAGGAACTGCGTCGTTTGGGATGGGAACTCGCCGCCTGGCATATTTCTTTGATTCTGGCACCGGCAATGACGGACATTGCCGGTCCGCGCATCAATACTCAGCCGCTAAATGGTGTTCCGCTCATTCACGTCTCTACCCCCCGTATGGAGGGGTTCCCCGGTTTCCTCAAGCGAACCATCGATATTTTGGCATCGGGTTTTGGTCTAATTCTGCTTTCGCCTCTCCTTCTGGTTATTGCCCTTCTGGTCAAAAAAGACGGCGGTCCCATCTTCTTCTTCCAAGAGCGTGTGGGTTACCGAGGCGGTAGCTTCCATATGGTTAAGTTCCGTTCCATGGTGACCAACGCTGAGGAGCTGAAGAAGGATCTCATGGCACAGAACGAGGGCAACGGCGTCCTCTTCAAGATGGCAAATGACCCCCGCATCACCCCCATCGGACGTTTTATCCGCAAATACTCCATTGATGAACTACCCCAGCTGTGGAACGTATTCATTGGTGATATGTCGCTGGTAGGGCCCCGTCCTCCTCTGCTGAGCGAGGTAGAGCAGTATGAAGAAGACGCTTACCGCCGTCTGCTCGTCAAGCCCGGCATTACAGGTCTGTGGCAGGTATCGGGTCGTTCCGACCTTTCGTGGGAAGAATCGATTCGTCTGGATCTTTACTATGTCGAGAACTGGTCGGTCATCGGTGACTTCATTATTCTCTTCCGTACCTTCAGAGCAGTCTTTGCTAAAGACGGTGCTTATTAAAACCACGTGTTGGATGGCAATATAAAGCTACGATGGTGAGTACACACAATATGTACTCACCATCGTAGTTTTTATACTATTTGATTAGATTTTTAGGCATTACTGGCTCTTAGAGGCGGTTGCCCCGTTCCCGGTGTATTTCAGCGATGACCGCGGTTACGGCATGAGCAACGGCGGACGCGCGGGTCGGTCCGTACCCCTGATGCAGGCTCAAAGCGGCGCGGGTATGAATGGAGCAGGCGAGGGCAGCCAAGTGAGCGTAGAGGCTATCATCTTTCTTGAGTTTTTCGGGATAGTTGGCTACTGCCTGCGCCAGTACACCACCGAGGATTCCGGCCAATACATCTCCGCTTCCGGCACTGGCAAGATAGTGGGCGGCGCTTTCGTGGGTTATGGTATGTCCCTCTGGGCTAGAAATGACGTTGCGAGCACCTTTAAGCAGCACCGTCGCGCCAGAAAGACGGGCAGCGAGCTCCGCCCAGTGCTGTGGATTCTCTTCGATGTTTTCTCGGGTAGGTGGGGCGCTCTCCCCTAGCAAGAGGTGAGGTGCCAGCGCCTGTATCCAGGTGAGAAAGTCTGCTAGTTCTCCTGAGTGGGGCGTCAAAATGGTGTGAGCACCCAAAATACCGCCATCTGCAACCCGCTGGGCGGCAGGAGTGAGGGCTGCGGCGTCCACCACCATCGGAGTATCGAGTGCAAGAACTGCCTGTATTTGCTGTGCCCGGTACTCACCGGTGGCGCCAGAGCCAATCACCCAGCTTTGTACGTGTGCCTCTGTGACGTCAGCAGTGAAGCACACGACTTCAGGATGTTGCAGAGTTACCAGAGTACTCACGGCTCCCGTCGCTGCAAATCGCACCATTCCCACGCCGGTGTTGAGTGCCCCCGCAGTACTCAGAAGAGCAACCCCAGGGTACTGGTCGCTACCGGTTACCAACCCGCAGACGCCTCGGGTATACTTATGATCGGTAGCAGTGGGAATGGGCAGTAGATCATCAAACGAGCGTATTGGCTCAGCGCGAAATTCCGTCATGGTCTTTAGATCACCAGCCCCAAGGGAGCTGCGTCAAGGGCTGCCAGTAGTGCCAGCTCTTCCTGGCTCAGGTGTTCCGCAACTACCGATGCGATAGCAACAGGATCATCATGGGTCATGGTGAGGTGCCAGCGGTTAATACCTAAGGACGCAGCTGCTTGGGCAACGGTACCCTCCACCATAATATGAGGCGCTCCATCAGCTGTATTTTCAACCCAGCAGTGCTGCCACACCATACCAGCAGGTGCTTTAAGCGCTTTGGCAACAGCTTCTTTGGCGGCAAAACGGGCAGCAAGGGAGCGCACCGTCTTTTCGCGTTCATGGGGCACAAACAGTCGCTCCACCATAGCAGGATTTTTTTCTATAATCTGCGCGAAGCGGTCAATATTGACCACATCAATGCCGGTAGCAATAATCATCTTCACCCGAGTATTTCTTTTAAAGTCTTCCAGTTCAAAATTCTACGGCGAACCTCTCCTGACATAAAAACACCGCCCCACCCGGTACAGGTGAGACGGTGCCATACTGTGGTTAAAAACCGGTTATACCGCTGTCTTATTCGACGGTAACTGACTTTGCCAGATTACGAGGCTGATCGACGTCGTAGCCCTTTGCCGCAGCAAGTGCGCAAGCAAAAATCTGCAAAGGTACAGTCGCCAGCAGGGGCTGCAACAGAGTGGGCGAAGCAGGAATAGCGATCAGGTGATCTGAGTAAGCCTTAACCGCTTCATCACCCTCTTCGGCAATCACAATGGTTACAGCGCCGCGAGCGCGTACTTCTTGGATGTTTGAAACAACCTTGGAATGTAGGGAGTCGCGACCGTTCGGCGAGGGCACCACAATGAATACGGGCTGCCCCTCTTCAATCAGAGCAATCGGTCCGTGCTTGAGCTCGCCAGCTGCGAATCCCTCAGCGTGGATGTAAGCGATTTCTTTGAGCTTCAGAGCGCCTTCGAGAGCCACGGGGTAGCCAACGTGACGACCCAAGAAGAGCACCGAACCGGCGTCCTTCATAGAGACACCGAGGTCTTTGACCTGCTGTTCGTTATCGATTAGCTGCTGAATTTTCTCGGGCATCTCCTGTAGGTCTGAGAGAATTTTCTTCAACTCGTCCTTGAACATGTTGCCGCGCAGCTGGGCAAGGTAAAGACCGAGCAGATATGCAGCAGTAATCTGTGAAAGGAATGCCTTAGTAGAAGCAACTGCAATCTCAGGACCTGCGTGAGTGTAAATGACAGCGTCAGATTCACGGGGCAGGGTTGAACCGTTGGTGTTGCAAATGGAGACAACCTTAGCCCCCTGTTCCTGTGCGTGACGCACAGCCATGAGGGTATCCATGGTTTCACCGGACTGTGAGAGTGATACAACCAGGGTCTTCTCGTTCACGATGGGATCACGGTACCGGAACTCATGAGCGAGCTCCACCTCGGTGGGGATGCGGCACCAGTGCTCAATGGCGTAGCGGGCAACCTGACCCGCGTAAGCTGCGGTACCACACGCTACAACAATAATCTTGTCGATTGAGCGCAGGATGGCATCGTCAATCTTTAACTCGTCCAGAGTAAGGTTGCCGTTTTCGTCCATGCGACCCATCAGGGTGTCGCGCACAGCAGCAGGCTGCTCGTGGATTTCCTTCTCCATGAAGGAGTCGAAGCCGCCCTTTTCAGCTGCGGTTGCGTCCCACTCGATGTGGAAAGGCTTGCCGTCGGTGGGATTGCCCTCAAAATCGATGATATCGTAGCCTTCACCTGTGATGGTCACGATCTGGTCCTGACCCATCTCGACTGCATTCTTGGTGTAGTCGATAAACCCTGAAACGTCTGAGCCTAGGAAGTACTCGTTCTCGCCCACACCAATCACTAGCGGTGAGTTGCGACGAGTTGCTACTACGCGGTTGGGGTGATCCTGGTGAATAGCCAAGATAGTGAAAGCACCTTCAAGGCGGTTCGAAGCCAGGCGGATAGCCTCGGTGAGGTCTTTCGACTCCAGTGAATTGTAGATGCTAGCGATCAGGTTAGCCGCAACTTCAGTATCAGTCTCTGAAAGGAACTCAACGCCCTGTTCGAGCAGTTCTGCGCGTAATTCAGCAAAGTTCTCGATGATGCCGTTGTGTACTACAGCCAGTTTGCCGTTATCAACAACATGAGGGTGCGCGTTGGCGTCGGTGGGACCACCGTGAGTTGCCCAGCGTGTGTGCCCGATACCGATTGATGACTCAGACAGGGGGGTTTCTGCTACAGACTCAGCGAGGTTAACTAACTTGCCTGCTTTTTTACGGAACTCAATACCGTTATCGCCAATAACAGCTACACCGGCTGAGTCGTAACCGCGATATTCCTGACGGCGAAGACCCTCAAGAAGTACGTCATAAGCGGTATGGTCAAATTTCTTATTGTCCGGGGTAGTACCCAGAGCTACATATCCTACGATTCCACACATAAGCTCAAGTTTACCCCACGCAACACATAAAAGGCTGTTTTGGGTCTGTGCCTTTGCATACCAAAGTAGGTGCTGTTTGACGTTATCCTCGCAAAAATGCGTGAGCCCCGCTAACTCTCTAGAATAGTTCTAATGACGTCCTCTTCAGTTTTCGCTAAGCACTCCCCTTTCACCGAACTAGACCGCGCCACTTGGTCACGGTTGGCTCGCGAAATTTCGGTGCCACTGGCTGAGGAGGAAATTCTCAATCTTCGAGGGTTCGGTGAAATTCTCAACGTTGAAGAGGTTCAAGAGGTCTATCTTCCGCTGTCACGTCTACTAAATTTGTACGTCAACGCCGCAAGCTCCGTGAACCACATGACCAACGATTTTTTGGGTGTTTCTCAACGCCGCGTCCCTTTTATCATTGGGGTGGCAGGTTCTGTGGCAGTGGGAAAATCAACGACTGCCCGTATTTTGCAGGCGCTTCTGCGTCGGTGGCCCTCTACACCCAATGTGCAACTGATTACCACTGACGGTTTTCTTTACCCCAACGCAGAATTGCAACGCCGCGGTATCATGCACCGCAAAGGTTTCCCTGAATCATATGATCGACGCTCCTTATTGAGGTTTGTTTCTGAGGTAAAGTCGGGAGCTCCGTTAGTAGAAGCGCCCAAATATTCTCACCTTTATTACGACATTATTCCTGACGAAAAAATACAAGTAACCTCCCCTGACGTGCTCATTATTGAAGGGCTCAATGTCCTGGCTCCGCCCAAGAGCGAACCTGGCAAACCGGCACTATCTATTAGTGACTTTTTTGATTTTTCTATTTATGTGGACGCGCGTACCACCGATCTTGAGCGATGGTACGTTAACCGTTTTCTCTCGCTTCAGCAATCAGCTTTTCAAAACCCAGATTCATATTTCAAGGTTTATGCCGATTTGACGGAGGAGCAGGCACGCGAGCGCGCCACCCACATCTGGAAAACTATTAATGAACCCAACCTCATAGAGAACGTTCTGCCCACCAGAGGCAGGGCGAAGCTCATTATCACCAAGTCAAGTGATCATTCAGCGCGCAAGGTTCTTTTGCGTAAAAACTAGGGGTTGGTCAAGCAACGTACCGTTTGCCCAGGGGCGGCGCTGCGATATGTACAGTTCAGAACGCATGGTACCCAAGCGTATGCAATATCACCCACAAAAGGGCGAGAATTATTTTCGTTTGCAACTGTATTCGGCTTATTCTTTATCTCATGCTTCAAGGATTTAAAGAATTTATTACCCGCGGCAACGTTATCGATCTCGCGGTTGGTCTCATTGTCGGCGGCGCTTTTACTACCGTTGTGAACGCTCTCGTTGAGAACGTTCTGATGCCCGCTATTGCAATGGTTTTCAACGAACCTAACTTCGATAACTGGCTTGCTTTTGGCGACATTAAAATTGGTGTTCTGCTCACCGCAGTTGTTAACTTCCTCATGGTTGCCGCTGCTCTCTACTTCTGTATCGTTCTGCCCGTCAATAAGGTGAATGAGCGTCGCGCGGCTAAACTGGCTGTTGAAGAAGAGGTTGAGGAAGAAAATCCTCAGGTAGCTCTGCTGAAGGAAATCCGCGACTCACTCGTTACTCGTAAGCAGATCTAATCATCTAACTGGTTTTATACAATCACTCTTATAAAGGGCTGGTTGTCTCTATACTGAGACAACCAGCCCTTTTCTTTTAATACGAAGCTGGAAAATGCAAAGACGCCCACTTCTTTCTCGAGAAAGTGGGCGTCTATGGTGTGATGCGTACACCTAACGGTTGGGTATCGCTTAGACCTTAGCAGCTATAACAGCAACGAGGTCTGTGAAGAGCGGGTGCTGTGTATCTAGACCGGTGAGTTCCTCTGTCAGCGCTTCAGCGGTAATAGTACCGGCTGAGAGTTCTGAGAGCTTACGCTGGAGTTCCTGAGACTCTTCGTCATCGACAACGTTAAAGTCCAGCAACGCCGATATAGTGGCGAGAAGAGCATCGGTGGGACGTCCCAGCTCGGCAAGGTCTGCTGCCGGACCGGTAAAACGCTCATACCGAGAAATCTTACGCAACGGTCCGCGTCCTACGCGCTCAACGGTGTCGGGCAGGTGCGGGTTTTCAAATCGAGCAATGATTTTTTCGATGTAAGCCTGTTGCACGTCGGGCTCAAAACCGAACCTGCGAACAATCAGATCCTTGGTTTCGGCAAGAGTTGCCTCCACCTTCGCGCGGATCTCAGCGTTTTCCAAAACATCAGAAATTTTTGAGATACCAGCTGCGCGACCAAAGTAGGCCGCGGTTGCGTGACCGGTGTTCACGGTGAAGAGCTTGCGCGTGATGTAGGGCGCAAGGTCATCTACCCAGGTAGCTCCGGGAATCTCAGGAGGAGTACCGTTGAAAGGCGCGGACTCAATAGCCCACTCGTAGTAGTTCTCAACTGTAACATCCAGACCGTCACCGGGATCCTGTGCCGGAACAATGCGATCCACTGCTGTGTTAGCAAAAGTCGCAACCGAATCAGCAGCCGGGTAGTGCTCGCGCACAGCAGCAGCCAACATATCGGTGGCATTAATGGCATTCTCACACGCCATCACCGCGACCTTACCTTCGGTTCCTGCAGCGGCGCGTAGCTCAAGACCTTCAGCAATATTCTTCGCAACAAACTTGAGAATTTTTGGGCCCACAGCGGTGGTCACGACATCAGCGGTTGCAATTTCCTGAGCCAGAACCTCAGGGGTTTCAGCGGAGTTAATCCCCCGAAAACCGGTGATTTCAAGATCTCGGGGAGTATGTCCCACCTCATGAACTGTGTAGGACTCCAACGAGTTGAGCTTGTCAATAACGGGGGCAGCAACATCTGAGAAAACAAGCTCGTACCCAGCCTCGTGCAGCAAAACGCCCACAAAACCGCGTCCGATGTTTCCTGCACCGAAATGTACAGCTTTCTTCATTAGTCATTGACCTTTCCGAAAATCTCCAGCACGTCCTCGGCGGTTTGTGCCTGCTCCAGCTGAGCTACAGAGTCCTTAGACGAGAAGATTTTTGCAATCTTCTGCAGCAGTTCAAGGTGCTCGCCGTCAGCCCCTGCAATACCGATAACGAATTTGACGGGTTTACCGTTCCAGTCAATAGGCTCTGTATAACGAGTGAATGACATAGCCGAGTCGTAGATTGCGCTCTTTGCTTCGTTAGTGCCGTGGGGAATAGCCAGACCATTACCCATGAAAGTAGAAACAGAGGCTTCGCGCTCGTGCATTGCAGCAATGTAGGACTGGTCAACGGAACCGGTGTCAACAAGTAGAGCACCTGCTTGATCGATCGCCTGGTCACGTGAAGATGCAACCCCGTCCATTACGATGGATCGCTTGGAGAGCACCTGGGACGCACCCTGGACGGCAGGCACAGCACCAGCCTTGTTTGCTACCACGTTGGGGCTGGATTTAGGCGCATCTGAGTACTGCTCTTTGAGCATCTCAACAATTTCATCATAGCGAGGTGAACCCATGAAGTTATCAACAGCAACGTGAACGGCGGAGGGGGTAGGAGCAGCTGCACGGTCTGCTAGATCCTGGTGTGAAACCAGCAGATCAAATTCATCCTTGAGGTTATTGATGGCAGAGTTAACAACGGTGACTTTATCGCCCAGACCCGCGTCCTTGATCTTGTTGCGCAGTACCGAAGCGCCCATCGCTGAGGATCCCATACCCGCGTCGCACGCAAAAACAATCTTCTCGATTTTCTTATTACCAGCGTCAGCAGTGGTGAAAGCACCAGCAACAGATGATTTCTTGCCCTTCATCGACTGCATTTTCTCAGCAGCAGCAGCCAAGTCGTCTTCGCCCTGCTTAGAGAACTTAAGAATTGCTGAAGCAACGAGGAATGAAACAGCGGTAGCAGCAAAAACGCCCAGGTAAATTTTCAGCAGGTCGCCGGGAGCAGCCACAGCGGTAATTGCGATGATTGATCCAGGAGCTGAGGCTGATGTGAGACCTACGCCCAATGCCAAGAAGGTGAAAGTACCTGCCATACCACCGGCAACGGCAGCCGCAATCAGCTGGGGACGCATCAAAACGTAGGGGAAGTAAATTTCGTGGATACCGCCGAAGAAGTGGATTAGAGCCGCACCTGAGGATGAAGCCTTTGCAGCGCCGCGACCAAATACCATGTAGGCAAGGAGGATGCCCAGACCGGGGCCGGGGTTAGCTTCCAGCAGGTAAAGAATTGACTTACCCTGCTCCAGTGCCTGCTCGGTGCCCAAAGGAGTGATGATGCCGTGGTTAATAGCGTTGTTGAGGAAGAGCACCTTCGCAGGCTCAATCAAGAGCGCAGTCAAAGGCAACAGACCTGTTGAGACCAGCCAGTCAACGGCGGCACCAGCGCCCGCTGAGATACCCTTCATGACGGGGGTCAGCAGGAACATCGAGGCAATAGCAGCAATTGCAGCGAAGATACCGGCAGAGAAGTTATTGACCAGCATTTCAAAGCCGGGCTTAATCTTACCGTCCCACAGACCGTCGAGCTTCTTCATGCACCATGCAGCCAGCGGCCCCATGATCATAGCGCCAAGGAACATGGGTGAGCCACCTTCTTCGCCTACAAAGAGCTCCGAAGAAGTACCCAAGATAACGCCCATAGTTGCGGTTGCGCCTACAACGCCACCACGGTGTTCGTACACCAATTTACCGCCGGTGTAAGCGATCAAAATGGGCAACAGGTAGGTAACCATGGGGCCAACCATGGTGGCGACCATTGCGCTGAAGTCAGTGAGAGCGGGAATGTATTTGGGTACGAGACCGGCAGGAATAAAGAGAGCGGTGATAATACCCCAGGCAATGAGCGCACCAATGTTGGGCATAATCATTGATGAGAGGAAGGTTCCAAAGCGCTGCACACGCACGCGCATGCTGGGCTTGGCAGGAGTTGTCGTAGACATGAATCCCTCAAAAGAAAAGAAAAAGTGAATGGAAAGTCAGAGCAAGCGGACAGCAAAACCTGTCTAGACAGCATTGCTCATCGTGTAACTAAGGTACACCTCAACACTCAAAAAAAGAAATATAGCACTCGTATAATAGAAGAAAAGTTTTAACACTTTTCCCTCAAGAAGCTCTCTATATCTTCTACTGTCAGAAAGAAAAGCACACAAAAGCGCGCCCCACCCCATGACAGGTTAGAGCGCGCTGACGTGTGAGCAGTTATTGAAAATCTTTACAGAGCCAGTTCTTTAGCAACAACATCCGCTAGTCGTTGTGCGTAGGAACCAGCCTCATCTTGGCTCGCAGCTTCGACCATGACGCGCACCAAAGGTTCGGTACCCGATGGGCGCAGCAACACGCGTCCGGTCTCCCCCAGCTCAGTCTCTACAGCCTTAATTTCAGCCTGCAGAGCATCAGAGGTTGAGACACCAGCGCGGTTGACGCCCTTGACGTTAATGAGCTTCTGCGGAGTAGCCTGCATACGGTTAGCCAGCTCAGAAAGAGGCAGACCAGTACGGACGATTTCAGCAGCTAGATGCAGACCGGTCAAAACGCCGTCGCCGGTAGTTGCGTAGTCACTCATGATGACGTGACCCGACTGTTCACCGCCCAAGTTGTAACCGGTATCGCGCATAGCTTCCAGCACGTAGCGGTCGCCCACAGCAGTGCGCTCTAGCCTAATGCCCTGTTCCTTGAGGTAAAGCTCAAGCCCCAGTGACGACATAACGGTAGCTACTAGGGTGTCATCCTTTAGCTTGCCCGCTTCTTTCATCGCAACCGCCAAAATAGACATGATTTGATCACCGTCTACCAGGTTGCCCTGTTCATCAACTGCCATACAACGGTCCGCGTCGCCGTCGTGAGCGATACCAAAATCAGCCTGAATAAAACGAACGGCTTCTTGCAACAATTCAGGGTGGGTGGATCCCACTCCATCGTTGATATTAGTGCCGTTGGGTTCTGCGCCGATAACGTGAACCTTAGCGCCCAGGGCGCGGAAAGCATCGGGTGAAACACCTGAGGCAGCACCATTAGCACAGTCAAGCACAACGGTCAGACCAGAAAGGCCACGGTGATCCGGCATGGTTGAAATCAAGTGGGTAACGTAACGGTCTTCGCCGTCAGCCAGCACCTGGATTCGTCCCACGTCTCCGTGTGTGGGAAAGCGGAACTCTTCGGCACGATATAGGCGCTCGATCTCGTCTTCGATAGCATCATCAAGTTTCTTACCGCCACGGGCAAGGAACTTAATACCGTTATCTTCAGCAGGGTTGTGCGACGCTGAAATCATGACGCCAAAATCAGCCTCAGTCGAGGCGACTAGGTAGGCGGCGGCGGGGGTCGGTACCAACCCGGCATCCAAAACATCAATACCGGAACTCGCGAAGCCAGCCATCATTGCAGCGCCAATGAACTCACCGCTGATACGTGAATCATGTGCAATAACGGCTTTAGGACGCGTACCCTCAGCTGCCTGCGAATGACCAAGTACTACCGAAGCTGCCTGTGCCAGCTTCAAAGCCAACTCAGCAGTAATTTTCTCGTTTGCTAGACCGCGTACACCGTCGGTCCCAAATAATCTCTGTGCCATCACGTTCTATTCTACGTTGTCTTTAGCTTCTGTCATCTTTTAGCACGGGGAACCCTTCCGGGTTTTCTCTCTCATCATCCTCAAAAGTTTCAGATGCGGATCCCACAATGAGAGGGTCGGTGGTGCCCACAACAGAATGGTCTTTATTGGGGTAGTCGAACTGGCTCAACACGTGACGCATAGCTTCCAGACGGGCGCGTTTCTTGTCATTTGATTTCACCACAGTCCACGGAGCATCCCCGGTATTAGTGTAGAAGAACATTGCCTCTTTGGCTTCTGTGTAGTCGTCCCACTTATCCAAGGAAGCGAGGTCAGTGGGAGAGAGTTTCCACTGACGTACCGGGTCAGTACGGCGGGCGTTAAAACGCGCCAGTTGTTCTGCGCGCGTCACCGAGAACCAGAATTTAATAAGCTTGACGCCCGAATTCACTAACATCCGCTCCAAATCGGGGACCTCTCGCATGAACTCATAGTACTGCTGAGAAGTACAGTAGCCCATGACTCGCTCCACACCCGCACGGTTGTACCAAGAACGATCCATCATCACGATTTCACCGCCGGAAGGCAGATGAGCGATATAACGCTGGAAGTACCACTGTGTCTGCTCCACTTCGGTAGGCTTCTCCAGTGCCACTACGCGAGAACCACGGGGGTTGAGGTGCTCAGTGAAACGTTTGATTGCGCCCCCCTTACCGGCAGCATCGCGTCCCTCAAAGATAATGAGCACTTTCTGACCAGTTTCTTTAACCCACAGTTGCAGTTTCAAAAGCTCAATTTGCAGGGCACGCTTGGTTTTTTCGTACTCCTTACGGCTCATCTTCGTATCGTAGGGGTACCCCTTCTTCCAAGCATCAGAGGTATCATCTTCGCCCATGAGACGGTGAGTCAGCGATGCAATTTCATCAAGTTCAGCCGCGTAGTCTTCCACTACTGAACGTCGACGCACCTCTTTCTTCAAGGCGTCCTTGATAGCTGCTTTCTCAGTCTCTGTGGGGCTGGCGGCGTCAGGAGTCGTTACTTCTGCGGACTTGTTCTGAGAAGTCATGAAAGAGAGACCTCCTTGTCTCGTGGGGCGAATAAACATCTTAGCTATATTGTAAGCCGGTCGCTGTATCTAGTCGTGGCTATTACGCACCGCAGACCGCAGCTGAAGTAAGAACCTTAAAAGCCCGAAGGCTCCTCCCAACGAATCTGGGAAGAGCCTTCGAAAAAGTTCTGCGGTTGAAAAGCAACCGGTAAAGCGTAATTAACGCTTTGAGAACTGTGAAGCCTTACGTGCCTTCTTAAGGCCAGCCTTCTTACGTTCGATGACGCGTGCGTCACGGGTAAGGAAGCCTGCCTTCTTCAGGGTCGGGCGGTTGTTCTCGGTATCGATTTCGTTCAGTGCGCGTGAAACGCCCAGACGCAGTGCGCCTGCCTGACCTGAAGGACCGCCACCTGAAATGCGAGCAATTACATCGTAAGCGCCTTCAAGCTCAAGAAGCTTGAAAGGATCGTTTACTTCCTGCTGGTGCAGCTTATTGGGGAAGTAGTTTTCCAGGGTGCGACCATTAACGGTCCACTGACCTGAGCCTGGGATAACGCGCACGCGTGCGACTGCTTCTTTACGGCGACCTACTGCCTGACCTGAAACGGTAAGGGCAGGACGGTTAGCCTTGGCTGCCTCTGCTACAGGAGCTGAGGATTCTGAGGTGTAGCTGGTCAGCTCTTCCTCGTTGACAATCTGCTCTTCGTTCTGAGCCACGATTTCTCCTTAAAGTTGTCTTCGTAGGCCCGAATTACTGGGCGACCTGGGTAAATTCGTAGGTCTTGGGCTGCTGTGCAGCGTGCGGGTGCTCTGCACCTGCGTAGACCTTGAGGTTCTTCAGCTGCTGTGCTGCAAGCTTGTTCTTGGGGAGCATACCCTTGACAGCCTTTTCAACTGCACGGGTGGGGTTTGATTCCAAGAGCTCTGCATAGTTCACTGACTTCAGACCACCGGGGTAACCTGAGTGACGGTATGCACGCTTCTGCTCGAGCTTAGCGCCGGTCAGTGCAACCTTTTCAGCGTTGATGATGATAACTGAGTCACCGGTATCAACGTGAGGTGCAAAAGTGGGCTTGTGCTTGCCGCGCAAAAGAATAGCGGTCTGGCTTGCAAGACGACCCAGAACAACGTCAGTAGCGTCAATAACGTGCCACTGGCGCTCTACTTCGCCGGGTTTTGGAGTGTAAGTGCGCAAAATTTCGCCTTTGTCTCGTATGTTCATGTAGGCGCTAGTTGGGTATCGCGCCTCTTACCACGTGCGATAGCAGGTACTGGGTGAGGACCAGAAACAACTGCTCGTTCGCAACTCCTGGGCGCCTAAAGAAAGTGTCGTCCTGCAACTGGACTGTTCTTTGGCACACGTGAATCAGGAGGGAACACGCACAACGTATGAAACTATACCCTAGTGTTCACACTAAATCTACGTATTTTTAGGGATTAAGAGCACTTAAAGCCCTTAAATCCCACTGATGTGATTTTAAATCTCTCGTACGGCGCGCGTAAGTTCTGCCTGAGCTCCAAAAAGCTCCAGTTCCGGGTAATAGATCTCAGCGAGACTCAACCCGCAAGCAGGCGCTAGCTTGACCCGCGCGTCCCGAGCAGGGGCCTTCATCTTATGCTCGATCCATTCCAAACTGCGTTCCCCCGCGCCCACCAGAACCAAAGATCCCACCAGCGAACGCACCATATTGTGGCAGAAAGCATCAGCCTCAATACGGGTTTCAATCACGTGATCATTACGACGGATAAAGGTGAAATCACGAAGCTCGCGGATTGTTGTTGCACCTACTCTAGGCTTACAGAAAGAAAGAAAGTCATTGAGCCCTAATACTCTTTGAGCTCCCTCGTTCATCACTTCTACGTCGAGTAGCGTTTCAACCTGCCACATGGAGTGTCGATCGGTTGGTACCGCTACCCCTAACGCATCATCAGCAATAAGGTACTGGTAGCGCCTGCCCAATGCTGAAAAGCGAGCATCAAAGTCTGCGCTGACTTCACTAACTGCGTGGATTGCGATGCTCCCCTGCATGAGACCTTTGAGTTGAACAGGCACATGAAGCTCCTGCTCCGCATCAGCAAGTATTCGGCTGAGCGCTCCGCGCAGGCGGGGCTCCAAGGCTTGAGCTGGCAGCCTATTGCTGCGTCCGGGAACTTTCTCCCACAGGTGCCGAGGTATATCGCAGTGAACTGTCTGGGCAGACGCGTGTACCCCCGCATCAGTACGGCCGGCAACAGTCACCTGCACCGGCTCACGAAGAATCAGCGCGAGAGCCTCCTCAAGACATCCCTGAATCGTCACCCTACCGGGCTGTTTAGCCCACCCAGAAAAGGGTGCTCCATCGTAGGCAAGATCGATTCTGATACGTTGGTGTTGGGCTCCCCCAGCATGATGGAAGCTTTCCATGAACTTCTCCTGTAAGAAATAAAAAAACTCCGCCACTCACTAGTGTGAGTGGCGGAGTTCTCAAGGCTATGACCTGACGCTAATTACTCAGAGATAGTCTGAGCTGCTGCGCCACCTGCAGGTGCGTAGCCAGCTGCTTCAGCTGATTCCTTGGTGTCGAACCAAATCTCAGCCTGGGTGTTTGCGTACCAGCGTGAGCCAGGTACGTGGTACTTCATGGAGTCAGAGTTACCCTTGATAGCGAAGCCCTCGGGAGCTTTACCGGTTTCGGTTGCACCGTGTGCACCTGCGGGCAGGTCTGATGTAGTAGCCTCAGCAGCAGGTGCTTCAGCAACGGGCGCTTCTTCAGCTACGGGAGCTGATGCTGCTGCAACCTGGGTTGCTTCAGCAACTGCACCCTTTGAAGCTACGGGCTCCATGACCAGTTCGATAACTGCCATAGGAGCGTTATCGCCCTTACGGTTACCGATCTTGGTGATGCGGGTGTAACCACCGGGACGCTCTGCCATTGCAGGAGCGATAACGGTGAATAGTTCGTGTACAACTGACTTGTCGGTCAGTGAACGCAGAACGCGACGGCGTGCCGCCAGGTCACCTTTCTTAGCAAAGGTAATGAGGCGCTCAGCAACGGGGCGCATACGCTTTGCCTTGGTAACGGTGGTGGTGATGCGCTTGTGCTCGAACAGCTGCTGTGACAGGTTGTTGAGCATCAAACGCTCGTGGGTCGGGCTACCGCCGAGGCGGGGACCCTTAGTGGGAGTAGGCATAGTTTATTCTCCAAAGGTTACGTTCTTTGATTTTTTACTCTCAAAAATCAAGGAACCTAAGTTTTGACGTTGAAGCATTCATGAGTCACTCGATGAATGCAGACCGTTTAAGTCTTAGAACTCGTTACCGTAACCGTCTTCATCGTATGCACGTGAAGCGAGGTCGAAACCGGGAGGTGAATCCTTGAGAGCCAGACCGAGCTCGGTGAGCTTTGCCTTGACCTCGTCGATGGACTTAGCACCAAAGTTACGGATATCCATGAGATCTGCTTCTGAGCGAGTTACGAGTTCACCCACGGTGTGGATGCCTTCACGCTTGAGGCAGTTGTAGGAACGTACAGACATTTCAAGGTCTTCAATGGGAAGAGCAAGGTCAGCAGCCATTGATTCGTCAGCAGGTGACGGACCAACTTCAATACCTTCAGCTGCGGTATTGAGTTCGCGTGCAAGACCGAAGAGCTCTACCAGGGTGCTACCTGCTGATGCAACTGCGTCGCGAGGAGCAATAGCTTCCTTGGTTTCAACGTCTAGAGTCAGACGATCAAAGTCAGTGCGCTGCTCAACACGGGTCGCTGAGACGCGGAAGGTGACCTTCAAGACGGGTGAGTAGATGGAGTCAACCGGAATACGACCGATCTCGTTGTCACCTGACTTGTTCTGAGCTGCAGATACGTAGCCGCGTCCACGTTCGATGGTCAGTTCAGCGTCAAAGCTAGCATTAGCGTTGAGGGTTGCGATGTGAAGTTCCGGGTTGTGAATCTCTACACCGGCGGGTACCTCGATGTCTGCTGCGGTGAGTTCACCGGAACCCTGCTTGCGCAGGTATGCAGTCACGGGCTCGTCGTTTTCAGATGATACTGAGAGCTTCTTGATGTTCAAGATGATCTCGGTAACGTCTTCAGTGACGCCTTCAACGGTGCTGAATTCGTGCAGCACGCCCTCGATGCGGACGCTGGTTACAGCGGCACCGGGGATTGATGAAAGCAGGGTACGACGAAGTGAGTTACCCAAGGTGTAGCCGAAACCGGGCTCCAGGGGCTCGATGGTGAAGCGTGAGCGGTTTTCCGCAACAACTTCTTCACTCAGAGTGGGGCGCTGTGCAATTAGCACTGTGTTTCCTTTCAGTGAGCATCCGCTATATGAGCTCACAGGTAACGGGAAAACAAGGGATAAGGAAGCAGACGTATTGATCCGTCTGTAATCACGAACTGATCGTGATTGCCCACAGAAAATATTTTCTCTGGGACGAACCAGCGATTAGACGTGGCGGCGCTTCGGGGGACGGCAACCGTTGTGTGCAACGGGGGTGACGTCCTGAATTGAGCCAACTTCGAGGCCTGATGCCTGAAGTGAGCGGATTGCGGTTTCACGGCCGGGACCGGGCCCCTTAACGAAAACGTCTACCTTGCGTACGCCGTGTTCCTGAGCGCGCTTTGCAGCGGTCTCAGCAGCCATCTGAGCTGCGTAAGGAGTTGACTTACGTGAACCTTTGAAGCCGATTTCGCCTGCTGATGACCAGGAGATAACTGCGCCTGAAGGGTCAGTGATTGAGATGATGGTGTTGTTGAAGGTTGACTTGATATGAGCCTGACCTGCAACAATGTTCTTATTAACCTTGCGGCGGGGCTTACGAGCAGCCGCTGCGCGAGTCTTGGGAGGCATTATTGATTCTCCTACAAAGTTGGTTGGTGAGCGTTGGCCAGGTAAGAATTACTTGGCTGATTCAACGCTTATTATTTCTTCTTACCTGCAACGGTACGCTTCGGGCCCTTACGGGTACGTGCGTTGGTCTTGGTGCGCTGACCGTGTACCGGCAGGCCGCGACGGTGACGCAGACCCTGGTAGCTACCGATTTCTACCTTGCGGCGGATATCTGCAGCAACCTCACGGCGAAGGTCACCTTCAACCTTGTAGTTACCTTCGATGAAGTCACGAAGTGCTACGAGCTGCTGATCTTCAAGATCCTTGACGCGGATGTCGGGTGAGACACCGGTTGCAGCAAGAGCTTCCTTTGCACGGGTTTTACCCACGCCGTAGATGTAAGTAAGAGCTACTTCCACGCGCTTTTCGCGGGGAATATCTACTCCGGCGAGACGTGCCATATGGCTTTCTCCTTGTTTTTACCAGAGGTCTTCGGCATCACTGCCCGACGGTTGTGTCGGTCCCCGGCCTCTGAATCCGGAGGTACCCTAAAATTTTTAGGAGCGGTGCCTTATCATTTACGCCACACTGATGTGCGACTGTTGTGAAGCAGGTAGGTTATTAGCCCTGACGCTGCTTGTGACGCGGGTTTTCGCAGATCACCATGACCACGCTGTTGCGGCGGATCACTTTGCACTTATCGCAGATCGGCTTAACGCTCGGCTTGACCTTCATCGCATTCCTTTGCGTTGATTGCAATTATTTGCATTGACAATTGCGGGATAAGAGGTTCGACTAACGCTGAACTATTACCCCCGGTAACACACGGTAAACGTCGCACCGGGTGCGACGTTTGGTGTGTTTTTATTTGTAGCGGTAGACGATACGACCGCGTGAGAGGTCGTAAGGGCTGAGCTCAACTACTACACGGTCCTCAGGTAGGATTCGAATGTAGTGCTGACGCATCTTGCCTGAGATATGTGCAAGTACCTTGTGACCGTTGTCTAGCTCAACACGAAACATCGCGTTGGGCAGAGCTTCTACCACAGAACCTTCGATCTCAATGACGCCGTCTTTCTTGGCCATATCCTCCGCTAACGTTCGGTGCCCTTCTGCTACTGCAGGGGCAGTTTGTATTTCATCTGTGATTTCCGTACAGGGTACGGATGCGACGATCGCATGGCACAGACAACCAAATAAATAGTCTACGGCATTTGGGGAGGGTTGTTAATAGCTTGTCAGTATTTTTGATGTGAGCTTAACATCAACAGCTGGGTACCTTCTTCATCCCCCTGCAACGCATCCTTTTCTTGAGCAGCTAGCTTTCGAGGCGCAGGCAACGAGCGCCAGCGAGTCAGTGATACTCGCGGTTAGTCCTCCTGAGCAGCTAGCTGACCGCACGCACCGTCAATATCGGAGCCGCGAGTATCACGAACGGTCACCGGTATTCCGTGTGCGCGGAGGCGTTCGACGAAGTTTTGTTCGACGCCTTTGCGGGATGCTGTCCATTTGGAGCCCGGGGTGGGGTTGAGAGGGATGGGGTTGACGTGTACCCAGCCGCGTCCGCGTGATGCTAGTTTTTTGCCGAGGAGGTCTGCGCGCCAGCCTTGGTCGTTGATGTCGCGGATGAGGGCGTATTCGATGGAGATGCGGCGTCCTGTTGCGCGGTAGTAAGAGTATGCTGCGTCGAGGGTTTCATCGACTTTCCAGTGGGTGTTGATGGGGATGAGTTCGTCGCGGAGTTCGTCGTCAGGGGCGTGGAGGGAGAGCGCGAGGGTGAGTGGCAGACCTTCCATTTCGAATTTGCGGATGCCGGGGACGAGTCCGACGGTTGACATGGTGAGGCCTCGGGCTGAGATGCCGAGCCCTTCGGGTGCGGGGTCGATAAGGCGGTGTACTGCGCCCAGGGTGCGTTTGTAGTTGGCGAGTGCCTCTCCCATGCCCATGAAGACGATGTTGGAAACGCGTAGGGGGCGGGTGTCTTCTGCTCCGCCTTCTGCTTGTTCAAGGCCCTTCATGTTTTTGAGGTAGCGGGCGGCTGCCACTACCTGCTCTACGATTTCTGCGGTGGAGAGGTTTCGGGTCAGACCTTGCTGACCGGTAGCGCAGAAGGGGCAGTTCATGCCGCAGCCGGCTTGGGAGGAGATGCAGAGTGTGACGCGGTTTTCGTAACGCATGATGACGGATTCGATGAGGGCGCCATCGAAGAGTCGGTGAACAACTTTGAGGGTGTCTCCCCCATCTGCTTCCAGGGTGCGAACGGGGGTCAGCAGCTGAGGCATGGCTCGGGCTACCATCTCGTCGCGCTCAGCGGCGGGCAGATCGGTCATTTCATCTGGGTCGTTAACCAGTCGTTCAAAGTAGTGCTTTGAGAGCTGGGAGGCGCGGAATGGCTTGTAGCCGAGTTCTTCGAGGAAGGTACGGCGTCCTGCCATATCAAAGTCTGCGATGTGCTTCGGTGGCTGTTCCCGGCGAGGTGCTTTGAGGGCGATTTTGCCGGGTTCTGGGCGCACAGCCGAGATTTCAACCGGTGTCTTGGTGCTGGTTTCAGTCATGGTGTTCTTTTCGCTGGTGATGGGTAGTTTAGGAGGGAATAGGTTTGACGGTCACGCCAAGTTTGGAGAGTTCTGAGGCTCCACCGTCTTCAGCTGTGAGCACCCAAATTCCTTCGGAGTGGAAAGCTACGGAGTGTTCCCACTGACAGGCATCTTTGCCGTCGTCTGTTACCACTGTCCACCCGTCATCGAGGGTTGTGGTTTCGATGGAACCGGCAACAATCATGGGTTCGATGGCAAGCGCCATGCCCTTTTTCAAACGTGGGCCTAGGTCTCGGGCCGCGTAGTTGAGAACATCGGGTGCCATGTGCATTTGTGAGCCGATACCGTGACCCACAAAATCCTCGATAATTCCGTATTTGTCACCGGTTTCAGCGCGTACAAATTCTTCAACGGCAAGACCAATTTCGCCCACTTTACGGGCGGACGCGGCGGCGGCAATACCATGCCACAGGGCAGCACGGGTGATTTCGGAAAGTTCACGACGCGCATCTGAAACATTGCCGATCAAAGCGGTACGGGCTGAGTCGCCGTGCCATTTTTTGCCGTAGGCATCAGTCACGATGGCACCGCCATCAATAGAAATCATGTCGCCGTCCTGAAGGACTCGCTCACCGGGGATACCGTGGACTACTTCCTCATTGACCGACGCGCAGATAGTAGCGGGGTAATCGTAATAGCCCAAGAAGTTTGACGCTGCCTGATGCTCATCAAGTACCTGCCGGAAGGCTTGATCCAGGTCGAGGGTGCTTACTCCCGCTCGCGCAGCATCTACTGCGGCGTCAAGAGCTCGGGAAGTAATGACACCTGCTGCTGCCATCGAGGCAAGCTGGGCATCAGTTTTATATTCAATACGGCGCACGATTTTTCTCCTTCGGTGAACCTGCTCCCTCTCACTCAAGAAGGCACAAATATCAATCATCTGTTAAAAAGATGTGCCCCCGCAATGACCGGGGGCACAGACCTGAAATTACTTGAGAGGCAGACTTACTTGAGCGCATCCATGATGCGTTCGGTAACCTCATCAATATCGCCAAGACCATCAATTTGCTTGACAATACCGCGTTCGGTGTAGAGAGCTACCAAAGGAGCGGTTTCTTCTTCGTAAACCTTAAGGCGGTGGCGAATGACTTCTTCGTTATCATCCGAACGCCCCTGCTCAGCAGCACGGTTGAGCAGGCGCTGGACCAGTTCATCGTTATCGGCAACAAGCAAGAGCACACGTCCGATTTCAACACCCATGTCAGAGAGGATGCTGTCGAGCTCCTGCACCTGAGCTACGTTGCGGGGGTAACCGTCAAGCAAGAAGCCGCTTGCAGCGTCATCTTCAGCCAAACGGGTACGCACCATCTTGTTGGTTACTGAATCGGGAACCAGGTTGCCGGAGTCAATGTAGCTCTTAGCTTCTTTACCGAGGTCGGTTTCTTCCTTGATATTTTTGCGGAAGATATCACCGGTTGAGATAGCGGGAATATTCAGTTTTTCAGCGATACGGACGGCCTGGGTACCTTTACCTGCACCGGGAGGGCCAATAATGAGCAAACGATTCATCGTAGCAGTCCTTCATAGTGTCGTTGTTGAAGTTGAGCGTCGATCTGCTTCACAGTATCAAGACCGACACCGACCACGATCAGCAGCGAGGTACCGCCGAACGGGAAGTTCTGGTTAGCGCCAAAGAGAACCAGAGCAATGAGCGGAATCATCGCCACAATGCCCAGGTAAAGCGCACCGGGTAAGGTAATGCGGTTCAGTACGTAGCTCAGGTAGCGCTCGGTGGGACGGCCCGCGCGGTAGCCGGGGATGAATCCACCGTATTTTTTCATGTTCCCGGCAACCTCTTCGGGGTTGAAGGTGATGGAAACGTAGAAGTAGGCGAATCCAACGATCAAGAAGAAGTACAGAGCCATATAGATCGGGTGATCGCCACTGACCAAATAGGTGCTGATCCACGTTACCCAACCAGCAGGGGCACTGCCGTCTGTGGGGGTGTTGAACTGTGCCAGCATCGCGGGAAGCATCAGCAGCGAGGACGCAAAGATAACAGGAATAACACCCGCCATGTTGACCTTCAGCGGGATGTAGGTGGTGGTACCACCAATCGTGCGACGACCAATCATACGCTTGGCGTACTGAACGGGGATTCGACGTTGCGACTGTTCAACAAACACCACAGCAACGATAGTCAGCAAACCAATAGCAATGACACCCGCAAAAATACCCCAACCCAGGGTACGCTGAATCGACCCAAGTGCAGAGGGGAAGCTTGAAGCAATAGAAGTGAAAATCAGCAGGGACATACCGTTGCCCACACCTTTTTCAGTAATCTGTTCACCCAGCCACATCACAATACCGGTGCCAGCCACCAAAGCCAAAATAATCAGTACAACACTGATCAGGGTATCCTCCGGAATAATCGGTAGGTTGCAGCCAGGCAATAGAGCACCAGATCGGGCTAGGGACACAATGGTAGTAGCGTTCAAAAACGCCAAAGCAATGGTGAGGTAACGGGTGTACTGAGTCAGCTTAGTTTGACCCTGTGCACCTTCTTCGTGCAACTCCTGAAAACGCGGAATAACCACACGCAAGAGCTGAACAATAATGCTCGCCGTAATGTATGGCATAACACCCAGTGCAAAAACCGACAGCTGCAGCAAGGCGCCACCGCTGAAAAGATTCACCATATCGAAGAGCCCACCGCTAGCGGAGGCAGTTGCCATACACTGCTGGACGTTCCCGAAAGAAACACCCGGCGCAGGGATAAAGACGCCCAAACGATAAATCACGATAATGCCCAGGGTAAACAACAGCTTATTTCGCAGGTCAGGGGTCTTAAAAGCCCTGCCTAAAGCGCTCAGCACATGTCCTCCTGAATATTGATAATCATTCAGCTCACCCACACAGCAAGCTGAAAACAAACTTCTGATTAGTCTAACGCTTTTTGAACGCCAATACAGAAAAAATATGAAGTGGTGAAAATAACCCTTCACTCCCTCCACACAATCTATACCCGGCGTCCGCGGCAACAGAACAGAAGATAAAAAAGAAGGGCTGTACTTCCCTAGGAAAGTACAGCCCTCACATGCTAACTAGCTTACTTTACGGTTACTGAACCGCCAGCAGCTTCAATCTTTTCGATTGCGCTAGCTGAAGCCTTGTCAACAGTGATATTTACCTTAACGGTGATATCGCCGTTACCGAGAACCTTAACGAGCTCGTTCTTGCGAACAGCGCCCTTCTCGACCAGTGCCTCAACGGTGACATCGCCACCCTCGGGGAACAGCTCTGAGATACGGTCCAGGTTGACAACCTGATACTCGGTGCGGAAGGGGTTCTTGAAGCCGCGAAGCTTCGGAAGGCGCATGTGCAGCGGAAGCTGACCACCCTCGAAACCAGCCTTTACCTGGTAACGAGCCTTCTGACCCTTAGTACCGCGACCTGCAGTCTTACCCTTTGAGCCTTCACCGCGGCCTACGCGGGTCTTTGCTTTGTGGGCACCCTTAGCGGGGCGCAAATCGTGAATCTTGATAGCGTCGTTCTGTTCAGCCATCTTTACTTGACCTCCTCAACCTTCACCAGGTGAGCAACGGTGTTAACCATGCCACAGGTGACGGGGTCTGCAGTGCGAACAACTACGTTACCGGGACGCTTGAGCCCCAGTGAACGCAGGGTGTCGCGCATGTTCTGCTTCTCACCAACATAGGACTTGACCTGGGTGATTTCCAGCTTAGCGTCACTGGGCTTAATACGCTTACCCATCATTACGCACCTGCCTTCTCGTTCTTGGTGTTGAGCAAGTAAGCAGGGATAACCTCGTCGTTGGGCAGACCACGGCGGGCTGCAACAGCGGCGGGCTCTTCAAGCTGCTTGAGAGCTTCAACAGTCGCGTGAACGATGTTAATCTGGTTTGATGAACCCAGTGACTTCGACAGCACGTCGTGAATACCTGCTGCTTCAAGCACTGCGCGAACGGGACCACCAGCGATAACACCGGTACCAGCGGTTGCAGGACGCAGCATAACTACGCCAGCTGCACGCTCGCCCTGAACGCGGTGAGGAATGGTGCGGCCTTCAATGCGGGGAACGCGGAAGAAGCTCTTCTTTGCTTCCTCAACGCCCTTAGCAATAGCTGCAGGAACTTCCTTAGCTTTGCCGTAGCCAACGCCAACCATACCGTTACCGTCACCAACGACTACCAGCGCGGTGAAGCTAAAGCGACGACCACCCTTGACAACCTTGGAGACGCGGTTGATGGTGACAACGCGCTCGATGAACTTGTCCTTCTCCTCTTCGCGACCACGGTTGTTGCGGCCGCCGCGCTCGCCACGGCCACCACGACCGCCGCGCTCACCACGGTTACCGCGGCGATCTTCGCGCTTGGAGTTCTCGGTGGTTTCAACAGCTTCTGCAGTTGCTTCAGTCACCTGAGTTTCCTTTTCGTTTACAGTCTGCTCGCTCATTAGAGTGACAGGCCTCCTTCGCGTGCGCCTTCAGCTACTGCTGCTACACGACCGTGGTACTTGTTACCACCGCGGTCGAAGACAACTGCTTCAACGCCTGCAGCCTTGGCGCGCTCGGCAACGAGCTCACCAACGCGCTTTGCTTTAGCGGTCTTATCGAGATCAGCGTTACGCAAATCAGCTTCGAGAGTTGATGCGTAAGCCAAGGTGTGACCCTTGGTATCGTCGATGACCTGAACGAACATGTGGCGTGATGAGCGGGTAACGCTCAGACGCGGACGTGCAGCAGTACCTGAAACGTACTTGCGGACGCGTGCATGACGACGTGCGCGTGCAGCGGACTTTGTCTTGATAGCCATTATTACTTACCAGCCTTTCCGACCTTGCGGCGGATCTGCTCGCCCTCGTAGCGAACGCCCTTACCCTTGTAGGGATCGGGCTTACGCAGACCGCGGATGTTAGCTGCAACCTGACCAACAATCTGCTTATCAATACCTGATACAGTCAGCTTGTTGTTGCCCTCAACAGCAAAGGTGATACCCTCGGGTGCCTTTACAGTAACGGGGTGTGAGTAGCCTAGCGCGAACTCCAGATCGGAGCCCTTTGCCATCACGCGGTAACCGGTACCAACGATTTCGAGCTTCTTTGAGTAGCCTTCAGTAACACCGATGATCATGTTCTGAATCAGGGTGCGTGAAAGACCGTGCAGTGAGCGTGATTCACGCTCATCGTTCGGACGGGAAACAACAATTTCGCCGTCGTTCTGTGCAACAGTAATGGGAGCTGAGATCTTGCGGGACAGTTCGCCCTTGGGACCCTTTACAGCAACCAAGTTGCCATCAATCTTAACCTCAACGCCGGCAGGAACCGAGATGGGGAGACGTCCAATACGTGACATTTACTCTTCCTTTCTCTTCTTACCGACTACCAGATGTAAGCGACGACTTCGCCGCCAACACCCTTCTTCGAAGCCTGCTTGTTAGTCAGCAGACCTGAAGAGGTTGACAGAATTGCGATACCGAGTCCACCGTGAACCAAGGGAAGGTTGGTTGACTTCGCGTAAACGCGCAGACCGGGCTTGGAGATACGACGAACGCCAACAATGGAACGCTCGCGTGAGGGACCGAACTTCAGTTCGAGAGTCAAGGTCTGACCGACCTTAGCGTCTTCTACCTTGAAGTCAGCAATGTAGCCCTCAGCCTTTAGGATTTCGGCAATGCGAACCTTAAGCTTTGAGTGGGGCATAGATACGGAGTCGTGGTATGCAGCGTTTGCGTTGCGCAAACGGGTCAGCATATCTGCGACAGGATCTGTCATAGTCATAGTGGGCTTTAGCCCTTCCTCGCTGGGGTTTCCGCGACCTCAAAAGATTTGAGCGGGACCTACAACGTAGTCGTTATTACTGGGTTTTGAACGGGAAACCGAGTGCTTTGATAAGCGCGCGGCCTTCATCATCGGTCTTAGCGGTGGTGACGATAGTGATGTCCATACCACGTACACGATCAATCGCGTCCTGGTCGATTTCGTGGAACATCGACTGCTCAGTCAAACCGAAGGTGTAGTTACCATTACCGTCGAACTGGCGGTCTGAGAGACCACGGAAGTCGCGAATACGGGGCAGCGCCAAGGTGATCAGACGGTCCAGGAATTCCCACATACGGTCGCCACGCAAAGTAACGTGTGCGCCAATGGGCTGACCTTCGCGCAGTTTGAACTGAGCGATTGACTTCTTAGCACGGGTAATCATAGGCTTCTGACCGGTGATTGCGGTCAGGTCGCGGATAGCTCCATCCATGAGCTTCGCGTCCTTAGCTGCTTCACCGACACCCATGTTAACAACGACTTTAACAATCTTGGGGGTCTGCATGACGTTCTTGTAGTCGAACTCTTCCTGCAGAGCCTTGGTGACCTCGTCGTTGAACTTGGTCTTGAGGCGAGGGGTGATCTTGGTTTCGGTCATTAGATGTCCTTACCCGAGCTCTTGGCAACACGAACACGCTTGGTGCGAGTCTTGCCATTGCGCTCTTCAGTCTCGAGGCGGTAGCCAACGCGAGTCGGCTTCTTGGTCTCGGGATCAACGATTGCAACGTTTGATACGTGAATCGAAGCCTCAACCTTTTCGATGCCACCGGCAGCGCCGGTCATCGGGTTAGCCTTGGTGTGCTTGCTGACGATCTTTACGCCTTCAACCAGTACACGTTCGGTCTTGGGGAATACCTTGAGGACCTTGCCCTGCTTACCGCGGTCTGCACCAGCGATAACCTGAACGAGGTCACCTGACTTGATTTTAGCCATGGGTTAGAGCACCTCCGGAGCGAGCGAGATAATCTTCATGAACTTCTTATCGCGAAGCTCGCGACCGACGGGTCCGAAAATACGGGTACCGCGGGGATCACCCTCAGTGTTCTTGATGATAACTGCTGAGTTCTCATCAAACTTGATGTAGGAACCGTCAGGACGACGGGTTTCCTTCTTAGTGCGAACGACGACTGCCTTAACAACGTCGCCCTTCTTTACGGTGCCGCCAGGGATCGCGTCCTTGACGGTAGCAACGATAACGTCGCCAATGCCTGCGTAACGACGTGCAGAGCCACCGAGAACACGAATGGTAAGGATTTCCTTAGCACCAGTGTTGTCAGCGACCTTCAGTCGTGACTCCTGCTGAATCATATTTCTCCTGTCGTCTCGCCGGTTCCGACCGCACGGTATTTTGTGGGCCAGCCTTGCGGAACATTTTTACGGGAAGGTGACGCACCGGTCCCATCAGATAAATCATCTGGGTTAGCGGAAACGTCTGGGATTTGGCCATGCCAGGAACATCTGGTCCCGCATCATCTAAAAACGGGCGAAACCACCCGCGGTTATAGCGGCATTATGCTTTGGCACGGAGAAATCCGTGGCTGTGTGGGTATAGATAACCACACAGAATAAAAATATTATCACAACCTGCTGATCTCTAAAAGGAGCATTCCTCACATAGCAATGGTGATATGCCCCGCACTATTTCTAGACGCATTTACTTACCTGAGCCTTTAGACATAAAAAGCCCCTCTCCCCAGTAATACCGGGAAGAGGGGCTTCTTTAGCTCATGCAGTAGAGAGCTAGACCAGGAGAATTACTTCGCCTTCTCTACGATCTCTACAACACGCCAGCGCTTTGAGGCTGACAGCGGGCGGGTTTCCGCCAGCAGAACCAAGTCACCAATACCAGCAGTGTTCTGCTCGTCGTGCGCCTTGATCTTTGAGCTACGGCGCATAACCTTGCCGTACAGTGCGTGCTTCACGTGGTCCTCGACCTCTACGACTACAGTCTTGTCCATCTTGTCGGACACTACGTAGCCGCGGCGAATCTTACGGTAGCCGCGCTCTTCAGTCTTTACTTCACTCACTTGACTTAACCTTCGGTTGAGGGACGGATACCGAGCTCACGTTCACGCAGTACAGTGTAGATGCGTGCGATATCGCGCTTGACGGTACGGATACGACCCGGGTTCTCAAGCTGACCGGTGGCTGCCTGGAAACGGAGGTTGAACAGTTCCTCCTTCGACTTGCGCAGCTCGTCAGCTAGGTTCTCGTTGGAGAGCTCAGCGAGCTTGTCGAGGTTCAGATCCTTTGATCCAACTGCCATTTCTTATTCACCACCTTCGCGACGCACAACACGTGCCTTCATCGGGAGCTTGTGGATCGCGAGGCGCATAGCTTCGCGAGCCACTTCTTCGGAAACACCGGAGAGTTCAAACATGACTCGACCGGGCTTAACATTTGCGACCCACCACTCGGGTGAGCCCTTACCGGAACCCATACGGGTTTCAGCGGGCTTCTTGGTCAAGGGACGGTCGGGGTAGATGTTAATCCAAACCTTACCGCCACGCTTGATGTGACGAGTCATTGCAATACGTGCTGCCTCAATCTGGCGGTTGGTCACGTATGCAGGAGTCAGTGCCTGAATGCCCCACTCACCGAAGGTTACCTCGGTACCGCCTTTGGCCATACCGGTACGCTTGGGGTGGTGCTGCTTGCGATATTTTACTCGACGGGGAATAAGCATTTATGCCTCACCGTTTTCTGCAGTCTTAGCTTCTGCGTTAGCTGAAGCATTATCGTTACGACGTTCACGACGAGGACCACGGTTGCCGCCACGACGGCGGTCGCCACCGTCACGGCCACCACGACCGCCACGACGGTTACCAGCAGCCTGCTGTGCAGCCAGTTCCTTATCGGTCATATCGCCCTTGTAAATCCATACCTTGACACCGATACGACCGAAAGTGGTCTTAGCTTCAAAGAAGCCGTAGTCGATGTTTGCACGCAGGGTGTGCAGGGGCACACGACCTTCGCGGTAGAACTCTGAACGTGACATTTCAGCGCCACCCAGACGTCCGGAGCACTGGATACGAATACCCTTAGCGCCCGCACGCTGTGCTGACTGAATTGCCTTCTTCATCGCGCGGCGGAATGCCACACGTGAAGCCAGCTGCTCCGCGATGCCCTGTGCAACAAGCTGTGCTGACAGGTCAGGCTGAGCGACTTCGAGGATGTTCAGCTGAATCTGCTTACCGGTGAGTTTTTCCAGCTCACCACGGATACGATCAGCTTCTGCGCCGCGACGACCGATAACAATACCGGGGCGTGCAGTGTGGATATCCACACGAACACGGTCACGGGTGCGCTCGATTTCTACCTTAGCGATGCCTGCGCGCTCCATGCCTTCTGACAGAAGCTTGCGAATCTGAACGTCTTCCTTCACGAAGTCAGCGTAACGTTCACCAGGCTTGTTTGAGTCTGCGAACCACTTTGAAACGTGTTCGGTGGTAATACCAAGTCGGAAACCGTTCGGGTTAATTTTCTGACCCATTTAGCGGCCCTCCTCCTCTGACGGGGTCGCAACAACCACAGTAATGTGGCTGGTGCGCTTGTTGATGCGGAACGCGCGACCCTGTGCACGGGGCTGGAATCGCTTCATGGTCGGACCTTCGTCCACGAATGCTTCACTGATGAACAGTTCGTCTTCCTTGAAAGCTACACCTTCGCGGTCAGCTTTCTGACGAGCGTTTGCAACAGCTGATGCAACGATCTTGTAAACCGGTTCTGAAGCGCTCTGGGGAGCGAACTTCAAAATCGCCATTGCCTCTTCCGCCTGCTTACCACGGATCAGGTTGACGACTCGGCGTGCCTTCATAGGCGTAACGCGTACATAGCGCGCTGATGCCTTGGCTTCCATTGCCTATCTCTCTTTCGTCTTAGCCGAAAGGGTTATACGACACTAAATCGGAAAAACCGACCTAGCGACGCTTACCCTTACGGTCGTCCTTCACATGGCCGCGGAAAGTGCGGGTCGGAGCAAATTCACCGAGCTTGTGTCCAACCATGGACTCAGTGATGAACACCGGGACGTGCTTGCGTCCATCATGCACTGCGATGGTGTGACCGAGCATGTCGGGAACAATCATCGAGCGGCGGGACCAAGTCTTAATAACATTCTTGGTACCCTTCTCGTTCTGAGCTGCAACCTTTACATAAAGGTGCTGATCTACGAAAGGGCCCTTTTTCAAACTACGAGGCATGTTTCAGGCTCCTTAGCGCTTCTTGCCAGTACGACGGCGACGAACAATGAGCTTGTCGCTTTCCTTGTTGGGGCGACGGGTGCGACCCTCAGGTTTACCGTTGGGGTTAACAGGGTGACGACCACCGGAAGTCTTACCTTCACCACCACCGTGCGGGTGATCAACGGGGTTCATAACGACACCACGAACGGTCGGGCGGATGCCCTTCCAGCGGTTACGTCCTGCTTTACCCCAGTTGATGTTGGA
Organism: Rothia sp. ZJ932; assembly: GCF_016924835.1. Lineage (NCBI taxonomy): Bacteria > Bacillati > Actinomycetota > Actinomycetes > Micrococcales > Micrococcaceae > Rothia > Rothia sp. ZJ932. The sequence continues at coordinate 639,292 of NZ_CP070480.1, read as the reverse complement.
CTGCTCTGCGTTGCCAACTTCACCAACAGTTGCTCGGCAGCGAACATCCACGTTGCGGATTTCGCCTGAAGGCAGACGCAACTGAGCGTACTTGCCTTCCTTAGCAACCAACTGGATTGATGCGCCTGCTGAGCGAGCCATCTTAGCGCCACCACCGGGGCGAAGCTCTACCGCGTGAATAACAGTACCCACGGGGATGTTACGCAAGGGCAGGTTGTTGCCGGGCTTGATATCCGCGCTGGGACCTGACTCAACAACATCGCCCTGCTTCAGTTTGTTAGGAGCAACGATGTAACGCTTGGTGCCATCAACATAGTGCAGAAGCGCGATGCGAGCGGTACGGTTAGGATCGTACTCGATGTGTGCTACGCGTGCATCTACACCGTCTTTGTCGTGACGACGGAAGTCAATCAGACGGTACTGGCGCTTGTGACCACCGCCCTTATGACGAGTAGTGATACGACCGGTGTTGTTACGGCCGCCTTTTTTGGGAAGCGGACGAACCAGGGACTTTTCCGGGGTTGAACGAGTGATTTCCGCGAAATCAGCTACGCTCGAGCCACGGCGACCCGGGGTCGTCGGCTTGTGCTTACGAATACCCATTTAGATATTTCTTTCCTTCGCTAAAGTGGTCTCCGCAGACCTTATGCCTGCGGACCGCCGAAGATGTCGATAGTGCCTTCTTTGAGGGTCACAATCGCACGCTTGGTGTTCTTACGTGCGCCCCAGCCGAAGCGGGTGCGCTTACGCTTACCTGCGCGGTTAGCGGTGTTTACAGCAGCAACCTTGACATCGAAAATCATTTCAATAGCCTGCTTGATTTCCAGCTTGTTTGAGCGGGGATCAACCAGGAAGGTGTACTTGCCTTCATCGAGCTGTGAGTAGCTCTTTTCCGACACGACAGGTGCAATGATAACGTCGCGGGGATCCTTGAAAGTAAGGACGCTCATTACTTGGCCTCCTTCTTAGCCTTAGAAGCAACTGCAACGAAAACGTCGAATGCGTCCTTGGTAAAGACAACATCATCGGAGATCAGAACATCATAGGTATTCAGCTGATCTGCGTAGATAACGTGTACGTTCTGAAGGTTGCGAGCTGACAGTGCAACAACGTCATCCTTACGATCGATAACAACGAGAGCGTTCTTACGATCTGAGATTGAAGCGAGTGCTGCCTTTGCTGCCTTGGTAGAGGGCTTGGTGCCTTCAACCAGTGACTCAACAACGTGGATACGACCGTGACGAGCACGATCAGAAAGAGCACCACGAAGAGCTGCTGCAATCATCTTCTTAGGAGTACGCTGAGCGTAGTTACGCGGAGTAGGACCGTGTACAACGCCACCACCAGTCATGTGGGGAGCGCGGATTGATCCCTGACGTGCGCGACCAGTACCCTTCTGCTTGAAGGGCTTGCGACCTGCACCGGAAACTTCACCACGGTTCTTAGTCTTGTGAGTGCCCTGGCGTGCTGCTGCGAGCTGTGCAACAACCACCTGGTGAAGCAAAGGAACTGATGCCTTCGCGTCAAACAGGTCTGCGGGCAAATCTACGTTAAGGGTCTTAACAGCCATTGTAATTAGGCTCCCTTCACAGCAGTGCGAACCAGAACAACGCCGCCCTTAGGACCGGGGATAGCACCCTTGATCAGCAGTACGTTGTTTTCTGCGTCTACACCCTGAATAGTCAGGTTCATGGTAGTGTGACGTGCTGCACCCATACGGCCAGCCATACGCATACCCTTGAACACGCGTGCGGGGTATGATGCGCCACCGATTGAACCGGGCTTACGGTGGTTCTTGTGAGCACCGTGTGATGCGCCTACGCCAGCGAAGCCGTGACGCTTCATGACGCCTGCAAAGCCCTTGCCCTTAGTCTTACCGACTACGTCAACTTTCTGACCTGCTTCGAAGAGCTCTACGGTCAGTTCTTGACCGAGGGAGTACTCTGCAGCATCTGAAGTGCGGAGTTCAACGAGGTGACGGCGGGGTGTGACGCCAGCCTTTTCAAAGTGACCAGCCAAAGGCTTGGTGACCTTGCGAGCTTCAATAGCGCCGTAGCCAATCTGGATTGCTTCGTAGCCGTCAGTCTTAGCGTCGCGCAGCTGGGTCACTACGTTTGAATCGGCCTTGACGACAGTAACCGGCACGAACTTGCCGTTTTCGTCCCAGACCTGGGTCATGCCGAGCTTGGTGCCGAGCAGGCCCTTCACCTGGCGTTCGAATTTGTTAGTCATTTTTGAGACGATCCTCTTACAGCTTGATTTCGATGTTCACGTCTGCCGGAAGGTCAAGACGCATGAGTGCATCAACAGCCTTGGGGGTCGGATCAACGACGTCGATCAGACGCTTGTGCGTACGCATTTCAAAATGCTCGCGGCTGTCTTTGTACTTGTGCGGTGAACGGATAACTACGTAAACGTTCTTCTCGGTCGGCAGCGGCACAGGGCCAACTACAGTAGCGCCTGCGCGCGTAACCGTCTCAACGATTTTCCGTGCTGATGAGTCAATGACCTCGTGGTCATATGACTTCAGACGGATGCGGATTTTCTGTCCCGCCATCTGTCGGACTCTCTTTCTTGAAGTACTTCCCTGTAACGGAGCTTTGTGCTCCTTATGGTGGCGCTTGAGGAAAAGAACTACTAGAAGTTCTTTCGCGCCGCTTCTAACAGACTGAATCCGAAATAGTTTCGGGTTCCTCACCCCGCCGAAGCACCGACCCCCGCGCTCGGGCGTGTCGCTATTATTACAAACAACACGATTAACGCTTTTTAGAATCGGGTCATATTTGGGCTTATCTGGCTTCGGTCGATGAATGACCATTAGCTCCATAACGATAAGCACTTGAACAACATCTATTATCTTGCCAGAGTTACCCTATGTATGCAAGGTTTTTTAGCATAAGTGCTCAGAGACACAAGTAAGGGGCGACAGCCTACGGCTGCCACCCCTTACTTCAAGCTCCTAGTTTACCAAGGCCAAGGATCGAGGAAATGAGGAACAGTGCCCATACGTTCCGAGTTATCATCGTAATCTCCCTCAGTCTGATCGTTGACCGTAGCTGCTACAAACAGCTCGTAGTCAACATTCCAGAACGGGTAGTTGACGTGATACTTGAACTCAAAAGTAAACTCTTCCCCTGGCTTCAATACGCCAGCATAAGCCCACGTGAAGGTAGCGGCATTGAACTTGTCAGAACCAGTTCTCGTTATACCAATTAAAGGGTTTGTAGAAGCAATTTTAGTTCCATTGGCACCGCCAGCGGAAGGTACGTCAGTTCCAATATCTCTCATCTGAGTCAGTAGCGTGCCGGTGGGATTAACTGCATCTACCTTGCCTACGTTACGGACAGTAAAGCTCGGGGGGAAAGAAGCACGTTCCAACACATTCCGGCTTGTAGCACTGTCGTAGATAGGAATAACATAATCGGGTTCAAAAGTATCCCAGTTAAAGGGAGGGTCAGCTAGTTCGATAGCCAAATTCGTTAGCAGCGGTTCGAAAGAAGAAGAAAGCGCGTAGGCAGGGATAGCGCTGGTAGCAACAATTGCTGGTGCAGCCCAAGCAGCACCCTTCAGAAGGGTTCTTCTCTTGGCTGTGACTTTATTTTCCAATTTCATTCTTTCACTCTTAGTTGAAGCGAGAAGCCGAAACGAGACGATCCATGTTTCGCTCAGCTAGAGCTGTAATAGTTACGAACGGGTTAACGCCGATTTTACCGGGAATCAACGAACCATCCATTACGAAGAGCCCAGGAACCCCCTTCACCTCACCGTTAAGATCAGTTGCTTCTCCCAAAACCATGCCGCCCAGCGGATGGTAGGAGAAATAATCAGCAAAAATCTTTCTATTATCAAACAAATCATTACGGTAGCTAGAACCGGGGTTGGCAGCGTTAATTTTATCAAGGAAGTTTTTCGCTGCCAGCACTGAAGGGGCAGACATACTTTCCGTCCAGTTCAAACCAAGTGAGTTCTTTGCAGCGTTCCAGGTAAATGAACCAAGATTCGGGTTATTGGTGATTGCCAGGTAGAGACTAGTGCGCATTTCGAGCACAGGAATCGGCAGCGGAGCAAGCTCAGCAAAGACAGAATTCTGAGAATCATCCCAGTTAGTCAAACCCATTGAAGGAATACCCGACTGGTAAGTGCCCGTTGCTTGTGAAATGTTGCGCGCCGCCATGATATTACCGTTAGGCCCCCACGACTTACCCGTTGAATTGGGCAGGTTACGAATGGTTCCCTGAGCTTTAGCTTTCATCAGCAGTCGAGAAGTACCAACAGATCCTGCTGCCATAACCACACGGTCATACTCAGCGACTCGCTGCTGAACAATATTTCCATCGAAGTCAATAGTTTTAAGAGCGAGTGAGAACGACCCGTTAGATTCCTGCGTAATGTTCTCAACCTCAGTCATCGAAATGAGATTGACACGCTGAGTATCAAAAGCTTCTTTGAGGATGGTCTTGGGCAGTGAGCGCTTACCGTAGTCATTACCAAAAATGACCTGACCATCAAGTGCAGATTTCGGTACCCGTCCGAAATTTTCTTTGCGCATGTAGTTCCAGTCATAAACGTTGGGAACCATCTGGTGCTTGATGCCTGCTCGTCTACCTTGTGCAGCACCAACGCGAGTGAACTGATAGTACTTTGAAGTACCGATAATATCGGTAGGAGGCAGAGCAGTCTGGAGAGCTGCGTTAGCACGGGGGAAGTACGTACCGAACATCTCGGTAGAATCAACCTGCGGCATCACCTTCTTAAAGAAGGACTCCGAAGGGGTAACTGCCATACCGCCATTGACAAGTGAACCACCGCCAACGCCGCGTCCTACATAGACCTTCATTGCATCGAAATGCTCAACATCAAGAACACCAGCGCCACGAGGGATTCGCTGGTTGACGACATCAAGACCAAATATCGTACTGAACGGCAAATCTGTACGGTCTTTGAACCACATTGAACGAGCCGAAGGAGCGGTCATCTTGGTAAAGACTTTGCCGTTTCTGGGGGTCATATTCTCCCAGTCAGCACCCATCTCAATCATGTCGACGGTGTAGCCCATCGAGGTAAGTGTACGAGCAGCAACAGCACCGCCGTACCCCGAACCGATGATGGCGATGCGTTTATTCTGCACTGCATGAGAGGTCGCTACTGAGGTCTGCGAAAAAGTAGTTGCTGCGGCTGTTACCGCTGATGCCTGAAGAAGACTACGGCGGGTAAGTGTGAGGGACATTTTTCTCCGAAACACGTGGGGGATTATGAATCTACTGTTTTTAGTGTACTGAGAAAAGAACCAATCTCCGGTCATCTTGCGGGTGAAAGTCAACACTAGCTCAGACACAGGCTCTCGAGGCTTAAACGCAAAAGTGCATACGAGACGCTGTTCTCGTATGCACTTCTACCATTTATATTTCCCTGATTCGCAAGGTGGTTACGCTAAATCTAGCATACGGGCTTGGGCTTCTTTCTGAGTTTCTCCGCCCAGTGGCACAGCACGCTTTCTTCTGGTGGTGAGATCCAAGATATAACCGATAAGAGCTGCCACGAGGGTGGGGACGATCCAGCCCATCTGCTCGGCATGCAACGGCGACCACGAAATAGAGTGTTCAAAAATATTGTCTGCGGGCATAAGCTGAGCCAGAAGCATCAATACCGCCCACAGCATAGACACCGCCAACGCGATGGTGAATGTGTAGTGCAGTTTCCTCCGCAGCATCGGTTCAATAAAGGTCAGGAAGATAAGGGTAATCGCTGACGGGTACAAGGCACCAATCAAAGGACCGGTAACAGCCAGAACCTGTTCTAGGCTCATGGTTGAAACAGCGAAACCGATCAGAGAGAAGAGAATAACCCACGCCCGATAAGAAACGCCAGGAAGCAGGGCGTTGAAAAACTCAGCCGCTGATCCCAATAGACCCACAGCAGTACCCATACACGCCAGGAACATAATCAGACCGAAAACGAAGATTCCAGCCGGCCCCATAATGAGCTGAGCTGACTGTGCCAGCAGAACAGCACCGTCCGAGTAGTCTTGCCCACCCTCAACCCGGTGACCGATAGCGCCCAAACCGACGTATACCAAACCCAGCAAAACACAGGCCAAGACAGCGGCTATGCTAACGCCCTTAACCAGGGCAGGCCCGCTTTTAAGACCCTTGTGTTTAAAGGCGCTCAATACAATAATGCCGAAGGCAAGACCGGCAAGGGAGTCCATTGTTAGATAGCCTTCTACGAACCCCGTAGCAAATGGATTCTCCGCATAAGTCTCAGAAGGAATGACTTCCCCCTCCCCCAGTTTGAAGAAGCTCAGAACAATCATTGCTACTAGCAATACCAAAAGCAAAGGGGTAATGTATTTACCCAAGCGATCTACAATACCTCGCGGATCAATCGAAAGCGCAACAGCAACTACGAAGAATACGGCTGAGAATACCGCCCTTGATAAAAAGCTATCAGATTCAAAATTAGCAGTGACCACCGTAGAATACGTAACGCTTGCTGTACGCGGAAGAGCAAAAAATGCGCCAATGGAAAGATATACCAGTACAGGAAATAACACACCAAAAACTCTGCCGCCGCGAAGGGTGAGTGCGCGCATGTCTTTACCAGTGATGGCAATAGCTATAACTGCCAATGCAGGCAGAATAACACCGGTGCTGACAAAGCCAAGTACAGCGGGCCAAAAATTCGTTCCGGCTTGGGATCCCAGCATCGCGGGAAAAATAAGATTACCTGCACCAAAAAACATCGAAAAAAGCATCATGGAAGCGACCAAGATACTTCCTTCGTGCCCCCGCACAGAAGTAGTAGAAGAGTTAGACATAATCCGCTCTTAGATAAGTTGCAAAAAAGATACTTTTCCACCCTAGTATGAGTGAACGAATGCGCCTAATCCCTGTCTTACCAAAAAGCTCTACATTAAATAAAAAAGTGGTTCCCCAGCGTTATGCTGGGAAACCACTTTTTAAATTACTTCAAGTTTATTCAGAACCCGTTAGACAAGAAACTCAATTACTTGAGGATTTTGGTAACGCGACCTGAACCAACGGTGCGACCACCCTCACGGATAGCGAAGCCGAGACCGTCTTCCATAGCGATTTCCTGGATGAGCTCAACGGTCATCTCGGTGTTGTCGCCAGGCATAACCATTTCAGTACCCTCGGGAAGAGTGATAACGCCGGTTACGTCAGTGGTACGGAAGTAGAACTGAGGACGGTAGTTTGAGTAGAAGGGGTTGTGACGACCGCCCTCATCCTTTGAAAGAATGTAGACGTTAGCCTCAAAATGGGTGTGGGGGGTGATTGAGCCGGGCTCAACAACAACCTGACCACGCTCTACGTCGTCGCGCTTCAGACCGCGAAGAAGCAGACCACAGTTCTCGCCAGCCCATGCTTCATCGAGCTGCTTGTGGAACATCTCGATACCGGTAACGGTGGTCTTCTGCAGGGGACGGATACCAACAATCTCAACCTCAGAGTTGATCTTGAGGGTACCGCGCTCTGCACGACCGGTTACAACGGTACCGCGACCGGTGATGGTGAAAACGTCCTCGATGGGCATGAGGAAGGGCTTGTCCTTCTCACGAACGGGATCCGGGATGTACTCATCAACAGCGTCCATGAGTTCTTCAACCTTAGCAACCCACTCAGCGTCGCCTTCAAGAGCCTTGAGAGCTGAAACGCGGATAACGGGAGCCTCGTCACCGTCGAATTCCTGTGAGGAGAGAAGGTCGCGAACTTCCATCTCAACGAGGTCGAGAAGTTCCTCGTCCTCAACCATGTCTGACTTGTTCAGAGCAACGAGCAGGGTGGGAACACCAACCTGGCGAGCCAGCAGAACGTGCTCGCGGGTCTGTGCCATCGGGCCGTCGGTAGCAGCAACCACGAGGATTGCGCCGTCCATCTGAGCCGCACCGGTGATCATGTTCTTAACGTAGTCAGCGTGACCGGGAGCGTCAACGTGTGCGTAGTGGCGCTTCTCGGTCTGGTACTCGATGTGAGCAATGTTAATCGTAATACCGCGCTGGCGCTCTTCAGGAGCGGAGTCGATCATACCGAAGTCGCGCTGCTCGTTCAGATCCGGGTACTTGTCAGCCAGAACCTTTGAGATTGCGGCGGTGAGGGTGGTCTTACCATGGTCAACGTGACCAATGGTACCAACGTTTACGTGAGGCTTTGAGCGCTCGAACTTAGCCTTAGCCAAGAGTGTTCCTCCTAGAACAGATTTGAATACTTGCTGCGGTTTCATATCTTTGAAACCGGCGCAACCCGTATGAAACGGTCTAGCCACAACAATAGCGGATTACGCCGGTAACTTGAAACCCTAAGCAGTACTCAAAGTATCATTTTTTGAAAAATAAGTGCGACTTTGGACTTTTAAGTTTCCTAAGTCACGGGCAAAGAGAATTACTCTCCGCCACGAGCCTTCTGGACGATTTCGTCAGCAACAGCCTTCGGAACCTCAGAGTAGCTATCAAAAGTCATGGAGTAAACTGCACGACCCTGAGTCTTTGAACGCAGGTCACCAATGTAACCGAACATTTCTGACAAGGGCACAAGTGCGTGAACAATCTTCACACCTGATGCATCTTCCATTGACTGAATCTGACCACGGCGTGAGTTCAGGTCGCCAATAACGTCGCCCATGTACTCTTCCGGAGTACGAACTTCAACAGCCATCAGGGGTTCAAGCAGAACGGGGTTAGCGCGCTTTGCGCCTTCCTTGAAGACCATTGAGCCAGCAATCTTGAACGCCATTTCTGACGAGTCAACATCGTGGTAAGCGCCATCGAGCAGGGTTGCCTTGACGCCAACAACGGGGTAACCAGCGAGTATACCGAGCTGCATTGCGTCCTGGATACCAGCGTCAACTGAGGGGATGTATTCGCGGGGAACACGACCACCGGTGACGGAGTTGGAGAACTCGTACAGTTCTTCTGAATCCAAAGGAATCGGTTCGAACGCGACCTGAACCTTTGCGAACTGACCTGAGCCACCGGTCTGCTTCTTGTGGGTGTAATCGACCTTGTCAACAGCCTTCTTGATGGTTTCGCGGTAAGCAACCTGGGGCTTACCAACGTTTGCCTCAACCTTGAATTCGCGCTTCATGCGGTCAACGATGATGTCGAGGTGAAGCTCGCCCATACCACCAATTTCGGTCTGACCGGTTTCTTCGTTGAGGTTCACGGTAAAGGTGGGATCCTCTGCTGAAAGCTTCTGGATCGCGGTTGACATCTTCTCCTGGTCGCCCTTGGTCTTGGGCTCAATTGCCACGGAAATCACGGGCGCAGGGAAAGTCATCGACTCGAGAACGATGGGGCTTGAAGCATCACACAGAGTGTCGCCGGTAGTGGTGTCCTTCAGACCAATCGCTGCGTAGATGTGACCTGCCTGGATCTCTTCAACCGGGTTCTCCTTGTTGGAGTGCATCTGGAAGAGCTTACCAATGCGCTCTTTCTTACCCTTGGTTGAGTTAAGAACCTGCTGGCCCTGTGCAGCCTTACCTGAGTACACGCGGATGTAGGTGAGCTGACCATAGAAGGGGTGAGCTGCAACCTTGAACGCGAGTGCTGAGAAAGGCTCTGATGATGAAGGCTTACGAGTGAGTTCCTTCTCTTCATCCTTGGGATCGTGACCAACCATGTCGTCGGTGTCCAGGGGCGAAGGCAGGTAATCAATTACTGCATCGAGCATGGGCTGTACGCCGCGGTTCTTGAATGCTGAACCACAGAATACCGGGTATGCTTCGTTGTTCACGGTGAGACGACGGATGCCAGCTTTGATTTCCTCATTGGTAAGTTCGGTACCTTCGAGGTACTTCTCCATGAGTTCTTCTGAAGCTTCAGCAACGTTTTCGATGAGCTCAGCGCGGTACTGCTCTGCCTTTTCCCGCAGGTCAGCGGGGATTTCCTGGGTCTCGTATGAGGCACCCATGGTAACGTCACCCTTTGAGTCACCAGGCCATACAAATGCCTTCATGCTCATCAAATCAACGATACCAACGAAGTCGTTCTCAGCACCGATAGGCAGCTGCATAACGAGAGGCTTAGCACCGAGGCGCTTCACGATGGTGTCTACGGTGAAGTAGAAGTCAGCGCCCAGCTTGTCCATCTTGTTGACGAAGCAAATGCGGGGAACGCTGTACTTATCAGCCTGGCGCCAAACGGTCTCAGACTGGGGCTCAACGCCCTCTTTACCGTCGAATACAGCTACTGCGCCGTCAAGGACGCGCAGTGAACGCTCAACCTCAACGGTGAAGTCAACGTGACCGGGGGTGTCGATGATGTTGATCTGGTTGTCTTTCCAGAAACAGGTGGTTGCAGCAGAGGTAATGGTAATACCACGTTCCTGCTCCTGAGCCATCCAGTCCATGGTTGATGCACCGTCGTGGGTCTCACCGATCTTGTGATTGATACCAGTGTAGAACAAAATACGTTCGGTGGTGGTGGTTTTACCGGCGTCAATGTGCGCCATAATACCAATGTTGCGGACCTTATTGAGGTCTGTAAGCACGTCTTGTGCCACTTGAGTCTCCCTTTGTGAAGATACTTCGAAAGCCTGCCAGCTTCGAAGTAGAAATCTGACAGGCTAATTCGAAGAATTACCAGCGGTAGTGTGCGAAGGCCTTGTTTGACTCAGCCATCTTGTGTACGTCTTCGCGACGCTTCACAGCGGCACCGAGACCGTTGGACGCATCCAGAATCTCGTTCATCAGACGCTCGGTCATAGTCTTTTCGCGACGCTGCTTTGAAAAGCCTACGAGCCAACGAAGCGCAAGCGCGGTTGCGCGACCTGCACGAACCTCAACCGGAACCTGGTAAGTTGCGCCACCAACACGGCGTGAGCGAACTTCCAGTGAAGGCTTGACGTTGTCCATAGCCTTCTTCAAGGTTACTACGGGGTCTGCGCCAGTCTTCTGTGCAACACCCTCAAGTGCACCGTAAACGATGCGCTCTGCGGTTGACTTCTTACCGTCAAGCAGAACCTTATTGATGAGCTGGGTTACCAGAGGTGAACCGTATACGGGATCGTTAACGAGAGGACGCTTGGGAGCGGGACCTTTACGAGGCATTACTTCTTCTCCTTCTTAGCGCCGTAGCGTGAGCGAGCCTGACCACGGCCCTTAACACCCTGGGTATCCAAAGCGCCACGAACAATCTTGTAGCGAACACCGGGGAGGTCCTTCACACGACCACCGCGAACAAGCACGATGGAGTGTTCCTGAAGGTTGTGACCTTCACCGGGGATGTAAGCGGTAACTTCAACGCCACCGTTGAGCTTTACACGAGCTACCTTACGGAGCGCCGAGTTGGGCTTCTTAGGGGTGGTGGTGTACACACGGGTACACACGCCACGCTTCATGGGGCTGCCCTTCAGAGCGGGCGCCTTGGTCTTTACGACCTTAGGAGTACGGCCCTTACGGACCAACTGCTGAATTGTAGGCACTATTCGTGTTCCTTGGCTTGTTGTGAAAGTTCACCGATCTTTTCCAGTGAACCTTGGGGTTGCCTAGTCTTTTCTACTCAGCGATAGAGCAAAAGTATCTGGGCACGCGTAAAAATGGCATTTAGGTACCAGGTCAAAAAGACCAATACCAAAGGACTGTATCCATACTGCCATTGATTCGAAGCCAGATAGCCGTGCAACCCTTGCGTATTGCAAGGACTTTTCTCTTGAATACTAGAAGATGATGCACAAAGACTAAGTTCTTCGTATAAAACTATAGCCGGTTAAAGCTTCTTAATCTAGCCCGTTCGAGAGCAGATACAGCTGTTAAGCCCCAAAACAGCATGATTTGACACACTTAAAGCCCCTTAAATCACAAACATGTAAGTCTTTCGCTCCGAGAAAAGAACCCTGTTTCATAATCACCTACCAGGATAAAACCGATACGTATTTTACCCTCAGTAGGGCGAGCACGCGTCTGTGCTCTAACAGCAGCGCATGCCCGCCTAACCAGCATCCGCTACCTACCAACTTACGGTAAAGAGCTGTGAAACACCGGTGATTTCTTTGATGGTGCCGTAAGTCTTAGCGTGCCCGCGATAGACCAAACGGTATGTTCCAGCTTCAGCCTCAGTAGGTATCTGCCACTCAAGGGTAATCTTCGACTGAGCAGCAAGATAACGTTTCCAGATGAATTTTGTGTTGGGGTCATTGTCATTAGTGACGTACTGCCACTGCTGACCGTCATATTTTTGTATCTCGAGGAAGCTGGTGGAGCGCCCCACACTATTGTTAGGGTGCGCTCCTTGGAATACCGCAGAAACGGTCTCGCCCGGACGCACGTTGCGGGGTTGCGACAGTACATCGCCAAAACGACGAAAGCCCGAAACGTCATAAAGCACCTTGCCTTGCCCACTCACCGGTGCGTGAGGCTCAGAAGGCTTATCGCCCAGAGGCATCTCGACCTTGTGTTTGAGGGCAGCACCCACATTTTGCACTGTTTGTCGGAAGGCAGGCAGAGTGTATCTGCCGAAGAGAGTCGCACCGCCCTCATACTGCTGGGAATCGTACTCCTCGGGTGTAGTGACGTAGTGGCTGTAGGCGTTAGTGTACCCCTGAAGAATAATCTTCTCCTCAGGCACCCCAAACAACTCAGCCGCGTCCTGCTTGATAGTTACGCCCGCTGCGCCGGTCCACTCCCCCGGCAAACCTAGCAAGTAGTAATCACCAAATTGCATAATCTGTACCGGAAGATGAGTCTGCACGGTGTTGCCCACCGATACAGCCAGCAAGTTTTCTTTAGGCGCCTGACAGGCAGCGAGCCGCGGTGAAATATTGTAAACAGCCCTGTTCACACCGGCGAAGAAAGCATTAGCGCCCAACCCCTCACCGAAAATTGAGGGACCAGGGCCATCCTCCACCGCACCTGCGGCAAAAGACTGCCCCAAACTCGCATCGCAGGTTCGCTCAATCTTTCCCGTACCTGTATACAGCCGGCTCACTACCTGCTGCTCAAAATCCACATAGGTAATCCGTGAATCAATATCGGTACCAGCAGATTCACCTTCCTGAGTCAGTTGGGCTCGCACTGCATCTGCCTGACGCTGCCCCTGAATCTTCATATTCGTGAAATGGTCACCAGTAGGTCCCTGCCCCGGTTGCAAAAAAGTATTGGGAGAAACATCACCAGTATCAGAGTTCGCAAAAGCGGCAACGAATCCACCTCCCTTACCCATGTGCCAATCAACCCCGTGATCCACGGTCTCCAGCAGATACTGGGCATACCCTTTGTTATCGCCAGATACCAGCTTATTGGTATTCATCAGGTTTGTGGGATGGATCGCGTACCAGTTAATCAGAGCTTCAGTAACACCGTTACGCTCCAGCCTAAAGGTGGTGTTAGTAGTGTCTACGCCCTGGTTAAGTTTTGATTGAAGACTCTCAGGGTTAAGGGAGAAGGCTTCCAACGAACGGTTAACACCTGCCTCTAACTCTGAGATAGATACCGTCAGGTTACCGGGTGCCATATCAGCATGCGCTTGATGCACAGCATCCATAGCCCCGTCAATCGTCGCGTTAAAGGTATCGGGGTGCCAACCCGCAGTTGTCACGTTGTACAGAGAGTGTTTGGTAACCCCACCGGGAGTAGCGTGCGTGTGAGTCGCCGTCACCATGACATTAGATTCGCCGTACACAGCACCGTACTCAGCGGTAAGTCGTCGCAAGAGCTCTTGGCGCACGCTGTCATAAGCACTCAAAGCATCCAATACAATGATCAGATTTCGCTGAGCAGTATGAGGGTTTTCAATAACGAACGCCCGAGCGTACTGACGCATATGCAGCCCCTCCCCCTTTTGCTCCAGGCTACCGTAGCCCATGAAGCCTACCTCTGCGACTTCACCCGTCATATCAGCAGCACCAGCACCCACCATAAGAGGGTTCAGCTGTGACGCATCAGCGTCAGCTGCCGAAGAACTCATCACATCAGTGATAGCCGGCGCAACCCCCAGTGTGCAACCAAGCGCCAACACTAAACCGGTAGCGATTTTCTTACTTCGCTGCGCCATCGACGATGATGATTTCATATTTTCCCCTTGATATGTGAATGCCATAGACCATAAAAATCTAAAAGCTGCCTAGCGCCAGGGGGGCGATCCCCATCTACCCGCAGCGCAAGTACCCGAAGACTATAATAAAAAACGGACGCGCCGTCACCGATTTTTTCGGTAACGACGCGTCCGTCGTGAGCTAAGAATCAGCTAGAGATTACTGACCGTAATTGTAATCATCAAGCGGAATAGCCTGGAACTCAGGAGCGACTGAACCCTCGTTCTCAGCAGCGTAGCTGAAGTCTGAGAACATGTTAGGAGTCACCGAGTACATAGCCTCACGAGCCTCATCAGTCGGTTCGACCTCAACATCGTTGTAGCGAGCAAGACCGGTACCAGCCGGAATCAGCTTACCGATGATGACGTTCTCCTTCAGACCGACCAGCGGATCAGACTTACCTTCCATAGCAGCCTGAGTCAGAACTCGGGTAGTCTCCTGGAAGGATGCAGCTGAGAGCCATGACTCGGTAGCCAGCGATGCCTTGGTAATACCCATCATCTCGGGACGAGCAGCAGCAGGACGCTTACCCTCAGCAACAGCGGCACGGTTAGCAGCCTGGAAAGCGGTGTTTTCAACCAACTCACCGGGCAGCAGTGAAGTGTCGCCTGATTCGATGACAGTCACACGACGCAGCATCTGACGAACGATAACCTCAACGTGCTTATCGTGAATGCCCACGCCCTGTGAACGGTACACGCCCTGCACCTCGTCCACCAGGTGCTTCTGAGCCTCACGAGGACCGCGAATACGCAGAACTTCCTTGGGATCAACAGCACCGACAACCAGCTGGTCGCCAACGGTCACGTGATCTCCCTCAGCCACGTTCAAACGCGCACGGCGCAGAACGGGGTAAGCGATAGGCTCGTCACCGTTATCGGGAGTCACAATAATCTTGAAGGATTTATCGGTATCTTCAATAGACACACGACCGGTTACCTCAGAAATCGGTGCAACGCCCTTGGGAGTACGAGCTTCAAAGAGCTCCTGAATACGGGGCAGACCCTGGGTAATATCGTCTGCCGATGCGACACCACCAGTGTGGAAGGTACGCATGGTCAGCTGGGTACCGGGCTCACCAATTGACTGAGCCGCGATAATACCCACAGCTTCACCAATATCAACCAAGTTGCCTGATGCCATTGAACGGCCGTAGCACAGTGCACAAACACCAACAGCTGACTCACAGGTCAGAACTGAACGAACCTTGACGTCCTTGATACCTGCCGCAAAGAGCTTTTCGATCATGGGATCTGAAACATCTTCACCAGCTGCTGCCAGAACGGTGCCGTCCTCAGCAACAACATCGACAGCCAAAGCGCGTCCGTGGATTGAGCTCTCAACCTCATCGTGCAAGGAAATTGCACCGGTCTCTTCTTCTACCTGAATCAAAGGCAGAGTCAAACCACGCTTGGTGCCACAGTTGTCTTCGCGAACAATGACATCCTGTGAAACGTCAACCAGACGACGGGTCAAGTAACCGGAGTTCGCGGTACGCAGCGCGGTATCAGCAAGACCCTTACGCGCACCGTGGGTTGCAATAAAGTACTCCAACACCGACAGACCTTCACGGTAAGAAGACTTAATCGGGCGGGGCATAATTTCGCCCTTGGGGTTTGCCACCAGACCACGGATACCCGCGATCTGACGAACCTGCATCCAGTTACCACGAGCACCTGAGGTCACCATACGGTTAATGGTGTTCAAGCCTGAAAGGTTGTCCTTCATCGCAGCAGCAACTTCATCAGTTGCCTGGGTCCAGATGTCGATAAGCTCAGTACGGCGCTCTTCGTCATCAATCAGACCCAAATCAAACTGGTTCTGAATATCAGCTGCCTGCTTCTCGTACCCCTCCATAATGGCGGGCTTGGTGGGAGGCGCTGCGATATCTGAAACAGCAACGGTAACGCCTGAGCGTGACGCCCAGTAGAAACCGGTGTTCTTCAGGTTATCCAGGGTGCGTGCGACGACGTCCATGTGGTATTTTTCAGCCAAGTCGTTAATCAGGGCGCCAAGACCCTTCTTATCGGCAACACCGTCGTACCAGGGGTAGTCCTCAGGCAGGGTCTGGTTGAACAGAACCTGACCAACGGAGCAATCTACCAGCAGACGGTCGCCTGCCTGGTAGCCCTCGGGAAGGTCGTAACCAGCAGGGGGTACGAAGTCATCAAGTTCAATCTTAACCTTGGTGTACAGCTCGATCTCGTGCAGATCCATTGCCATGATTGCTTCAGCCAACGAGCTGAATGCGCGACCCTCGTTCTTCTCACCATCACGAGGAGTAGTCAGGTGGTACAGACCGATAATCATATCCTGGTCAGGAACCGCAACAGGACGGCCGTCTGAAGGCTTCAGAATGTTGTTTGAGGACAGCATGAGGATGCGTGCCTCAGCCTGAGCCTCGGGAGATAGGGGCAAGTGAACTGCCATCTGGTCGCCATCGAAGTCAGCGTTGAACGCTGAACACACGAGCGGGTGCAACTGAATAGCTTTACCCTCAACCAGCTGGGGCTCAAACGCCTGAATACCCAAACGGTGCAGGGTAGGTGCACGGTTCAGCAAGACAGGGTGCTCGGTAATGATTTCTTCAAGAACGTCCCACACCTGAGGGCGGAAACGCTCAACCATGCGCTTTGCAGACTTGATGTTCTGAGCGTGGTTGAGATCAACCAGACGCTTCATCACGAAGGGCTTGAAGAGCTCAAGCGCCATCTGCTTCGGCAGACCACACTGGTGCATCTGCAGCTGGGGGCCACCGACGATAACCGAACGGCCTGAGTAGTCAACGCGCTTACCCAGAAGGTTCTGGCGGAAGCGACCCTGCTTACCCTTGAGCATGTCAGACAGTGACTTCAGCGGACGGTTGCCAGGGCCAGTCACAGGACGACCACGACGGCCGTTGTCGAACAGTGAGTCAACAGCTTCCTGCAGCATACGCTTTTCGTTGTTCACGATGATTTCGGGCGCGCCCAAATCAAGCAGACGCTTCAAGCGGTTGTTGCGGTTAATCACACGGCGGTAGAGGTCGTTCAAGTCTGAGGTTGCAAAGCGACCACCGTCAAGCTGAACCATAGGACGCAACTCGGGCGGAATCACAGGCACAACGTCAAGAACCATACCCAGCGGTGAGTTATCGGTAGTCAAGAAGGAGTTGACAACCTTCAGACGCTTCAGAGCGCGGGTCTTCTTCTGACCCTTACCGTTCTGAATGATGTCCTTGAGGGTCTCAGCTTCAGCTTCCATGTCGAAGTTCTCAAGACGCTTCTTGATGGATTCAGCACCCATTGAGCCCTCGAAGTACATGCCGTACTTATCGACCATTGAGCGGTACAGCGCTTCATCACCTTCAAGGTCAGCGACCTTGAGATTCTTAAAGCGATCCCATACCTTATCGAGGAATTCAATCTCGCGCTCGTGGTTCTTACGAACAGAAGCCATCTGGCGCTCTGCCTGTGAACGGAGCTTATCGATCTGAGACTTCTTGCCGCCCTCAGCTTCAAGCTTGGCAAGTTCCTCCTCGGTCTCGCGAGCAATCAGGTTAATATCAGCGTTCAGCTGATCCTGAAGAACCTTCTTGTCGCGGTCGTGAGCAGCCTGCAGGTTGGGCAGGTCCTCATGACGCGCGTCCTCATCAACGCTGGTAATCATGTATGCAGCGAAGTAGATGATCTTTTCAAGATCCTTGGGAGCCAAATCAAGCAGGTAACCCAAGCGTGAAGGAACACCCTTGAAGTACCAGATATGAGTCACAGGAGCAGCCAGCTCAATGTGGCCCATACGCTCACGGCGCACCTTAGCGCGAGTTACCTCAACACCACAGCGCTCACAGATAATGCCTTTGAAGCGTACACGCTTGTACTTACCGCAGTAGCATTCCCAGTCGCGAGTGGGGCCGAAGATACGCTCGTCGAACAAGCCCTCTTTCTCGGGCTTCAGGGTTCGGTAGTTGATGGTCTCGGGCTTCTTGACCTCGCCATATGACCAGCCGCGGATATCGTCGGCGGTAGCCAGGCCAATTCGCATCAAACCAAGTGAAGATTCGTTGGACATTTGGTCCTTATCTCTTTTCCGTAAAATTTGAAGACTATAAATTTTCTCGATGCTGTGAAAGCACTAAACCTCTAAAAGGCTTAGACTTCCTCAACTGAGCTCGGCTCTACGTGTGAGAGGTCGATACCCAAAGCATCAGCGGAACGGTAGCCTTCATCATCAACATCGCGCATTTCAATGGTCTGACCGTCAGTTGAAAGAACCTCAACGTTCAGGCACAGTGACTGCATTTCCTTGATGAGAACCTTGAAAGATTCAGGCACACCGGGTTCGGGGATATTCTCGCCCTTAACGATTGCCTCGTATACCTTCACGCGACCGTGAACGTCATCAGACTTGATGGTCAGGATTTCCTGCAGGGTATAAGCGGCACCGTAAGCCTCAAGCGCCCACACTTCCATCTCACCAAAGCGCTGACCACCGAACTGAGCTTTACCGCCCAGGGGCTGCTGGGTAATCATGGAGTAAGGACCGGTTGAGCGAGCGTGAATCTTATCATCCACCAAGTGGTGCAACTTCAAGATGTACTGGTAACCCACAGAAATGGGCTCGGGGAAAGGCTCACCGGAACGACCATCAATCAAACGCGCCTTACCGGTACGGTTGATCAAACGCTCACCGTCACGGTTGGGATTCGTGTGATCGAGCAGGTCAAATAGCTCGTCCTCGTAGGCACCGTCGAACACAGGGGTTGCGACGTTGGTGGGACCTGATTCCTTGGGAAAGTTCGGCATACGATCGAGCCACGCGGGGTTGCCTTCAATCTTCCAACCCTGCTTTGCCAACCAACCGGTGTGAACCTCAAGAACCTGACCGATGTTCATACGACCGGGAACACCCATGGGGTTCAAGATAATGTCAACGGGGGTGCCGTCTTCCATGAAAGGCATGTCTTCGATGGGCAGAATCTTAGAGATAACACCCTTGTTACCGTGGCGACCTGCAAGTTTGTCACCATCAGTAATCTTGCGCTTTTGCGCAACGTAGACACGAACCAGCTGGTTAACGCCAGCAGCTAGGTCTTCATCGTTATCTTTACGGTCAAGGACGCGAACGCCAATGACTGTGCCTGACTCACCGTGGGGAACCTTCAGCGAAGTATCACGAACTTCGCGTGACTTCTCACCGAAGATAGCGCGCAGCAGGCGTTCCTCGGGGGTCAGCTCGGTTTCGCCCTTGGGGGTAACCTTACCCACCAGAATGTCGCCAGCTTCTACCTCAGCACCGATGTGGATAATACCGCGCTCATCCAAGGCTGAGAGAACTTCCTCAGATACGTTGGGGATATCGCGGGTGATTTCCTCAGCACCGAGCTTAGTGTCGCGGGCATCAATTTCGTGCTCTTCAATGTGAATTGAAGTCAGCACGTCATCAGAGACCATGCGCTGGGACAGGATAATGCCGTCCTCAAAGTTGAAGCCTTCCCATGACATGTATGCCACGAGCAGGTTCTTGCCCAGAGCCAATTCACCGTTATCGGTTGAGGGACCATCAGCAATCAGACCACGAGCCTCAACGCGGTCACCCTCACGCACAACAACACGGTTGTTGTAGCAGTTACCGGGGTTCGAACGTGAGAACTTCTTAATCTGGTAGGACGAGGTGGTGCCATCGTCGTTGCGAACAACAACTAGGTTAGCCGAAACCTCAGAAACAACACCAGCTTTGACAGCCAGAACTGAATCGCCTGAGTCGAGAGCAGCGTACTGCTCCATACCGGTACCCACCAAAGGAGCCTCAGACTGCAACAGCGGCACAGCCTGACGCTGCATGTTAGCACCCATCAGTGCTCGGTTCGCGTCATCGTGTTCCAGATAAGGAATCAACGCAGTAGCAACCGACACCATCTGGCGAGGGGAAACGTCCATGAACTGAACTTCGCCACCGGCAACCAGAACAGCTTCACCGGAGCCATCGCCTGCACGACACAGAACCTGGTCTTCAGCAAAGAACATGTCATCGTTCAAAGGTGCATTAGCCTGCGCAATAATCGCGCCCTTCTCATCATCAGCAGTGAGGTACTTAACCTCATCGGTGACCTTGCCATCACGCACAATGCGGTAGGGGGTCTCAATGAAACCGAAGGGGTTGATGCGACCGTAGGTTGCCAATGAACCAATCAGACCAATGTTCGGGCCTTCAGGGGTTTCAATGGGGCACATGCGGCCGTAGTGAGAGGGGTGAACGTCTCGAACTTCCATGCCCGCGCGATCACGGGAAAGACCACCGGGACCCAGAGCAGACAGACGGCGCTTGTGGGTCAGCCCAGCCAAGGGGTTGTTCTGATCCATAAACTGTGACAGCTGTGAGGTACCGAAGAACTCCTTGATGGAAGCAACCACGGGACGGATGTTAATCAGCGACTGAGGGGTGATAGCCTCGGCGTCCTGAGTAGTCATACGCTCGCGGACTACGCGCTCCATACGGGAAAGACCGGTGCGGATCTGGTTCTCAATCAGCTCACCTACCGCACGGATGCGGCGGTTACCAAAATGGTCGATGTCGTCAGTATCAACACGGATGTCAATCTCTTCGCCATCACGCATACCCTTGATAGATGAACCACCAGCGTGCAGGGTAACCAGGTAACGAATCATTGCTGCGATATCGTCTTCGGTCAGTACCATGGCCTTGGGATCGCTCAAAGGCATCTCAACGCCGAGCTTGCGGTTCACCTTGTAGCGGCCAACCTTCGCGAGGTCGTAGCGTTTGGGGGTGAAGTACATGTTGTCCAGCAAGTTCTGGGCAGCATCAACTGTGGGGGGTTCACCCGGACGCAGTTTGCGGTAGATATCAAGCAGAGCCTCTTCGCGGGTCTCTACTGAGTCTTTTTCAAGGGTTGCGCGGATTGAGTCGAATTCACCGAATTCGGCAAGAATCTTTGCTTCTGACCAGCCCAGCGCCTTCAACAGTACAGTGACTGACTGCTTACGCTTGCGATCCAGACGAACACCTACCTGGTCGCGCTTGTCAATTTCAAGCTCGAACCAAGCACCGCGTGAAGGAATAACCTTTGCGGTGTAGATGTCTTTATCGGAGGTGCGGTCAGCGGTCTTTTCAAAGTAAGCACCGGGTGAACGTACCAGCTGGGAAACAACAACACGCTCAGTACCGTTAATGACGAAGGTGCCAGAGGCGGTCATGAGCGGGAAGTCGCCCATAAACACGGTCTGCTGCTTGATTTCGCCGGTGTTGTTGTTCATGAACTCGGCCTTGACGTACAAAGGAGCTGAGTAGGTCGCGTCGCGATCCTTAGCTTCTTCCATGGTGTACTTGGGGTCAGCGAATTCAGGGTCGGAGAATGACAGGGACATAGTGCCCTGGAAGTCTTCGATGGGTGAGATTTCTTCAAAAATTTCAGCGAGACCTGAAATCTGTGCAACAGAGGTGTCACCAGTTTCAGTAGCTGCTGCGCGGCGAGCTTCCCAGCGTTCGTTGCCTATGAGGCGGTCGAAGCTATCGGTCTGCAACGCCAAAAGGTTAGGAACCTGAAGGGGCTCAGAGATTTTTGCAAAAGAAACGCGGCTGGATGCTCCGCCGCTAGCGGTTTGGTTATGTGAGGTGCTCGAGGCGACCAAGATTGGATCCTTCCACAGACCTGTCAGATTTGCGACGCTAGAACCTAGCTCTGCGCAAAGGCGCACCGACAGTCATCTTCTTCAGGCTTTTCCAACTTGGCAATCACATATGATGCTGTATGCCCTAAAGCTTTAGCTGTGTTCGCTGGTTTGTTGGTTGCTGGAAGAAAATGCGTCGGACGCATGTGCTTGGTTTAACCATGCCCACCGCTATATGAAGGCACAGAAAGTTAGGGCTAGCGTAAATACCAACACTACACTATGGAAATCCATTAGTCCATACCTTGTCACCGTAGTTTTTGCAAGTTCTCTTTCAGTCTTCTTTTAGCAGGCAACCACATTGACGGCGAGACCGCCCATGGAGGTTTCTTTGTAACGGTTGCTCATATCTTCACCGGTTTGGCGCATGGTTTCAATCACCTGATCCAAAGATACCCTGTGCTGACCGTCCCCACGCAGGGCAATACGGACGGCGTTGATTGCCTTGGTAGCAGCCATCGCGTTGCGCTCAATACAGGGAATCTGCACCAGACCGCCCACCGGGTCGCAGGTCAGCCCCAGATTGTGCTCCATCGCAATCTCAGCGGCGTTTTCGACCTGCTCGTTAGTGCCGCCCATTACCTGCGCAAGACCTGCTGCAGCCATCGATGAGGCTGTACCAACCTCACCCTGACAGCCCACTTCAGCGCCCGAAATTGAAGCACGCTTCTTATACAGCGAGCCAATAGCCGATGCCGCTAAGAAGAAGTCTACAATCGCGTCCTCCTGCACCTTCGTACCGCGATTACGCACCTCAGGCACGTAGTTCAGGGCATAGTGCAACACCGCCGGAATGATACCCGCCGCGCCATTCGTCGGGGCTGTCACCACGCGCCCACCAAAAGCATTCTCTTCATTCACTGCCAAAGCGATCAGGTTGACCCAATCCCACGCCATCTCGGGGGCTTTTTGGGCGTCCTCTTCCATGAGTTTGCGATGCCAATCCCCCGCACGGCATCGCACCTTCAACTCGCCGGGCAGGTACCCCATACGCCCTAACGACGAACCAATGCACTCGCGCATCACCTGACGAATACCCAAGATACCGGCGCGAATCTCTTCTTCACTGCGCGCTGACTTTTCATTTTCAAGTTTGAGGGCGGCAATAGAAAGACCTGCACTATTAGCCATATCTAGCAGTTCATCCCCCGAGCCAAAGGGGTAGGGTGCCTTATCAAGCACACCGCTATTTGATGACTCCTCGTCCTCCTCAACGATGAACCCACCGCCGATTGAAAAATAGGTGCGTTCTAGCAAGAGGGTCTCTCCCGCAAAAGCTGCCACCTTAATACCGTTGGTGTGACGGGGCAAAACGGTCAGCGGACGCAGGGTCATCTGGGATTCCTTGTAGGAAATTACCGGCCCGTACACCAACTTATTGACGGGATCTAACGTGCCGGAGGCAAAGTCCTCCCCTGAAAACCCTGCCAGGGGCAGGGTTCCATCAACTTGGTTGCGCTCCATCATTCGCTCAGATGCAGCGATGTCGATAGTCTCTGGAACAAAGCCACACAATCCCTTAAGAGCCGCGCTCATCGTGCCGTGACCTGCGCCGGTTGCTGCCAAAGACCCGTACAAGTCAATGTGGATGCGCGTTACCTCACCCAGTTGTTTAGCATCAATTAGCTCAGCAATAAAACGATTGGTCGCGCGCATAGGCCCCACAGTATGGGAGGACGAAGGACCAACACCGATACTAAAAAGATCAAATACGCTGATGTCATATTCGAGGGCTTCTGCTTGCTTGAGTTCTGAACTGGTCTCCACGGTGATAGCTCCTTGTGGGATAAGAGGGTGGAAATGCTAAAGGCCCGCCCGCGCTTGTGGCACCGGCGGGTCTTTATTATAAGCCTACTTCTGACGTGTATAGAAAGGCAAAACGACAATGTCGAACGGGGCTTGCTTGCCACGAATATCAACGTTGACGGTATCGCCCTCACGAGCGTAGTCGGTATCGATCAGAGCCATCGCCACCGGGTAGCCCAAAGTGGGGGAAGGAATACCGGAGGTAATCTCACCAATAGTTTTCTCACCATCTACCAGGGTTGAACCAGCGCGGGCAGGACGCTTGCCCTGAGCTTTCAACCCCACCAGCGAGCGAGCTGGTGCCTGTTCAGCCATCTTTTCGAGGGCGGCTCGTCCGACAAAGTCTGCAGACTTTTTGGTGAGAGCAATTTCTACCAGTTTGCCAAGACCTGATTCGAAAGGTGTAATCTCAAGACCCAGTTCGTGACCGTAGAGAGGCATGCCTGCCTCAAGGCGCAGTGAGTCGCGGGCGGCGAGGCCTGCGGGAAGAATCTCAAAGGCTTTGCCCGCTTCGAGAGCGGCGTTCCAGATAGTCAGTGCTGAAGCGTTGGGTACGTAGATTTCGAACCCGTCTTCACCCGTGTAGCCGGTACGCGCCAGAAGGACGTCGATACCCGCGATGTTGGCGGGTACTGCCGCGTAGTAGCCGAGACCGGTGAGGGCGTCCTCATCGGTCATTCCCATAGCGAGCATAGTTTTTTCGGAGGCGGGGCCCTGTACTGCCACCAGTGAGGTTTCTTCTGACTCGTTGGTGAACTCCACGTCGAAGTCGCCCCGGCGAGCGCTCATTGCCTCAAAATCAACCGCGACGTTAGCGGCGTTGGGTACTACCAAGAACTCATCTTCTGCTAGGCGGTAGGTGATGAGATCATCGATGACTCCGCCATCCTCGTTGACGAGAATGGAGTACTTTGCTTTGCCGACCTTGAGCACTGACATGTTAGAGACCAACGCGTAATCGAGGAAGGCTGCGGCGTCTTTACCTTTGACGCGGAACTCGCCCATGTGGGACAGGTCAAAAAGACCTACCGACTGACGAACGGCATGGTGCTCGGTGACGTCGTTGGCATATTTCAGGGGCATGTCCCAGCCACCGAAATCGGTGAAGGACGCGCCCAGCTCAGCGTGGGCGTCGTAGAGGGAGGTTTTCTTGGGGGTCATATCTTTTTCTTTTCTGCTCTTGGAACCGTGAAGTTGCTACCGGCGTGCGCTTAGTTGTACTCGATGTCGAAGGCTTCGAGCGGAGGGCAGTCACACACGAAGTTGCGGTCTCCACCGGCTCCGTCGATGCGACCCACGGAGGTGAAGTACTTGGCGGCGCGCAAGGACGCAACGGGGTAGGCTGCCTGGGTACGGCTGTAGGGACGGTTCCAGGTGTCAGCGGTGAGTACATCCGCGGTGTGCGGTGCATTGCGCAGCACTGACTCTTCAACGCTTACTTTTCCGTCAATAACCTCTTGAATTTCAGCGTGGATTGACTCCATTGCTTCAATAAAGCGATCCAGTTCTTCTAGGTTCTCAGACTCGGTAGGCTCGACCATGAGGGTGCCCGGTACGGGGAAGGCAAGGGTGGGTGCATGGAAGCCGTAGTCCATCAGGCGCTTGCAGACGTCCTCGGCGGTAATCTTTGAGGCCGCGGTAAGTTCGCGCAAATCAAGGATGCACTCGTGAGCTACCAGTCCGTTGTCTGAGGTGTAAAGCACCGGGTACTTGTCTTTGAGCTTCTGAGCAATGTAGTTAGCGCCTAGAATTGCGTATTCGCTGGATGCGCGCAGACCGGTAGCTCCGGTCATCGCCATGTACATCCAAGAAATAGGAAGGACGCCGGCTGAACCGAACATTGCCTGAGAGATGGGAAGGGGCGCTCTGTCGGTCAGGTTACCGGTGGCATCCGCGAGGTAGCCGTTGCCGGGCAGATACTTTTCAAGATGCGCGCCCACCGCAACGGGGCCCACGCCGGGACCGCCACCACCGTGCGGGATGGCGAAAGTCTTGTGCAGGTTCAGGTGCGACACGTCGCCACCGAACTTGCCAGGCTGTGCCAGCCCCATCTGCGCATTGAGGTTAGCGCCGTCGATGTATACCTGCCCACCGGCTGCGTGTACCAGTTCGCAGACCTCGACAACCTGCTCCTCGAAAACGCCGTGGGTTGAGGGGTAGGTAATCATAATGGCAGCAACAGTATCGCTGTGCTTCTCAATCTTTGCTTTGAGGTCTTCAACATCTACCGAGCCGTCAGGGGCGGTAGCGACAGGGGCGACTTTGAGACCCGCCAAAGCTGCTGATGCGGCGTTGGTGCCGTGCGCTGATTGGGGAATGAGCACGATATTGCGCTGAGTATCCCCACGGTCTTCGTGGTAGGCACGAATAGCGCGCAGCCCCGCATACTCACCGGACGCGCCGGAGTTGGGTTGCAGCGAAATAGCATCATAACCGGTTACCGCGAGCAACCAATCGCTTAGCTCATCAATCAATTTCTTCCAGCCTTTTGCCTGCTCAGCAGGAACCAGCGGGTGAATGTTCGCGAACTCAGGCCATGAGATGGGTTCCATCTCGGCGGCAGCGTTGAGCTTCATGGTGCATGACCCCAAGGGAATCATAGTGCGATCCAGTGCCAGGTCTTTATCAGAAAGACGACGTAGGTAACGCATCATTGCGGTTTCAGACTGATGGCTGTGGAAGACAGGATGCTGCATGTACTCATCGGTACGCAGCAGCTCTGAGGAGAGCTCGTACTGGTCGGTGGATGCGGGCAGAGTTGCACCTAGGGCTTCAGCAAGAACTGTAAGAACTGCCTCGGTGTGTGATTCACCCACTGAGATCGAAATGCGGTCAGCGTCAATACGGCGGATGTTGATACCAGCCTTTTCAGCCTGGGCGACCAGCTCGTCAGCGCGTCCGCCCGTTTTGAAGCTCACGGTGTCAAAGAAGCTCTCATGCACCAGGGTCAGACCGGCTGAGACCAGGCTCTGAGCAAGGCGTGCGGCATTCGTGTGCAGACGCTGTGCAATAGTCTTCAAACCAGCGGGGCCGTGGTAAACCGCGTAAGCGCCAGCCGCAATCGCCAGCAGTGCCTGAGCGGTACAGATATTCGAGGTCGCCTTCTCTCGGCGAATATGCTGCTCACGAGTCTGCAACGCCAAACGGTAGGCGGGCTTACCCGCAGAATCCTGTGAGACACCTACCAAACGACCGGGCAGGGTACGCTCCATGCCCTTTGACACAGCCAAGTAAGCTGCGTGAGGTCCCCCGTACCAGAAGGGCAAACCAAAGCGCTGGGTGGAACCTACAGCAATATCAGCGCCCAGCTCAGCAGGTGAGGTCAGCAGGGTCAGCGCCAGAAGGTCAGCGTTAACGGTCACCAGAGCGTTACGTTCTTTAGCTGCGGCAACAATCTCACGCAAATCGCGCACCTGACCGTCGTGGGTGGGGTAGGCAAGGATAAGACCGTACAGATCGCCCTCGGGCAGACCGTCTGCAAAGTCAGTCACCACAAAGTCAATACCCAGCGCGTCCGCACGGCCCTTAACCACAGAAAGAGTCTGCGGCAGAACACCGGCGTCGATAGCAAAGAAGCCGTTCTTCACCTTCTTGTTGGCGCGGTGCATCATCACAGCAGCCTCAGCCACAGCGGTTGATTCATCGAGCAAGGACGCATTAGCAACCGGTAAGCCGGTCAGCTCCATGACAGTGTTCTGGAAGTTCAGCAAAGCCTCAAGGCGGCCCTGGGAAATCTCGGGCTGATAGGGGGTGTAGGAGGTGTACCAGCCGGGGTTCTCCAAAATATTGCGGCGAATGACAGCCGGAGTAATGGCGTCATAGTAACCGGCACCAATCATCTGGGCGTGTACGCTGTTCTCAGCGGCGTACTGGGCAATCTTGGTCTGCGCCTCGAGCTCACTCAACGGCTCAGGAAGGTCCAGTTCCCCCTCCACACGAATCCGGGAAGGAACAACAGCATCAACCAACGATGCCAAAGAATCATAACCGAGGGTGCCCAGCATATGCTCGGTGTCAGTAGCGTTAGAGCCAAGGTGACGGTCAATGAAGGTCATGGAAAAAACTCTCCTGGTGAAAAGGCGCAAAGACTAGCCGCCGCAGTGACGGTTAGTGCCCTCCCCACTCTGTTATAAACCTGAGAGTTTTCACCAAAACCTTACACTCGCGCGATAGGTTTTCGCTTGCCCCTTCGGTGGAGGTGTCACGCCCCTCTCCAGAGTTGCCTGAGCTAGCGGTACTTTTGCCTGAGAGTTTCCCGGGGAGGGTTTGCTCCTTCGGCGCTACGCTATCAACCGGTTATTCACCCGGCGCTTTCGCGCAGTCTCTCCCGCCTAGCTGTAAACGGCACTATTTAATTTGTCTTCTCAAGTGTGCCACAGCCAACATAAAAGCACCACTCCCCCTACTCCTAAAGAACGGGAAAGTGGTGCTTTTATTCAAGGCTAATGCCCAGTAGATGAGGTAAGTTCACCGACAGTCTTTGAAGATACCTAGCATTTCAAAGATTGCCGGGGTTCTCTCTACCCCAACCGTATATGTGTTTATGAGGGACGTACCGCGTTCTTATCTGATTTCATCCACAGTGAGACAAGAAGCGAAACAATGCAGATGATCGCTAGGGCGTACAGACCCCATGCGTAGCTTTCGTTCGCGGTGTAGGCTGCACCCATGATCAGAGGCGGGAAATAACCGCCCAGACCACCGGCTGCTGATACCAGACCCGATACGGTACCGATATCTTGCGGGCGAACAACCTTGCCCAACCAGCCGTAAATGGTACCGGTGCCGAAGCCAACGAAGAATGCCGTCACAACGTGCAAGAGAGCGTTCAAACCGGTGGATGCGGGCTCGAAAGCAATCAGCACAACCAGTACTGCCACCGCAACAAAAACAACCAGGGTAGTCAGCTTTCCACCGAACTTATCTGCCGCAACACCACCGAAGGGGCGAGCAAGCACGGCGCAGGCAGCGAACATTGCGGCGAAAGTACCGCCAGCAACAGCCTCGTAACCATAGATGTTCTGCATATAGGTGGAGAGGAAGTTCGAGAAGGCAACGAAAGCACCGAAGACAACTGCATAGATAAAGCACAGTTGCCAGGTCACCAGAACCTTAGATACGCGAAGAATCTTAGGCATGACAGGCTCAGGTTTAGCAGCCTTCATCACCGGTGAATCCTTCAAGAAGAACCAGACAACGCAGGCGTAGATCAGAGCCACGCAGGTCATAATCAGGTGGGTAGGGAAATAACCGAAAGCCTGAAGCATACGGGGGTTGAAGAAAGCAGCACACGCGGTACCGACCATACCCATACCGAAAATACCGGTAGCAAGACCCTTACGGTGGGGTTCAAACCATGCTGAAGCGAAGGGGATGCCCACCGCGAAGATTGAACCGCCGACGCCCAGGAAGAAGGCAACTAGCAGCAGCAAGGGGAAGCTACCCATCTGACCCACCAAGCCGGTAACCAGAACCATTAAACCGGTGAAGGTCAGCATAATGGTGAACATGATGCGACCACCGTAACGGTCAGTGAGTGCGCCCACCGGAATACGCGCCAGTGAACCGACGATAACGGGGGTCGCGATCAGCAAAGAACGCTGCCCCTCAGTCAGACCGTAGGTTTCGGTGTAGTACTTGGCGAGCGGACCAATCATAGTCCAGCTCCAGAAACCAATCATTGAGGCACACGCCGCCATGATGGTGTATTTGAGCCCACCCTGCAGTTTAGGGTCACGCTCGAGTGTTGTAGTACTCATGAATTCCTCATTCAATACTGTGTGAAAGAAATAGTAAAAAATTCTTGATTAGCGAGACGCGCGTTCACGGTTTTTACGCTGTTCACGAGCGCTCTTATCAGACAGCTTGGCTGCGGTCGCCAAAGGCTCCCAGCCACGACGCGGTGAACGTGCGCCGCGACCCTCGCTGCCGCGTCCACGGTAAACAATGTAAGGACGGAACAGGTAATGCAAAGGCGCGGTAAAAGCGTGAACTAGGCGGGTAAAAGGCCACAGAGCAAAAAGCAAGAAAGCAACAATGATGTGCGCTTTGAAGGTGAAAGGCACATTGTGCATCAGCTCAATATCAGGCTGGAAAATCAGCACAGAGCGGAACCACGGTGAAATATCTCCGCGGTAGTTGTGACCGTGATGCCCCTGGAAAGCACTAAGAATAGTGACGCCAATGCCCAGAACAATAGCGCCCATCAAGAAGATGTACATGATCTTGTCATTCACAGTGGTTGCGCGGAACACGGTGGCGGTGGTGCGGCGACGGTAAACCATCATTACCAAACCAACAGTAACCGCAATACCAAAGGGCAGACCAAGGACCAAAGCCATCATGTGGTACACATCATCTGAAATGCCCAGTGCCGCGGTCCAGCTTGCAGGAATCAGCAGACCCGCGATGTGACCGGCAAGAACGCCCACCAGACCGTAGTGGAACAGCGGGGAGGCGATACGCAACATCTTAGATTCATAGACCTGAGATGAGCGGGTAGTCCAACCAAACTGATCGTACTTGTAGCGCCAGAGGGTACCACCGATGAGAATCACGATGGACATATAGGGCAAAATGCCCCAGAGGAACAGATCTAGAAGGTTCATCGGTTTAACTCCTGGTAGAAACTTCAGTCAGGGATGAGGGCACGGGTGCAGGTTGCAACAGGGGCAGAAGACGCGGGTCTGTGGGATCAAGCCCCACTGACTCAGCGGGCGGGGTTGCCCGTGCGAGCTTCTGAATTTCCTGGGCTGTTTGCGGGGATTCTCCCGGCAAGCTATCGCAGATGCACTCCACCAGTTTGTGGAAAGCAAGATTGTCATCGCGCAAAGCAAGACGCAACAGCTCTAGGGAAGGGCGGTATGCCTGCAAGGATGCGCGTCCAGCACGTGAATCTACCAGGGCGGTAAATTCAAGCACGAGTGGCAGGTAATCGGGCAGTTCACCATGAAGGTTAGTCACCATACCCGAGTCGCGGTACATCTTTTTAAACCGGGTAAGGGCTTCGCCGCGTCGGCGGGTATCTCCTTCAGTCCAGTACGAAAGATGAAAGGAATGACGCCGCGAAAGGTCGTATTCCTGCACGTAGGAGGCGGCAACGTCCTCCATGGGTGCTGATTCGTACCAGTGTGCAACGTCATCAATCGCCTCAACGAGCGGGGTCTCCCCCACTTCTTGGGCTAGCTGACGCAGTTCGGGAATCAACGCCTGAATTTCAGTATCGGGGTAGAGCATGAGCACAGATGCCACCTGATAGATGACCTGCTGACCCTCAGTTGCCTGACCGAGGTCAGCATCGAAAGGGTCAGTGCTACCGGGCACTACCGTGTCGAAAGAAGGCGCGGACGCGCCGGGGGTGGGTTCGGTTGCCGAACCCGCCTTGCCCATGAGTTTAGAGAAAAATCCCGCCACTGCCTACGCCTTCTTAGAACTGGTGGTATCGGGGAACAGGGCATCGGGGCGACCGTTGCCGTCCCACATGAAAATGTTGACCTTACCGTCAGCTCGCTGGGCGTTGGCATAAGAACCGGCTGAGACCGGAACAGGGCGGTCGCCCATGCCCGAGAAGGCATCGTCGTAGAGCATGCCGGGACCACCCTCGCCTTCCAGCGAGCAGCCCATCTCTTCGAGGTTGTGGGCATCTTCCATGTGAGCTGCGGGAATTACGTAGCGCTCGTCGTACTTTGAGATAGCCATGAGGCGGTACATTTCGTACATCTGAGCACCGGTCATACCCACAGCGTTAGCGATTTCTTCGTTACCCACGTTGCCGAGGGTGATATCACGCATGTAGGAGCGCATTGCTGCCAGCTTCTTCAGCACGTCAACGATGATGGTTTTATCGCCAGCGGTGAAGAGCTCTGCCAGGTACTCGACGGGAATACGCAGGGAGTCGATGGCACCAAAGAGGTTGTCCTTGGATTCAGCGTCGTGCCCCTGTTCCTTGAGCAAGTCGATAATCGGTGACAGCGGCGGCACATACCAGACCATGGGCATGGTGCGGTATTCGGGGTGAAGCGGAAGAGCAATCTTCCATTCCTTCGCCAGCTTGTAGACCGGTGACTTCTGTGCAGCTTCAATCCATGCTGAGGGAATATTGCTCTTTTTCGCCTCAGAAATGACCTGGGGATCGAAGGGGTCAAGCATCAAATCAAGCTGTGCCTCGTACAGATCCTTCTCATCGGGTACTGACGCAGCCTCGGTCACACGATCAGCGTCGTAGAGGAAGATACCGATGTAGCGCATACGACCCACACAGGTTTCCGCGCAAACGGTAGGAATACCGTGCTCGATACGGGGGTAGCAGAAAGTACACTTTTCTGCCTTACCCGATGCGTGGTTGAAGTAAATCTTCTTGTAGGGGCAACCGGTGATGCACTGACGCCAACCGCGGCACTGATCCTGATCAACCAGTACAATGCCATCTTCTTCACGCTTGTAGATAGCACCTGAGGGGCAGGACGCCATGCAGGAGGGATTCAGGCAGTGCTCGCAGATGCGCGGCAGGTAGAACATGAAGGTCTTTTCGAATTCGAACTTGATCTTCTCTTCTGATTCCTGACGGATCTTCTGCACGATGGGATCCTCGTTACCGGTCACAAAAGTACCGCCGAGGTCATCGTCCCAGTTCGCTGACCAGTCAATAGCGGTGTCTTCACCGGTAATCAAAGACTTCGGTGCAGCAACGGGAAAGTCATCGCCCAAAGGAGCGTTAGTGAGGTTCTCGTAATCGTAGGTCCACGGCTCGTAGTAGTCACTCATCTCGGGCTGAACAGGAGATGCAAAGAGGGTAAAGAGCTTCTTGAAGCGGTTACCGCCTTTGAGTTCCAGACGTCCGCGCTTGTTCAGCTGCCAGCCGCCCTTCCACTTCTCCTGATCCTCGTAACGCTTGGGGTAACCCAAACCGGGGCGGGTTTCGACGTTATTGAACCACACATACTCAGTACCGGTACGGTTAGTCCACGCCTGCTTACAGGTTACCGAACAGGTGTGGCAACCCAGGCACTTATCCAGTGCCATAATCATTGAAACTTGAGCCATAACGCGCATTAGTAGGTTACCTCCTGCTTGCGGCGGCGAATAACGGAAACAATATCTCGCTGGTTACCGGTCGGTCCCAGGTAGTTGAAGGCGTATGCCTGGTGCGCGTAACCACCGATAAGGTGGGTGGGCTTCACAAGAATTCGGGTCACCGAGTTGTGAATACCGCCGCGCTTGCCGGTTGCCTCCGACTTGGGAGTATCGACCAGACGTTCCTGGGCGTGGTGAACATAGACAACTCCCTGTGGCAGACGGTGTGAGACCACCGCGCGTCCAACGAAGACACCGCCGTCGTTGATGCACTCGATCCAGTCGTTGTCCTTGACACCAATACGCTCGGCGTCCTGCGGGGAAATCCATGCGTGGGAGCCACCGCGAGAAAGCGCCAGCATGTAAAGGTTGTCGTGGTAGGACGAGTGGATAGCCCACTTGTTGTGCGGGGTCATGTAACGCACCGCAATGGTGACCTCGTCCTGCTGTGTACCCAGAATCGGCTGGTTGAAGAGCTTATGCATATCCAGCGGTGGACGGTAGGTCGGCATCTGCTCGCCCATCTCGTTCATCCAGTCGTGATCCAAGAAGAAGTGCATACGGCCGGTGAGCGTGTGGAAGGGCTTGAGCTGCTCGATGTTCAGTGTGAAGGGAGCGTAGCGGCGGCCGCCGGTTTCTGAACCTGACCACTCGGGTGAGGTAAAGACCGGGCAGGGGCGATCTTGGGTATCACGGAACGTAATACGCTTTTCTTCGTTGCCCTCAGCCAAGTGAACGAACTTCTTGCCCACTCGCTTTTCGAGCTGTTTGAAGCCAGCAATAGCTACCGGACCGTTTGAGGTACCCGAGAGCGCCAAGATGGTATCAACCAGCTTCTCGATAGTA
This sequence comes from Rothia sp. ZJ932, assembly GCF_016924835.1. Classification (NCBI taxonomy): domain Bacteria; kingdom Bacillati; phylum Actinomycetota; class Actinomycetes; order Micrococcales; family Micrococcaceae; genus Rothia; species Rothia sp. ZJ932. The sequence goes on along the minus strand of NZ_CP070480.1, from coordinate 605,856 downwards.
TCGAGTGCGGGTAGCCCCTCGCCCTTACCGGAGTTCATCACACCGTGCTCCTCCGCCAGCTTCGCCAGCTGCGGATTAACATCAACAGTGATTGCCTTGGTGGTAGTACCGAGCTTCGAGAGCAGCGGACCCACCGAGGTGTACATATCGTACAGAGCCGGGTAGTCACGCTCGACCACCGTGAAAATCGGCATGTTCTTGCCGGGAATACCCTTGACGCCCTGGTTCTTCCAGTCCGGGGCATGACCGCCGGGCTGGGCAATCTGACCGGGAGTGTCATGCTGCAAAGGCACAGAGACAACATCTTTACGAGTGCCCAGGTGCTTAGCAGCCAACTTGGAGAAGACGTACGCCAGTTCCTTGAAGGTCTGGTAGTCAGTCTTAGCCTCCCACGGCGGGTCAATAGCCGGGGTGAAGGCGTGAATGTAAGGGTGCATGTCGGTCGATGAAATATCGAACTTCTCGTACCAGGTAGCGGTCGGGAACACGATATCCGATGACAGGGTAGATGAGGTCATACGGAAGTCCGCAGTCACCAACAGGTCAAGTTTGCCCTCGGGAGCGTTCTCGTGCCACTTGATTTCACGCGGATGCACATCTGAGTCACCGGCACCCATGACGTTGTTGTGGGTACCGAGTAAGTGCTTGAGGAAGTACTCTTCACCCTTAGCGGACGAACCCAGCAAGTTGTTACGCCAGAGCATCAAAGTGCGCGGCCAGTTGACGGGGTTATCCACGTCTTCAACCGAGAATTCAAGGTCTCCTGAGTTCAAGCGTCCTGCAACGTAAGCAGCAGGGTTCTCAGCGGCGCCTGATTCGACAGCTACCGCTGCCTTATCGGCCAAATCCAGTGAATTCTCGGGGAACTGCGGGTAGAAAGGCATCCACCCCATGCGGGCAGAGCGCGCCAGAATATCGGCGGTGTGAACGCCCTTGAGTTCACCCTTGGCAAGGGGAGATTGCAGGGAGTCAGCGGAGTAACCATCAAGACGCCACTGGTCGGTGTGCATGTACCAGAAGGAGGTACCTGCCTGGGTGCGTGGAGGGCGAACCCAGTCAAGAGCGTTCGCCATATGCGCCCAACCGGTGATCGGGCGAGCCTTTTCCTGACCCACGTAGTGAGCCCAGCCGCCGCCGTTGCGGCCTTCACAGCCACACATCATCAGCAGCGCCAAGATAGCGCGGTAGGTAGCATCACCGTGGTACCACTGACAGATACCCGCACCAAGAATAATCATAGTGCGACCCTTTGAATCAATGGAGTTCTGTGCAAATTCACGTGCCACACGAATAACGGCCTCGGCGGGTACCGAAGTGATTTCTTCCTGCCATGCGGGGGTGTACTCGGTGGTCACATCGTCAAGACCCTTTGCCCAGTTACCGGGCAAACCGGGACGACCGATACCGTACTGTGCCAGCATCAAGTCAAAGACGGTGGTGACTTCCATACCCTCCACCATGAGGGTGGGAACACCGCGTGAGACCACGTGACCGGCACCGTCAGGAGTATCGAAGGCCGGCAGCTTAATTTCGGCAACGCCGGTAGCACCACCGGCAACATCGTTGATGGAAAGGGCGGGTTTAACGCCGTTCAAATCAAGGTTCCACTTGCCCATGTCTTCTTCGTTGTAACGGTGACCCAAGGTGCCGTTAGGAATAAAGACCTCACCGTTGTCACGGTTAATAAGAGCGGTCTTGAAGTCAGCATCAGCCTGACCCTCTCCAATGGAAAGGTCTGAAGCCTTCACAAACTTATGGGGAACCTTGGTGCCGTCTTCACGGGTTTCGAGGCGAACCAAGAAGGGGAAGTCGGTGTAGGTGGTGACGTAGTCTTCAAAGAACTCTACGCGCTGATCCACAAAGTTTTCCTTGAGAATCACGTGCCCCATTGCCATAGCCAACGCTGCGTCCGTACCGGGCTGAGCGGGCAACCACTCATCGGCGAACTTGGTATTATCAGCGTAGTCCGGTGACACGGTGACAACTTTGGTACCGCGGTAGCGAACCTCAGCCATCCAGTGAGCATCAGGGGTACGGGTCACGGGAATGTTTGAACCCCACATCATGAGGTAGGTGGCGTCCCACCAGTCACCCGATTCGCGGACGTCTGTCTGGTCACCGAAAACCTGGGGTGATGCCACGGGCAGGTCAGCGTACCAGTCGTAGAAGGAGGTCATAACGCCACCCATGAGCTCGATGTAACGAGCGCCGGAGGCGTGTGAACCCATTGACTTAGCAGGAATGGGTGAGAAGCCGATGTTACGGTCAGGACCGTAAGTACGAATGGTGTGAATCTGGGCGGCAGCGACGATTTCCAATGCCTCAGTCCAGGTAGCACGCACCAAACCGCCCTTACCGCGGGCAGTCACGTAGCGGTTGCGCTTTGCGGGGTCTGAGACGATAGCGGTCCAGGCTTCAACGGGGTCACCGATGCGTGCCTTTTCCTCGCGGTACATTTCAAGCAGGGGACCGCGAATGTAGGGGTACTTTACGCGGGTAGGTGAGTAGGTGTACCACGAGAACGCAGCACCGCGGGGGCAGCCGCGGGGTTCGTACTCGGGACGGTCGGGGCCAATGGTGGGGTAATCGGTTGCCTGAGCTTCCCAGGTAATCACGCCGTCTTTGACGTATACCTGCCAGGAGCATGAGCCGGTACAGTTAACACCGTGGGTGGAGCGTACAACCTTGTCGTAGCTCCAGCGGTCGCGATAGAAGACATCGCCTTTGCGCCCACCCTGACGGTAGACGGTGCGGTTATCTTCTGATTCTTCCCATTTAGAGAAGAACTTTCCAAACTTAATGAGGCGGTCAGAGACCGGGCCGTCCGGGCCGGGTACATACGATGTCTGAGTCATACACCCAAGCCTACAAAAAAATAGGTATTAAAAATACCAAATAAAAATGTTCGCTAATTCAAATTTATTTTCCACGTCAAGCGTTCTCAAGCCAGGCATTGATACCCCCTGCTAGGGAAGCAAAAGCCCCCACACCTGCGTCCGCCAAGATGCTTTGAGCACGCAGCGAGCGCACCCCTGCCGCGCAGTATAGAATCACCGGCTTATCATCTACCATCAAAAGCTCTGAAATTTCAGCGAAATCGCCACCCTCATTCTGCAGCTGCTCCAGGCGCGACAGAGGCAGGTGAATAGCACCAGGAATAGCTAAAGCATCAAACTCGTGTTTTTCGCGAACATCGATGAGGTTGATCTCACCCTCACCCAAGAGCCCCTCAATCTGTTCAACCTCCACCTCTTGCGGTGATTCAAAAGAAAGCGATGACACGTCAATAAAATTTTTATGACCAATTGTTACGCTAGGTTCATCTGAACCTTGCGAATTTTCAGAACTCTGTATAAAGGGAAGCTCAGAAGTATTTTCACGGCGCTCAGATGCCTTGAGAGGAATGTAGTCCCAGCGCCCATCAAGCCCCGAGTAGTACCCCACCGTACCAATCATCGGTATGCCCACACCGGTCAGCAGTTTTAAAGTTTCTAGCGCCATGGAGGTGCCCACAACACCCGCCAGTGGTCCAAGGACGCCAGCGGTCGCGCAGTTAGGCACTGAACCGGGAGCAGGCATCACCGGGTAAAGATCCTCATACACTGGCCCCCTCCCCTGCCAGAAAACGCTCATCTGCGCGTCAAAGCCAAGAATGGCACCCCAAATATGCGGTATGCCAGCCTCAGCGCAGGCCCGCGAGACCAGGTACCGAGTCTCAAAATTGTCGCTACCATCGAGCACTGCATCAGCATCAGCAAACAGAGAGTGAGCGTTCTTGTTACTCAAGCGCTCTTGCACCGTGCGCACCGTAATAGTGGGATTAAGCGATCGCATGGCGTAAGCTGCCGATTCGGTCTTAGAGTTACCCGCGGCAGCAAAAGTATGAATAATCTGGCGGTGAAGGTTAGAAAGCTCCACCTGATCATCGTCGATAACAGTGAGCGTACCAATTCCCGCAGCAGCGAGGTAAAGCAGTGCAGGAGATCCCAGCCCACCAGCGCCGACAACAACAAGGTGCGCGTCCTTGAGGGTATTTTGGGCGGCGGCTCCCCACTCCGGCAGAATCATCTGCCTGCGGTAAAGCTGTAGTTCGATGGAGCTGAAGTTCTCTAGCATGAGGATTCGATTCCTACCCATTCAACTTTGCCATCGGTAAGGGTCTGTTCCTTCCAGATGGGAACCATCGCCTTAATATCGTCCGCGATTTTTTCGCAGATATCAAAAGCTAGACCGCGGTGAGCTGCAGCAGCCATAACGGTGAGGGCTGATTCACCAATGGGAATATCGGCGACTCGATGCACCGCTAGCGCTCGCACGCCGGGGGTTGCCTCGACGACTGCTGCTACAACCTCGGCGATTTTTTCGGTGGCGAGGGGGTGTGCCGAATAAGAGAGGCCAGCGACCGATTCACCGTGGTCATGATCGCGCACAATACCGTCGAAAATAACGAGGGCTCCCATGCCAGGGATCATGACGGCTTCGCGCCACTGCTGGTAGTAGTCTTCGAGACGATCTTCGATGATGTCGGTGTGAACCACCGCTGAGGTGGCTGGTTCCGTGGCGGGGTACTGGGCGAGGTGCTCGTTAGTGATCATGGTAATCCTGTAGCTGACGAATGATGTGTGGGAGGAGTTTTTCAAGAGTGGTGACGCCATCAGTCACACCCCCCACCGAACCAGGCAAAGTCATAATGAAAGTGGTACCGATGGTGCCGGCAACTCCGCGGGAGAGGACGGCGGCGGGGGTGTTGGTGAGTCCCAGCGTCCAAAAGGCGTGCATAATGCCCGGCACTTCTTTATCGAGGTGGGGGCGCACCGCTTCAACAGTTTGGTCATCGGTGTTCAAGCCGGTGCCACCGGAGGTCAGAATGACGGTGGGTAGGTTGCCTGCCTCAATGACGGATGCGAAATAGGCGGGCATATCAGCATCTGCCACCACGGTGGCGTCCGGGGTCTCAAAGCCCTGCGAGCGCAACCATTCCACGGCGATAGGGCCTGATTTATCGGGGTAGATGCCTTTGGAGGCGCGAGTTGATGAGACGATGACCAGCGCGCGGGCGGGTTTTCCCTCCATCATCAGCGGTTCTTTTTTAGTCATTGTTCACTGACCAATCCCCGGATTTTCCACCGGATTTACTCAGCACTCGAATACCGTCGATGACTGCGTGTTTATCGACGGCTTTAATCATGTCGAACACGGTGAGAGCGGCGGATGAGACGGCGGTGAGTGCCTCCATCTCGACCCCTGTGACGCCGCGGGTTTTGACGGAGACTTCGATGCGCACAGCCTCGGCAAGGCGATCGAAATCTACCGTAATTTTACCCAGGGGTAGGGGGTGGCACAGGGGAATGATGTCGGGGGTTTTCTTGGCACCCAAGATAGCCGCGACGCGAGCTACCGGCAGAGCGTCCCCTTTAGGCAAATCTGCGTCAAAAATCTGCTCGATGACGTCTGATCGGGTACGCACGAAACCCTCTGCAACGGCGGTGCGGGTGGTTTCTGATTTCTCTGTTACATCGACCATGTGGGCGCTGCCATCAGCGCGGACGTGGGTGAGGTGGTGGGGTATGTTCACGAAAAATCTTTCTTTTGGTTTTTCTTGGGTCAGTGAAAAAGTGCGCCCGGGAGCAGGTGTACTTTTACGCTATCACCCGGTACGTAGCTGTTACTGGGCTCGAATTCTATGAGGGCGTTTGCTTCTGAGGCGGCGTGTAAAAGGTGTGAGCCGGTCTCACCGTGAAGGTGGCAGGTAAGGGCGCCGTTTGCCGGGTTCAGGCGAACGATACCTCTGCAGAACTGAGTTTTGTGTTCTAGACCAGAAACTGGTTGTTCGGCTGTGAGTGATGCTTGAGCGAC